>NZ_JBQFRN010000003.1:0-337740 GCF_056537445.1 Ruegeria sp. CF1 | reverse complement strand
CACTTTTGTGCGGATCTTAACGAAAACAGGTGGGTCAATTTTATTCGCTCATAACCCACCTAAGTGGGTCAATTTTGCATGCCGATTCACAGCTTGCGGTACTGTGCGGATGCTTCTGTCGCCGCCAGTCGCGCCGGTCTTCCGTGCAAGTCCGCTCTCAAGAAACGCCCTTGCTTCCTTCATCGTATCAAACGACTTGTAGGAATAGCCGCACTTCGCGGCGCTGTTCGGATAGCGAACCTGATAGGTCGTTCCTTTCTTACCTGTTCTTTTTCTTATGTCGGACATTAATTCCTTCTGCTGCTCAAATTTTTTGGATCAAACAATCTATCAATATTTGCTGGTGTTTTCAGCATCTATTTGCGCTTCGCGATAAATTCTCACAAGCGTTCCCTTTTCTATTCGTAGCTTGCCGTCGATGGGGTCGACAAAAAACGGCAGCTTGCGATTGCCTCGTGCATCTTTCTCGGCAGCGCGTTGCATCTGTCGCTCGTTGAGATCGATGCCCATCTCATTCAGGACGGTACGGGCTTCTTCGAGTCCGATATAGCAGGGGTTAGGGATGGGAGGTTTCATGGCATAGCTCCTTATCTTGGGTGCATGCGCGCGGATCAGAGATCGTAGTCTTTGCAGGCGGGGCGATAGTGGTGCGTGTCCATGTAGAAGATGCGACCGCCGCCGGGTCTGCGGACCTGGTACTCTTCTCCATATTCGTTGGTCACGAACAGCTTGAGACGACAAGCCTTCACGTAGTGGACATTGTAGATGTCCTTGAGGGCGTTGATGTCTTCGATCATCGCGTCTTTCAGCTCGTCAATGCTGATGGTGCCGAGCTCCTTATAGGAGACGAGCAGACCTTTAGGCTCGAACGAGCCTTTGCGCGTAGTCATGGCGATTTCCAAATGAATAAACAAATCCGCTGCTTTTGCAGTTCTCCTTATACTTTCATTTTACCAATTTCAGCGCTTTCCCGTCAAACTTGCGAACCGCGCTATCCCTTGTTGGAAGCGGGTTAGCGGCGAATTCTTCTGCCGTTCTGACGGTCTCTGACGCTTCCTGACTTGCGCGATTCCTTCTCCTTTCCTTTGCCTGCCTTCAGCCTGCCGCCCATCAGCGGACCTTTCCCTGCTGATGATGTGTGGGGCGGTCAAGAAAGGCCGTGATGGGCACGGCCTCGCAAGACAAAGGAGAGGATCATGACTAAGCTCTTCACACAGGCCGTCCTGCAAGGCCGCAGCGTCAGCGAACTTCGCGCGCTGTTCGCTTCCGTCCAGCAAGAGCTGGTACGCAGCGATGCGGGATCGCAAGATCGCAGCATCGCGCTGCGCAATCTTGAGACCATCAGTCTCACGCTTGCCCGCAAGCATGCCGGTCCACGGCTCTAAGTTCTAATCCCGTGATCACGCGTTGGTCACGGGAACCTTCCTGTCTGCCGTGACCAATTCGAGATCACGCAATTGGCGCGGGAAGCCCCTTATTGTTCAGTCATGCAAATTCCGCGCGACATATCGGCTGCGCATGCAAAGCCCGAGAAGCTGCTCTACAGCTATGAAGAGGCAGCCTACGCGCTTGGGATGACGCGCGGCGCGCTCCGCGACCTTGTCTACAAAGGACGCGGGCCGGTGACAGTGAGCATTGGCAGGCGCGTGTTCTTTGCAAAAGATGACCTGATCGCTTTCATCGACCTTCATCGCGACGGACCACTCGCCTAGCCGGACTTGCCCTCTTCAAGCTTGGCAAGTTCGTCTGCCAGATGATCGGGCCGGAGATTGGCATAACGCTTCAGGCTCTTCGGGTCCTTGTGACCGGAGATTGCCATCACTGCCATATCGGACCATCCCGCTTCAAAGAGTGAAGACACCCGCTCGTGGCGTGTGTCGTGGAAGCGGAAATGCATCAGATCGGCACGCTTGCGCGCGCGGCGGAAGGCGAGCTTGAACGCGTTCTCGCTCATCGGGAAGACGCGTTCGTCAATGCTGCGTGGCAAAGAGTCCAGCACTGCGATGGCACAGGGTGAGAGCGGTACGGTATGGTCGATGATCTTGTCGGGCGTACGGCTGTTCTTCACACCGCGAAAAACCAGCTTGCGGGCTTTCAGATCGACATCATTCCATTTGAGGTTAAGCAAGCTGCCGCGCCTTCCGCCGGTCTCAAAGCCGAGCTCGACGAAGGGGCGCAGCCACGGATTTCGAGCGTCGCCGCACGCCTCTAGCAGTCGTTGTTTTTCTTCGGGTGTGAGCCGGACATCTCGCTCGTCATTGACCACAGGGCGGGTGACATCTTCTGCGTTGAGCGGATTGACGATCAGTCCGAGGCGACGTTTGCGGTGGTCGATCACACGCTTGAGCGTGGACAGCTCGCGTTTGACCGTACCTGCAGCAATAGGCTTGCCGCTCTTGTGGGTCGTGGCCAGCCGCTTGTCGCGGTAGGCCTCGAATTGCTCGGGAGTCAGATTGGCGACGGCGTGCGCGCAAAGTTCTTTCTCTTCACGCATGAAGCGTTCCAGCCTTTTGCGCTCTGCGTAGCGTGACGACTTGCCTGGCCGCCTGTCCGTGACCTCGCGCAGATAGATCTCGATCAGATCGCGCAATGTGGTGCGCTGGCTGGGTGTCCTGTCAACAAAATGACCGCTGGCCATTTCGGACTCTATCTTGTGCGCCCATGCTTCGGCGAGTTTTTTGGTCTTGAAGGTGCCGGACTTGGCAGGCCAGCCTTTGCGACGAATCTTCGCCTGCCATTGTCCGTCGCCGCGTTTGGTGAAGCTTGCCATGCCGCATGCCCGCCCGAGTGTCCCAAAATTGTCCCGAGCAGTATATACGGAAAAAGAAAAAGCCCCAAACGGGGCCTTAAGCTTTTGATTTTATTGGTCGGAGTGAGAGGATTCGAACCTCCGACCCCTGCCTCCCGAAGACAGTGCTCTACCAGGCTGAGCTACACTCCGACCGTGGCGCGTGATCTATACCTCGTCATATTGATGTGCAAGAGGGATTTTGGGCGTACACACATATGTCGTCGCTGGATTCGAGGGGTGATTGAAACCGTTCTCCTGATCTGCGATTTCGCTGAGTTACTGCAACGGATTTGTTCGATACAGTCGGATTTTTGTTCCGCCGTGATCAACGATTGGGCCGGGGGGAAGCATTGGCAATCGCGTTGCGCGGGCAAGTCCGGGTGTGGTGGTGATGATGCCCACACGCCATCGTTGGAAACGACTGGATAATACCTTGCCTAAACTGCCATAGAGCGACCGCAGGCGCTTTTCATCACCGATGCGTGCCCCGTAGGGCGGATTGACGATGACCAGCCCAGCTGGGCCTTCTGGTGGTTTGATGTCACTGACCGAGCAGTGCTGAAATCGGGTGGCATGATCCACATGTGCTTGCTGGGCGTTGGAGCGGGAAGCCTCAATCGCGCCTGCATTACGATCTGAGCCATAGAACCTGAGCTCTGTTTCGGGCGGATCGGTTTGGGCGCGCATATCTTGCCAGACATCTGGATCGAAGCTTGCCAAATCTTCGAATGCGAACTGACGTGAGCGGCCTGGGGGCAGACCAAGTGCAATTTCAGCCGCTTCGATAACGAATGTTCCAGAGCCACACATCGGGTCCAGAACCGGTTCAGACCCGTCAAACCCACACTCACGCAGGAACATCGAAGCCATTGTTTCCCGCATCGGGGCCTTGGCGACTGCAGGCTTATGACCGCGCTTGTGCAAGGGCTCGCCGGATGTGTCGACGGAGATCGTGCATATGTCTTTTTCGATTCTTAGCAGCACACGGACTTTGCCATCGGGTGAGACTGAGGTGCCGAGCCCCTCGGATATGGCTTGTTCGATGCGCTGTCGCGCCGCTCCCGCATGATAGATACGAGATTTGCGGCAGGTTGCTTCGACCTTCACGGGAATGTCTGGACTGAGATAACTCGCCCACGGAAATTTTCGGGCGCGCTTGTCCAATTGCGCCAAATGCACGGCGGGGAAACTGCCCAGTCGCACCAGAACCTTGTTGGCACCGCGCAATTCCAGATTGGCGCGCCAGACTTCCGGCCAATCGCCACGGCACACAACACCACCTGGAACGATCCTGGCGCCTGAGAATCCGCGCTCGATGACCTCGGCACACAAAGGCGTTTCGAGCCCTGGAGTGGCAATCAGAAAAATCTCGAATTTATCATTGTTGTCCATTGTGGTTGCTTACACCGGTTGATCAGCCTGTGCGACACGCAAATTAAATGGGCAAATTGTTCTGAACGACCGTAAGCTCAAAAGAATGTGACATTCCTTTTCGATTTTGGGCGGTAACAGGTTTGCGTTTGCACTCATCCCCGCGTAAAGGAGCCGTGATCGGAAATACGCCTGCGGATTCTGGTCGGATAATGGCGCTTTCGCGACCGGACAGACGGGAAATTTCGTGTTATTTCCTGGCATCATTGTAAGATGGCGCGCAGCAGGCGCAGGACAAAGGCTTGGAAGAACGTAGCAACATGCAAACTTTCAAACTAAAAAAAGGGTTGGATTTGCCGGTTGAAGGCGCGCCCGAACAGAAAATCCAGCCGGGGCCTGAATTCTCGTCGGTTGCCGTTCTGGGCAGTGATTATATCGGATTAAAGCCCAAGATGCTGGTGCAAGAGGGCGACGCGGTCCAGCGAGGAACGCCGTTGTTCTGCCACAAGGATGCGCCCGACGCGATGATGGTCGCGCCGCTGACTGGCAAAGTCGTGGCAATTAATCGCGGGGCGCGACGTGTATTGCAGAGCGTGGTGATCGAGGTTTCGGATGCCAATGACGCCGGCATAGATTTCTCGGGCACCGGCGATGCCGAGACTGCCGAAGGTGTCACGGCTAAGCTCTGCGCGGCCGGGCTGTGGACTTCTTTCCGGACACGTCCTTATTCAAAGATGCCCGAACCAGGCTCCAAGCCTACAGCAATCTTCGTGACAGCCATGGACAGCGATCCACTGGCAGGTGATGCGGCATTGGTTATTGCGGATGCGGGCGAGGCATTTGCGGCTGGTCTCGCAGCTGTCTCAAACCTGACCAACGGCAAGACTTATCTGTGCCAGCAAGAGGGGGCATCCATCCCCGGTTCCGATCTGCCAGGTATCGAAGCGGCTGCGTTTTCCGGCCCACACCCCTCGGGCCTTGCTGGAACTCATATTCACTTCCTTGAGCCGCTGGGAGGGGACAAGCAGGTTTGGACCATTGGCTACCAGGACGTGATCGCGATCGGTCGTCTGATGCAGACCGGTCATCTGGATTCAAACATCGTGATTGCTTTGTCTGGACCGGGCGCGCGCCAGCCGCGCCTGATCCGCACCGTGATGGGCGCGTCGACGGATGACCTGACCCGGGATGAAGTGAACGTCGACGGGATCGCGCGGATCATCTCGGGGTCGATCTTGTCGGGGCAGCATGCCGATGGTCCGACCGCCTATCTGGGCCGTTTTGCGCGCCAGATCAGCATTATTCGCGAAGATCATGATCAGCACACACTGGGCTGGATTCTTCCTATGCCTTCGAAATATGCGGTACAGCCTGTTTTGGGATCGGCTTTTGCCAAGAAGCTCTATTCATTCACGTCTAACCTGAATGGTGGTCGCCGCGCGATGGTGCCGACGGGTGTATTCGAAGAGCTTATGCCCCAGGATTATCTGCCGACGCAATTGCTGCGGGCGCTATTGGTGATGGACACCGACACCGCGCAGGCGCTGGGTGCACTGGAACTGGACGAAGAAGACCTGGGCCTTGTGGGCTTTGCCTGCCCTGCGAAATATGAATATGGGCTGGCGCTGCGCGACTGCCTCACCAAGATTGAAAAGGAGGGCTGATCCACATGGGTTTGCGCAGCTTCTTCGATCGGATCGAGCCGAACTTTACCAAGGGCGGCAAGTACGAAAAATATTTCCCCATCTACGAGATGGTGGAAAGTTTTATCTACACTCCGAAAACCGTCACGACCGTCGCGCCGCATGCGCGCTCTTACGTGGATATGAAGCGGATCATGACCTATGTCGTGATTGCTACGATCCCCGCAATCCTCTGGGGGATGTATAACACTGGCTATCAGGCAAACTCGGCCATTGCTACGTTGGGAACGGATTCGGCAACAGGCTGGCGGATTGCGATCCTGCAGGTGTTCGGCATCTCGCTGAACCCTGACAGCATTTTCGCCAATGTGATGCATGGATTGATGTATTTCCTTCCGATCTACATTACCACACTGGTTGCGGGCGGTATTTTTGAGGTCATCTTCGCCACTGTGCGCGGCCATGAGGTCAACGAGGGTTTTCTAGTAACCTCGATGCTTTACACACTGATTATGCCTGCGACAGCGCCATTGTGGCAGGTCGCGTTAGGCATCATTTTCGGTGTCGTGATCGGTAAGGAAGTATTTGGCGGCACGGGCAAGAACTTCCTCAACCCAGCGCTGGTCGGACGCGCTTTCCTATATTTCGCCTATCCCGCGCAAATGTCGGGGGATTCAGTCTGGACCCCGGTGGATGGATTTTCCGGTGCGACTGCATTGGGCATCTCCGCTGCTGAAGGCGTTCAGGCACTGGCCGCCGACGGGATCACCTGGGCCAATGCGTTCTTCGGGCAAATTCAGGGTAGCTTTGGAGAGACATCGACGCTGGCTTGCATGATCGGCCTGGCCTTCCTGCTGACGACCAAGATTGCCAATTATCGCCTGATTGTGGGCTGTCTTGCGGGCACCATAGGCTTCACGCTTCTGCTGAATCTGATCGGATCGGACACAAATCCGATGTTCGCGATGCCTTGGTACTGGCATATCGTTCTTGGGGGCTACGCCTTTGGTCTGGCGTTCATGGTAACTGAGCCCGTTTCGGCCAGTCACACCAATATGGGCCGCTACATCTATGGCGCGCTGATTGGTATCATGGTTGTGATGATCCGCGTCATTAACCCCGCTTTCCCAGAAGGTATGATGCTGGCAATCTTGTTCGGAAACGTTTTTGCGCCGCTGATCGACTATTTCGTCGTCCAGGCAAACATCAAACGGAGGGCGCGTCGCCATGTCTGATACGCAATCCAATGAACCCAAGGGAGCGATTGCCAAGTTTCTGGCTGCTTCGCCAGATTCGGTTGGCAAGACTATCTTTGTTGCCGTTGCCGTCTGCCTTGTAGCCTCGATGGTCGTGTCTGCTGCTGCGGTCAGCCTGCGCCCGGTGCAGGAAATCAACCGTTTGAAGGATAAGCAAGTCAACGTTCTGCAAGTTGCCGGCATCTACGAACCAGGCATTGATGTGACCGAGGCATTCGCTGCCTTTGAGCCGCATGTACTGGAATTGTCTACAGGTGAATTCGTTGACGATCAGTTCGACGCGACCACCTTTGATGATATCGCTGCTGCCAGCGATCCAGAACTGAGCGTCGCTTTGGACGATGACCCGGCTGGGATCGGGCGCAAGTCCAAGTACCGCGTGATTTATCTGCTGCGTGATGATGCAGGCGCGCTTGATAAGGTAATCCTGCCGCTGCACGGTTATGGCCTCTGGTCCACGCTTTATGGTTTCATCGCGCTGGAAAACAACGGCAACGATATCTACGGCCTGCAGTTCTATCAGCACGGTGAGACACCGGGCCTTGGCGCCGAGGTGGACAATCCTCGCTGGAAGGCGCTGTGGAATGGCAAAAAGCTGCGCGATGATGCAGGCGATCTGCAAATCACCGTTGCCAAGTCGCAGCCTGCGGCAGGCCCCGATTTCTATGTCGATGCGCTGGCTGGTGCCACGCTGACGTCGGTTGGTGTCGATAACCTGGTGAAATTCTGGATGGGCGACGCGGGCTACGCCCCGTTCCTGGCCAAACTGCAAGCAGGAGAGCTCTGATGTCTCAGACCAAGAAAGAGATGCTGGTCGACCCGCTTGTCGACAACAACCCGATCACGCTGCAGGTGCTGGGCATCTGTTCGGCGCTGGCGGTGACCTCGTCACTGCAGGTGTCTATGGTGATGGCGCTGGCGGTGATCTTCGTGACCTCGTTCTCGTCTTTCTTCATCTCGTGCCTGCGCAACCAGATCCCCGGCTCAATCCGGATCATCGTGCAGATGGTGATCATCGCCTCGCTGGTGATCCTGGTGGACCAGATCCTCAAGGCTTATGCGTTTGAGATTTCGAAAACCCTTTCGGTCTTTGTCGGCCTGATCATCACCAACTGTATCGTGATGGGCCGGGCCGAGGCCTTTGCCATGAAGAACCCCCCGGTCGCGTCCTTTATCGACGGCATGGGCAACGGCATGGGCTATGGTCTGATCCTGCTGCTGGTCGGCTTCATTCGTGAGCTGTTTGGCGCCGGGTCACTGTTCGGTGTCACCATTCTGGAGACCGTCAACAACGGCGGCTGGTATGTGCCCAACGGCATGCTGCTGCTGCCGCCGTCGGCTTTCTTCATCATCGGTCTGATCATCTGGGCCTTCCGCACATGGAAGCCGAACCAGGTGGAAGAGCGTGAATACAAAATCCAGCAGGTAGAGGCCCACTGATGGAAGGTCTGATTTCACTGGCCGTAAAGGCCATCTTTGTCGAAAACCTTGCGCTCAGCTTCTTTCTGGGGATGTGTACCTTCATCGCTGTTTCGAAGAAGATTTCAACTGCGCTGGGTCTGGGCATCTCGGTCATGGTGGTGCAGGCCATCACCGTGCCGGCGAATAATCTGCTGCTGAACTATCTGCTGAAACCAGGTGCGCTGGCTTGGGCAGGTTTCCCGGATGTGGACCTGACTTTCCTTGGACTGATCTCGTATATCGGCGTGATCGCAGCGATGGTTCAGATCCTAGAGATGGTGCTGGATAAGTACTTCCCCCCGCTCTACAACGCGCTTGGGATTTTCCTGCCGCTGATCACTGTAAACTGCGCCATTTTGGGTGGTTCACTGTTCATGGTGGAACGCGACTACAATTTTGCCGAAGCGGCGACTTACGGTCTGTCCTCTGGCTTTGGCTGGGCTCTGGCGATTACTGCGATGGCGGGTGTTCGGGAAAAGCTGAAGTATTCGGACATTCCCGATGGTCTGCAAGGCCTGGGCATCACTTTCATCACCGCTGGACTGATGGCGATGGCCTTCATGTCCTTCTCGGGCGTGAAACTGTAAGGAGGGCGGAATGGAAACCTTTGGCTTAGGTGTAGCCCTTTTCACCGTTATCGTTCTTGGTCTGGTTGCCATCATCATGGCGGCGCGGTCCAAGCTGGTTTCAACCGGTAACGTGAACATCACCATCAATGGTGAGAAAACAATCTCGGTCCCGGCGGGTGGCAAGCTGCTGCAGACGCTTGCGGCAGAGAAGCTATTCGTACCCTCCGCTTGTGGTGGTGGTGGCACCTGCGCGCAATGTCGCGTGCGCGTGCATTCCGGCGGTGGCTCGATCCTGCCGACCGAGGAAAGCCACATCACCAAGCGCGAGGCGTCTTGTGGTGACCGGCTATCCTGTCAGGTTGCAGTCAAGCAGGATATGGACATCGAAGTTCCCGAAGAGGTCTTCGGCGTCAAAAAATGGGAATGCACGGTGCGTTCGAACGAGAACGTAGCGACCTTCATCAAGGCTCTGACATTGGACCTCCCGGAAGGTGAGGACGTGAACTTCCGCGCTGGTGGTTACATCCAAATCGAAGCGCCTGCACACCAGCTCGCCTATACGGATTTCGACGTAGAAGAAGAATACCGCGAGGATTGGGATCGCTTCAATCTATGGCAGTACAAATCCGTCGTCGCCGAACCGATCGAACGCGCCTATTCCATGGCAAACTATCCGGATGAAAAAGGCATGATCATGCTGAACGTCCGCGTGGCTTCGCCCCCTCCTGGGTCCGAAGGTATCCCTCCGGGTCAGATGTCGTCGTATATTTTCAACCTGAAACCGGGCGACAAGGTCACAATCTCAGGTCCCTTTGGCGAGTTTTTTGCTCGCGAGACAGAAAAAGAGATGGTCTTCATCGGTGGTGGTGCTGGTATGGCCCCAATGCGCAGCCATATCTTTGACCAGCTCAAACGCCTTGAAAACCGCAACCGCAAGATCAGCTTCTGGTACGGCGCGCGGTCGAAGAAAGAGATGTTCTTTGTCGAAGACTTCGACACGCTGGCCAAGGAATTCGACAATTTCGAATGGCACGTTGCGTTGTCGGACGCCCAGCCCGAGGATGACTGGAAAGGCTACACTGGCTTTATCCACAACGTTTTGTTCGAGGAATATCTGAAGAACCACCCCGCACCCGAGGATTGCGAATACTACATGTGTGGTCCGCCAATCATGAACCAGTCGGTCATCAACATGCTGCTGGATCTGGGCGTGGACCGCGAAGACATCATGCTCGATGATTTCGGCGGATAAACAGCATCGGTCGGTTCCAACCCTTGGGACCGACCATTTTCATTTTTAGGTCTGATGTTGGGCAGGCTGCCAATATCAACGTCTGCATTTGGCGAATGCTGCTCCATATTTTTCCGCATTAGGCAGCAGGTCTTATGTTAACCGGATGGATCAAAAGGCTTATCGCATCTCAAACACCGTCTGATCAGCCGGTGAATCTGTATTCATTGGCGCCTACAGAAAAATTCTACGCAATCGGAGACATACATGGGAGGTTGGATCTTTTACAACGGCTCCTACCTGCGCTGGATAACGACTGTCCGGTGGTGTTTGTAGGCGACTATGTTGACCGGGGCGGATACAGCGCGCAGGTGTTGCGTCAGCTACACCACCTCGACACGAACCCTGAAACCCGGGCGATCTGCCTGAAAGGCAATCACGAAGATATGCTGCTTGGGTTTTTGTCTGATCCAACACGGATGGAGCGTGTCTGGCTGTATAATGGCGGTGCTCAGACTTTGGCTTCGTTTGGGCTTGCTGATATTGACCAGTCCAACCCGCAAGCCGTTGCCGAACAACTGCAGCAAGCGATGGGACAACCGCTTTTGGACTGGCTGCATGATCGGCCGCTGACCTGGACGAGCGGGAATGTAACGGTTGTTCATGCCGCGCTTGATCCTTCGCAGCCGGTCGATCGGCAACAGGACAGAACTTGCCTTTGGGGGCATCCTCAGTTCCGCAAGAAACGCCGGAAAGACGAGCAATGGGTGGTGCATGGCCATACCATCGTCGACGAAGCTCGGGTCGAGCATGATGTCATTTCGATTGATACAGGTGCGTTCATCACCGATCAGTTGACGGCTGCGGAAATCTCGCCTGGTTCTGTCCGATTTATCTCGACCGCGCACACCGGAATCGCGCGCGTATCGGTGTAAGTCGCTAGCCTACGATCATTTGCTTCATTCTAAGTGCTTCATATTCCAGTTCTTTCAAGCGGAAATGAACCACATCGCCAATGGTGATCACCCCGCGCAGATTTCCATCACTCAGTACGGGCATATGCCGGAACCGGCCTTCGGTCATGGTTTTCAGCACGTCGTTCAGATAATCTTCGGGGCTGCAGGTTTTTACCTCAGTCGTCATAAGATCAGCCACGGATTGGGGTAGGGTCTGGCCGGGCGTTTCCGCCATGCGGCGCACGATATCACGTTCGGAAAGGATACCCTGCAGGGCACCATTCTGATCTGTCACAACAACAGCCCCGATGCGTTTTTCGCGCAAGATATCCACGACCGAGTGAATCGTGTCGTTGGGCCGCACCGAAAAAACGGCATCCCCTTTACCTTCCATCAGTTTCGCAACCGTTGTCTGGGTATGCGACAGATTGGTCTCAACTGATTGACTGCGGGTTGTCGCCGCGGCCTTGTCGCCGCGTATCGGAGGCTGGTAAGAGCTTGGGGCCATGGGCGGTTTCCTCTTTCACCGGTATTGTCCTTACAACCTACCTTACCGCAGGGACCGGCCCTGTATAGGGTGCAATTTCGAAAACCGGCGTAACTTGGCCACTTCAAAAGGAAATTGCTTGTGAGCAACCTGTATCTGACGCCACCAGTTGCCGCGCTGATATTCTTTATCGTGGTGGTCTGCGGCCATAATTTTCGCATGGTTTGGAAACAGCAACCGGAAGGTTGGCAAAAGCGCGCTTGGCTGTTTGGCATCCCGGCAGCAATCGGACTTTTCACATTGGCGTTTTTGCCGCTCAAGATTTGAGGCCGGTTTGACTCTGAACAGGCTCACTGGCATATGCCGGGCAAGAACACTCCCGGGAGATTGCACCATGCGCCCACTGATCGCACTGGCCTTACTTTTGACTGTTTCGGCCTGTTTGTTTGGCAAAGAACCGGATGTGGTGCGCCTGTCTGGCGAGACGATGGGAACCACGTTCAATATCACCGCAATCGGCGATGATTTAGACGAAGCAGCGCTGGGGCAAGCGGTTCAGGAGACCCTGGCGCAGGTCAATGCCAAGATGTCCAACTGGGACCCGAATTCCGAGGTCTCGACCTTCTCGGCCTCAGGCAGCACGGACCCCATGCAAGTGTCAGACGAATTTGCCTTCGTCATCGAGGCCGCAAATGAGGTTCACGAGAAATCCGGTGGTACGTTTGATGTTACCCTTGGTCCGCTGATCGAATTGTGGGGGTTTGGACCGCGAAAACCTGAAGACCCAATTCCGGCAGATGACGAGATCGCGACAGCGCTTGGGCAAGTGGGGCAAGCGCGGCTGTTAGACTTGGATCGCGGAGCGGGCACTATGGCCAAGTCAGATGCCGGAGTCGGGATCAACCTGTCTGCGATCGCCAAAGGCTATGGCATCGATGCGGTTGCCGCACAGCTGCGCGAGGCCGGGATCGAGAACTATATGGTCGAGATCGGTGGTGATCTGGTGACCATGGGCGCGAATGACAAAGGCGAAAGCTGGCGGATCGGGATCGAAAAACCCGAGACTGGCGCGCAATCAATCCAGTTGATCGTGCCGCTCGACAATCTGGGAATGGCGACCTCGGGTGATTACAAGAACTTCTTCGAACAGGACGGGGTGCGCTATTCGCATATCATTGACCCGACGACGGGCCGCCCGATTACTCATCGCACCACTTCGGTTACTGTTTTAGCAGACAACGCCATGATGGCGGATGCGTGGGCAACGGCGATGCTAGCATTGGGTCTGGAAAAGGGTCTGGAACTGGCCGAAGAGCATAAACTTGCCGTGTTCTTCATCTCTCGGGATGTGACAAGCGGAGAAGAAGCCTATATCACCGTACAAAGCAGCGCCTTCAAGGATGCGCTGGGGACCAACTGACCGGTAGGAACCGCTATGAGCACCTTTATTCTGGCCTTTTTCCTGTTGCTGATCGTCATGGTTGGCATGGCGCTGGGTGTGATGTTGATGGGCAAAACCATCAAAGGCAGCTGCGGTGGCCTGAACGCGATCTCGGGTGCCGATAAATGTGTGGTCTGCCAAAAGGATATCGATCCCGACAGCCCTCTGCGCGACCAGTTGCAGTGCAAGCGTGCGAAAAAGATGCTGCAACAGATGGAAGGCTAGGATAACCCTCTTGGCATGAACAAAGCCAAGAACGTCCTCTTCATCATGTTCGACCAATTGCGCTGGGACTATCTCAGCTGCTACGGGCATCCACATCTGCATACGCCAAATATTGACCGTCTCGCCTCGATGGGTGTGCGGTTCACGCGGGCCTACATCCAGTCTCCGATCTGCGGCAGTTCCCGTATGTCGACCTATACCGGCCGCTATGTGCATTCGCACGGCGCGTCATGGAACGGAATCCCGCTGAAAGTTGGTGAGGTCACCATGGGCGATCACTTGCGCAAGGCAGGGATGGATTGCTGGTTGGTTGGCAAGACTCATATGCGCGCAGACGCCGAGGGTATGGCTCGTTTGGGGCTTGAGCCCGACAGCCTGATCGGGGCACGCGTCGCTGAATGCGGGTTTGATGTCTTTGAGCGCGATGACGGGATGCGCCCCGAAGGGCCGGATGGGTTTTATGACCCGGATGGCGCCAAAAGGTACAACGAGTATCTGAAAGACAAAGGCTATGAGAGTGACAACCCCTGGCACGACTTCGCCAATTCGGGGCTGGATGAAGAGGGCAATGTGCTTTCGGGTTGGTTCCTGAAGAATTCGTCAGAGGCCGCGAATATCGCCGAGGAAGACAGCGAAACGCCTTATCTCACCTCTCGCGGCATGGAGTTCATTGAAAACCATGAGGGGCCGTGGTGCTGCCACCTCAGCTATATCAAACCGCATTGGCCCTATATTGTGCCAGAACCCTACGCCTCGATGTATGGTCCCGAACACGTTCTGCCTGTCATTCGGTCCGAAGCTGAACGGCAGAACGCTCATCCGGTGCTGAAAGCGTTCATAGATACGAAAATCGGCCAGACCTTCTCGCGTCAGGATGTACGCGAGGCCGTGATTCCAGCCTATATGGGCCTGATCAAGCAGGCTGACGACCAAATGGGGCGGCTGTTTGACTGGATGGAACAGACCGGACGAATGCAGGACACGATGATCGTGCTGACCTCGGACCACGGGGATTTTCTGGGCGATCACTGGATGGGAGAGAAGACCTTCTTCCATGACGCCTCGACCAAAATGCCGCTGATCATCTATGATCCATCGCCCGAGGCTGATGCCACGCGCGGCACCACATGCGATGCATTGGTCGAATCCATCGATCTAGCGCCTACGTTTTTAGACATCGCAGGCGGTGAACCTGCAGGGCACATTTTGGAGGGGCATTCATTGCTGCCCATCCTGCACGGTCAGGCCGAAAGCACTCCGCGCGATGTGGTGATTTGTGAGTACGACTACTCCGCATCCCCCATTGCGCAGACACTGAACGCCTCGGTTCGGGATGCGGTCATGTTCATGGTTGCAAACGAGAAATGGAAGCTGATCCATTGTGAAGGGGGCTATCGCCCGCTTTTGTTTGATCTAGAGAATGATCCGAGCGAGCTGACGGACCTGGGCGAAAGCGATGAACATGCAGACATCATCGCCGAGATGTATGATTACCTGTTCACCTGGACGCGGCGCCAGTCGCAGCGCACGACCCGGTCGGAAGAACAACTGCTAAACATGCGTGGATCAAGCCGAGGAACAGGCGTGGTGATCGGTATTTACGACGAAAACGAGATGCCGCTTGAGCTGACCGTTAAATACCGCAACCGCAAAGCGCGACCCTTTGGGGACTACAAGACAGATTAATTCTTCATTCGCGGCCCTAATGACGGTTCAACCTTGAGCGGGCAGGGGGTAGAAGACAGCAACGCCGCCTCAATCGGAGAGCTTTCATGACCGCCCCAAAGCCCGTTGTCCTTTGTATCCTTGATGGTTGGGGCCTATCCGACGACACCAAGGCCAATGCGCCTTATCTGGCAAATACGCCAACCTTTGATGCTCTCATGGCTGAAGGTCCTCATGCGCAACTGATAACGCACGGGCCGGATGTGGGTCTACCTAGTGGTCAGATGGGTAATTCCGAGGTTGGTCACACCAATATCGGGGCTGGGCGCGTGGTTGCGATGGATCTGGGGCAGATTGACCTAGCCATAGAAGACGGTTCTTTCTTTCACAATGAGGCGCTGCAGAGCTTCATCGCTAAGGTGAAAGCTGCAGGCGGGACAGCGCATCTGATGGGGCTGGTATCGGATGGGGGCGTGCACGGGCACCTGGATCACATCGTAGCTGCCGCCAAAGCGGCTACCGATGCGGGTGTGCCTGTGGCGCTACATGCGATCACCGACGGGCGCGATGTGGCCCCGAAATCGGCCTTTACCTACATCGCCGAACTCGAAGACCGGTTGCCCGATGGCGCAAAGGTCGTCACCGTCTGTGGGCGCTACTTTGCCATGGACCGCGATAATCGCTGGGAACGCGTCTCCGAGGCCTATGACGCAATAGTCAAAGGTCAGGGGCGCACCGTGGCCTCGGCCCATGAGGCCGTCGACCATGCCTACGCCCAATCCGAAACCGACGAGTTTATCGCGCCCACGGTTCTTGCTGGTTATTCCGGTATTAAGGACGGTGACGGGTTCTTTTGCCTGAACTTCCGCGCCGACCGTGCCCGAGAAATCCTGCGGGCAATTGGGGAGCCCGGTTTTGCCGAGTTCGACTCCGGTCCGCGCCCGCAGTTGTCGGCGTTACTGGGCATGGTTGAGTATTCCGATGGCCATAACGATTATATGACGACCGTATTTCCCAAGCGGGATATCGTGAACACGCTGGGCGAATGGGTTGCTAAGCAAGGCCTGCGCCAGTTCCGGCTGGCCGAAACCGAGAAGTACCCTCATGTCACTTTCTTCCTGAACGGTGGCAAAGAGCAGCCCGAGGGTGGCGAGGATCGCTTCATGCCCAAATCGCCCAAAGTGGCGACATATGATTTGCAGCCCGAGATGTCCTCGGCCGAAGTGACAGAAAAGTTCGTCGAGGCGATCCACGGCGGATATGATCTGATCGTCACCAACTACGCCAATCCAGATATGGTTGGTCATACCGGTGATCTGCAAGCTGCGATTGAAGCCTGTGAAGCTGTTGATCAAGGTCTGGGGCAGGTGGTTGCAGCGCTGAAGCAGGTCGGGGGTGCGATGATTGTGACCGCAGATCACGGTAATTGTGAAATGATGGTCGATCCGGAAACGGGCGGTCCACATACGGCGCATACGCTGAATCCCGTGCCTGTTGTTCTGGTCGGCGGCCCCGAATGGGCAAGCCTGCGCGATGGGCGCTTGGCCGATCTTGCTCCAACTTTGTTGCAGCTTATGGAATTGCCTAAACCCGTTGAAATGACAGGGGAAAGCTTGCTGACATGAGATTGCACCCGATCGTTGCTGCAGCGCTGGTTTGGGCCACCCCTGTCGTCGCCCAAACCAGCCCGTCAAAGGCGGCACTAGAAGCGGCCGAGATGCTGGAGCAAGCCTCGATCGCGTTGACTGAGGCCGAATCTGCCCGCGACCGGGTCAAAGCTCTGACCGAAACCATAAAAGCCTACGAGGCTGGTCTGAGCGCCATGCGCGACGGCCTGCGCCGCGCGGCCTTGCGCGAGGCGCAATTGACTGCAGAATTGCAGGTACAAGAGCAGGAGGTGGCGCAGCTGTTAGGTGTTCTGCAGACGATCGAAACCACCGCGCCTCCGGTACTTATGCTGCACCCGTCCGGCCCACTTGGGGCCGCGCGCACTGGTATGATGTTGTCCGAAGTCACGCCTGGGTTGAACGCGCAGGCTCAGGCGCTTGCAAACGAATTGCAAGAGGTACAGACGCTGCGACAGCTTCAACAAAACGCTGCCAATACGCTGACCGAAGGGTTGGAGGGTGTTCAGGATGCCCGCACGCAGCTTAGTGAGGCGATAGCGGACCGGACCGATCTGCCTCGCCGTTTCGTAGAAGATCCTGTGCGTACAGCGATCCTGATATCCTCGACCGAAACGCTGGATGGGTTTGCCAGTGGGTTATCCGAGATCACCGATGGTGAGATTGAAGATACAAATGCAGATGTCTCGGGCCGGAAAGGTCAAATCGCCTTGCCCGCACAAGGGGTCATGCTGCACTGGGCGGGCGAAACGGACGCAGCGGGGGTAACGCGCCCCGGGCTGGTGCTGGGCACGCGACCCCGCGCATTGGTCACCGCGCCAACGGCTGCCACGATCCGTTACCGCGGGCCCTTGCTGGATCTCGGGAATCTTGTGATCCTTGAACCCCAGCCCGGATTGCTATTCGTGTTCTCAGGTCTGCAAGAGGTATATGGTCTGACCGGGGAAGTGATACCCGAGGGTACTCCGGTAGGTTTGATGCCGGGTGAAACTCCGGAAATCGGCGCTATTATGTCAACAAGCGGTGATGGCACTGGAACTGACTGGTCAGAAACGCTCTATATAGAAGTAAGACAGGATAACAGCCCAGTGGACCCGGAATCATGGTTCCGGACGGACAAGGATGGATAAACGAGTATGAAGAAATTTGTGATGGCCGGACTGGCCGGCACCGTGGCAGGGATAGTCGCAACAACACAGATCGCAGGCCCTCTGCTTGCGCAAGAGGCCGAGAACAAGGCAAGTGTTTACGAACAACTTGATCTGTTCGGTGACATTTTCGAACGTATTCGCGCCCAGTATGTCGAAGAGGTAGAAACCGACGAGCTGATCGAGGCTGCGATTGACGGGATGCTGACCTCGCTAGACCCACATTCCAGCTACCTGTCGCCTGATGATGCCGAGCAGATGC
Organism: Ruegeria sp. CF1; assembly: GCF_056537445.1. Taxonomy (NCBI): domain Bacteria; kingdom Pseudomonadati; phylum Pseudomonadota; class Alphaproteobacteria; order Rhodobacterales; family Roseobacteraceae; genus Ruegeria; species Ruegeria sp. CF1. The sequence goes on along the minus strand of NZ_JBQFRN010000003.1, from coordinate 319,609 downwards.
GCGTGCAGACACGTGGCGAGTTTGGCGGGCTCGGTATCGAAGTCACGCAGGAAGAAGGCTTTGTCAAAGTTGTATCGCCCATCGATGACACCCCAGCGGATGCTGCTGGTATCGAAGCGGGCGATTTCATCACCCATGTGGATGGCGAGAGTATTTTGGGGCTGACGCTGGATAAAGCCGTGGACCTGATGCGCGGCCCGGTGGGATCGGAAATCGTGATCACAGTCGTGCGTGAAGGCGAGCAGGAGCCATTCGACGTGACGATCGTTCGCGACACGATCAAGCTGACCGCAGTTCGTGCACGTACCGAAGGTACAAGTGTCGTGTTGCGTGTCACGACCTTCAATGACCAAACCTATCCGAACCTCAAGGAAGGACTGGAAGAACAGATCGAAGAGGCCGGAGGCATCGAAAACGTCAATGGCATCGTTCTGGATCTGCGTAACAATCCGGGCGGGCTATTGACACAGGCCATTAAGGTCTCTGACGCGTTCCTGGATGAGGGCGAAATCGTCTCGACCCGGGGTCGCAATCTCGAAGATGGTGAGCGATTCAACGCAACACCCGGCGATCTGACCGGAGGCAAGCCCATCGTTGTGCTGATCAACGGTGGTTCGGCCTCGGCGTCGGAAATTGTCGCGGGCGCCTTGCAGGATCACAATCGCGCCATCGTGGTTGGTACTAAGAGCTTCGGCAAGGGATCGGTGCAGACGGTCATGCCGCTTCGGGGTGACGGGGCTATGCGTCTGACAACCTCTCGCTACTACACGCCCTCGGGTCGTTCGATTCAGGCGCTTGGCGTCAGCCCGGACATCATCGTCGAACAACCACGCAACAACCCGGTTGACGAGGAAGAGGAAGATACAAACACCCGCACCCGGTCCGAGGCCGATCTGCGCGGCAGCCTGAATAATGACAGCCTCAGCGAGGACGAGATTCGCCAGATTGAAGAGGATCGCGCCAAAGCTGAAGCCACCGCAGAGCTGCGCGAAGAGGATTATCAACTGGCATATGCCATCGATATCCTCAAAGGCCTGTCCGCATTCAATCCGACTGGACCGTCACAATAAAGGGTAGGGGCCGCCACCAGCGGCCCCATACTTACACCTGTACGGGTTACCCTTCGACCTTGTGCAGCTTTTTCTCATCCAGCATCAGCGCTAGGACGATTCCAGCAGCGACTGAGATCGTGGCGAATACAAAAGCCATATTCATTCCGGTATCAAAGGCCGCCGCAATGGCGGCCTGAACCTTTTCAGTTTCACCTGAATTCAACTTTTCAAGCACTGCTTTTGCCGAGTCTGTGTTCAGCGTTCCACCATTGATCGCTTTCTGATCAGCCTCGGACATGTTGATGCCTGACGCGGTCAATCGGGTTTTCAGGCTGGACAGGCTTGTCACATACATGACCGCCGTCGCACAGGCGACCGCGATTGCCCCATAGACAAGATGGGTCATGAAACTCAGGCCGCCAACCAGTCCGGCGCGTTCCGGCTTGACCGCGCATACAGCGGCTGTTCCCGAAGGCCCGACCGTCAGCGTTGCGCCCAAACCAATCAGCGCCATTCCGGGCAGAATCTGAAAATATCCGGTCCCGGAAGGCATGATGACAACGCTTGCCGCCCCGACTGTGGCGCAAATATACCCCCAAAACAGCAGTCGCTTGGGCCCAAAATCGTTATACAGCGTACCCGAGACGATTGATCCGACCGCTAGCAACACCGTCAGCGGTGCCAAACCCAGCGCCGATTGGAACACAGACCATCCCAAGACTTTTTGCATATACTGCGGAAAATAAAGCAGCCCGACAAAAGCTGCCGAGACGTTGAACATATTCAGACCCAAGGTAATCAGAAACTCTCGGTTCTGCATCAACTGAGGCATTAGCAAGGGTTCCTTGACCCTCTTTTCGACTTTCGGAAACAGGAAGAACAAAACGGCGCTGACAAAAAACAGCAGCAAAAGCGGCAGCGAAGTCCAGCCCCAATCGGCACCAACGTCCAAACCGTAAAGCAAGAGCAAAACTGCAAAAGACAGGATACCCATCCCGGCAAAGTCGATGTGTTCACCTTTCTTATGCTCGGTCTCACGCTCCATCAGCAGGATCGCAGTCGTCATCGAAATGCTGGAAAACACCACATTGGCGAGGAAAAACAACCGCCAATCACCCAGATTGACCACCGCGCCGCTAATCATCGGTCCAAAGACATTACCCGTGGTGACACCCGCCAGTATCAGCCCCATCACCAATGCGCGGTGTTCTTCTTTCGACACTTTGGTGGCTCCAAATGCAAGCGTGCAGGGCCACACGCATCCCGCCCCGATCCCCTGCAAGGCGCGTGCGCCGATCAGGTAGTCCAAACCGGGTGAGACAAAGCATAAAACCGACGCAAACAGAAAGATCGAAAGACCGATGATCATCATCTTGCGATGACCATACATGTCACCCAGGCGACCTCCGGCCACCATCGTCATTGCAAAGAACAGAGCGTAAATATTCAGAACCCACTGGGTGCTGGTGATGTCGGCGTCAAAGCTGTTTTCGATTGCCGGGACCAGCATCAGGGCACCGGTAAAATCGATCCCGATCCCGAAACCCGTCACCATCAGCGCGATGACCTTTATGATGCTGTTGCGATCCATAGGCCAATCCAATGATGCACGTATGGACCTGAAAAGATAGGGACAATCCTATCGGTACTGTGGTCAGGTTTCGCTTTGAGATGCCTGAGAGCGGCGGAACGCGCGCTTTAACATGTCCAACTCGGCGCGCAACAAAGCGACTTCGGCCCTCAGATCATCTGCGGCGGGTGAACCGGCGATGATGGTGAAATCCCCCAGCTTATGGCCTGTTGTTCCATCGTGAATCACGACAGTATGGACACCTTCCGACAGGGCGGCGGGCGGCACTGGGATGCGCAAGGCCCAGCCATCTTTTGCTGGTTCCAACTCCACATCAGTCAAAGGCTCACCAAGAAACAGCACCTTGATCTGAGGGGGGCTTTCGCTGGTCAAATGGCCTTCCCACAGGCCGTTTTCGAAGCGGATTGGTGTCAGGGTGGTATGAGACATTGAGTACCCTTTACAGATCGGCCCGGTGGTAACGGCAGAATGTCAGGTCACGAAACACCACACGGTTCATCGCGGGTTGATCAATGATCAGATCCAGCCAGAGTTTTTCAATTCGACGCTCATTCACGTTCAGATGGGTCAGATCAAAATCTACAGTCGCCGCAGGTATTGAAAGATCAAGTTCGCGCAGAACCTGCTCGGTATTAGGGCCATGCTGAATGTTCAGGCGGGCGAAGACAACAGTAGAACGCTCGCACTCAACCAGAGTGTCGACCCGCATCAGATGCTGGCGGGACAGATTTATGGCGGCATCCGTGGGCAGATCAATGGAAAGCGACAGGAAAGATCCCTGAAAATCAAATACCTCAACGGCCAGACTGAAAGGCGCCAAATCCTTGTCTCGCCGATTTCGGATTTGCTGCAGCCCGATCTCGACCTGGCTGCAATCGTGAAACAGGATGACCTGCCCATCCATCCGCGCCTTGCGCGGGGCCGAGGCTATACCTTTGCGGATCAGTGGCGTCCGCCACAGGTCCGGTCGCCACGACCAATCCGTTCCCAGGGGTTTTGGAAACTGCGTCGCCCCAATCAAGGGTTGGATCAGGCGAGCATCAGCTTTTTGAATTGCTTGTTCAAGTTTGCCGCGCAACCGCCGGGCGTCATCACGTTGGCGGCGAAGCTCAGGCAGTGCGAGGTGGTCAGACTGCTGCGCGGCACGCTGCCAGCGCCCCAGAGCCTTTAGTTGAATATATCGATCCAGTAACCTGCCCATCGCCCCATCTTTCAAGACAGCCTCTCTTTAGTCAAAGTCGGGGCAGGGGACAAACCAGTCTTACTTGATTAGCGGATAAATCTTCCCGAATCCTAAATGTGATCTCCTATCCAGCTGGTTTCTGCGTCGCAAAGAGCCGCCATTCTTGCAATAGCTCGGGCCGAGGCTTACCGTCGGCGCTCGGGCAATCGGCATTTGTCCCGGATCATGCAGGCTCATCATGAGGCAGGGGAATGGAACCCACCCTATTTTCATTCATATGGAAGCATTCGAAAAAACAGCAATTGGTCCTACTATTGCTGACCGTTCTGTCATTTCCGTTCCTTTACGCTTCGTTGGAGCTTCCCAAGCAGATCATCAACGACGCGATTGGTGCGCCCGCAGACACCGTGACAGTACTCGGTATCACCGTGACACAGGTGCAGTACCTGCTGATTCTGTGCTTTGCCTTTTTGGCAACTGTCATCGCCAGTGGCGTGATGAAAATGCGCATCAATACCATGAAAGGCATTCTCGCCGAGCGGATGTTGCGTCGCCTTCGCTTTACCTTGATCAGCCGCTCGATGCGCTTTCCCAAATCCTATTTCGCCACCACCAGCCAAGGTGAACTGGTATCGATGATCACGTCCGAGGCCGAACCCATGGGCGGGTTGATGGGAGATGCCATCGCGCAGCCCGTTTTTCAGTTCGGCCAGATGATGACGATCGTCACGTTTCTTTTCATGCAAAGCGTGTGGTTTGGTCTGGCCAGTATTGCATTGATCCCTTTGCAGGCCTGGCTGATTCCCAAATTGCAGCGTCAGATCAACCTTCTGAACAAGGATCGCATTCAGGAGGTCCGGCGGCTGAGCTCTGAGATTGGCGAAAGTGCTGCTGGTATCAGCGATCTGCGCACCAATGGCGGCTGGCGCTATCGTCTGGCGCAATTCAGCCATCGGCTAGGAACCTTGTTCGAGATCCGCTTTAAGATCTACAACAAGAAGTTCTTCATGAAGTTCCTCAACAATCTGATCACTCAGATGACACCCTTCCTGTTCTATTCAGTAGGCGGCTATCTGGCGATCACGGGCGAGGTGACGGTGGGCGCATTGGTCGCCGCGTTGGGTGCATATAAAGACCTCAGCGGCCCTTGGAAGGATCTTCTGACCTACTACAACCAGGTACAGGACATGTCACTGCGCTGGGAAATTGTGACCGAACGGTTTGCCCCATCGAATATGATACCCGAACAGTTGTTTGAGGGCGTCCCCGAGGCAATCCCGCACCTAACCGGCGATATCGAACTGCGCAACGTGACCGTTCGTGATGATGACGGCAAGACCATCCTTGAGGATATTGATCTTACCATTCCCCAAGGCGCTCGGGTTGCGATTCAGTCGAAACACGCTTCGGAACGCAGTGCGCTTGCGCAGTTGCTGACGCGCGAAGTGCTGCCGGTTCAAGGCGAGGTTCTGATGGCTGGCCACAACCTCAACAGCCTGCATCAGGCGGTGATTGCGGCGCGGATCGGCTATGCCTATTCACGCCCTTACCTGTTCGACGGAACATTGGGTGATAACCTGCTAATGCCGCTGCGCACGCATCCTCAACACGAAAGTGGTGCATTGCAGGCCCCCTCACGCCGCCAGATCGAAGCCGTGCGCGCCGGGAACCCACCCGATTCACTGTCCGATGAATGGATCGATCCAAGCCTCGCGGGTCTTGATGACATCGAGGATATTCGTGATTGGTGGTTCCAGCTTGTCGAAGCGATGGGCATTGATGAATTTATGTTCCGGCGCACTTTGCGCTCTCAGTTCGACCCGGAAGTACACCCGGTACTGGCGAAAGAAATAGTCGATCTGCGAGATACCGTTGCGACACGCCTGCAAGAGCGCGGGTTGGACAAGTATGTCTATCGGTTCGATCCTGACCAGTTCAATCCCGCCGTGCCCTTGGGCGGGAACCTGCTGTTCGCTTCACCGACGCATGATATCGCACCGGACATTCTGGCGGGGGACCACCGGTTTCTGTCGTTGCTTACGGGCAATGGCCTTGATGATGACGCGCTCAGCATCGCTCAGGCCGTTCTGGAAACCCTAAACCAGACTTTCGGGCGAGATGGGGCCGATCACCCATTGTTCTTGCGGCTTGGCATGTCAAAAGACATGTACCACCGTCTGCTCGATATCGAAGAGCGCCGCAAAACCAAGGGCGAGGAAGCCATCGGCGATCAGGAACGTGCGCTGCTGTTGACCGTCCCATTCATGCTGACCGCTGAACAAATCGGCCCGAGTTTCCCTGAGGAGTACAAGGACAAAATCCTTTCCATTCGTCACAGTCAGGCCGAACGGCTGCGGGGCGCTATGGGTGCGATGTTCGTGCCGGTGTCACCGGACGTCTACGTTCCCCGCCTGACAGCAATGGAAAACGCTCTGTATGGTCGGGTATCCATCATGGCTGGTGCTCATGCAGAAGAGATCGAAGATCTGGTCGCGGAGGTTCTGAACGAGGCCGGGCTGCGCCGAAGGGCCGCCGCGATCATCTACGACCTGCCGTCCGGGTTAGGTGGGAATAACCTTCCGACAGTGTTTCAGGAGCGTGCTGCCTTTTCTCGTGCCGGGATCAAACGCCCCGATATCCTGATACTCGACAAGGCACTGGCCAGCCACGACTCTGAAAGCCGCCTGCGGACCCGTCTGAAGCTGCGCGAGTTATTACCCGACTCGATTATGATCTTTATGGAGGATCATTTTGCCCATCCGGAAGCCTATGATTTGTTTGTTGAAATAAAGGACGGTCGCATCGATGGTGTCTCGCGCGTGTCCACCGATGCCGAAGATACCGGGACGGACGACCTGAGCCGGAAACTCAAGATCATTTCTTCTACCGAGTTGTTTTCACGAGTCGATGGGCGCAACCAGCGTCTTCTGGCGTTTTCGGCCCAATGGTACGAGGTCGCGGCAGGTCAAACCATTTTCGCACGTGGCCAGGCTCCCGATGCGGCGTATTTGTGTATTTCGGGTTCGGCGAGCCTGAATTGGCTGAATGAACACGGTGAAATGCGTTCGCTCTCGATAGTAGAACCCGGGCGCCTTATCGGCGATCTTGCGATTATCACCAATGAGCCGCGACAATTGGATTTGGTAGCCCTCACGGATTGCTCGTTCCTGCGGATCGGCGCGGAGGAATTGCGTGCTGTGATTGAAAGTGACGCGGGCGTTGCGATGAGGTTGCTTGAAACCGTGGCCGGATATTTGTCCACGGTGTCCGAGCGGTTGCGTGACCCCAACACTCCAATTGGGGATGACCTGCCTTCTGTAAGTGCTGAGCAATCCGATGAGCACTAACGAAAGGCGGGGTACCTATTCAAGTCATCAGCAATTACTAGGTGCCGCCCGCAGATATCCCGAGATATGGCGCTTGTTGGCTGGTCTTGCGCTGGTCTCAGTGGTTGTGGTCACGCTCAATGCAATCTTGTTCGCAATCGTTGCCAGTCTTGGCTCATCAGGGTCGGCGGTCACATTCTTGAATGGATCGTCGCCAACAGCGCTCCTTATTGTGCTCTCCAGCTTTATTTTTGTCACTATTGGCGTGGCGTTGGGGGCACGATTATTTCAGCACCGGTCACTTGCCTCGGTCCTGGGCGAACAATCCATCGCAATCTGGCAGTTTTGGCGCGTTGTTCGCGCATTGCTTCTGCTGGGTGCAGTCATATTCATACTCCCCCCCTATGACCTTGGTGCACCATTGGTGGCGAATCTCGCGTTAACCAAATGGCTTTTGCTGCTTCCCTTATCCGCTGTTGCGGTGCTGATTCAGACCAGCGCCGAGGAAATCCTGTTCCGAGGCTATATGCAACAGGGCCTCGCCGCGCGGTTTCGGTCTCCGCTGATCTGGATGGGTCTGCCATCAATCTTGTTCGCAGCTGGCCACTACAGCCCCGCGACGGTCGGAGACAATGCGGTCTTGATTGCCATCTGGGCGCTGACATTTGGGCTTTTGACCGCCGATCTGACCGCGCGAGCGGGTACGCTGGGCCCCGCCATTGCGCTGCATTTTTTCAATAACATCGCGGCTCTGCTTGTCATTTCGCTTCCCGACAACCTTGGTGGCCTGGCCTTGTTCCATCTTCCTTATGAGGCATCGGACGCCGAAGCGTTGCAACCTTGGTTGCTAGTCGACTTTGCGCTGATGATCGTGGGGTGGCTCACCGCAAGATTGGTCCTCAGGCGCTGATTGCATTTCCCGGCATTGCGTCTTATTTGACGTCAACGCCGCATTATCAAGGTTCCGACATGAACTGGATCACAAACTACGTCCGCCCCCGGATCAATTCGATCTTCTCGCGCCGCGAAGTGCCCGAAAACCTTTGGCACAAGTGTGATGAGTGTGGAACCATGCTGTTCCACCGCGAATTGGCGGAAAACCAGAATGTCTGCACCCAGTGCGACCATCACATGGCAATCACGCCGCGCGATCGGTTCCAACATCTGTTTGATGGCGGTATTTTTTCCGAGGTTGATGTCCCGGCACCGAAAGACGATCCCCTGCAGTTTCGGGATCAGAAAAAATACCCTGACCGTATGAAGGCGGCCCAGAAAAAGACCGGCGAGAAAGAAGCGATGCTGGTCGCCGTTGGCGAAATCGGCCGTACCCCGATCGTGGCTGCCGCGCAGGATTTTTCGTTCATGGGCGGATCGATGGGCATGTATGTAGGCAATGCCATCATTGCTGCAGCACAGGAGGCTGTTAGGCTACAGCGGCCCCTGATCCTGTTTTCGGCAGCCGGCGGCGCGCGGATGCAGGAAGGCATTCTGAGCCTGATGCAAATGCCGCGTACGACGGTCGCAGTGGAGATGCTCAAAGAAGCAAACCTGCCCTATATTGTCGTCCTGACCCACCCGACTACAGGCGGCGTCACAGCCTCATATGCGATGCTGGGTGACGTTCATATTTCGGAACCCAATGCCCTGATTTGTTTTGCCGGACCCCGTGTGATCGAACAGACCATTCGTGAGAAACTGCCCGAAGGATTCCAGCGCGCTGAATATCTGCTGGATCACGGGATGCTCGACCGAGTGACCAAACGCACCGAGATGCGGGATGAGCTGATCACCATCACCCGAATGCTGATGAAGCAGCCCCCTGCGGTCAAAGGCGACCTTCCTGCGCCCGAGCCGGAAGAAGCCCCAACCGAGGCACCCACCGAGGACGCGGTCGAAAAATGACCTCCCCATCTTCGGATGCCATCCTAGACCGGATGATGGCGCTGCACCCCAAGATCATCGACCTGACCTTGGATAGGGTATGGCGTTTGCTGGCGGCACTAGACAATCCTCAGGTTAAGCTGCCTCCGGTCATTCATATCGCTGGAACCAATGGCAAGGGCTCGACCCAGGCCATGATCCGGGCGGGGCTTGAAGGGGCAGGGCATGCGGTCCATGCCTATACCTCACCTCATCTGGCCCGGTTTCACGAGCGAATCCGACTGGTAGGTGAGCTGATTTCCGAACCCGACCTTACCGCCGTGCTGGATGAGTGTTACGCCGCCAATGGCGGTGAGAACATCACCTATTTTGAAATCACCACCTGCGCCGCGCTGCTGGCATTTTCCCGCACCAAAGCTGACTATACGCTGCTCGAAGTCGGGCTGGGCGGGCGGCTGGACGCCACCAACGTGATCGAACGGCCCGAGTTGACGGTCATCACCCCCGTCTCGATCGACCATGAGCAGTTCCTGGGCGACACTTTGGGCAAGATCGCCGCTGAAAAAGCCGGAATCATCAAGCCGGGCGTTCCCTGCATCGTCGGCCCGCAGCAGGATGAGGCGCTGGAAGTCATCGAATATACCGCAGCCCGTCTGGGCGCTCCGCTATTGGTCCACGGGCAGCACTGGCATGTTCATACTGAGAACGGTCGCCTTATTTATCAGGACGAAACCGGTTTGCGCGATCTGCCTATGCCAAACCTACTGGGTGCTCATCAGATCGAAAATGCAGGCGCGGCTCTGGCTGCGTTGCGCCACCTGCAAATGGGCGATGATGCCTACGAGGCCGCTGTGGCCAAGGCCGAATGGCCCGCGCGCATGCAGCGGCTAAAAACCGGTCCTCTGGTCGAGCAGGCTCCTCAGGCTGAGTTGTGGTTGGATGGTGGTCACAACGCGGCTGCAGGCACTGCTTTGGCCGAGGTTCTAGCCTCACTACCAGAACGTCCCACGCATTTGATTTGTGGTATGCTGAATACCAAAGATGTCACCGGTTATCTCGCGCCATTGGCCCAAAGGGCAGACAGCCTGACGGCCGTATCGATCCCGGGTGAGCAGAATACACTGAGCGCGGACGAAACCGCCGCCGCTGCTGCTAAGGTGAATCTGGCCGCCACAACAGCAGACAGCGTCACAGACGCGCTCGCCGCAATCACCGCTCAAACCCCTGATGCACGCATTCTGATCTGTGGGTCGCTTTATCTTGCGGGAAACATCCTTAGAGAAAACGCCTGATCCTCCGCCAGATGAAAAGATCCTGCGCCAGGGCAGCGCCCCCTATCTGCCCCAATCCTTGTCTTGCATCTCCCGCAGGCGCGAGGCCGTACGCTCAAACTCAAAAGTTCCTTCCCCTTCGACATAGAGCATCTCGGGCTCGGCAGCGGCGGAACAAATCAGCCGAACTTTCGCCTCATAAAGCGCATCGATCAGGGTGACGAAGCGCTTGGCCTCATTGAAATTATTGCGTGACAAACGCGGGATGTCTTCAAGAACCAGTACCTTCAGCGCTTCTGCGATAGCCAGGTAATCTCCTGGACCCAACATTCGTCCGCAGAGGTCATAAAACGAGGCCCGTGCAACGCCGTTGCGAAAGGCGGGCAGGACAACTTCGCGACCCTTCACCTGAAGGGCCAGCTCTTCTGCCGGTCCACCCGACAGATCATTCCAAACCCCACGAATCTTCTCCCGCGCTTCGGGCCCGATGGGGGTGAAGTAAACCGGCGAGCCTTCAAGTCGGTTCTGCCGGTAATCCGTGGGTGAAACCAACTCCCACACTTCCAGTTGCTCTTTGATGTGCTGTATGAAAGGCAGAAAAAGCTGCCGGTTCAACCCATCCTTATATAGATCATCCGGATGTCTGTTCGAAGTCGTAACGATAACGACACCACCCTTGTAGAGCAGATCAAACAACCGCCCCACGATCATCGCGTCGGTGATATCGATGATCTGCATCTCATCAAAGGCCAGCACCCGCGCCGATTTGATGACTGCATCGGCCACAGGGACCAGCGCGTCCTCAACGCCGTCTTCACGCGCCTTGTGCAGACCGGAATGGATTTCCTGCATGAACGCATGAAAATGCACCCGTCGAACTGGGATTTCACCCAATGTCTCGACAAACATGTCCATCAACATCGACTTGCCGCGCCCAACACCTCCCCAAAGATACAAACCCTTAGGTGGCGGCGGCGCTTTGCGGAAAAATCCACGCTTAACCGGTTCGGCCAAGGCTGCTCGAATGCGCTCAAACCGGGGCAGCACAGCCTCTTGCGCGTCGTCCCGGGTCAGTGTCCCATCAGCAATAAGATCTTCATAGTGTGAAATTAGATCCGTCATGAGTTGAGCCATACCGATCGCTTCGTGTGTTGAAAAGAAACCTTTTTTCCAGACACATCAATTTTGCTGAACTGGCGTCACAAAACTCCTGAATTGACGCGCCGAGTTGTACCGCTAACGTCTGCTGGAACCAATCTTCGGAGCCTTAATGTCGCAATCCAGCCGTTTGCTGAACCCGATCCTGATCGTCGGCTGCATCGTAATTACAGTCAGTTTTGCCGTACGCGCCTCTTTTGGTGTGTTCCAGATACCGATTGCGGATGAGTTCGGCTGGCTACGCAGCGATTTTTCGATGGCGATCGCCATACAAAACCTGGCTTGGGGGATCGGCCAGCCGATCTTTGGCGCCATTGCGGAAAAGATTGGGGATCGGCGCGCCATCGTTCTGGGCGCTTTGACCTATACGGCGGGAATGGTCCTGACGGCATGGTCCGTTACCCCGTTTGAACATCAGATGTATGCCTGGCTCGTGGGTTTCGGGATCGCTGGGACGGGGTTTGGCGTGGTCCTTGCGGTCGTAGGTCGTGCCTCATCGGATGCGAACCGCTCGATGTCATTGGCGATTGTCACCGCAGCGGGCAGTTTCGGGCAAGTCATTGGCGCACCCACAGCAGAGTGGTTGCTGACTTTCTTACCCTGGCAGCAAGTGTTTCTGATCTTTGCGGTGGCTATCCTTGCATTGATCCTGACATTGCCATTCATGCGCGCGCCTCAGCCCGTCAGCAGATCGGAGCTAGAAGAGAGTATGGGGCAGATCCTGTCCAAGGCATTCCGCGACCCGTCTTATTCGCTGATTGCGATCGGCTTTTTCAGTTGTGGCTATCAACTGGGCTTTGTCACAGCCCATTTCCCCGCCTTCGTCACCGAGATGTGCGGCCCGATCCAACCCGGAGGCCTCTTACATTCGATGGGGATCACCACAACTTCAGCCTTGGGGGCGATTGCGATTTCGTTGATTGGGTTGGCGAATATCGGCGGAACCCTTTTGGCCGGATGGGCTGGAAATCACTTTCCGAAGAAGTACCTGCTCGCGGCGGTTTACACCGGCCGAACGCTTGCCGCAGGTGCCTTCATCGTGTTCCCAATCACGCCCTTGTCCGTGATCGCATTCTCGCTTGTGATGGGATCGCTCTGGTTGGCGACCGTACCGCTAACATCTGGCCTTGTCGCACATCTCTATGGCCTGCGGTACATGGGCACGCTCTACGGGATCGTATTCCTGAGCCATCAGATCGGCAGTTTTCTGGGCATCTGGTTAGGCGGGCGCATGTACGACCAATTCGGTGATTACACCATGGTTTGGTGGATCGGCGTCGCTATCGGAGCGTTCAGCGCCATCATTCACCTGCCCATCCGCGAAAATCGCTCACCAACCGGCGTGACAGCCTGAGCTATGCGGCCTCTTCAGCGGTCAGCAGCCCCTCAGAAACCAATCGATCCGCCCAACCCTGCGGATCGATGAAGTGATGCGTTTGCCATCCGCGCGCCCTTGCTGTTTCGATATTCTCGATCCTGTCATCTGCAAACAAAAGCGCCGAGGGAGGGATGCCGCAATCGGCCTCAACCATTTCATAAATTGGCATATGAGGTTTGACCGTCTTCATCCGACCCGAGACGTATTGACGATCAAACTCATTCAGAAACGGATAAACGGTAGTGGCATAGTCAAAATTCTGAACCCCAAAATTCGTCAGGGCAAAGACCGGGATCTTCTTGGTCCGCAACGCGCGCAGAAGTCGCGCTGAATGTGGGATCTCGGGCGCGGCCAGTTCGATCCAGTTGTCATGCCACATTCGGATTTCATCGCGCCATTCCGGGTACTTGTCCGCCCAATTGTAAATCGTATCCGTGAAATGATGGCCCTGATCTACCAGATCATTCATCCCATGCAGATCGACCTCGTCAAACATGGCGCGACGACGATCCTCGCCGATTACCCGATCATAATAGCGCTCGGGCTGCCACTCGATCAGCACATTTCCGATGTCAAAGATGACGGCTTCAATGGCCATGACTTAATCCCATACCAGTTCAATCACAACGACTGAACCAATCGCAGGTCAGAGATGCAAGCGCCAACCGCAGCGCGGCACGCGCTGCCCAGCCCAACGGAAGGATATGCATCTTTGATGCGTCTCTGACCGGCGGGAGCACTACCTGCGAAGGGCAGCGCGTATCTCGCGCTCAAGCGCATCCAGAAAACGCGAACGGTCGGCTTTGCCAAATGGTTTTCCTCCGCCACCTGTCCCCAGCGGGTTTGCCGCGCGAAGGTCCGCCATCAGATCGCGCATTGCCAATTGCTGACCGATATTGGCCGCGGTGAAAGCCTCACCACTGGGCCGAAGCACGCGTGCTTCGGCTTCAATACACTTGGCGGCCAGCGGTATATCAGAGGTAACGACAATATCGCCGGTGCCGCAGCGTTCGGCAATCCACTTATCCGCCTCATCTGCTCCCGAGGCGACGATCACTACCTGCACCAACGGGTTGGCGGAGGGGCGTAGGCCTCCGTTTGAGACCAGAACCATCGGCACCTTGTGTCGGGTTGCCACCCGTTCAGCCTCGGCCTTGACCGGGCAGGCATCCCCGTCGATGTATAGCGTCGTCACGCCTCTTTGACCTTTGGCGCTGACTTTGCCTTTGGCGTCGATTTGCGCACCTTGAATTCGTCCGGAATGGGCATCCGGTTAAAGGCATCCAGCCCCGCGATTTTGTAAGCTTCGGCAAGGGTCGGATAGTTGAACGTGTTCTGCACGAAGTAGTCCACCGTGCCTTTCAGGTTCAGCACCGCCTGCGCGATATGGATCAGCTCGGTTGCGCCTTCGCCGACAATCTGAACCCCTAAGACCCGGCGGGTCTTGAGCGAGAACAGCATCTTCAGCATGCCATGCTCCAACCCCATGATGTGCCCGCGCGAGGTTTCGCGGAACCGGGCCACACCCACTTCGTAGGGAATACCACGCTCCTGCAGTTCTTCCTCGGACATCCCGCAGGTTGAGATTTCGGGGACCGAGTAGATCCCATACGGATACCAGGGGCTTTCCGGCAGGGTTGGAGTCTCCAGCGCATGACAGGCCGCGACCCGTCCCTGTTGCAACGAAGTTGAGGCCAACGACGGATGCCCGATGACGTCTCCGGTGGCATAGATATGCGGCACCGAGGTCTGATAGGTCTTGCGGTCCACACTGATACGATCGCGATGATCCGTTTCAATGCCAACCGTATCCAGGTTCAGCGCCGAGGTTGCCCCCATCCGCCCGGCTGCAAACAGCAGCATCTCGGCCCGGACGTGCCGCCCATTGTCCAGCGTGATCTCAACATGGCTACCGGCGTCTTCTATTTTCTCGACGGCTGCACCCAACCGCAGATCGACGCCATTTTCACGGATCTGATGTGTGAAATCGTGGATAAGTGTCTTGTCGATGAAATCCAGAAACGTCTCGCGCGGTTCGATCAACGTCACCCGGACATCAAGCGCCGAGAACATAGTTGCATATTCAACGCCGATCACGCCCGCACCGATCACGCAGAGCGAACGCGGGATTTCCTCCATCTCAAGGAAATCATCCCCATCGACGACAGTTTTGCCATTGAAAGGCACGTAATCTGGCCGGTAGGTCTTGGTGCCGGTGGCGATCAGGAATTTGGCTGCTGTCAGACGCGTGGATTCGCCTGCATCCGTAGCCACCTCGATCTCGTGTGGCCCCGTGAACGTCGCCAACCCGTTCAGCGTTTCAACATGGTTGCGGTTGAACTGATGCTCCAGCACATCGACCTCATGATCGAGTGTCATGTGTAGCCGTGCTTTCAGATCCTCTGCGCTGATCTGATCCTTGACCCGGTAGGAGCGCCCATAAAAACTGCGCTCGCGCCAGCCTGACAGGTTCAGCACCGTTTCTCGCAAGGTTTTCGATGGGATCGTGCCGGTATGAACAGAGACACCACCAAAACGATCTTTGCGGTCAATCACCAGCACCCGGCGCTGCAATTTGCCTGCCTGAATCGCCGCTGCCCGGCCTGAAGGGCCCGAGCCGATGATGATCAGGTCATAGTCATATTTGCTCATGCCTCAGTCCCCATACAGCGCTTCGGCGTGGAAGGTGATGTGATCCTCCATAAAGGTGGACACGAAATAGTAGGAATGGTCATAGCCGGGCTGCAGTCGGTAAGTGGCCTGCTGGCGACGCTCGGCAATTGCCTGCGCCAGTGCCTCCGGGCGCAACAGATCCATAAACTGATCGTTTGCACCGGTGTCGATCAGGACCGGTCCGTCAAAGCCTGTGCTTTTCATCATCGCCGACGCGTCATGCTTGGCCCATGCGGTCTCATCATCGCCCAGATACGCGCTGAGTTGCTTGCGGCCCCAATCCGCCCCCATTGGGTTCGAGATCGGCGAGAAGGCCGAAACAGACCGGTAACGCCCGGGCAGGTTCATCGCCAGCGTCAATGCGCCATGCCCACCCATCGAATGTCCTGTGATGGCCTGACGATCAGGATCAATCGCAAATTTCTCGGCCAGAAGGGCCGGCAACTCTTCGGCAACATAATCCCACATGTTGAAGTGAGGCGTCCAAGGGCCTTGCGTGGCATTGACATAGAACCCTGCGCCTTGGCCAAGGTCATAGTCTTCGTGATCTGCCACGCCTTCGCCGCGTGGTGAAGTGTCGGGGAACACCAGCGCAATGCCCTGTTCGGCCGCCCAACCCTGGGCACCCGCCTTCGTCATGGCATTTTCATGGGTGCAGGTCAGGCCCGACAGATACCACAGAACAGGAACGGGGCCGTCCTTGGCTTCGGCTGGAAGAAAAAGGCCAAATGTCATATCACATTTGCAGGCCGAGGAAGCATGGCGATAAACGCCCTGCACACCACCAAAACAGGCATTTTCCGAAAGGGTTTCCATCAAGCTGATCCTTACGTTGTGTCCGGGCCATGGCTACCGCTCTGCAGCGTCGGCGTAAAGTGCAGCCACCTCTGGAAAGCTCATTTTTCGAAAAGGTGAAGATCAGAATCCGCTGACCCATCCTATCGCCAGCGGGACGGTCAGAATGCTGGCGATGGTAGATAACAGGATGGCAGCAGATGCCCGTTGCGGGGCCACACCGTAGTGCGCAGCCAGCATGTAAACATTGCCTGCAACTGGTAAAGACGCCGCCGCGATTGCGACCATCGCAGGGAATGAGGCAACCGGGATCAGCCAAATCACCATAAGTGCCACGATAAACGGATGCAGCACCAGTTTGCAAAAACTCAACCAGCCCGCGATCTGGATGCGCTCGGCCGATTTGTCTGCCAGTGACGCCCCGATGGCAAACAGCGCCCCCGGCGTAGCCGCACCGCCCAGAATTGTCAGAAAATCATTAAGCGGGGCTGGTACAGGCACCTCTAACGCAGACCAGATCAATCCGGCGGAGATTGACAAGATCATGGGGTTTCTCAGCAGGCCAATCCCGATCAGGCGCATCGTCCCCAGGCTGAGTCGACCATCGCGGCCACCGTTGATCAGGATCACGATCAATGAGGAAAACACAACCAGATCAACCGTCAGCACCAACATCACTGGACCTATGGCAGCATCGGAGAATAAAAGCGCAAGCATGGGCAGGCCCAGAAACCCAACATTGCCAATAGCAGCACATTGCGCCTCGACCGCGGCGGTGGGGATGTCCAGCCCTCGGAGATAAGCGATAGCCGTCGCCAGCGCATAGACGCCAGCAGTGCCGATCAGATACCCGAGAACCAGCCGACCGTTGAAAATTTCGGCAAAGGGCAGGGTGGCGGCAAACCGGAATAGCATAGCCGACAAAGCAAAGAAAAACACGAACTTGGTTAGATATGCTGTCGCCTCGGGAGGGAAAAACCGGCTGCGTCCGGCCCAGAACCCCAGGCCGATGATTGCGAAAAAGGGGAGAGTGCGCAGAAATATCTCGACCATGGCAACGTGTTAACATGGCTGGTCAGGCTCGCAAGGTTGACGCACGGTCGGCGGTACGATTGAAGCCGTAACGTTGTGCCAAAACCGCTATCGGAGTGAAAAGCGTTGAAACTGAACCGAACGGTTTATAGTGTTGCAGGATATCGCAATCCGGAGACACCATGACCCAAGCCGCCACCATCCTGCGTACAGGCCGTAAATTCGACCAGGTGTTACGTGGGGCCCGAGAGGTTTTCATGGCGGATGGGTTTGAAGGTGCAAGCGTCGATGACATCGCGCGTGCGGCGGGTGTTTCGAAGGCAACGCTATACAGCTATTTCCCCGACAAGCGACTGTTGTTCACCGAGGTTGCCCAGACCGAATGTCGCCTGATGTCCGAGCGCATCCTGTCGATGATCGATGAGACCAAGCCAGCCCGCGAGGTGCTGACGATAGCAGCCACTCAGCTTACGGCTTTTCTCGTCTCGGACTTCGCGCAACAGGTCTTTCGCATATGTGTGGCCGAACGCGACCGATTCCCCGAGCTTGGTAAAGCGTTTTATGAAGCAGGACCGAGGAACGGCCAACGCCAGATGGCCGAATATTTGACCAAGGCGGTTAGCAAAGGTGAGTTGGCGGTTGAAGACGTCAACATCGCGGCCGAGCAGTTTTCTGAACTGTGCAAAGTCCGACTATGGGGCCGCGCGGCGTTCGGTATCCAAAATCGATTTGACCAGAACGAAATCGACGAGGTCGCATTGCAGGCCGTCGACATGTTTATGGCCCGCTACGGCGTTTGAACTGCGTAAGTTCGCCAGCGATAAGTCACATTGATGGTAAGAAGTCGTGTTGGTGCGGGTGGAGGGACTTGAACCCCCACGCCTTGCGGCGCCAGAACCTAAATCTGGTGCGTCTACCAATTTCGCCACACCCGCAACCCGATGCCGAAGCACCGCGACGACGCGCTGAATAGCAAAGCTTTTGAATGAGTGCGAGAGGTAAAATCAAGCGAGAGGGCAGTTTATTATCGTCTCGCTGGAAACAATCTTTTGCCCAAGTAAGTTTAACCAGAACTCGCATGTGCCAAATGTTAAAGAACGTGCCTTGGACAGTGAGAATGCGGTTTGGCCAGTCTTTTCAGCACGAACAGTGCTCAGGTGCTGGTTTTGGTCGTAATTTCACCTGTGTGAAGGCCCGTTTTCTGGTCCTTCTTTTTGTTTCCATTTAGCGAACATTTATCGCAATTTTTCTCTTTATCTTAAACTCGCATACGTTGAGTCGCTCAGAGATTACTTTGTGTGGGGCACATTTCAAAAAAGTGTAACTTGAGGTGAGTGGTTTCGTATCGAATTTCAATCAGAGGTTCCTTCGATCACAGAAATAGAAATTATTTCTATATATTTCAAAAAAGTAAGAAGCAGCATGTAAATCCTTGACGCCACGGAACCTCGGACTTTTTAACAAGCAATCAAAGCCATAAAAACTTGGACAACTCGTCAAGGTCGTGGCTTACACTCTCATAGGTTGAGGTTTTTCTATGAGACGCCATCATAATTGTGCCACATTTCAAACGCCAAAATATCCTATTCGCGTCAAAATAACACCGCGGTAATCGTAATTGATTGGGCGCAGGAGTTAATGAGTCTTTTTGCCTTCTGGCACCGTGCGAGTTTCTGCTCAACTCCAGAACAAGGGTCTCTGTCGTGACCAACCAGATCAAATCCGTTGCTTCCGAGCAAGACGCTGTCAGCCTTGCGCGTGAAAGCTTTATTGGCGAACTGAAAACCCTGAACCGTCAGCACCCTGGCACAGGATTCGGCGTCGCTCTCCGTACGCATTCGGGCAATCGCTACTTGCTGGCTAATGCCCGCATGCCGCTGCCTGCCAACAAAACAGATGATTTTCCGACCGGACGCCGTGTGGCTTGTTTGGAAAATGGTGAAGGCTTCAGTTCAATCGAAGTTCTGGCTGATTCTTTCGCATATGAATCGATTTCACCGCGAACCGAGGCCGCAATCCTCGGCAACGCGCTGGACCTGATCGCACGAATCGACACGCTTGCAAGCCTGCCTGACGGGGCAGGGAACCACATCGCTGCAACTGGTACCGGAGGCTGACCATGGCGCGTAACGACCACCTTCTGTCTGTCGGAAACGAGTCCCTGTCTGAGATGACAGAGGCAATGACCTCGTTGACGACACAGATCGACCAACTGACAGAGGTGGCGGATGCGCGGTCTTCCGCACGGCTGGCTGCGCTCAAGACCAAAATGGAGAATTTCACCGCCAGTGTCACGATGGTCGGGCAGGTGAAGGCCGGCAAATCCTCGATCGTGAACATATTGGCCGGGCGGCCAAATCTTTTGCCTTCGGATGTGAACCCGTGGACCTCGGTGGTTACAACGCTGAACATCAACACCCGCACAGAAGGCGACACCCGTTCCAAATTCACATTCTTCGAGCAGGAAGAATGGGACAATCTGATGGTTGGCGGCGGTCGTCTGGGCGAGTTGGCCAATCGAGCCGGTGCCGATGATGAGATGGACGATATTCGCCGTCAAATCGGCGAGATGAAGGCCAAATCAGAAGAGCGGCTTGGGAAGCACTTTGACCTGATTCTCGGTCAGAGCCACCAGTATGATTATTTCGACGATGAACTGATTCAGCGATATGTCTGCCTCGGGGATGAGGATGACCCGGATATCGACCCCAAGACGGGCCGTTTCGCCGATGTGACTAAATCGGCCGAGTTGTTCATGGATATCCCGCAATATCCGATCTCGCTCAAGCTCTGCGATACCCCAGGTGTGAACGATACCTTTATGGTACGCGAACAAATCACCCTACGCAGCCTGCGTGGATCAGAGGTGTGTGTTGTTGTTTTGGCTGCCAGCCAGGCGCTGACCACGATGGACATGGCGCTAATGCGGATCATCGCACAGTTCGAGAACCGCCAGATCATCCTGTTCGTGAACCGCATCGATGAATTGTCAGACCCGGTCAATCAAGTGCCTGAGATACGTGATCGTATTCAAGACACACTGAAACAGAACAACATAGACGCCAACACCAGCGTTGTTTTTGGCAGCGCTCTGTGGGCCGAGGCTGCGCTGACCGGAAACCCGGACATTCTAACTGAGGAATCGCGCGAGGCGTTGAACACCTTTTACCTGGCGGCTGGATTTGGCGATCAGGCTGCATCGCTGGATAAGATCTGGGCGCTATCAGGATTGCCTGATCTGCTGCTCGCCATGAATGAGCGTATCGCTGAGGGTGCAGGAACGCGTCTTTTGGATCGCGTTCGCCATCGGGCGCGCAACATCGCCAGCCAGATCCGGGCTACTGCAGTGGCCAAGACGCTGTCTAACTCTGACGGTATCGTTCGGGATCTGGACGGTGCGTCGCCCGAAGAAGCGATCGCAAAGGTTTCGGCTGAGTACGAAAAGAAAGCCTCGGAACTGACAACCAAGCTGCGCGACAAGGTATTAGAGCGACTTGCGTCTGCAGAAGCAAATTTTGTCAAACGTGCGACGGATTCTCTGATCTCACATCTGGAACAGAATGGTGAGCAGGGTACATGGCAATATGATCCGGCAGGTCTGCGCACCTTGCAGAAGGCGGCATATTTCAGCTTTGCCCGATCCATGCGTAAGGATGCCGGTGCTCTGTATTCGGCTGCTGCAGCGGATGTCGAGGCACTGTATCAGAAGCTGCTGGGCAACCACTTAGGTGAATTCAACATCGAAGCCCCGATCGTGCCGCGTGTACCCCCGCCATTAGGGATTGGCCGCACAATCGCACTGGACCTGCAGAGCACATGGTGGCGACGTTGGTGGCAACGCCGCAAAGGGTTTGAAGCTTATGCCGCAGACTATACGCGACTGATCGCGTCGGAGGCGAACTCGATCACCAAAGACATCGAGGAAAACCAGATCGCCGCCGTCTTAGAGAACGTGCGGGCCACGTTGACCGACTTTATTGCCGAACAGAAGGACACGCTGCTCAGCATCTCGCAATCGCCTGAAAGGGCTGCGGCCCAGATGGCCGAGCAGAAGCCGCAGAAATCACGTGACGATATTCTGGGCGATATCCTGAAAGACCTTAGTAACGAAGCAGCATAAGAAGAGTTATGGTAAAAGAATCACAAACCCGCTTCGTCTCTCCCAAGGCTTGGAACCGCATCGAGCAGTGGTCCCGCCGCAAACCTGTGTTTGCGCTCATGGGGGAATTCAGTGCAGGCAAATCGACGTTGATGAATTTCCTGCTGCGCAAACAGGCACTGCCGACGCAGGTCACAGCCACGCAACTGCCGCCGATCTGGTTCAGCTGGGGCAATCGACCCGCCTATATCAAACGCCATGATGGTAGTACGCAGAATATCGAATTGGATCAGCTTGAACAGGTTGGTGTCAACGACGCCCAGTTCATTCGCATCTTCCTTGAAGCCGATATTCTTGAAGCGGTCGACCTGATCGACACACCCGGCATTTCGGACCCGAAGATTTCGACGGATGTCTGGCAACGCGCAGTTGGCCAGGCCAATGGTGTGTTGTGGTGCACGCACTCGACCCAAGCTTGGCGCGAGACTGAACGTGCCACTTGGGTTTCGCTGCCAGAACGTCTGCAGCACAAGTCGCTGTTGTTGGTGACGCGCGCAGATGCCTTGAATCAGAAAGACCGTCAAAAGGTCTTACGCCGTGTAAATCGGGAAGCGGGTCATTTGTTCAATCGCACGATCCTGTTCTCGGCCCGCGATGCCATCATGGCCCGTGACAAAACCGGCGACGCCGAGCTGTGGTCACGCAGCGGCGGCGGCAAGATGGTCGACAGTTTCCTTGAGATCACTGAGCAGATCATGGACAGCCGTGCGGATATGCTGTCGCGCTATCAAATTGACAAATCCCTGTCAGACGCACCCAAAATTCAGCCATCGCGGCCCGAGAAAACCTCTGGCGAAGCACCGCTGAAACTTGTCACGCCGATGGAAGATGACTCTGCCGAGAATGATGTGGTTACAAGTTTCCCGGTACGCCCTGCCCGCGTGGAACGCCGCACCGAGGAGTCCGGACAGGCGCGGATTGATGCAGAAGAAGCCGAGCGGATGCGCGCGGAAATGGCTACCGAAGCGGAGCCCGCTGATGAAGACTTACGTGCCTTGTTCTCTGACAAGACGGAAGATCCGCTGGATCTGAACCTCTTGGCAAACCCCATCACCGACGTGGATGAGTTTGATTTCATGGATGACGATGATGAGGAAGAGCAGGAAGATGCCGAACTGATCGTCTTGGGTGAAGAAGAGGACGAAGCGGAAGCAGTCGAAGCTGCGGACACCGAACAAGAGCCGTCGGAGGACGCCGAAGAATCATCAGATATCGAAGTATCGGTTTCGT
Source organism: Ruegeria sp. CF1 (assembly GCF_056537445.1). Taxonomy (NCBI): domain Bacteria; kingdom Pseudomonadati; phylum Pseudomonadota; class Alphaproteobacteria; order Rhodobacterales; family Roseobacteraceae; genus Ruegeria; species Ruegeria sp. CF1. The sequence continues at coordinate 296,880 of NZ_JBQFRN010000003.1, read as the reverse complement.
CGATTACGGCCCTGTTGGCGGAACAGTCGGAAAACTCGGCAGACGAATATGAACCGGAGCCCGAATCGAATGCGCTGGCTCCAAACCGCGTCGTATCAATGGTGGGTGAAGCTGCTGCCGAAGAGATTGAAGATGCAGCCGATGACAAGGCAGATGATTTGGGCGATCGCCTCATAGAAACGCCACTCAGTGCTGCAGCAATGTGGGGTGAAATCGTGGCGCGTGAGAACCTGCCTGACGATGCAAATGGCCTGAAAAGCGCCTTTGCAGCATTCTTGTCCGAGTTTGACCAGATTGCGTTGGAACATGACGCTAAGCGGAATCAAGACATACCGCGCGCCGTTTCTGAGGCTCGCAAGAACGGCGGAGCGGAGTGGCATGCGATTTAGATTAAACCCGAAGGTGGGCATCTGAATGTCGATTGACTCTGCTCTGGCTTCGGCCATCGAAACCATACCCGACTGCATCGCAGCCGGGTATGTCGACATGGAGACCGGCATGTTATTGGGCGTCGACGCGGCGGACCAAGACAGCGCTGATGCGCTCGAAAATCTCGCACTTGCAGTAGCTAATCTGTTTCAGGGACGCGGTATGAAGGGATTCGAAGAACTCCTGCGTGCGGCAAAAATCGACGATACTGAACACCCCGGATTTGGGGAAATCGCGGTGTTCTCAAACGACCGGCTGCACATCTTTCTCAGGACAACAGAATATCCTGATCACGTGGTATGCTATATCTGCCGCGACAGCGCGAATGTCGGGCTGGCGCTTACGAAATCACATCTCAGCCTCGGGCCGGTGGCGGCCGCGGTGTAGACGGGACCAGAGGGGGTCACGCATGATGGATAGTGAAATACTGGATATGCTCGAAGGGATCGGGCGGACTTCGATCGCGCGCTTATCGCCTGCAATCTACCTATCGGGTAGCAGCGCACTGTTACGCCGGAATGAGGTGCTGGGGGCCATCCGGGGCACGATCTTGCCTCGGCGTTTGGAATTTACGGCGGCTGACGGGGCAACTTTGGCTATCGAAGTCAACAGCTCTCGGGTCACCGACGTATTCCGCTGTGCTTCGGGCCCTGTCCCGGATTTTGAAACCGAAGCACGCGAAAAACTGATCGAACGACTGGCGCAAGTGGTGTCGGAAATTGCAACGGCACCCGGCCCGCTTGAGTTGGTTTCTCTGCGCCCGGATACGGCGCTTGAGGCTGATGACGTAGGGGTTACCTTTTCGGAGGTCGAAGCGGCCTGCGCGCGGATTGAACTAATCGAAGAGCCGCGCATGGCCATCGTTTCCGACCAGACCTTAGAACCAGAAGCCCAGCCAGAAACTGCGTCACAAGGCGCCACCAGTATTGCCGGAAAATTCTTTGAGGGCGCGGATCGGTTCGCATTAGGTCGAATACTGATCGGGTCGACTGAAGACGAGATGCAATTTGACGGGTTGTGTGCGCAAGGCCAAGACGCACATCCGGACACGGATATATTGGCCCGATTCACCCGGGATCTGGCGGGATGGCAGGCCGATGGTTCCGATGCTTTAACTGATCCACAGCTGATCGTCATTCGCCCGACAGGTGGACAAGGCGCGGGTCTCGCCATCTTGTGCGACGGTCAGGAAACCGCCGCCGCCGTTCATGACGCCCGCAAGCTGGGCGCTGTCGTCAACCTATGGAAAACATTGAATAGCGCCGTTGAATAACCGCGTTCCTGCCAAATAGTGTCCACTTTGCAAAGTTAAACAAAATACGAGTTACCAGGGTAAATCTTATGAGTGAGTTAAACCGCCGCGAGCTTATTCGCATCGCAGAAGACATGAACGGGACGAGCAATGACGAAACGCGTCACTTCATCTCGCGCATCGTTGACGACTTGTCGAACCTCAAGCCTTCGATAGCATTCGTAGGTCAAATCAAGGCCGGAAAATCGCGCTTGATCAACGGTTTCACCGGGCACGCAGAATATCTGCCCTCGGACGTGAACCCATGGACGACAGTGATCACCGACATGCATTTCGGTCATCCGTCCGGTCGGACGTCGGGCGCCGAGTTTCATTTCTTTGACAATCGCCAATGGCAGGCCCTGATCGCCGAAGGTGAAGAGTTACGCAACATGTTCCCTGATGAAGAGGACAGCTACAAGCGCGAGATGATCGAAGAGCAGGTCGAGGCAATGAAAACCCGCGCCAAGCTACGCTTGGGGGAAAGCTACAAACACCTTCTTGGCGAGCATCACGATCTGGATGAATTGACCTCGGATGACCTGGCGCGCTATGTCTGCGCCGGGGATGACCCGACAGATGAAGACCAGTATGACCCCGGTTCAGATCGGGGCCTTTACAGCGACATCACCCGTAAGGCCGAGGTCTATTTTGACATTGGCCATTTTCCGTATCCGGTGACAGTCACAGACACACCCGGTGTCAATGACCCGCTGCTGATCCGTGAAGAGATCTCGCGCCAGTATCTCAAGGAATCCGACTTTTTCGTCGTCGTGCTGTCTGCGCATCAGGCGTTGTCGCGGGCCGATCTGAAGCTATTCCGCCTGATGCAAGCGCTAGAGCTTGGTCAGATCGTGGTCTTCATCAACCGCGTGGACGAATTGGGTGGTGGCGCCGAAGATGCCGGCAAGGTGCGCACTGACGTATTGGATGGGCTCGAACAGGCGCTTGGCAACTCGGAGATTGACGTTCTGATGGGCAGCGCCCAATGGGCCCATTATGCGCTGACCGGGGATGAAACCGGAATCGACCATGATCAGATATTGGCGTGGCTGCGGGCGCATCCCGAACAGATGAAGCAATATCTTGACGGCGTCGAAGAGATCAAGCAAGGCCCCGGCCCCATCAGCCGCGAAGGTGTATTGCGATTTGCCGCGATGATCGCGTCGGGCCTGCCCGATCTGCGCCGTCATGTGACCAAAGCCCTGACCGAAGGACCGCGCCAAGAACAGCTTAATATTGCGTGGCAGCACCTCAACAGTTTTGCCCAAGGTGAGCTTGAGCGCAGCACTGCGCGGCTTCGTGCGATTGAAGAAAAGGATGGTCCCGACACAGCGGATGTCGAAGAAAACAACAAAACGCTTTCTGAGTTGCGCGCGCTAGTTGAAGATAAATCCAAGGCCATCACCAATGATATGGACGATGTACTGGCCAATTTGCGAGGTGTTATGGATGACACCGTCGCCGAGGCTGTCTCGATCGTTGTGCGCGGCCCTGATGGGCAATCGCCTTTGCTGGCCAAAGACGGAGATACCGAGCTGAACTTTACGCCTCTGCGTGAGCGAATGCGCGAGCTTGTCCAGGGCGCGACCCAGGTGGTGCGGCAGCGCATGCTTAGTGAGCTTTACGCAATCGATATGCAGACCAATGCTGCTTTGCGCGCCCTGCCCGGATGGCAGGAACCCGCGGACAATCGCATGAATACCAGCGCGGTGCGTTGGTTCCGTCCGAATACAAGCGCACTGACGCGTGGCATCACGGTTGAGTTGCGTGTGACATGGCTGTCGCGACTGATATCGCGTCGCAGTGTGTTGAACCGCGCCGAACGGATGATCGTTCAAGAGTTTGAGATGATCGGAGACGATCTTGTAGATACCGCCAGAAGCGACCTTATCGAACGGATGAAAACCGTTCTTGACCATTATATGGCGCTGCTGGCCGGGCATCTGGAACATCGCGCAGGCCCCGATGGGTCGAACGCGCGCGCCGAAGCGCAACGTGCGGTTGACGAAGCGCGGCGCATCAGCGATGAACTAGGGGCGGTGCACGGAACTGCACCAGTGGACACTCGACAGGCAGAGGCCGCAGAATGATTGAATTCCCCGGAACCGAGAAGGAAGTGCGCCAGCTAGAGCGTTTCCTGACCGCCACCGAAAATGCTCCCTCATCGGCAGAGCTGGATGATATGCGCGCCCGCGCGCTGGCCCATGCCGAGCGGCTTTCGAACGCGGTTTCCATTGGTTTTGCCGGGGAGTTTGGAGCCGGAAAGTCCAGCCTTGCCAACATGCTGGCGGGGGCAGACATTCTGCCCACCGGGCCGCAGCATCTGAAATTGCCCCTGGTGATCGTGGCCTATGCTGATACGCCTGAGACAACCGTTGGTTGGTGGGACAAGGAACCCAAAGTCTATTCGGGTATAGCGCTGGAAAAGGCAGCGGCGGACGAACCCGATTTCATCTCGGTCGGGTTGAACACCCCTGCCCTGCAGGAGATTTCGCTGTTTGATCTGCCCGGTGCCGGTGCACTGGATGATACCTACAAACAGACTCTAAATTTGCTCGACTATGTGGATTGTGCGATCTGGTGCACCAATGGCACCAACGCCTGGCGTGAAACCGAACGCCATTTGTGGTCGCAGGTCCCTCAAAAGCTGCGCAATAACAGCTTGTTGGCTGTAACACATGCCGATTTGCCTCCGGTGCGGGATGCTCTGGATCGGGTAGTCGCACGCCTGAACAAGGAGAAGGGCGATTTGTTTCGCGCGGTTGTGACCATCGGCACCCCGGTAGCGGTACGGGCCATGGAACAAGAGCCTGAACCCGACTTTGCTTTGTGGGAAACCTGTGGCGGGCAGAACTTGGCAGAACAGGTTTTGCACATTGCCTCTGATCACCGTCGCCATGATCTTGAGGCCGCCCAAAAAGATCTGGCTGAAGAGTTTATGCCTTATCTGGAGAACCTTACTGGTGCGGCTTCGACAGATGGCGCTGAGGCCGACGGCAATACTGTGCAGGCAAGCCTAGAGGCCGCCCTGCCCCCCCTGGACAATCCAATCCTTGAAGACTGGCTTGCGGCCATCGCCAGCATTTACAACGATCTGCGCGAAAGCTCAGATATTGAACCGGCGGCCTTCCTGCAAAGCTGTCAGGAAATCGTCGAGGATTTTGCCGAAAGGTTAGAATCTGGTACCGAAATCGATCCCAAAGCAGACTGGATTCCGGCCGAGTTTGAAAAGGCCACTGACCTGTTGCTGTTGCTGCAGTTTGAAACCGGGGACGCACCGCTGAAGGATGCAATAAGCATTCTCGCACAGCTCAGCGACAATCTGGCTTGGGCGGGCAGCTCTGTTGCGTCGGCGCCCCCAAAAACCGGCACATAAGTTTTTCCCGCTTGAATTGAGCCGCATCGCAGCGATTCGAAGCGTTCGGAATCGCCGCGATATTGTTTCGAATTCGTGGACCAAGCCTCTATTTCGGCGGTATAGAATCCATTTCTTCCATCAGGCAAACACAACATATAGTGTAATGAAGGTTTGGACCGACTATATAGGCGATTTCATTTTTTGTGATCCATAGTGAAGCCATCAGGCGGCCCCAATAAAGTCAAATTTGAAACGTCTAACCGTCTTAAGTGTCCTGCGGTTGTGTTTGGTTGTGAGTTCGCGGGCTGAAGCCCTGGTTATCTATGCCGCAATAAACGAGTAGAATGGGCGGGAAGAAATGAGCCACAACCAGGCGGTCGGCGCAACGCACGACGAACCTCAGATCGAAGTATTGCAGCCAGGCGCAAAGCTGCTGCGCGGACAGTATGAAATCCTCCGGTTCCTAAGCAACGGCGGGTTTGGGATCACCTATCTCGCGCGCGATAGTCTGGATCGCGATGTGGTCATCAAGGAATGCTATCCGGGGGCGCTCTGTCAGCGGAATGGTGATCTGGTCGAACCTGCCAACCCTGACCACAAAGAAGACCTGCGCTCCATTATCGACCTGTTCATTCAGGAAGCACGCAACCATGCGCGGCTGGTTCATCCCAACATCGTCGACGTGCATCAGGTGTTTGAGGACAACGACACCGCTTATATCGCGATGGACCTGATCCGCGGATGCGATCTTCTGGATTATGTCGAAAAACCCGAAAACAAGAGCGGACCGGACTTTATCGTTCAGGTCACCGAAAAAATGCTGTCTGCGGTGTCGTTCATTCACCAAAGCGGCATGCTACATCGCGATATTTCACCCGACAATATCCTGATCGATGAGAATGGCGAACCCATCCTGATCGACTTTGGCGCAGCACGCGAGCAGGCGGCACACAAGTCAGCGGCGCTATTGACGCTGCGCGTGATTAAGGACGGGTACTCGCCGCACGAATTTTATGTGCGTGGCGCGGATCAGGGCCCCAGCAGTGACCTCTATGTACTGGCTGCAACGCTGTATCATGCGATCAGCGGCGAGCGACCGATTGATGGCCAGACACGTTTGAATGCGTTCAACAACGGCCAAGACGATCCTTATGAACCGCTGACAGGGCGATTCAAAGGTTATCCTGACGGGTTCCTTGAGGCGATCGACAAAGCAATGGAAGTGCACGCCACTGACCGTGTGCAAACCGCATTGGACTGGCTGCGTATGTTCCGTGGTCCCGGTGTGATGTTCGACAGTTTCGCGTATCGCCCTGTTTCGGTCATTGTTGGCATGGATCGCAAAGACGAAGAGGCCGAAAAAGAACGGATCAAAGCCGAAAGCGAGAATGCGGAGGCCGTCGTGACCGCGCTGCTGGCCGGGAACTCTGATCTGGCCCTCGGGAACGAGGAAAAAACGGAAGACACTCTTGCTAAATTTGCACCTCAGGACGAGGCCGTTGCTGCAGTCGACACCGTTGTAAAAAGCGGCTCGGGCGGCAGTGGCAAGATGATCGCGGGTATCGCGATTGTATTGGCGGCACTGGCCGGAGGTGGATACTTCGTAATGACGGGCGATCAGAAATCGCCCGAGGCAACTCCGGTGACTGCAGAGGCTCCGACTACTCCGGTGCCCGCAGAAGCAGCTCCGGAACCCGTCGAGCAGACCGCCGAAGCCACAACAGAGCCGCAACAGGCCGAAGTCGCTTTGGCATCAGAACCAGAAGCGGCGCAGGAACAACCTGTCGAGCAGGCTAATGAGGTGCCGGAAGCCGCCATTGTGTCAGAGCAGCAACCCGAAGAAATCGCTTTGGTGGAACCTGAAGTAGTGGAACCTGAAGTGACGGAACCTACGGTTGAAGACATCACACCCATCGCACCTGCGACGCCGGTAAATCTAGCCGAAAACCAGGTTGCATTTGGGCACTGGGATATTGAGATTCCATTCACGATGTCCAAGCGTCGCAGCTCGACCGGGAGTGTCATTGCCATCAATGGATTGAACGCCGGTCAAGATAGGTCGGTGATCGGGGATTGGGTCGAACGGGGCGCTACGATTTTTACTCTGAATGGTGAACCTATTCGTCCGGACACAACGCTTGCATCGTATGTTCTAGATAATTTCTCGGTCGATCCAGACGGGTATATCCGTGTAGCAGCGCGCTATCGCAGTCTGGGCGAAACGCGCGCGCAGAATGGATTGCTGGCCCTGCCCGCCTTCCGCAGTTTTGGCCTTCTGAACGGTTATTCGTTTGATGTGGCTCATGCGGGCGAGGCAGGTTGGCAAACCGTCGTCGCATCTGTTCCGGAAGAAGTTGCTGGCAGTTTGCAGCGGGGGGATGTGCTGCTGCGCGAAACACAGACTGGTGTCTCGATTAATGAGCCCGAGAGTCTGGACGGCATCCTTGCTCAACTTGTTTCCGACAACCAACCCGAGGCGCGCCTAAGCATTCTGCGCAACGGAGCTGAAAGTACTGCGGTCATGCAACTAACGCAGGAGTGATCGCCCAGTTGATGTGACTATCGCCAGGTCAGTGTGCTGGGGGTGCCGCCCATCGCGTCACCCCGTCGGGGACCAACCCGTCGCGACGTAAATGTTTCTCTGTTTCCTCTTCATCAGTGCCCTGCGCCTACGGCGAAGCGGTTTGTAGCAGTCCCGCGGGTAAAACCCCGCATCAGAAATCAAAGAAGGTGACGACACCATGTTCAAATACAAAAGCCCTCTGAGCCGGCTTCTAGAAGGTGCCGGAAAACCGAAAGAAGAAGATGCGGTGGAAACCGAAACCGAAACCGTTGCGGAAGCGGTCGAAACAGAAAGCGCCGCTCCGATTGCGGATTTCAACGCCCTGCGCGCGGCCCTTGCGGGTGGAAACGTTAGCTCGGACAGCTACGAGGAAGCAGACGAACTGATCCCCGAAGAACCGATGCCCGAGTTTTCGGAAGACCAGATCGAAGATCAGGCGACCGAAGAAGAAGTGGCCGAGGTTCAAGAGGTCGAAGAAGATGAACAGATTGTCACGCTTCATCTGACTGCGGAAGACGAGGTTCAGGACGATGAACCCGAAGTCACCGTAGAAGAACCAGAGGCCATCGAACCTGAAGTCGTATCTGAAGTTGCGGGCGAGGTGGAAATCGTCGGAGAACCCACACCGGAACCGGAGCCTGTTGATGTAACCCCGGAACCCGCCATGGTCGCACCTGCACCTGCACCGGCTGAAGATCGGCGTTCTCGTGTGAAGACGACGTTTTTGGGTTTCGAGCGTGCAGACACGCATGTTCAGGAGCTGATGGAAACAGCTGAGCCCGTTGAAAAGACAGAAGCGGCCGAACAGACATTCCCGGTTGGCTGGCTGGTCGTGACCGCCGGACCGGGTCGGGGTGCCGCGATTACCTTGACCGAGGGATTGATGCAGATCGGTCGGAATGACGATCAGGCTATTCAGCTGGATTTCGGCGACACCGGGATCTCTCGCAGCAATCACGCCGTCATCGCATATGACCCAGAGGACCGGAAATGCTATCTGGGCCATGGCGGCAAGGCCAACTTGGTGCGCCTGAATGGCAAGCCTGTGCTCAGCACCATAGCCTTGTCCAGCGGCGATCTGATCCGGATCAGCGAAACCTCGATCCGCTTCACCGCTTTCTGTGATGACGGCTTTGACTGGCGGGATGCCGATTAATGCTGGCGACCCCTGCATATGATATTGCCCTGATCCTGGACCAGGGTCAGCGCGACTCGCAGGAAGACGCGATTGCTGCGCGGGTCTCTGACGCGGCAGACGCGGGTTATGTCGTGATTGCCGACGGTATGGGTGGTCATGAAGCGGGTGAAGTCGCTTCGCAGTTGGTCATTTCAGCCTGGCGCGATGCGATGGATGCCCAGTTGGATGGGCCCGACCTTGCTGAGAGCGCACTGCTCGACGCTCTGCCGTTGGCCGCAATGCAGGCCAACGCCGCTATGGCGAGCCATAGTGAGGAAAACGAGGTCAATCTGGGCTCCACCCTTCTGGGCATGTTGATGCTGGATCAACGAGTATTCTGGATCTCGATCGGTGACAGTCCACTTTACCTGTTCCGCAATGATGCCCTGTCACAGGTCAACGAAGATCACTCGATGGCCCCGGTGATCGACGAACAGCTCGCACAAGGATTACTGAGCGCGGAAGAGGCACAAGGCCATCCGGATCGTAACCAACTGACTTCGGTGATCATGGGGGCTGCGATTCCAAAAGTGGATTGTCCGGAACAACCATTAGCGCTGATTGCGGCAGATGTACTGATCCTTGGCAGTGATGGTCTGCAATATCTCGGCAATTCCGAGATCGAAACGCTGGTGCGCACGCATATTCATTCCCCGGCTCGCGATATTGCTGATGCGCTGCTTCAAGCACTGCATGCAAAGGCAGACCCGGATCAGGACAACATTTCAATCGCCGTGGTCAAACCGGCACAGACTTAGACAGGCAGTGAAACAGGACAAAATGCGAAACCATCTTATCATATCCACCCTCGCTCTTGCTGCTGCAACAGGTGCAGCATCGGCGCAAGAGGCGTGTTCGACTTATGAAATCCAGCCCGGTGACAGCTTGCGGGAACTGGCAATTGCCGTCTACGCGACGGAAGATTACCGGGTCATCTATGATGCGAACCGGGAAACGATAGGGTCGAACCCCAATATCATTCGCGTCGGTGATGTCCTGACTTTCCCTTGTCTTGAAGATATCGGGCGCGCGGCGCAACTGCCGGATACCGAAGCTGGCCGCATGGCTGCCGAAATGGCCTCGGAACTGGTCAAAGCTGCCGAGGAACGGGCTGAAAAAGCCATTGCCGAGGCCGAAGCCCGCGTGGCCGCTGCAGAGGCCGAAGCTAAAAAGACCAGCGAAGAAGCCGTAATCGCGGCCAAGGCTGCGGCCAAGAAAGAGATCGAAGCAGCGCGTGCGGAAGGTGCCGCATTGATCCGCAACGCGGATGGTGGCGAAAGCCCTGAAATTCGTGACCGTCAGATTTTGTTGATCACGGGTGGTAACTACGCCCCGTTCACGGATGAAGCGCTGCCAAATCGTGGGCTTTATACCAACTTGGTTGAAACCGCGATGCTGCGGGCCGCGCCCGAGCAGTCCTACAAGATTCAGTTCGTTAATGACTGGTCGTCGCATCTGGACCTATTGATGCCGACTCTCGCCTTTGACGCCACATTCCCTTGGTCGCGGCCGAACTGTGAACAAGCCGCAACGTTGTCGGAAAATGATCGTTCACGGTGCGAAACCTATAATTTCTCAAACCCATTCTACGAGGTCGTTGATACGTTCTTCGCAAAAAGCGGTTCGGGTTACGAAGAGACACTGACTTATGCAGATTTCGCGGGCACAACGATTTGTAGGCCGGAAGGTTGGTCATTGTCGCATATGGATGCAGTTGGTCTTTACGAGCCTGCAATCACGCTGATGCGCCCCGTTTCACCCGATGATTGTTTTCGCGCGGTCATGGATGGCACAGCCGATATCGTCGCGATCGAAGCGCATCTGGCGGTCGAAGCAATCGGGCGTCTGGGCTACGAACATCAGATCATCGAAAACCCCAACCTAGCGGCAATCAAGTCGCTTAACGTCATGACCCACAAAGATAATCCGGATGGGGAAGCGATCCTTGAGACGCTCAACCAGGGTCTGGCGATCATGCAGCAATCAGGCGAGTGGCGCGACATCGTATCTACCGCACTGCGCTATCAAATGGAAAATGGCTAAGGCCTTGATTGGCCCAACGAAACAAAGTCTGGAGGAAGTGGACATGTTTAACAAGAAATTGAAGAAAGCAGTACTGTCGGCATCAGCCTTCACCGCCCTGAGCGCAGGTGCAGCCGCCGCTCAAGAGGCCTGCTCCAACTATACGGTTCAGGATGGTGACACATTGGCGACCATCGCCATTGCCGCCTACGGCACCTCAAACTATCAGCCGATCTTTAACGCTAACCGCAACGCAATCACCAATCCCGGTTCGCTAACCCCCGGTCTGGTACTGGCGCTGCCCTGTGAGGATGGCAGCCTGCCCAACGGTCAGAGCGCGCAAGAACTGATCGCGGCAGAAGAACAACGTGCTGCAAGCGTCAAGCGCTCGAATGTCTACGCGCCTCCGATCAAGATGGTCGCTGGCAACGGTTGGGAACCGTTCACTACTGAAGATCTGAGCGGCGGTGGCATCATGACCCGTCTGGCGACGACAAGCCTTCAGCGTGCTGGTAACAGCCGCGATTTCTCGGTCAGCTTTGTAGATGACTGGAGTTCGCATCTGGACACACTGTTGCCACTGGGTGCGTTTGATATTTCGATCGCGTGGACTGTACCGGATTGTACCAACCGCTCCTATGAGTGGTCTGCAGAGACCGAAGCCCGGTGTACCCAATTTGTCGCTTCGGTTCCGGTATATGACATTGTCGGTGGTTTCTTCACTTTGCCTGAAAGCGAATACGCAAAGGCGACAGATTTCTCCGACCTTGAGGGCTCGACCGTTTGCCGCATGGCAGGCTGGAGCATGGTGGTGCTGGAAGAACAAGGGCTCAACCGCGAGAACACAACCGTGGTCCAACCCAATTCGGCCCGCGAATGTCTCGATGCCGTATTGACCGGTACAGCAGACGTGGCTGCATTCGAAGTTGATCTGTTTGCCTCGACAATGAAAGACATGGGTTTGACCTCGGCGGACATTGTTGAGAACCCGTATGTCTCGACACTGTCTTCGATGAGCTTCCTTGCACACCGCACCAATCCATTCGCGCGCGAGTACATCGCGATGATGAACAAGGGTTTGATCGAGATGCGCGAGTCCGGCGAATGGTACGCGATTATTTCCGACACGCTGCGCGAACAAAATGAAAAGCTGAACGCAGCATCAAACTAATCCCTCGGTCGTTATGACCTTTCTTTGGGGCCGGTCTTCGGACTGGCCCTTTTTTTGTCGGTGGGTCAGTATCTTCAATGACAACGGCAAAGCCAACTGACTAGGCCTCAGACGTGGCGCAGTCAGCATTTGGTCTTATTTGCGCATACATAATGATTATTTTTATCCTTAATCGCTCATAAAAGGCGGCCGTCTACGGGAATCCCCGAATATTCAGCGTGAACGATAAGCGTAGGATGAACTCAACTGCACCGGTGAGGCGTAAGCCCCGCCACTCACTCAGAAAGAGGCTGGCTATGGGGGCTGGCCTTTTTCTTTTTCAGGGCACGAAAAAACCGGCCCTCTTCGGACCGGTTTCTCTTTAGGCGTTTATGCAACCCTGGCTTATCCGATGATCGCATTCAGGGTTGCACTTGGCCGCATCACCGCAGCCGCTTTGGCCGGATCAGTGTGGTAGTATCCACCCAGATCGGCGGGTGCGCCCTGCGCTGCCGTCAACTCGGACAAAATCTGTTCTTCTTTGTCCGCCAACTCTTTCGCGAGCGGTGCAAACTCGGCGGCAAGCCCAGCATCATCGGATTGCCCCGCCAAAGCTTCGGCCCAGTAACGAGCGAACCAGTAGTGGCTATCGCGGTTATCCGGCTGGCCGACTTTGCGGCTGGGTGACTTGTTGTTATCCAAAATTCCCTGCGTGGCAGCCTCGGCAGCGGCGCCCAAGACGCCCGCTTTGGCGTTGCCCTTGCTGTCAGCGAGGAAGTTCAGGGATTCTCCGAGCGCACAGAATTCACCCATGGAGTCCCAGCGCAAGTGGTTTTCTTCAACCAGTTGCTGAACATGTTTCGGCGCCGAACCACCTGCACCGGTTTCGAACAGACCGCCGCCATTCATCAGTTTAACGATTGATAGCATCTTGGCCGACGTCCCCAGTTCGAGGATCGGGAACAAGTCGGTCAGATAATCCCGCAATACGTTACCGGTGATGGCGATGCTGTCCTTGCCCGCCGTGATAGTTTCCAGCGACTGGCGGGTTGCTTCACGCGGGGCCATAGTCAAGAACTTGTCGGCCACGCCTGCAGCTTCAAGCGCTGGTTTGACATACTTGATCAGCTCGGCGTCATGTGCGCGGTTGGCATCCAGCCAAAAGATCGCCTCGGACCCGGTCAGGCGCTGACGGTCCATCGCCAGCTGGATCCAGTTCTCGATCGGGGCCTTCTTGACGGTGCAGGCGCGCCAGATGTCGCCCTTTTCGACGTCATGGGAATGCAGCGTTTCGCCATTGGCCAGAACGATACGGATTGTACCATCTGCGGGCGCTTCAAACGTCGTCGGGTGCGAGCCGTACTCCTCGGCCTTCTGCGCCATCAATCCAACGTTGGCGACGGCTCCTGCGGTGGCTGGGTTCAGTGCACCATTGGCTTTGAAGAAGTTGATGGCCTCGTCATACACCGGTGCATAGCAACGGTCAGGGATCACACAGTTAGTATCGCCCTTGGCGCCGGTTTCGTCCCAACCCTTGCCGCCAGCACGGATCACTGCGGGCATCGAGGCGTCGATGATAACATCAGACGGGACATGCAGGTTGGTGATGCCACGGTCCGAGTCCACCATATACATCGACGGACGATCCCCTTTGATCGCATTGATTGCGGCGACGATGTCTGCGTTGCCCTGAACCCGCTCAAGCAGGTCCCCCAGACCCGAGTTCGGGTTTACACCCAGTGCGTCCAGCTCTGCACCGAATTTTTCGAACACGGGGGCAAGCCACGCCTTGACTGCATAGCCGAAGATAATCGGGTCACTGACCTTCATCATCGTCGCCTTCATGTGCAGCGAGAACATGGTGCCGTCTTTCTTGGTGTCCTCAATGGCTTCGGTCAGGAACGACGACAGCGCCTTGACCGACATGAGTGTTGCGTCGGCCACAGTTCCTTCGGCCAGTGGCCAAGCGTCTTTCAGAACCGTAACGCTGCCATCTTTGCCCACAAACTCAATCTTGGCATCGCCGGCTTGCGCCGCAGTGATCGTTGCCGATTTCTCATTGGCGTAAAAATCATTGCCCGGCATCGAAGACACTTTGGTCTTGCTGTCCGCGCTCCACTCTCCCATCGAATGAGGGTTCTTCTGGGCATAGTTCTTCACAGCGCGCGCTGCGCGGCGATCGCTGTTGCCTTCGCGCAGGACCGGGTTCACGGCCGAACCCTTGATGGCGTCATAACGCGCACGGATCGCCTTTTCGTCGTCCGTCGAAGGCTCTTCGGGGTAGTTCGGAATGTCATAACCCTGTGATTGCAGCTCTTCGATGGCAGCCACCAGCTGGGGCACCGACGCCGAGATGTTGGGCAGTTTAATGACATTTGCGTCCGGTGTTTTCACCAGCTCACCTAAAGCAGCCAGATCATCAGTAATACGCTGTTGGTCTGTCAGCTTTTCGGGGAAGGTCGCGATAATACGCCCGGCCAGCGAAATGTCTTTGGTTCCGACGCTGACACCGGCTGCTGACGCAAACTTGCGGATAATGGGCAGGAACGAGGCGCTCGCCAGCTCGGGCGCTTCGTCTACAATGGTATACAATACGTCGAAGTTCGATTTTTCTGCCATATTCCCTTACCTTTTCTAAGCCTTTCAGGGGCGTGCGATCCAAGAGCATGTGCCGCCGTGACATAGGCACCAATCCCAAAGGGGACATGACGGCCCCACGGGTGACTCTGATTTGACAGGGCCTCCCTTAAATGAGGATTGGCTTGGGATCAATCGTATTGAGCGGCGCAAATTGACACGGGTCGAATTAGTTTGGGCTGTTGAGTGATATCACACCCCCGGAAACACCAACTCAAATCGCGCACCGGTCTTGGAAGGTACCAGCAAAATCCGCCCGCCATGTGCCCCCAACAGGTTTGTAACGATGGTCAGGCCCATCCCGGTCCCTCCCTTCTCGCGCGCGGTTGTGAAGAATGGGTTGAAGATGCGGTCCCGATTACCGTCGGATATGCCGGAACCATCGTCTTGGACAACCAATCGACCGAGTTCTGCGTGCAGGACCACCTGCCTTGCCCCGTGACGGCGTGCATTGTCCAAAAGATGTTGCAGGGCAATTTTCAGGCCAGAGGCTGCAAGGTTCAATGCCTGATCGCCGCCTTCTATGCTGATGTCCAGTTCGGGAAACGAAGAGCGTAACTGATCGGCAAGATCGTTCAGGCTTGCCTCCCCATGATGTTCCGGCACTCGTGCCTGTGCAACCGTGTTAAGAGCGCTGAGCTGCGTTTGCATCTGATCGCTTGCGCCCAATATCTGTTGCAGCAATGCGTGATCCTGGTCCGAGAGCGTTTCGGCCTCGGCCAACAACTCTCCTGCCGCACGGATCGCGGTGACAGGGGTTTTCAACTCATGCGTGACATGATCTGCAAAGACGCGGATCGAAGCTTCGCGCCGTTGCAGCGTATCCGCCATGCTCAGAACCGAACCGGCGAGGCGCGACAGTTCTTGTGTGCCATAGTGATCGGGCGGCTCGGCGCGTTGCCCTTGTTCAATGGCCCCTGAATAGGTCGCCAGCGACGTTATGGGGCGGAGCAGAAGCCGAACCATAAGGTATCCGACCACTCCGGTCGCACATCCGATCACGATCGCCAGCAAGCCCGCAGCGTTTCGAAACCCGATCTCAGGTCCAAGATACCGCAGCGCGATCAGACCCAGCAGAGACAGGGCGAGCGTACCCGCGAGACCTCCGCCAAGAACAAAACCCAGCGAAGGGCGCCATTTGCGTCTCAGCCCGGCCATGCACCCATCCGCAATCCGATCCCATGCACGGTTTCGATGGCACCGGCCCAGCCCTGATCCCCCAACTTGCGTCGTAAGTTCCGCAAATGACTATCCAGTGTCCTATCCGAGACCGGACTGCCTGCGCCATAAATCGCATCAACCAATTGTGGTCGCGAGACTATGGCGGCGGGCGTTTGCATCAGGCGACGCAAAATCGACAGCTCGGTTGCGGTTAAGGCAAGCGCATTACCGTCGACCCGAACCAAATGCGCCGACACATCCATTTCAACCGGGCCATGCCGCAGGAGAAGCTCTGCAGCACCAGGTTTGCTGCGTTTCAGGATGGCTTTGATCCGCGCAACCAACTCTCGGGGGCTGAAAGGTTTGGTCACGTAATCATCCGCTCCCAACTCGAGGCCCAAAATGCGATCAATCTCGTCATCAAGCGCGGTCAGGAACAAGATTGGTACGTCCGAGCGTGCCCGCAAGCGGCGGCAAACCTCAAGCCCATCAATCTCAGGCAGGCCGACATCCAGCACGACAAGATCAGGCGCTTCCCGCATCGCGTGGGTTAGCGCCATTTGGCCATCGCGGGCGGTAACCGTCTGGTAGCCCGCGCGCTCAAGCGTGATCGAGACCAGCTCTCGCAGGCGTGGATCATCATCCACGACGAGGATTTTCATCTACCTTCTCCGGCATGGGTTCGACGGCCAGATTACGGATCACCCGATCTGCGCGAAAGCCCCAATTCCTCCAATTGTCGACGACCGGAGGGGTTGCGCAAGCGCGTACTCGTTTGTCCTTCAGCAACTCTGCCGCCGCCATCTCATTGAGCTGACATGCGTAGTAGGCATCAAACCGTAGCGGATTTTCAAGATTCCAACGGGCGATTAAGGCTGAAAAATTCACGAAGCAGCATGCATAGAGCACGCCAATCCCCAGGACCGCAGATCGCAGCAATAACCAACGGTTCGATTTACCCTGTAAAATTTGCCAACCGGTCAGACACAAGCCCACAGCAACCAGCGCCATCCAGATTGCCGCATGAACACGCAAATAGGTCAGCCCGTAGAAATCAACGTAAAGCGACAGGCGCATCAGCGATGAGATCACCAGCAGTACATTCTGCGCCAGCCATAGCATCATCCATCTTGTCAGCCCCTGCCGCTCGTTCAGATAGGGTCGCGCGGCCAAGGCAAATGCGCCCGCCAGCAAAGCTGTGACCAAGAGTGGGTATGCCCCGCGATGAGCATATTCAGCATAGGTCATCCCCTCGGGCAACTTGGCGTTGCCCCAGAGAAAGACCATGTCCATCCCAGTTTGCACCGCCAGCAGCAAGTTGAACACCATTAGCGCATTAGCAACGGATTGGGCATTCAGGCCAAAGGCAGGCAATGGGCGCTTGCGTCCGGGGCCAAATCGGGGGGTAAGCAAGTCAGGCCGCAAGGTGACCGCAAGAAAGGGCCAGATCGTGATTGCCGCCCCGATCCAGAATAGCAGTCGGTCGAACCGCATATCAAATCGCCAAATCCGATCGATCCAATCAGACAAGACCGGATTGGCCGCAACCATCAGCGAAGCAAGGATCAGTGCGCCTCCGATCGGGAAACTCCAGTTGCGCAGTGCACGAAGGGTAACCCCGTCAACGCGGGAAACCGAATGACCTTTCTGAACCGCCTCTATCCCGTGTCTGAGCGCCAATATTGGAAACAGAGACAGAAACCGGCGAACCGAAGCGACCTCATGATTGCCCAGCACGGCCCAACACAGCGCAATGGTCGATCCACCCAGCAAGAAAGCTACGGACAGGGCTTGAACATATTCCACCACCGGAAGAATGCTAAGCAGCAAAAGAAGGGTTGGCCCGACAAGTCCACCACGGCGGCGCAGCAAGGCAAACACTACAGCGGAAACCGCCAACGTAAAGAGTGCGATTGAAAGGCCAGGAGAATGGTCGAAAAACAGAAAATCGGCGAGCGCAACCAGAAACACCAAACCCAAAAAAGCGTGGCGATTGCCGGGTTCCGCTAAGCCATCGGCTCGGTTTGTGCCTCGATCAGGGGTGTCCAGCCACCAACTATCTTGTAAAACTGATGTCGGTACACCGCGCACGATGAACTGTCCCATTTAACTGCTCCTTGTTTGTGTTGGTTCTGTCTGGCCTAGGCAGGTGCAGATCACCGCGTAAGGGTCGTGCATTTTTTGTGCAGAGGTGCTTTTCGCAGCGCAGCCTCTTCCCCTTGTGCGTGCCGGTGGCTAAGACGATCTTCCAACCGCAAGTCAGGAGGCCCCTTTGGACCGTATCGCCCGCACCATCGCCACCGAGATTAACGCCCGCGCGGAACAGGTTGGGGCCGCGGTCAGGTTGTTGGATGAAGGTGCGACCGTGCCCTTTGTCGCCCGTTATCGGAAGGAAGTGACCGGCGGGCTGGATGATACCCAATTGCGCACCCTTTCCGAGCGACTGAATTATCTGCGTGAGCTTGAGGCCCGGCGCGAGGCGATTCTGTCCTCGATCAAGGATCAGGGGAAACTGACGGACGATCTGGTGAAATCGATCGCCCAAGCCGAAACCAAGGCGCAGTTGGAAGACATTTATCTGCCGTACAAGCCCAAACGCCGGACCAAGGCGATGATTGCCCTCGAGAATGGTCTGGAGCCGCTGGCCGATGCGATTCTGTCGGACCGGTTGGCAGAACCAGAAGGGCTGGCTGAAGGGTATCTGATTGAGGCTGTTCCCACGACCAAAGACGCGCTGAATGGTGCACGGGACATCATCACAGAGCGGCTTACCGAAAACGCTGCTTTGCTGGGAGAGCTCCGAAACTTCATGCAACGTGAGGCGTTGCTGAGCGCAAAGGTCGTCGAGGGCAAGGAACAGGAAGGTGCCAAGTTCAGCGATTACTTTGATCATTCCGAGCTTTGGTCGAAAGCCCCGTCGCATCGAGCGCTGGCAATGTTGCGCGCCTCGAAGGAAGGGATCGTAACGCTAGACATTGCTCCCGAACCCGAAGCGGGAGCCGCGCGGGCCGAGGCCATGGTTGCGGCTCATCTGAACACGCGCGGTGATACTCCTGGTGACAAGTGGCTACGCAAGGTCGCGGGCTGGACATGGCGGGTCAAGCTGTCGCTGTCGATGATGGTCGAGCTGATGGCCGACCTGCGCAGCCGCGCACAAGACGAGGCAATTCAAGTGTTTTCGCGCAACCTAAAGGATCTGCTATTCGCTGCTCCCGCGGGGGCTCGTCCGACGCTTGGGTTGGATCCCGGCATTCGCACCGGGGTTAAAGCCGCCGTGGTGGATGCAACCGGCAAGGTGGTTGCAGCGGATACGCTATATCCGTTTCAGCCCAAGAATGATCTGCGTGGTGCACAAGCGGCAATCCTGAACCTTATCGCTACACATAAAATCGAGCTTATTGCCATCGGCAACGGCACAGCCAGCCGCGAGACTGAGCGTTTGGTGGCCGATACGCTGTCGCTTCTGCCCAAGACCGTCAAAGCACCGACCAAGGTCGTCGTTTCCGAGGCTGGAGCCTCGGTCTACTCGGCATCCGAGCTTGCCGCGCGCGAATTTCCCGACCTCGACGTCTCGCTACGTGGAGCGGTCTCGATTGCCCGCCGGCTACAGGATCCCTTGGCTGAACTGGTCAAGATAGAACCCAAGAGCATCGGCGTCGGCCAGTATCAGCACGATGTGGATCAGCACCGCTTGTCACAGTCACTGGAGTCGGTGATCGAAGATGTGGTGAACGCTGTGGGCGTGGATCTGAATACCGCTTCAGCCCCCTTGCTTTCTCACGTCTCGGGTCTGGGACCGGGATTGGCTGAGGCGATCGTCACGCACCGAGATATTCATGGTGCCTTTGCGTCTCGCAAGGATTTGCTGAAGGTGGCCCGCCTTGGTCCGCGCGCCTTCGAGCAGTGTGCAGGTTTCCTGCGAATTCGCGACGGTTCAGAGCCTCTGGACGCCTCCTCGGTTCACCCCGAGGCTTACGATGTCGCCCGTCGGGTAGTGGCAGCATGTGGGCGCGACATTCGCCAAATCATGGGGCATGAAGGCGCGCTGAAAGACCTGCGCGCCGAGCAGTTTGTGAGTGACACCTTCGGCTTGCCAACGGTTCGCGACATTTTCACCGAATTGGAGAAGCCCGGCCGAGACCCGCGACCCAGTTTCAAAACGGCGTCGTTTACGGACGGGGTTGAGGAAATCACGGACCTGAAGCCCGGGTTGGTGCTGGAGGGTACCGTCACCAACGTCGCCGCCTTCGGCGCGTTTGTCGACATTGGCGTGCATCAGGACGGGTTGGTCCATGTCAGCCAACTGGCCGATCGGTTCGTGAAGGACCCGCATGAGGTGGTCAAAACCGGGCAAGTTGTCAAAGTGACGGTGGTCGAAGTCGACGTTCCACGTAAGCGCATTGGGCTGTCCATGCGCAAGGACGGTGGTGCTTCGGCACGCGAGGGCAATGCACTTCGTGGCAAGGGCAAACCGGCACGAACACCCAAGCCAGGGGAACAGCGGCGCAGCCATGGGGGTCAGAGCACCCAGAACGGGGCCTTTGGTGACGCTCTTAGAGACGCCTTCAATAAACGTTAGGCGGCAACCCTGTCATAGGGCTAAATACGAGGCGTGTTTCCGCAAGACCTATATTCACCTAAGCCCCGGCAGACAGAAAGAAAAGCAGGGCGCTAACATTCGGGTGTTGCAACTCGGACCATGATCTGGATGATGCTGGCCCATGATGGCCGAAAAATTCGGCCAACCGTATGAAAATGCGGCCACAACAAAAAATGGGGAGACGACTTATGTCATTCAAAACTCTGATGCTTGCTGCCAGTGCAACGGCGATGATCGCGGCGGGCGCTTCGGCGGAGACGCTGCGATGGGCCCGTGCAGGTGATGCGCTGACGCTGGACCCGCATGCGCAAAACGAAGGCCCGACCTCGGCCATGGCGCACCAGATCATGGAAACGCTGGTGATGCGTGATCACTCAGGTGCACTGGTTCCATCGCTGGCGACCGAATGGGCACCATCGGAAGAAAATCCGAATGTCTGGGTGTTCAAACTGCGCGAGGGCGTTACCTTCCACGACGGTGCCGAGTTCGACAGCGAGGATGTCGTGTTTTCGCTGAACCGCGCGATGACGCCGGATTCGGATTACAAAGAACTGCTGGCGTCTGTGAAAGAGGTGCGTGCGCCCGACAAGTTCACGATCGAGATCGAAACTGACGGCCCGAACCCGATCATGCCCAACAACCTGACCAACATGTTCATGATGGACAAAGGTTGGGCCGAGGCAAACAACGCTGTCAAGGTTCAGGACTATGAGGGCGGCGAAGACACGTTTGCGGCCAAGAACGCCAATGGCACAGGTCCCTACAAGCTGGTCAGCCGCGAGCCCGACGTGAAAACCGTCCTGGCCGCCTATGACGGCTATTGGGGCAAGGATGAGTTCCCGCTGCAGGTAACCGAGATCATCTATACCCCGATCCAGAACGCCGCGACCCGTGTTGCCGCGCTGCTGTCGGGTGAGGTTGATTTCATTCAGGACGTGCCCGTACAGGACCTCGAGCGTGTAGCCGGAACCGATGGTCTGGACGTACGCACCGCGCCGCAGAACCGGGTGATTTTCTTTGGCATGAACATGGGCGATGCTGATCTGACCTCGGACAATGTGGATGGTAAGAACCCGCTGGCTGATGTCCGCGTTCGACAGGCGATGTCAAAGGCGATCAATCGTGATGCGATCAAACAGGTCGTGATGCGTGGTCAGTCTGCTCCTGCTGGTATGATCTCACCTCCGTTTGTGAATGGTTGGGATGCAGATATGGATGCGTCCTCGTCAACCGATATCGAAGGGGCCAAGGCGTTGATGGCCGAAGCAGGCTATCCTGATGGATTCTCGCTGACCCTGAACTGCCCGAATGACCGCTACATCAATGATGAGGCGATCTGTCAGGCAGCGGTTGGAATGCTGGCCCAGATCGGCGTCACAGTTAACCTGGACGCCAAACCGAAAGCCCAGCACTTCCCGTTGATCAACAACCTAGAAACAGATTTCTACATGCTGGGCTGGGGTGTTCCGACTTATGACTCGGAGTACATCTTCAACTTCCTCGTCCATTCGAAGGGCGAAAAGTACGGCTCGTGGAATGGCACACGCTACTCCAACCCGGATCTGGATGCCAAAATCGTGGCCCTTGCCTCTGAAACTGATCTGCCCGCACGTGATCAGCAGATCGGTGATATCTGGCAGGTTGTTCAGGACGAACAGCTTTATATCCCGATCCACCATCAGGTGCTGAACTGGGGCATGAAATCGGGCGTGGGCACCATCGTCGAGCCGGAAGATTCACCGAAGATCAAGTACTTTGAGATGAACTAAACTATCCTTTGTGATGGTATGCAGGGCGCGGAAACGCGCCCTGTTCTTGTTTGCGCCGTCGGTAACGGACCTGTGATCTCGGTGCAGGAACGGCTTTACGTGGCAGCGAAAAAGCTGGATTGTTTCAGCGCTAACAGGGAGATTTCGCCATGATCCTCAGAAACAGTGCAATCGGCCTGACCATGTTGCTTGCAAGCGCCGCGCAGGCGGCCGAATTTAAGTGGGCCTCGACCACCGATCCGCAGACCATGGACCCTCACGCTGTCAACTCGGCCCCAGTTCTCGGGTTCCTGAACAACGTCTACGAAGGGCTGGTCCGCCGCGGTAAGGATATGAGCGTTGAGCCCGCGTTGGCTGTCAGTTGGGAGCCAATCGGCGACGGCGAAGGATGGCGGTTCAATCTGCGTCAGGGCGTGACCTTTCACGACGGAAGCAGCTTTGACGCGCAAGATGTGCTGTTCAGCTACCAACGCGCCTCGGGTGAGGCGGCGGACACGCGCAGTTGGTTCGCTCCTGTCAGTGACGTCATTGTAGTTGATGACTACACCGTTGATATCATGACCACAGCACCTAACCCGCTGTTTCCGTCATCGATTGCCAACTGGATGATCATGGATCAAGACTGGACTGAGGCCAACGACGCCGTGGTCCCCGACAAAGAAACCGGAAACTACGCCACCATCAACGCCAACGGCACCGGCGCGTTCAAGGTGACCGAGCGCGAGCCGGGTCTTAAGACCGTGTTGGAACCTTATGAAGGCTGGTGGGGGGATGTTGAACACAACATCACCCGTGCAGAATTTAATCCGATCCAAAATCCTGCCACGGCCGTAGCGGCGCTTCTATCGGGCGATGTGGACATGATCAACCCGGTCCCCATTCAGGACGTCGCACGGCTGCAGCAGAACGCAGAGGTCGATGTCATCCAGGGCATTGAAGCGCGTGTGATCATGCTGGGCTTCGACCACGAGGCTGACACGCTGAAATACACAGTCGATGCGGGCAAACCCAACCCGTTCCGTGACGCGCGCGTGCGGCAGGCAGTTGCGCAAGCGGTGAATGTCGACGCCATTCTGGCCACGATCATGCGCGGAAATGCCGAGCCCGCATCGCAGCTCGTCAGCCCAGCCATGAGCGGGTTCTCCGAAGCCAACGCCGGACGCCCCGCGTTTGATGTGGAAGCTGCCAAGTCCCTGCTGGCCGAGGCCGGATATGCAGATGGTTTCTCATTTGGCCTGAAATGCCCCAATGACCGCTATCTTAATGACGAGGCCGTCTGTCAGGCCGTCGTTGGTATGCTGGCTCAGATCGGGATCACCGCCGAGCTGGACGCGATGCCAGTGCGGAACTATTGGCCGGAACTGCGCGAAGATAATTACGACATGTACCTGCTGGGCTGGAGCCCCGGTACGTTCGACGCCGAGCATCCGGTCCGGTTCCTTGTCGCAACCCCGAACGAAGAGAAAAAGCTGGGTAGCTGGAACTTCGGCGGCTTCTCGAATGCACGTGTCGATGAGCTGTTGCCGATGATCCAGTCAGAACTGGATGAGGCCAAGCGTCAGGCGATGCTGGACGAGGTTACCCAAATCTATCAGGACGAACACGTTTATGTGCCGATGTATGTCCAGCCGTTGGTTTGGGGCACGCGCAGCAATGTCGAGGTCACGCAGCGTCCGGACAACTTCTTCCTGCTGCGTTGGGTGAATGTGAATTGATCGGCGGCAACGTCGCGTTGGGTTGACAGCACTCTCTTGACCATCTGGTCAAGGTCGGCCTAGAGAGACCGATCTACGAGGGAAACATATGTTCGCATATATCGTCAGACGGATGTTCCAGTCCGTCATAGTGCTGTTGGTCGTGGGGTTGGTCGCCTTTTCGATGTTCCGATTTGTTGGCGACCCGATCGACAACATGCTGGGGCAAGAGCGCACGCAGGCCGACATTGACCGCCTACGGACCGAACTTGGGTTGGACCAACCCTTTGTTGTGCAATACGCCAAGTTCCTGCAAGGCGCTGTTCAGGGCAATTTCGGTGTGTCTTATCGCCAGGGGCGACCGGTCTCGACCATCCTGGTGGAGCGCGCTCCGGCGACGTTGGAATTGGCCTTTGTGTCCGGCTTTCTTGCGATCACGATGGGCATTGCCCTCGGTGTCTTTACTGCAATCCGACGACAAGGGATCGCTGCCAATGTGATCATGACTGTTTCCTTGATCGGGGTTTCGCTGCCGACGTTCCTCATAGGTATCCTGCTGATCTATGTTTTCTCGGTTGAACTTGACCTACTGCCCAGTTTCGGGAGGGGCGAGACCGTTATGATTGGCAGTTGGTCCACCGGGTTTCTGACGACCTCGGGGCTCAAGGCGTTGATATTGCCTGCAATCACGCTGGGCCTCTATCAAATGACACTGATTATGCGGCTTGTCCGGTCCGAGATGCTGGAGGTTCTGCGCGCCGACTATGTCCGCTTTGCCCGCGCCCGAGGGCTGTCGGACCGGGTGATCAATTTCCGCCACGCGCTGAAGAACACTCTTGTGCCGGTGATCACCATCACGGGCCTGCAGCTGGGGTCGATCATCGCTTTTGCCATCATCACCGAAACGGTGTTCCAATGGCCGGGCGTGGGACTGCTGTTCATCAACGCGATCCAGTTCGTGGATATCCCCGTTATGGCTGCCTATCTGATGCTGATCTCAGTGATGTTCGTGACAATCAACCTGATTGTCGACCTTCTGTACTATGCCATTGACCCGCGCCTGCGTGTCGACGCGAGGGCCACATGACCGAAACGATGGAAACCCCGAAAGTCGCGCCTAAATCGCGCACGGCCAAGTTCTGGGATAGCGATTTCGCTTGGTCGTTCCGGCACTCTCCCGTAGCCATGATCGCATCTTTGGTCGTGGTCATTCTGGTGCTGGCGGCGATCTTTGCCCCGCTGATCGCGCCATATAACCCGTTCGATCCAGCAACACTGAACCTGATGAACGGGTTCACACCACCAGGTACGCCCAATGCGTTCACGCAAGAGACCTTTTTACTAGGCACAGATGACCAAGGGCGCGATGTGTTCTCGACCATCCTCTACGGGTTGCGCATTTCATTGTTCGTAGGTGCCTCTGCTGTGCTTCTTGCCTTGATCATCGGCGTGATCCTCGGTCTGATCGCTGCGTATTTCGGAGGTTGGATCGAGACGCTGATCATGCGTATCGCAGACGTGCAGCTGACGTTCCCGGCCATTCTGGTCGCGATGCTAATCTTTGGGATCGCCAAAGGGATCACTCCGCCGGAATACCGCGATGAGATGGCAATCTATGTTCTCATCATCGCAATTGCGTTGTCGGACTGGGTGCAGTTCGCACGCGTCGTCCGTGGTGCTGCTCTGGTTGAGAAAAACAAGGAATATGTACAAGCCGCGCGCCTGATCGGGCGTGGATCGTTCCCGATCATGTTCCGTCACATCCTACCCAATGTCCTTAGCCCGGTTCTGGTCATCGCCACCATCTCGCTGGCGCTGGCGATAATTGCCGAAGCCACATTGAGTTTTCTGGGTGTGGGCGCTCCCCCGACCCAGCCGTCGCTGGGAACACTAATCCGGATCGGGCAAGGCTTCTTGTTCTCGGGCGAATGGTGGATTTTGTTCTTCCCGGCATGCACGCTTCTGGCCCTCGCCCTGTCGGTCAACTTGTTGGGCGACTGGCTGCGCGACGCGCTGAACCCAAAACTGCGGTGATTTCATGAGCCTTCTGACCATCCAAGACCTCACCGTCGAATTCCCGACCCGCCGCCAGCTATTTACCGCAGTGGACCACGCCAGCCTTTCTGTAGAACCCGGCGAAATCCATGGGCTTGTGGGCGAATCCGGGGCAGGTAAATCCACCATCGGCGCTGCCGTGATGGGCCTTCTGGAACGCCCAGGTCGCATTGCCAGCGGCCAGATTAAGCTGGGCGGCGATAAGATCAGCGGCATCGATGCCGAGGCGATGCGCGGGCTGCGCGGCAAGAAGATCTCGATGATCTTTCAAGACCCGCTTACGTCGCTGAACCCGCTATTTACAGTGCGCGAACAACTGGTCGAGACGATCCAGGCCCATCTGGGTGGATCCGAGGCCGAAGCAAGCAAGCGCGCCCGTGATTTGATCGACCGCGTTGGCATCCCAGACCCGGATACTCGGCTGGATCAGTACCCGCACCAGTTCTCGGGCGGCATGCGGCAACGCGTGGTGATTGCTCTGGCACTTTGCACCGAACCGGATGTGATCATCGCCGATGAACCCACGACAGCTTTGGATGTTTCGGTTCAGGCCCAGATTCTGGACCTTATCAAGGAACTGGCACAAGAGCGTCAGGTGGGTGTCATCCTGATCACCCATGATATGGGCGTGATCGCCGATACAACTGACCGCGTGACCGTGATGTATGCGGGCAAGGTGGTTGAAAGCGGCACCACGGCACAGGTGATGGGCCAGCCGCAACACGAATACACCAAGTCCCTGATCGCCGCCGTACCACGCCCGACGCTGAAACTGCATCGCTTCCCTCAGATCAGCTATGGCGGGCGTGAAACGCGTTTCGCGATCGAGGATATGGCACGCCACTGGCCCAAGGTGAATAACGACGCCAGCAAACCGATCTTTGAAATCCGCGACCTGACCAAGAAATTCCTGCAAAAGCGTGGATTACTGCCTTGGGATCGTACCTACTTCACCGCTGTCGACAACGTCAGCTTTGACATTCGCGCGGGCGAAGTCTTTGGGGTTGTCGGCGAGTCCGGATCGGGCAAGTCCACCGTCGCGCGTATGATCGCAGGGCTTTATCCAGTGGACGGTGGCACCATCACCTTTGACGGGCAACTGGTTAGCGATCTAAGCAATCGTGCGGTGCAGGAAGAGTACCGCAAGAACATCCAGATGATCTTTCAGGACCCCTACTCGTCTCTCAATCCGCGTATGCGGGTGGATGATATTGTGGCTGAGCCGATCCGCCATCACCGCCTGATGGAAGGTGCCGACGTCAAGCGCCGCGTGGACGAATTGCTGGATCAAGTGGGTTTGGGGTCAGAGGCCGGGCTGAAATATCCGCATGAGTTCTCGGGCGGTCAGCGCCAGCGTATTTCGATTGCCCGCGCATTGGCGACACAACCCCGGTTCCTGATCTGCGATGAGCCCACAAGCGCGCTCGACGTTTCAATCCAGGCGCAGATTTTGAACATCCTGAAAGACCTGCAAGAGCATCTGGGCCTGACCATGCTGTTCATCAGCCACGACCTACC
Organism: Ruegeria sp. CF1; assembly: GCF_056537445.1. Taxonomy (NCBI): domain Bacteria; kingdom Pseudomonadati; phylum Pseudomonadota; class Alphaproteobacteria; order Rhodobacterales; family Roseobacteraceae; genus Ruegeria; species Ruegeria sp. CF1. The sequence continues at coordinate 269,453 of NZ_JBQFRN010000003.1, read as the reverse complement.
TGTGGTGCGCCAGATGTGTGACCGAGTTGCGGTCATGAAACAGGGACAAATCGTCGAGGTTCAGGACACCAGCGATCTGTTTGCCAGTCCGAAAACCGAATACGCGCAAGAACTGTTACGGTTGATGCCGAAACTCGATGACCTGTCGACTGACGGGCTTGGGGTCGAAGCAGGATAGGGCCGCGACACCCGTTGCAGGCGCTCCGTGACTAGAGGCCTTGTTCGAATGCCCGGAACTCGGCAGCGATAGCCGCAGCTGCTATCGCCAGCAGACGCTCGCCATCCTGAGGATTGGCCAAAGCTGAATGCGATCCAACGCGGCCATCCGGGAAGTCCGCGCGATGCTCGTCAGGTGGACCATGGCGATCCCCTGCGTGATCCCGGATGTATTCGGCGCTGAGTTTCTGGGGCGGCTCAGCGGCCTGATTGGCAGGCAATGGTCCAAGCAAAGACTGGGTTATGGCAATCTCCGAGGGGGTGGCGTGCATCCCTTCCCAATCTCCATAGAGCTGCTGTCGCAGAACATTCACTGCGTTCGGCTCCCACCAGCTACGGATCAGCAATTGACCATCGGCAATTTCGCTTTCGATCTGCCGAAGAGGCGCCAGATTGGCCCCGTGCCCATTCACTATGAACACTCCAACGAAACCTTGCTCCAAGAGCCCCCGGATCACCTCATCTGCGATGGTGCGAAAGGTTTCGGCTGAAATAGACACCGTTCCGGGAAATCCCGCGTTGAAAGGCGCTGGCGTGTAGGCCAGCGCCGGAGCGACGATACCCTCGCATTGCATGGCGGCAGCGAGCGCGACAGCCTCGGCGCAAATCGTGTCGGTGCCAATGCGACCCATCGGGCCGTGCTGCTCGGTCGATCCAACCGGCAGCAACACGGCCGCACCAGCATTGATACGAGTGTCAACCTCGTACCATGTCATGTGCTCAAGTTTCATGACTTTGAAAACTCTCGCAGGCGCTCCAGTTACTAGGGCCTCTGATCAGAGACCCCAGCGTTCCCGGTTTTCGTCAAAGAAGCCTTGGGCTTTTTTCACTTCAATCCAGTTGTTCACATAGTTGATCCAGACCTGATCGCTTTGCGGCAACAGCATCGCGATGGGAGAAGGAGAACGTGGACCGGCATTCTTGACGCGGACGACCGGGAACTTTGCTTCAAGGGTCGATCCCTCGATATTCGAGGTTATGAACACATCTGCACGACCGGCCAAGACCTCCTGAAAACCACGTGCAGGAGCTTCGACCACTTTGATATCCGCATCGGGGAACCATTCGCGCACGCGCTTTTCAAAGGTGGTGCCCAGGGTAGTAGCAACCTTCACGTCTGGCTTGTTGATCGAGTCGTAGCCATCAAATTTGTCGACCTTTTCCTTGGTTGTGTAGGGAAACAACTCAACCGCGATGTAACTGTCGGAAAACCCTGCAACTTTCATGCGCGGAGGTGAGATCGAAGCCGAACCGGTGATGTGGTACTTCCCCGCTACCACACCATTGACCAATGTTTTCCAGTCGGTGGGCACATATTCGACCTCAACACCCAGATCAGCGGCCAGCGCGTTCATGATGTCGATATCATAGCCTTTATAGCTGTTAGTCGCCGGATCGCGCAGTGACATCGGGTTCCAGTCACCGGTTGTCCCCACTTTCAGCACGCCGTCATCCAAAATCTCATTCAGAGCCGACTGAGCTTGCGCAGCGCCGCTGATCACAAGACCGAGCGCAGCCGCAGCCGCGACTTTAACAAAACGTTTCATGTGGTTCTCCCGTTGGTGGCGTTAGTCTTTTCATCACGACATTGCTTCTTGATTTAAGCGTAAAGAAAAAGATAACCTCAAGCAACTAATTAACTCATAGTAATCACAAGTGGGCCAGCAGATGCCAAACGCAGCGATCGAGCTTGTCGACGTAGACAAGTGGTTTGGCACATTTCACGTGCTCAAGAACATCAACCTGACAGTAAACAGTGGTGAAAAGGTTGTGATCTGCGGCCCATCCGGATCGGGTAAATCAACGGTCGTAAGATGCATCAATCAGCTTGAGAAACATCAAAAGGGCACCATCCGCATCGATGGGGTCGAACTGAACGATGATGCCAAATCTGCAGCCACCATCCGGTCAGAAGTTGGCATGGTGTTCCAGCAATTCAATCTGTTCCCGCATCTAACAGTGCTGGAAAACCTGACCCTTGGCCCCATCAAGGCCCGCGGGTTGAGCCGAAAAGAAGCCGAGGACAAAGCGCGCCACTACCTCGAACGTGTTCATATACCCGATCAGGCCGACAAGCGCCCGATACAGCTTTCGGGTGGACAGCAGCAGCGAGTGGCAATTGCCCGTTCGCTTTGCATGGAGCCCCGGGTCCTTTTGTTCGACGAACCCACCTCGGCGCTCGACCCTGAGATGATCTCCGAGGTGCTCGACGTGATGGTCGAACTTGCCGAGGAAGGCATGACCATGGTTGTGGTGACCCATGAGATGGGATTTGCCCGAAAAGTGGCCGACAACATGGTGTTCATGGATGCAGGCGAGATTGTCGAACAAGGTAAGCCCGAGCATTTCTTCACCAATCCAAAGTCTGAGCGGTGTCAGAAATTCCTGAGCCAAATTCTGCAGCATTGAGTTGGGTCCGATGAAAAAAACACTTCTCTTCCTTCCCCTTTTCTTGCTGATCACGGGCTGTTCGTCCTCACAGACCTGGGGTTGGTACGTCATTGACCCAACCACGGCTTCAGGCTGGACCAATGTAAAATTCCTGATTTCGGGCATGGGTGCGACCATTCAGATTTCGCTGATTGCGGCGATTTTGTCGATTGTCATCGGGCTGCTGGTCGCCCTGCCCGGTTTATCGGAAAAGCGCGGCTGGCGGCTGTTAAACCGCATATATGTCGAGTTCGTTCGCTCGATCCCTCTGTTGCCTATGCTGTTTTGGGTGTTCTACGGATTGCCGATTGTCTTTCAGTCGATGGGTATGGACATCCCAATCGATCCCTTCTGGGGCGCAATTATCACCCTTGCGATATCGGACAGCGCCTTTACCGCCGAGATCTACCGTGCCGGTATACAATCTATCGCCAAAGGGCAAAGCGAGGCGGCGCAGACGATTGGCCTGAACTATTTTCAGACCATGCGCTATGTGATCCTGCCGCAAGCGATCCGGCGCATTCTGCCACCGCTGGCCAACCAGTTCATCTACATCGTGAAGATGAGCGCATTCGCCAGCGTCATCGGCATGCAAGAACTGACACGCCGTGCGAATGAGCTGGTAGTGACGGAATACCGCCCGCTTGAGATCTATACCTTGTTGATCTTCGAGTATCTGGTGCTGGTACTGATCATCAGCGCCGGTGTGCGTTGGCTCGAGCGCCGGATGGGCGCAGATGAGCGCGGATAAGGAGCATAAGATGGACTGGAAAGACTTCATGGCCGAGACCGAGGCCAATATTGGTGCAATCTCGAAAGAAGTGCCCGAAACCGTGCGTGGTTTCGGCATCATGGGTAAGGCGGCCAAAACAGATGGTGCGCTGAGTGAAAAAACAAAGGAATTCATTGCGTTGGGGATTGCCATCGCGACGCGCTGCGACAGTTGCATCGGCTTCCATATCCGCTCATTGGTGCGGCTGGGTGCGACCCGCGAAGAGCTGTGCGAAGCGCTGGCAATGGCCACCTATATGGGCGGCGGCCCGTCTTACGCCTACAGCGCCAAGGCGTTGAAGGCGTTTGATGTGTTTTCAGAGTAATAGACCGGTACGCGGTCCGATTTCATTGGATGGTTCTTGCCATGGCAGTCACCGAAATCCGTAATGAAGGGATGCGAATTGGTGGCGAGATCATCATTACCGCTGAGACCATCCCGGTTCACTACCCCTATACCAATGAGGTCGTGGGCCATGTGCCCGCTGGGCAGGCTGAACACGCGCGCCGCGCCTTCGAAATTGCGGCCCACTACAAGCCCGAACTGACTCGCTATGAACGCAGCCAAATCCTGCAACGGGCTGGAGAGCTGATTGGTGAACGTCGCGATTACCTCGCCAAATGGCTGGTGCTTGAGCTTGGCATCTGCCATCAACACGCGATCTACGAGACCAAGCGCGCGCAGGATGTCTTTCAATTTGCGGCGGCCGAGGCACTGAAGGATGATGGCGAAATCTTTGCGTGCGATCTGACCCAAAATGGTAAAGCCCGCAAGATTTTCACGATGCGCGAGCCTGTGACCGCAATCAGCGCGATCACTCCATTCAACCATCCACTCAACATGGTCAGCCACAAGGTTGCTCCGTCGATCGCCACCAATAACTGCATGGTCTGCAAACCGACCGAGTTGACGCCTCTGACCTGCCTGACGCTGGCCGATATCCTTTATGAGGCAGGCCTGCCGCCTGAGATGTTTCAGGTGGTCACTGGCTGGCCACAGGACATTGGGAATGAGATGATCACCAATGAAAACATCGACATCATAACCTTCACCGGTAGTGTTCGCGTGGGCAAGATGATCGCAGAGAAGGCGGTTTACAAACGTCAGGCGCTGGAGTTGGGAGGTAATGATCCACTGATTGTTCTGAATGACCTCAACGATGCCGATCTAGACAGGGCAGCAACGATCGCCGTAGCCGGGGCCACCGGCAATTCGGGACAACGCTGCACTGCGATCAAGCGAATACTGGTGCAAGAGAGTGTCGCGGACACCTTTGTGCCTTTGGTGCTGGAGAAGGCCAAAAAGATCAGATTCGGAGATCCGCAGGATCCTGAGACCGAGCTGGGTTGTGTGATCCACGAGGATGCGGCCAAGCTTTTCGAAGATCGTGTTCACTTGGCCCAGAAAGAGGGAGCAGAAGTCCTTTACCATCCCGGACGTCAGGGCGCGCTGCTGCCGCCGATCGTGGTCGACGACGTTCCCCACGACTCTGCGTTAGTGATGGAGGAAACTTTCGGCCCCATTATTCCCATCATTCGCGTGCCCGACGACGATGACGAGGTCATGCGCATCTCGAACTCTACTGTGTACGGCCTGTCGTCGGGGGTATGTACCAATGACCTGAACCGCGCAATTGCCTACATCAATGGGCTGAGCGTGGGCACCTGCAATATCTGGGAACAACCCGGATACCGTATCGAAATGTCCCCCTTTGGCGGCATCAAGGATTCGGGCAATGGTGTCAAAGAAGGGGTCATCGAGGCCATCAGGTTCTTTACGAATGTCAAAACCTACTCGCTTCCTTGGCCCGGTTGAAGGCTTGTTGAAGATTGCAATGCACACCACCAGTGATGCATGCTCGCTCAGCCAAGAAATGACCGCTTGAGCCCTTCGGCTCTTGGCGTCATATGTGCCTTCGAACGCACGCGCGATGCCCCGAAACAAGGAAATACCTCATGCAAAAGGTTCTGATCACAGGTACTGCCGGATTTATCGGGTTCCATCTTGCCAAACTTTTGCTTGAGAACGGTTGCCGGGTTCATGGCTTTGACGGGATGACTGATTATTACGATGTCCGCCTCAAACAGAGCCGACATGCGCTGTTGCTGGAGAACCCAAATTTTTCGTGCGATGAAGGGATGCTGGAAGATACCGCCAAGTTCGACCAGATCGCTGATGCTTTTGAACCGGACGTGATCATCCATCTCGCAGCGCAAGCTGGCGTCCGATATAGCCTGGAAAACCCGCGCGCCTATGTCGAAAGCAATGTTGTCGGGACGTTCAACGTTATGGAAGCTGCGCGGCGGCACAAAGTGCGGCATCTGCTGATGGCTTCGACTTCGTCGATCTACGGGGCAAATCCTGACATGCCCTTCGACGAGTGCGAAAAAGCAGATCATCAACTCACTATGTACGCAGCCACCAAAAAGGCAAATGAAGCGATGGGACACTCCTATGCCCATCTTTGGAATATTCCGACAACAATGTTCCGCTTCTTCACAGTCTACGGTCCTTGGGGGCGCCCGGACCTTGCGTTCTTCAAATTCACGGACGCGATCCTCAACGACCGCCCGATAGACATCTACAACCACGGCGACATGTATCGTGATTTCACCTATGTGGATGACCTGGTGCGCGCAATCTCTCTGCTGATCGACGTTGTGCCTGTTCGCCCCAAAGCCCCCGAAGACATCGCCGAAGGTGACAGCCTGAGCCCGGTCGCTCCCTATCGCATAGTGAACATTGGAAATTCAGACAAAGTGCGTTTGTTGGATTTCATCGACGCCATCGAAGAAAGCCTCGGCAAACCCGCGATCCGAAACTATATGGAGATGCAGTTGGGCGATGTGCCTGCAACTTGGGCCAATGCCGATCTGCTGCATCGCCTGACCGGTTATCGCCCAAAAACCGAAATCAGGGACGGCATACAGGCCTTCGTGGACTGGTATCGCGCATATTACGGTAAATAGAACCTGCGAACCTGCCTAAACCTGAATTCGCCGGCCCCAGCACCGATTAAACCGTCAGCGCGATCAGATCGCTTTTTTCAGTGCCTCGATTATCTGCTCTTGCGAATTCTCCTGCAGATACGGGTGCATCGGCAGGCTAATCACTGTTGCGGCGGCCTGATCGCCAACAGGCAAATCGGCATTTGGGTCAGAAACAGCTGGTTGCTTGTTCAACGGCAGTGGATAATGCACAGCGGTCGGAACCCCGGCGTCTTTGAGCTTAGCTTGCACATCCTCACGATTGTCCACGCGTATCGTGTACTGCGCCCAGGCGCTGGTCGCCCCCTCCATCAGCGTCGGAGCGGCGATATTGGTTTCCTTCAGTAGCACTTTGTAACGGTCCGCGACGGTGTCTCGCAGGACCAGTTCATCCTCGAAAATATCCAGCTTGCACAGCAGGATCGCAGCCTGCAATGTGTCCAGACGGCTGTTAACGCCAACCCTGATATGGTGATAGTGCCGGTCCTGCCCGTGCCGGGCTATCTGGCGAAGAATGATGCTCAGATCATCGTCCGAGGTGAAGATAGCACCACCATCGCCGTAGCAGCCAAGGGGTTTCGATGGGAAAAAGCTGGTGCAGGAAATCGTTGACAGGTTTCCTGACCGTTTGCCACGCAAAGATCCGCCAAAGCTCTGAGCAGCATCCTCGATGACAGGTAAGCCGTTTGCCACAGCTACCTCGTTAATTCGTTCGAAATCAGCAGGTTGGCCATACAGCGACACCGGTATAATTGCCTTTGTCCGGGGTGTGATCGCAGCGTCAAGCTTGTTGGGATCAAGGTTATAACTAGTCTGGTCGATATCGACATAAACCGGCTTTGCGCCCAGCAATCTGACGGCTTCAGCCGTGGCGATATATGAAAATCCGGGCGTGACGACCTCATCCCCCGGCCCGACCTCAAGCGCCATCAAGGCAATTTGCAATGCATCCGTTCCATTGGCGCAAGTGATGCAATGTTTAGCTCCCGTAAAGGCAGTCAGCCGTGCCTCTAGTTCAGCCACTTCTGGGCCAAGAATGTACTTTCCATGTGCCAACACATTGGCAATGCCAGCATCAAGCTGATCCTTGATACGTTTCTGTTGTTCCGCCAGGTCAATAAATTGCATCGCTAAAACGCCCTATTGGTTCTTGAGGAATTTCTGCAAGCTGTACCTCTGCAGTTTCCCATACATAATCCGGCACCGCTCGACCATGTTTATTCGTCGGCAAAGACTTAATACAACGGGTCTGTTTGGCACGAATTACCGCAGTACTAATAACTGGGCGGACCGTTTCCCTGTATTGCCCAGTGCCCAAAACGTCATGGGTGGTGGGATAACATGCAGACGATCCGTTTGATCAGAGTACCGTGCTGCTCATCAGCTTCGGATGCTGCTCACCTTTGCTTGCTTCGATCGAGGCATTGCGGATATGGCTGACCATCGCAATAGCAGGCCGGTTTTCATTCAATCCAAACCCGTTCCCGTTCAGAATCTCTTCGTAGCTTCGCGTGTGCAAGTCGGCAAATCCGCCCGAGAATTCGATCTCTTCCCCATCAATAGTGATGGAGCGATAGGTTCTGGCTCCGGTTTCTCGCGCCTCTGCAGGAACGTCATTTACGTCCAGCGACAAGAACCAACGGCACCGGGCGTGTTCAAACTCAAGATAGCCCGCGGCCTTGGTCGGGGCATTGAGATGCACATGGTTCGCCTGAAGGTCTCCGAAGAGGAAGTGCAGCATGTCAAAGAAATGCACGCCGATGTTGGTGGCAATACCGCCAGATTTGCGGACATCCCCTTTCCAGCTCTCCAGATACCAACGTCCACGGGACGTGATGTAAGTCAGATCGACCTCGTACTTGGTATCCTTGGGGCTGTTTCGAATCTTGTCCCTAAGAGCAATGATCGAGGGATGTACGCGCAACTGCAGGATCGTGTTTACGGTCTGTCCGGTCGCCTGTTCGATCGCTTCCAGGCCATCGATATCCTCTGGGTTCAATACCAGCGGCTTCTCACAGATCGCATCGGCGCCTGAACGAAGGGCAAACCGCATGTGGCTGTCGTGGAGGTAATTCGGCGAGCAGATCGAGACATAATCAATTTTGCCCGCTTCGCTGCAACGTAACATGTCAACATAGCGATCAAAACGCTCAAACTCTGTGAAAAAATGTGCATCAGGGAAGTGGCTATCGATAATTCCAACGGAGTCGCTTGTGTCCAGAGCAGCCAACAACGTGTTTCCGGTATCCGTTATCGCCTTCATGTGGCGCGGCGCGATGTATCCTGCGGTTCCTATTAATGCAAAGTTGCTCATTCGGTGCGTCCCAAGTGCTCAAATTGTGCTACAGCGCTTCCAAGAAATTCTTTGGGAAGTCAATAGTGGAAGGCATTTCAAGCATCGCCAATCAAGCTGGAAACCCCGATCAACCTCTGTTAGAGCGGTTCGGAATTGTCAGAGCTAGATTGATCTTCGACCGATGTCAGACACCCGCCCGAAATCTCAAAAAACCGTATTCTGTCTTACCTACCACGAGATAACGGCGGATGCGCGTGTTCTCAAAGAAGCGCGCGCGCTTCAAGTAGCGGGTCATAACGTACATATCTTCTGCGACTGGCCAGGGGGCTTGCCGCAAGAAGACAGCATCGATGGCATTCGGATCACTCGATTCAACTGGCAGTCTTGTGAGAACATCACTGAAAAATTGCTTGAACGTTTCTCGTTTATGGAGCGCACGTCCGCTCAAGTCGAGCAACGTGTCGTACCGTATGTCGAATCCGCTATTCAGCTGAATTCTTTGAAAACCTGGTTGAAGACCTTTCTGACGGACGAAGACGTCCAAAAGCTTGACCCGATGTACTACAAAAACTTCGGCGGTGATGAAAGGCGGGCTAGAAAACTCGTACACAAACGGCTGCTTTGGAAAACACGGCTTGGACTTGGATTTGGAAAAGGCCCGAAAAACCTCAAGTCATTTATGTTGATGGCCCGAAAAGTCAGAGAAAATTTCTTTAAACTCTATCAGTTGGAATCATTGATTTACGCAGAAAACCTTTGCCACCTTAAATTTGATGAGGTCCCTGATGTCATCCACGCTCATGATATATATTGTCTCCCTGCAGGCGTCGTACTTGCCAGGCAGTTCAACGCAAAACTTGTTTATGACGCCCATGAGTATGAGCCCGCGCGCGCTACAAAGAATCCGTCGAATGGATCGAACTTTGCAGAAAACCTAGAAGACGATTGCCTCCCCTTCGTCGATTATATGATCACCGTATCGTCGTCCATCGCAGATTTGTATGCCAAACGCTTCAAAGATAGTCCGACACTTATCCTCAATGCTCCAGAGATAGATGTCGATTACATGGATAGTCGTAAAGAAAAGGCGTTGGATCAGCTTTCTATCCGTGCTCAGGCAAACGTTGCTGACGGGGCGCCCTTGATTATTTTTACTGGTGGCATTCAAATGTCACATCGTGGGTTAGATAAAGTTCTTGAGGCTTTGGTTCATCTTCCCGAAGTCAACTTAGCTTCGATGGGCCCACGGCACCTCCGAAACGACAAGTGGTTCATGAGTGTCGCTCATGACTTAGGTGTGGATGATCGCGTTACCTTGCTTCCACCTGTGGCAGCTCCAGATGTACCAGTCGCAATTAGTACAGCAGACCTCGCTATATGCCCGTTTCAGGACGTATCGCTCAATCACCGCTACGCAATGCCCAACAAGCTTTTTGAGGCAGCATTTGCTGGCGTACCAATTTGTGTTTCAGATCTTCCAGAAATGCGTCGGTTTGCAGAGTCTCTCGGTTTCGGACGAGCAATGGACGAAACAAATCCTCAGAGCATTGCTGAAGCTATTCGGGATGTCTTGGACCATCCCGAACGCTTTACGTTAAGCGTCGACAACAGAAGGAAGCTTTGGGAGACCTACAGCTGGCCTGCGCAAGCCAAGAAGTTGGCGGCGCTCTATGAAGGTATTTAAACTCGCGCGGCTAGTATCTGTGCGATTTGTTGCGAAGCGGTTCCATCACCATAGATTTCTATCTGATTTCCGCTAGTCCCTATCGCACTTAGCATACCATCCTCGATATCCCCTTCTATGGGCGAAACGATACGATTCCAGCCGCTTTCAACAAGCTCAACCCATTCTGTTTCCGTTCTAAGAGTTACGCAAGGGACGCCGTAGAAATACGCTTCTTTCTGCACTCCGCCAGAGTCCGTAGCAACCAGCACCGCATTGCTTTCTAGAGCGACCATATCCAAGTAACCGACTGGGTCTATCGTTTGGACATGTTCGAATTTACGACCGATTCCTTTTATCCTTGCGGCAGTACGTGGATGCAATGGCAAGACAACCGGATGTTGTTTTGCAACCGCCTCCAGACCATCAACAATGTTTGTTAACGTTTCTGGCGAATCCGTATTTTCAGCTCTATGGATCGTCGCAAGTATGAATCCGTTTGCGTCTAACCCAATGTCAGCCAAAATTGTTGATTTCTGCTTGGCCTTTTCACCGAAGTGTAGTGCTGCGTCGAACATCACGTCACCGACTTCAAAAATTTTGCTCTCCGAAATGCTTTCTCTTCGCAGATTTTCCACAGCGTCGCTGGAAGTCGTGAACAGAAGGTCGGAAACGTGATCCGTTAGAACTCGGTTCGTTTCTTCGGGCATCTTTCGATTAAATGAGCGCAGCCCGGCCTCTACGTGCGCCACCGGGATATGAAGTTTTGAGGCGACCAATGCACCAGCCAATGTTGAATTCGTATCTCCAAAAACAAGGAGCGCATCTGGTTCATGTTCTTGAATGACGGGTTCAAGTTTCTGCATCATCAGTCCTGTCATGGCACCATGACTGCCTGAGTTCACCGATAGGTTGATGTCGGGTTTTGCAATTTCTAGTTCGTCGAAAAAAATCTTAGACATCGAATCGTCATAGTGCTGTCCTGTGTGAATCAGCACCTCTGTTACTCCCGGCATGGAACGAAGTGCTCTGCTCACCGGAGCCAATTTAATAAACTGAGGGCGCGCGCCAACTACAACTGCGATTTTCACGGTAGCTCCAAATAAATAATTGCCTAAAACCGCGCTAACACACGGCCAGTATAAATTCCACGTGATATCTCGTGACTGATTTACTGACGCGGGTTCAGATTAACTTAACAGTAGGGTCAACCTTCATAACCAACAGATGACGGCCGCCACGAGAGCAATGGTAAAGGGACAGACCTCTGGACAGCGCTTGAAGCGCGTCGCCAAGCGCCTGCAGCCCTTTAGCCCGCCGAACACGATCTCGATGCGGTTTCACCGCTCGTATCTGCGTTTTGGCATATTTGACTGGGGTCTTGCGTTGCTTTCGACCCGAAATGCAGGCACGTGCCCCCTCGTCTCACAACGCTTCTCGGGTCCAGTCAGCATCGTAGCCGCGATCCCCGAACTGCCATTCGAATTAGGAAAGCTGCCAAGCAGCGAGTGTGCACCAACGTCGTCGCTGAATTGTCCGGCGGTGACAAGCAGGTTGACCGGTAGCCACTAGCTATCGCAGATCGCACGCAGCTTGGTGTTCATACCGCCCTTGGTTTGACCAATCAGACGACCACATCCCATTTTGGCAGCCACACTCGTCGCGGTATGGTGCAATTTCGGATGGATTGCACGATCATAACAGTCTTTTGCTTGCAGTGTTCGGCAGCGAGCCCAGCCATCATCCGCGCGAAGATGCCTTTCTCGTTCCTAAGTTTCCATCGGCTACAGAGCGTCGAAAGGACCGCTCATATCAAAGCTCAGCTATCCGAGCTGCTAAATATACAGTGCTAACAAAATCGATGCATCGTGACACTAGAATTGATACGCGTGAGGCGATCCTGCTATCAGCTATATAAACCTGATACTACCACTAACAGCCCTTTTGGCCATGCGACGACGAATCCCGTTTCCACGCATAGAGTACTTGTTTCTGGTACTCTGTGTCGGTGTAGCGCTTCCATATGCCATATTCTTCACTCGGGCCCGATTTCGGATCCAATTTTATTGGCTGATACATGCGTCAAATGCGACGTTTCTCGCGACACCGCGGGAGCTTAGCTTAGACGCACAAATGATACTTAGACAGCTTTGAGGAGTTATCTTGCTAGTATTTTATTATTGCCTAAGATACTTGTTAAATTAGTACACCTGAGCCTACGCGCTTGTAACTTTGCCAGCTAGAAGAAGCTACCGGATGCTTTGCAATAAACCGGTGCCAGAAGAAGCAACCCGAGTGGCACCTACGCATTGTAGCGTCAAATTGGCCAGAGATTAGCAATGCATCTAAATCACCCCCACCTCATTATCGCAAATAGCTGCACGGGCTTAAATCAAATATATTTTGCCGATTTCAAGGAGTTGATTTCAAACGTGAAACCTCATGCTGTCTGGAGCAAGACTGTATTATGTTAAACCGGCAAACCACATCTCCAGACACCTTGGTGGTTGATCTCGACGGCACCCTGCTCAGATCAGATATGCTGCACGAAAGTTTCTGGGCAGCTTTCTCGTCAAACTGGCGCACACCGTTTCGCGCAATAAAGGCGTTGGGCGCGGGCAGATCAGCTCTAAAACGCGAACTGGCCGCGCGCGCAGATATCGACTCGTCAACCCTCCCCTATGATTTGAAGGTCATTGAATATATCGAGAGTTGGCGTAGAGCGGGAGGGCGAACCGCCCTGGTTACTGCTAGCGATCAAAAAATTGCCGATTGCATCGCGAAGCATCTTAATATCTTCGACGAAGTACATGGCTCAAATGGAAAGCAGAACCTCAAAGGGGCTAACAAGGCCGCTTTCTTGGAGGAGCATTTCGGTTCGGGGCGTTATGCCTATATGGGTGATGCGACAGCGGATTTGCCCATCTGGGAACATTCCAGCCAAGCAGTCACGGTGAATGTCTCACCGTCTCTGCGCAAAGTCGTCGACTCGATTGATACGCGTGTTGAACACCTCCAAACTAGTCAAACTAGCTTTAGCTCTTACCTACGGGCGATCCGGCCACATCAATGGCTGAAGAATATTCTCGTTTTCTTGCCAGCCTTTGCGGCACATGATTTTTCGGCTTCTGCGATATTACATAGCCTCGGGGCTTTCGTTGCGTTTTCACTAATCGCATCAAGCGTGTATGTGACGAACGACCTTCTGGATCTACGCGCAGATCGAGCCCATCCGCGTAAACGAGAAAGACCGTTTGCATCAGGTGCGTTACCCATTTCGCATGGCGCGCTGATGCTCGTGGTGCTTATGGGGGCAGGAACGGGAATTGCCACGCTCCTAGGTTGGCCCTTTGTATTTGTTATGGCAGTGTACTTCATCATTACAACGGCATATTCGCTATCGCTGAAGCGCCGTATGATCATCGATATTTGTACGCTGGCCGCCCTGTATACGATGAGGATCACCGCAGGGGCTGTGGCCACAGGCATTCCGCTATCGGTATGGCTCCTAGTATTTTCTTCATTCTTCTTTTTTTCATTGGCTGCCGTCAAGCGGCAGGCCGAACTAATCGACAATGCAGCACGTGGCAAGTTGAAGGCTGAAGGCAGGGGGTACCAGGTCGAAGATTTGCCTGTAGTCTCAATGATGTCAGTTGCCTCCGGCTACGTTTCGATATTGGTGATGGCGCTCTATATCAATTCTCCTTCCGTGATGGTTCTCTACTCCGAACCCCTAGTTTTGGGAGCGATTTGCGGCATCTTGTTTTATTGGATATCACGGATAGCGATGCTAACGCATCGAGGACAAATGCACGATGATCCAGTTGTTTTTGCAGCACGTGACCGCACAAGCCAGATTTGCGTTATCCTGATGGTTAGCTTTGTTATCGGAGGCACAGTATTGTGAGTGTGGAGGTCCTAGTATTTCGGTATACGGTCTTCGCAGTCTTGGCGACCATAGCCAATTTGGGAATGCAACGCTTGGTACTGTCGATCAATTCGTCAACCTGGGGATTTGCATCTGCTGTCTTTTGCGGCACGCTTGTGGGGCTTCTAATCAAGTACTTCCTAGACAAGCGCTGGATCTTCGCCGATACATCACGCAGCATCCGCGCGCACAGTCGGAAATTTACTCTCTATACCACCATGGGAATTGTCACGACATTGATTTTCTGGGCAACAGAAACCACGTTCTGGGTGATCTGGAAATCCAACTTGATGAGAGAAATCGGAGCGATCATCGGCCTGACAATTGGTTATGTGGTTAAATACCATTTAGATCGCCGATTTGTCTTCACAGACTCGCAGAGAGCGAAACCAGCATGACGCTTGAAGGATGGGGCAGATTTCCCGTCTATCAGGGCACTTCCGAGGCTCCGCGGAACGAGGCGGAATTGTCTGCATTGGTATCCGAGCATGCCGTCATTGCCCGTGGAAATGGCCGTGCCTATGGGGACAGCGCCATTGGATCGAATAAGACCGTTTCGATGCGTCATTTCAATCGGATGCTCTCATTTGATGCGTCGGCTGGCATTCTAGTCGCCGAGGCGGGTGTATTGCTGGCTGATGTGATATCAACATTCCTTCCACGAGGTTGGTTTCCTTCTGTGACACCGGGGACGAAATTTGTCACGCTCGGAGGCATGATCGCTGCAGACGTGCATGGAAAGAACCACCACAAAGAGGGCAGTATTGGCGCTTTTGTGGACTGGCTTGATGTCGTCACACCAGCAGGTAGGATAGAGCGCTGTTCGCCGCAGGAAAATGCAGATTTGTTCAACTGGACCACCGGTGGAATGGGGCTTACGGGTATCATCTTGCGCGCAGCTCTTCGTCTACGCCCAGTCGAAAGCGCCTGGATACGTCAAACCTTGCGACCGTTGCCAAATCTAGATGCAGCGCTTGATGCATTTGAAGCAACTCAGGACGCAACATATTCGGTAGCGTGGATCGACTGCCTAAGCCGGGATGACAAACTCGGTCGTTCTCTTTTGATGCTGGGGGAGCACGCCACGCGCGCCGATTTATCAGGGGACAAGTTGAGGTATCCTTTCGAAACTCCAACGAAAAGGAAATTGTCTATTCCGTTCGACTTTCCGCAAGGACTGTTAAACAGACTGTCTGTGCGAGGGTTCAATGGGCTCTATTATTGGAATGGCTCTCGCGAAAGCGGCGAAACACTGGTGGATTGGGACAGTTATTTCTACCCACTCGATGCTATCCTCGGCTGGAACAAGATCTATGGGCGCAAAGGACTAATGCAATTCCAATGTGCGCTACCTCTGGAGCACTCCAAACGCGGCCTAACTGCGCTACTTCAAGCCACATCCGCCGCAGGGGCCGGATCTTTCTTGGCGGTGCTAAAGCGGTTCGGCCAGCAAGACAGCGCATTTTCTTTCCCAATGTTGGGCTACACATTGGCTCTGGATTTCCCGGTAAACCAGCGAACGCTTTCGCTGATGTCGCAGCTCGACCAAATCACGATGGACCATGGCGGCCGGTTCTATCTAGCTAAAGACAGCCGAATGCCGGCCGATACTTTGCACCGTTCTGATCCACGCGCCGCTGCTTTCGCCGCCCGCCGCGATGAAGCCGGGCTAAGCAGCAGTTTTCGTTCAAAACAATCAGAAAGGCTCAAACTATGAGCAAAGGTGCAGTGCTAATCTTGGGGGCACGATCCGACATTGGTCTTGCGATAGCCCACGAATTCGCAAAAAGCGGTCATCCAATACAGCTCGCACTGCGAGATCCCGCACATTTGGAAACGGCACAGAAGGATTTGCTTTTGCGTTATAATGTGCCGGTTACTCTTCACGTCTTTGACGCTCTCGCATTCGAAACGCATGCAAGTTTTGTCGACGATCTACCCGAGCTCCCCCAGATCGCTGTTTGTGCTGTCGGACTGATGGGTGACCAAGTAGAGAATGAACAAGATGTGGATGCTGCAGTGACAGTCATGCGATCCAACTATGAAGGGCCCGCCAGCATTCTGGCTGTCTTGGCAAATCGCTTCGATCAACGCGGTTCGGGCAAAATCGTTGGTATCAGCTCTGTTGCAGGTTTGCGCGGGCGTGCCACCAACTATGTCTACGGCTCGGCCAAAGCCGGATTCACGGCCTTCCTTTCCGGTCTGCGTAACCGCATGGCTCGTCGGAATATCCATGTTCTTACGGTTCTGCCAGGCTTTGTGGCCACGCGAATGACAGAGGGCATGGACCTGCCTGCACGTCTTACTGCGGCGCCAGAAGAAGTAGCAGAAGCCATTTCTCGCGCACTGATCAAAGGACGCAATGTGATATATGTTCGTTCGATTTGGAGGCTGATCATGATGATCATCACCCTTATTCCGGAAACAATCTTCAAAAAAATGAAAATCTGAAGAGTAAATATGCAAAAAAAAATGTTGAGATCCCTCAATCTATCGCGCAGCTCCATTTTATCCGAAAAAGGTATTTTGCATATTTTTACATCGCAAGAAAACTCTAAGGCAAAATTCAATATCAGGCGACTGCGCGAGTTTCGACGGAACATTACTGAAAGACTGTGGATGGGAAATCTACTCGTTTAGTACTTCTGCTAATGCCTAGGCTCAGGACCCATTGATTTCCGCCTTGCTGCCTGATTCACTGTTCACAAAACGAATGGTGAATAGGTCTGATCTCTTCTGGTTGAACGACGCGCGGATGGCACGTCTCGAGCCCTATCTCCCAAAGCTCCATGGCAAACCCCGCGTTGATGATTAGCGCGTCCTAACTGGAATTATTTTCATCAACCGCAATGAGTTACGCTGGCGGTGCGCGCCTTCGGAATACGGCCACACAAGACCCTGTACAACCGTTGGTAACGGTGGAGCGGTAAGGGTATCTTTTCGCAGATGATGAACGATTTGGCCGCTGAGCGCGGCGAGGAGAGGATTGTTATGATCGACGCGACCTACTTGAAACCCACCAAACGGCGTACAGTTTGGGCGTCAAAAAGGGGGTGTGGTGATCTGATCGATCGCACGAAGCGCGGCTTGAATACTAAGCTGCACGCCATCTGCGACAGCCAGATGCGTCCGCTAAACCTCTCTGTTGCTGCCGGTCAAGTCAGCGACCATGATGGTGCGCGGGCTTTGCTGAGCAGCCTGCCAGATGTCGACTACCGCTCGGGGGCCGAGGTTGTGACGCTGATTGGTTTCGAGAAGCGTTGAAAGACAAAGGGATACGGGCCTGTACCCCCGGTTGAAACCAGTGAATAACTGCGGACAATTACGACATGCGAAGATAATAGCGGCGCACCCGGATCGAGATCATGTTCGGCAGGCTCAAGAATTGGAGGCATGTCGCAACCCGATACGATCGCTGCCCCAAAGTCTTCCTATCGGCAATCGCGCTCGCCGCAACCGTCATCTATTGGCTATGAGTACTGAGCCCAACTGCCGTTCATTTCCCAATAGGGGAATCAATCGCTTCTGTGCCTAGCGAGATTACAATCGCCAAATCTGTTTGCGACCCAAATACCCATTGCCTTTTTCAACAAAGCAACTAGTAGAGACGCGACTTCGTATTTGGGGCCCCTCTGACTATCCTGCGCAGACTTAGATAAAGAGCGATTTTATCATGACACAGACATCACTAAACAACCTGCTACAAAAGCTTACTGCGAAGCAGGCTGTGATCGGGATTGTTGGACTGGGATATGTCGGACAACCCCTGGCCCTCAGATATACCGAAATTGGATACCGGGTGATTGGCTTCGACCTGGATACCACAAAGGTGCAGAATTTAAACTCCGGTCACAGCTCAATTGAGCATATCGACGATGACCGCATTGCAGAGGCGCGAAAAAGTGGATTCGAGGCCACTACAGATTTCTCGCGCATCGCTGAGGCGGATGGCATTATGTTGTGTGTACCAACTCCACTCAACAAATATCGCGAGCCAGATCTGAGCTTTGTCACCGATACGTGTGACCAAATATCAGATCATTTGCGTCCGGGTCAGGTTATTGCGCTGGAAAGCACGACTTATCCAGGCACAACCAAAGAAGAAGTTTTGCCTCGGCTTGAGAAAAATGGACTTGAGGTTGGTGAGGATCTTTTTGCTGTCTACTCACCCGAACGCGAAGACCCCGCCAACCCGGATTTTACGACCAATACAATACCAAAAGTGGTCGGCGGACATACAGCGGCATGCCTGAAGGCGGGTATCGCGCTTTATGAGCACGCGATTGATAAGCTCGTACCGGTAAGCTCGACCGAGACTGCCGAGATGACAAAGCTTCTGGAAAATATCCACCGGGCGGTAAACATTGGCCTCGTGAACGAGATGAAAATCGTTGCTGACCGCATGGGGATCGATATTTTTGAGGTTATCGACGCGGCCGCGACCAAACCCTTCGGGTTTACGCCTTACTATCCGGGTCCGGGACTTGGAGGGCACTGCATCCCTATCGATCCATTTTACCTGACCTGGAAAGCACGTGAATACGGCATCAACACACGCTTCATCGAATTGGCCGGTGAAGTGAACACGGCGATGCCGGAATATGTGTTTGGCAAACTCGCCAATGCGCTGAATGATCGCAGCAAAGCGATTCGTGGCAGTAAAATCATGGTTTTGGGCATTGCGTACAAAAAAAATGTCGACGACATGCGAGAGAGCCCTTCTGTCACCTTGATGGAGCTGATCCGAGACAATGGAGGAGACCTCAGCTACTCGGACCCCCATGTGCCCGAGTTTCCCACGATGCGGGAACACTTCTTCGAATTGTCATCTGAGACCCTTACCCCTGAGGTTCTGTCGCAGCAGGATGCAGTTATTCTGGCGACCAATCACGATGCCTTTGATTATGAGTTGATCAAAAAACACGCGAAGCTCCTCATCGACACCCGCGGTAAATACCGTACCTCTGAGCAAAATATTGTTCGTGCTTAAATGAAACTGCGACCGGCTCTGCGTAGCTGGGCCGGAACATCTGGCGGATGGTACTTAGGAACGGCTGTCGCTCGTATGACCGCTTACGCGGGACCAAAACTCTGAATGGTTTGACGGTGTCCTAAGCGCTGGATGAATGCGCTGAGAATTGGACCCGCAAGGCAAAAATGTCGGCACTTTCCTGCCATTCCAATCAATTCATCGGTACGAACACCGCCTAAACAACTGGCGCCGCATGAAACGCGCGTTGTTCCGGTGCAGGTAGGCAGATATAGTTGCGGGAAATGTCAGGCCGCCTTCGGGTACAGGAAGATTGGCTGTTGACGAGTTCCAATTGTGAGCAATCAAGGGCCAAAACGCGTGAGCTTGAAAAACCGCAACACCCCGCCTCAGCGTCATGAGCTGCGAAAGGTGCGCAACCAAGGGAACAGTTTCCTGGCGCTTGCCTTCATTTTCAGCGTTTTTGTCAATCTGCTTATGCTGACCGGACCGCTGTTCATGCTGCAAGTGTATGATCGGGTCCTTGGGTCGCGCTCGGTCGAGACTTTATCAGCGCTTTTTTTGCTTGTCGCGCTGCTTTATGCGCTGATGGCGATGTTGGACTATGCGCGCGGCCGAATCGTGGCTCGGTTCGGAGCGCGATTTCAATCAGCACTCGATGAACGCGTGTTTGAAGGGACCATGCGACGCGCATTGTTCCCACAGGTTCGATCAGCACCTGCGACTGCATTGCGAGATCTGGAATCGATCCGCGCGTTATGCGCCTCGCCCGTTTTGTTGGCGGTTATGGACATCCCTTGGACGCCGATTTTTGTGGCCGCAATCTTCCTGTTCCATCCGTTGCTTGGCTGGTTGGCCGTCGCAGGTGGAACGCTTCTGATTGTTATCGCGCTGCTGAACCAAGCGTTGACCCATCGCAAAGTGTCAGATGCTCAAATCGCCTCTGCCAAAGCAAATTCTTTCTCTGAACACGCCAGACAAGCTGCCGAGGTCGTCAGATCTCAGGGCATGCAGGAAGATGTCTCAAAACGCTGGTTGAACCAGCGCACCGAAGCGCTGTCTCAATCCATATCTGCAAGCGACTGGACCGGCAGTTTTACCTCGCTGACGAAGTCTCTGCGACTGTTTCTGCAATCCGCTATGCTGGCGCTCGGCGCGTTGCTGGTTTTGCGCAACGAGATGACGCCCGGTGCTATGATCGCAGGTACGATCCTTCTGGGTCGCGCCTTGGCTCCGGTCGAAATGGCGGTGGGTCAATGGTCGATGATCGAACGCGCGCGCACGGCATGGATTAACCTGAACTCATTTCTTGATTCAACGCCTCCTGAATCGTCTCGTACCAAACTGCCCGATCCCAAGGCGCATCTTGTCGCAAAAGGACTGACGGTGATCCCTCCGGGCGCGAAGATCCCGACAGTGCGGAACGCATCTCTTGAGTTGCGCCCTGGCACGGCCCTGGGTGTGATCGGGAAAAGCGGGTCAGGCAAAACAACGCTTGCCAAAGCGTTGTTGGGCCTTTGGCCACCGGCCGCTGGGGAAATTCGTTTGGCCGGTGCGACACTCGATCAGTACGAACCCGACGATCTGGGGCGGCATATTGGATATCTACCGCAGCAAGTGACGCTGTTCAACGGAACGGTTGCTGAAAACATCGCCCGGATGTCACAAACCCCTGATCCCGAAGCGGTTGTTGCAGCGGCGAAAACAGCGAATGCACATGAGCTGATTCTGGGACTTGAGAAAGGATACGATACCTTCCTGGAGGGCAATGACAGCCAGCTTTCCGGTGGGCAGAAACAGCGGATCGCATTGGCGCGCGCTCTCTATGGTAATCCGGTATTGTTGATTCTGGATGAGCCAAACTCGGCCCTGGATGCAGACGGAACCCTCGCCCTGAACAATGCGGTCCGCGAGCTCAAGAGCGCGGGCAAATCCACGATTATCATGACGCACCGGCCTCAAGCGATCTCGGAATGCGACGATCTTGTCGTTGTCGAGAAAGGCCAGATCGTCAAATCCGGTGGGCGCGATGAAGTTTTGAACACGATGGTCCAAAACGCCAACGTTATCAAAAGGCACCTGAACAAGGTGGGTGAATAATGGCAGACAAGAGTTCACGTCCCGTTTGGAGTATCAAAGCGCCCGCTTTTGTCGGCCTTTTGGCTCTGGCAGTTTTGATCCTGGGACTGGGATTATGGAGCGTCCGCACTGAGCTGGCCGGTGCTATTATCTCGCAAGGTGTGATCGAAGTTCAGAGCAATCGTCAGGTCATCGAACACCCCGATGGTGGCGTTGTAGGCGAGATATTCGTACGTGACGGTGACGCAGTGGCGCGTGGGGACATGATGCTGCGGCTTGACGATACGTTTTTGGCCTCGGAGCAAACGATCGTGGAATCTCAGCTATTTGAGTTACTTGCCCGAAAGACCCGGCTAGAGGCTGAACGGGATGGTGCGAACGCAGATACGTTAAAGCAAAATCTGCAAGAGCTCAAAGCCCGCGAATCGATCGACGACGATCTGTTGGAAGGCCAACAACGTCTGTTCAACGCCAGGTTGGAAACGCTGACCCAGCAGATCGACCAGCTTGGGAAACAGAAGATACAGATCCAGAACGAGATTGAGGGGACGCAGGCGCAATTGGCGTCACTGAATACTCAGGTCGAATTGATCAGAACGGAGCTCGAAGATCAGCAAGGTTTGCTTGATCGCGGCCTGACACAGGCCAGCCGCGTTTCTGCATTGCAGCGGGAAGAGGCAAATCTAACAGGGCAAATCGGCAGCCTCGAATCCACAGTTGCGCGACTGACAGGCCAGATCGCCACGACCGAGATTCAAATTGTTGAATTACAGGCCACGCGGCGCGAAGAAGCCATCACCGAGCTTCGGGATGTGCAGTCTCGCGTTGTAGAACTGGCGGAACGTCGTCTTTCCCTTTCCGAGCGTTTGTCGCGTCTAGACATCCGTGCACCCGTCGCTGGCACAGTTTACGACAGTCAGGTTTTTGCCATCCAGTCTGTGATCCAGCCGGGTGAGCCGATGATGTATGTAGTGCCACAGGATACGCCCTTGTTGGTCGCAGCACGGGTGGATGCGTTGCATGTGGATCAGTTACATCGCGGGCAGGAAGTCGCCCTGCGCTTTCCCGCATTCAATCAACGCGACACGCCTGAGCTGAATGGCCGTGTGATCAATGTATCAGCAGATTCATTCACAGATGAGACAAGCGGCTTTACCTTCTACCGTGCTGAAGTTGTGCCTGACGAAGGACAACTGGACCGTTTGAATGGTCAGGAACTGTTGCCAGGTATGCCTGTCGAAGCCATGATCAAAACTGATGAACGCACTCCGCTTTCTTACCTGGTCAAACCATTGGCAGATTACTTCTACCGCGCGTTTCGAGAATAGCACCGGTCACGCAGTCGCATTCAAACTGCCTCGATATTGCCAAGCAGTATTGAGGTCATGTCGACCGACAGATCACTATCAACTATTGTGACCTCTGCTCCGGTTTCGTAGGTGACGTTGCTGCGTGAAATTTCGGATAGATCCGCATTTGCATCCAGAAAAACCCACTCAGCGTTGTGCTCAGAAGGCTGGCCAACCGCAACCTGAAGAATTGCCAGCGCATCCAACGCGTTTACCGATCCATCCCGGGTGATATCGGCCGCAATGTAATTTTCGGCCGTTGCCGGACCCCATGTCGGATCAAGGCCAACCGACATGCGCAAAACCTGCAATGCATCCAGCGCTGTTATCTCGCTGCTTGCCGTTGAATACGATTTGATGATGTCCAATTGGCCGGAAAACGCGCCGTCTGGTAGATCCAGATCAAATTCACCTTGTGCATTTGCCTGCGCAACAATTGCAGACCCTCCGTCTGGGGTGAACCGGATTTCAGCATTTCCCAACGCTGCGTTTGGAGTCGTCGAATTCAGCGTGAACCCACCAGCTACCCCGTCTGATGAGTTGTTATCCGGCCCGCTACCCAGATTGACAGGAATGTGATCGGGACCACCAAACCCTGCGCCGAATACCTGCTCAGTTGTCAGGGACGTGCCATTAGCTGAAACAAGTTCTATCGTTTCGTCGCGATAAGCGATTTGGGCGCCTTGAGCGGTGGAAGTGAAATCCAACTGCGCTGGGGTGCGCAGAAAAGGATAATCGGTCAGATCCAAACGATCGGTGCCAGCCTGAAAGTCCGTGATCAAAGTCGGGCCACTTGTTTGACGGATCACAAAGATGTCCGCGCCAGCACCACCCGTCATGGTCGTGGAACTGGTGCCCGTAATCAGCATATCGTCCCCTGCTCCGCCGTCCAGAATAGTGTCCAGTATACCGCCTTTTAGCATGTCGTCCTGCGCGGTACCGGTTACTGTACCGAAGCCTTCGACAACAATTCCAAGGTCGGCAATCGATACGCTCAACTGAGTGAGCCCTGCATCCTGTTGAGATGATACAAATATCTGCAGCTCATCCCCCATAGGCGCAACGCTGATCGTTTGGACATTTTGCAATCCACTGTCCAGGGTATCTGCAAAACTATCCATATGGATGAGCTGCCCGTCCGGCGTCATTGTAAACAGCGTGATCCCATCATCCCCGCCCCCAGCCACCACGAAAACCCGCCCATCAACCTCAAGGACTGAAAGATCCTGTACGGCCCCAAACCGGGTATGCAGGGTGTCCAGAATATGATCCGTCGGCTTTAACCGCCCGCTGGCGTCCAATTCCATAACGCTTAGCGAATTGCTTTGCGATCCGGCCACAACAATCCATGACTTTCCATAGGCTTGAATTGTCTCAACCGCCGTAGGAGAACTGATGCCCAGCGTCTGGATATCGTCATTACCGGCAACCTCAGAGAGCACGCCACTGACTTGATCGATCGAATATGCCGAGATTGTTCCACTGGTTGCATCTGCGCCGACAATGAAATGATTCGACCCCGATTGCAGGGTCTGAAGCGTACTGGCAGACGCGTTGATGCTATGCGCCGGGCTCAGCGATCCATCACCATTGATAATATAGGTGCCGATCTGGCCTGTGTCCTCATGCGCAAGCGCAAGCAAGTCACCAGCCCCAATCGTCACCTGAACCGCTGCAGCGATATCTCCGCCGCCCGTCAAGGCATCGGTTTCTTGCAAGGCACCGATAGTGCCATCCGCGTTTAGTTCATAACCCACAAGTCCTGTGGCGGTATCGACATCGAGGACCAGTTGATTATTGCCCGCCAGATGAATCGGGGTTCCGCTGCGCCCGACCTGATGGGCAATCGAGGCATCGAAATATTGTTGGTCCTGTTCTTGTGGGCCAGCCCCCTCCACAAGGTGCCAAGACACGAGCCCTCCCCCGGATCCGCTCGTGCTGTAAAGATACGTTTCCTCGTTAAACGTTTTTAAAGCCGTATCGCCGATACCTGAATCGAGCGCTGCGGTCCCCGTTGCCACCACTCTTTCGAACTGAAGCATCATCGCCCGTTACCCCCTGCCACCCCTGGCAACACATACAGGATGAAACGATGTTCGGTTCTGAACCAGAACAGAAATGTGGTGAAAACAAGGACTTCAGTTCCAGATTAACTCAAATTTTTCGCAGCGGTCGAATGGCTCAGAAGATCAAACCACAGACCAGATCGGCCGAAAACAGCATATCACGCAACGACCAGCGTCCATCTAATGAGAGGGCAAAATGACCAAAGATACCGTTTCGACCAGTAAATCGACCACGGACGCCGGGCCCGATGCGCAACGTACGCGCCATATCCGCAAATGGTTCGACAAAAAACTTCAGCGATGGGTAGGACGCGGGGTTGCTGGTGGCCTTGGCTCGACACTATTCGCATTACCAGCTCTTGCGCAGGCCACCGATGAACAGCTTGCGTCTCATCAGTTTGCTGAGTCAATTCCGGGCGTTCGGGTGGCAAAGCTGCTTTCGAATGGCGACGTGCAGCTGAAACTGACAGATGGGCGGACGATTGTTGTCTCTGCCGAGAACGTACAGATTCTGGAAAACGGCACCATAATGGTTGCAGATGAAGTCGTCGGCGAAATTGCACAA
The DNA here is from genome assembly GCF_056537445.1 of Ruegeria sp. CF1. NCBI lineage: Bacteria > Pseudomonadati > Pseudomonadota > Alphaproteobacteria > Rhodobacterales > Roseobacteraceae > Ruegeria > Ruegeria sp. CF1. The sequence continues at coordinate 244,112 of NZ_JBQFRN010000003.1, read as the reverse complement.
TTAGGTCTAGCCGCAGAGGCCGCAGGTGCGACCGCAGCGACCGCAGGTGGCGTAAGCGGTGCCGGGCTGGCCTTGGGCGGGTTGGGAATAGCCGGTGCTGCAGCTGCCGGTGGCGGAGGCGGCGGCGGTGGAGACAGCGACGATGAAACTGATGCCGAACCCACCGTTACCCCCTCACCTCCTCGACCGCCCAGCCTGAACCTGGCTGAGCTGCAATCAAACGCATTGAGCAATCTCAGCAGCCAAACAACAGCGCCGGAAGGAACAACGACTGTCGAAGTTACCATCGGATCGGTGACAAAATCAGTCACTCCTGCAGGCGACGGAAGCTGGAGCGTTTCACTGACGCAGGCCGAGGCAGCGGCCCTGCCTCAGGGGATCTCGGATGTTTCTGTGCGCCATCTGGATGGTAGCGGGATGGAGCTATCGGCTGAAACCACAAGGTTCGACGTTGATACCATTCCGCCGGTCCTGACCATCGATACATTCTCGGCGGGTGCGGTAATGAATGCTGCAGAACAAGGTACAAATCTCGAAATCTCTGGCACAACGGATGCCGAGAATGGGCAGACCGTAACGGTAGCGATTGGTGGGCAATCCTATAGTGGCACCGTTTCGGGCGGCGGCTGGAGCGTTTCGGTGCCCGCTTCAGATCTTACCACGCTGCCAGACGGGTCAAGCGTCACGGTGACGGCTGATGTATTGGATCGCGCAGGGAACCCAGCAGCTCAGGCCAATGGAAGTTTTGAAACTGATCTGACCGCGCCTGATCTGACATTAATCCCAGTGGGTGGCGGTTCAATAGATCTGGCCGATGTCGTTGGGGATCTTGTCTTGTCGGGCACGACCACAGCTGAAAACGGCCAGATGGTCAATGTATCTTTCGACGGTCAGGATTACACGGGTTCTGTATCGGGCGGCAGTTGGTCAGTGACGATCCCGAATGCCGATTTGTCTGGTTTGACTACCGGTGTGCCCGCATCCGTTTCAGTTGCCGTCAGCGACACAGCAGGCAATTCGGCAACACCGATATCGGTATCCGTTCCGGTCGATCTTACGGGCCCATCAATTGCAATCACTCCCTTGTCGGTCGGGGCTATCCTGAATGCGGTCGAAACCGGATCTGACCTGGTCGTAAGCGGGACAACAGGGAACGTAACCGACGGGCAGCAGGTAACAGTAACCCTTGATGGGCAGACTTATACCGACTCGGTCTCGGGCGGCAGTTGGAGTGTGACAATCCCCAGCGCCGATCTCATAGCGCTTGCCGATGGTGGAGACTTCAATATCACGGGCGACGTGACGGACGCCGACGGCCTTGTCGCCCCGCAAGTCAGCGTCAACTTATCCAAAGATGTCACCGCCCCAACTCTGAGTATCGACAGTTTTTCGGGCGGAGCGCTTTTGAATGCTGCGGAACGTGGTACGGACTTGACCATTACGGGCACTACATCCGCCGAAGATGGTCAGACAATCACCGTAAATCTGAACGGCCAATCCTACACTGGACAGGCCTCAACCGGGGGGTGGTCGGTGAGTGTCCCCTCGGCGGATTTGGCGGCGCTACCCGATGGAGCTACGATCAGCGTGATAGCGGATGTATCGGATGCCGCCGGCAATCCGGCGACACAGGCGACCAACAGCTTCGACACGGACTTCACCGCCCCATCGCTTGCCATTTCATCGCTATCCGACGGAGCCGTGGTCAACCTAGCCGAACAGGCAACGGATCTGGTCGTATCGGGGACATCTGACGCCGCGAATGGCACGCAAGTTTCAGTACAAATTGTCCAGTCCGGAGGTGCAGTTCTGGTCGGCGGGACCGCTACAGTCAACAGCGGCACCTGGACTTACACAGCTGCCGCTGCCGATTTGAGCGGCCTGCAGGACGGTCAACCTTATGACGTGAATGCATCGATCGCGGATGCGGCTGGCAACACGAATGCGGCGACCACCAGCTTCGGCACCGACCTCAGCGCACCAACAATTGCATTGAACCCGCTTTCGGTTGGTTCCGTTCTGGATATCGTTGAACAGGGAACGGATCTCAGCGTGTCGGGGATAACAAATGCCGAGGACGGGCAGACTGTCACTGTAAGCCTGAATGGTCAGACCTACGGCGCGGTGGTTTCGGGTGGCTTGTGGAGCACAAGCATTCCTTCGGCGGATTTGACCGGCTTGGCAGATGGCGGCAGTTTTGCGGTCACGGCCTCGGTTCAAGACGCCGCAGGAAACCCCGCAACCGATGCGACAACCATGTTGGCTACGGATTTCAAGCCTATCCTCTATATCGATGATCTGGGTTCCAACAATGCCGTCTCGCTGAGCGATGCACAAAACACTGGAATGACCGTATCAGGCAGTTCCGCAGGCCTGTCTGCCGGACAAGCGGTCGATGTCACGCTTAACTCGGTCTCGCTTGGTTCGGCCACAGTTGCAGCCGATGGGAGCTGGACCCTGTCCGCGCCTGCTGCAAGCTTTGCCTCGATTGAAGCGGGAGACGCCCTCGATTTCGCGGCACAGGCGACAGTCGCAGGCGGCCCCGATCCTGATCCGGTGTCCGAACAGGCAATTGCTCATGTTCCGGCGGCCTACACCATCGTTGAAGCCGGTCGCAGCGGAACGACAGTGACGTTCGAGGTCTACGCAGATTCCGATCGCGATATCTCAAGCGGTCTGGCCTTTACCGCCGAGCTGGGGTTCGATCCTTCGGTGGCGACCTACGATAGCGGCTCCGAGACAGAAAACCCTGACTTCAATCTCTTTCTGGCTAACCCGAATGGAGGTTCCGCAATCAGTTTCGCGGGCGCGGCCACGAGCTATGGGGATTTATCGCAGCCTGTGGTGACATTTACCATGACAGTTCAGGACGCGAACCAACCCATCGTCTTGACGTTGACCACTCCAGACGGAGGGCCATCACAGCTCCATCTCGGCACCAGTGGGAATGATACCATTACGGGCTCGGATGTTGATGATGTCATCCGCGGCAACCAGGGCGACGACACCATAGATGTGTCCGGGGGGGGTCGAGACGTCATCGTTTTCGAAGCTGACCCATCTTCAAATGGCATTGATACGATCAATGGTTTCACACTGGGCCCAGCAGCCAGCGTTTCTGACGCCTTGATGTTCCAGGGGTTGAATACCACATCGCTTCGCGGCGACGGGACCGGTGTGGAGACCTTGGTGGCCGGCGGCACAATTGGTGCCAACACCGGTTTCATCGGGCTGGAGACCACGCTTTCGGACCTTGATCTGGATACAATCACTAGCGCAGCCGAAAACCTGAATGGTGCTCAATCAGGTGATGAGATGTATCTGCTGGCAACGGACGGCACTGACAGCATTCTGGTCAAGGTTGACTATTCTGGCCCAGATTCTGCGTCGGTCGAAGCGCTTGCACAGTTCGACGGCCTTTCCGATCTGAGCAGTTTGTCCGACGACAACATCCTGATCACCGACCCAACTGGCGCTTCGGCCTAAACGGCGCACGTAGCTTGGGGCGATGCACAAATGTAGCCTCGCCTCTTCAGGACAAGAGGATCACATGGCAGAGAACGGCCTTTTCCCAGTCAGCCTTGTACGGCACAGGAATCGATTCTGGCGCCGGTTCACATCATACCAATTTGTTGCAGAGATGGACGCCTGTCCCATCGTCATCTCAGAAGTTCCGCAAATTGCCACATCTTTTCCGATTGTGTTTCTGTCAAACCAAACAGGTTTTTCTCCCGTCGCACTATTCTCAGTCATCCCGGAAATGGCACCGCCCTTCGTCGACCAAAACGGTCGCTGGCTTGCGCCTTATGTGCCCTCAGCGTTGCGTTGCTTTCCATTCCAGGCAGAAGCTATGAAAAAGGGCGGCTCTCGGTCACGTCTGTTTGTCGACGAGGATTCAGGGTTGGTTACACATGACCCTAAAGACCAACCATTTTTTACAGTGGACGGACTTTTGACGCAGGATCTCTGCCGTGTGCGCCGCTTTCTGCAAAATCGCCTGGCCTCGGCAAACAAAACGGACCAAGTCTGCTCTTTGATCGCTGAAATGGGTCTGCTTGTACCACTGGACGAACAGAATGGCATCACTTTGACCGAGGGTTACTGGGGCGTTGATCCAATTCTGCTGGAACGATTGCCCGAGTCTTATAAATTGGCCCTGCTTTCCAGCGGCGCGCTACGGTTGATTCACGCTCATCAAGTATCCCTGTCGCATTGCGTTTGGCTGTCCAGTGCACAGAGCCAATCAGGCACGAGGAGTTCAGAACAAAACGACACCTTTGGCGGATTCATGACTGCACTTGCTGAAGAGGTTCGGCACGGACAATGCAAGGAGGGCGCGATCCATGCAATGGGTTAAGCTCGGGCTTGGAATCCTTGGCATAACAGCGGGGTTACTGTCAGTTTCAGCCTGCACCTCAACGCCCAACCTAGCCGATGTCGAGACATCTTTAACGCGAGGAACGACCGGAGCAAGCGCAACAGCACGATCTAAAAAACTGTCAAAGCACGCTTTTGACCAACAAGTGCGAAAGGCTGTTCAGAGCAGTTCGATTGTGGCACGAAGTGGGTCCAAAACAAGGACAATCCAAGCTTACCAGAATGCCGCTGGCGGTGCATTTTTGGCTCAGGCTTTATTGGGGTTGATAGCACGGCCCGTTCAGACGAACTCCATTAGTAGTGAAGTGCCGTCTTACTTGCGGGTATCAAACGGTCATGAATCTAGAATGGGTGTATTGACCGCGAAATCCCGAGTGTCGGGTACGAAACGCAACTACATGCAGCTACAGGAACGGCTGATTCTGGCAGAGCAGAACTTCGCTTTGGCCAATCACGCCTCATCGAGCCTAACCGAGACCATTCTGGGTTCTCCGGGGTTCACGATGGACACGCTGGATAAGTCGCTATGAATGTTGATCGTGCAACTCTGACCGAATTGGAAGCTTGCTTGTTGAATGTCGCAGCGACACTTGAGCGGCCATTGACAGTTGCAGCACTGAACGCCTGCCAATCTGGTGATACAGGTGAGTTGACCGTGCGCGATGCGATGTACGCGGCACAACGAGCAGGCCTGCAGGTCGGGTTTGGTGCGCGAAAGCTGTCGGCATTTGATGCACCGCTGGCACCCGCGATCTTGTTGTTGGAAGGCGATCGCGCCGTTGTGTACCACGGGCGCACGCGCAATGGCGATCTATTGCTTTACGACCCCACTTTGGATGACGGTATCGGAGAGGTTCCCGAAAGCGGCGTGGACGAAGTCTACACGGGCTATGCATTGTTGTTTCGACCCTTGCACCGCGACGAGGTTAACGCAGATCAAGCGGATCAGCGGGGTCATTGGTTCTGGTCGTCCCTTGCCGCAAACCGCTGGTCTTATGTTCAGGTGGCGCTGGCTGCGGCGATGGCAAACGTTCTGGGGCTTACGACCTCAGTCTTTATCATGATCGTCTACGACCGGGTCTTGCCCAACGAGGCGACCGAGTCGCTGATTGCTTTGACGCTTGGCGTGGGGTTGGCGCTTCTTTTTGACTTCGCGCTGAAGCTCCTTCGCGCGGGGTTCATAGATCGCGCCGGCCAGAATGCTGACATGTCCATGGGACGGCGAGTATTTGACCAGGTGCTGAATATTCGCATGTCGTCCCGAACGGGCTCAACGGGTGCAATGGCCAGTACCATCCGCGAATTCGAAACTTTGCGTGAATTCTTTACTTCTGCCACACTCGTCGCTGTCGTAGACTTGCCATTCATCGCGGTATTCATATTCGCGATCTATATGGTGGGCGGCCCGCTGGCGCTTGTTCCTGCACTCGCTGTACCAGTCGTTCTTCTCAGCGGACTGGCTGTTCAACCGATCCTGTCGCGTCTTGCTGAACAAAGTCTTGCAGACGGACAATCCAAGCAATCTGTTCTGGTTGAGGCTGTATCAGGCTTGGAAACCATCAAGACAACCGCCGCCAGTCGGCAGATGCGAATGCGGTGGGAAGGTGCAATTGCACGCCAGTCAAACTACGGATCACGCAGCAGGGCCGTTACTCAATTTGCCCTGAACCTAACTGGATTTACTCAGCAGGCCGCGCAAGTACTTATCGTCTTTTATGGTGTATTTCTGATCACGGATGGCCAGACGAGCATGGGGGCACTTGTTGCGTCGGTGATGCTGACCGGCCGTGCCCTGGCACCGCTGGGACAATTGGCGCAAACCCTGACACGTGTCAATCAGGCACGCAGTGCCTACCGCAATCTGGACACGTTAATGCAGGCGAGCAATGAGCGGCCTGAAGGCAAATCTTGGATCAGCAGATCCGAGTTTTCCGGGCGGATAACGTTTAACAATGTTCATTTCGCATATCCTGATCAAACGGAAGACGCGATGAAAGGTGTTTCATTTACAATCGAACCCGGTGAAAAAGTCGCTGTCCTGGGCCAGATTGGGTCGGGCAAGAGTACGATTGCGCGACTGCTGTTGGGCCTCTACCAACCGCGCGTGGGCTCGGTGATGTTGGACGGGCTGGACATTCGCCAGATTGATCCCGGCGACTTGCGGCGAAATATTGGTTCAGTCTTGCAAGACATATGGCTGTTTTCCGGTACCGTCCGGGAAAACATTGCCAGCGGGTCGGTGCGCCCGCGTGATGATGAACTGATCCGTGCAGGGCGCATTGCAGGTGTCGAAGATTTTATCGCGCGGCACCCACGGGGCTATGATCAGCCTGTAGCCGAACGAGGAGAAGGATTGTCAGGTGGTCAAAGGCAGGCGATTGCATTGGCCCGGGCGCTTATCGGGCATCCTCCTGTCCTGCTGCTGGATGAGCCTACGAGTGCGATGGACGTCAAATCCGAATCCGAAATTATACGCCGCCTTAAAAAGACCACGCCAGATACCACGATGATCATTGTGACGCACCGAACCAGCCTGCTGGAACTGGTTGATCGGGTCATAGTGATTGAGGATGGCAAAATTGCGATGGATGGACCCAAAAACATCCTGACGCAGACAGTTCGCAAACCCGGGAGGCATCTGAATGTCGCGGCATCCTGATCTGGAAAGCCTCGCCTGTGAAATGCGTGGCGGGTCACCGCTGCGGGGATCATTGCTGCTGCTCCTGATACTCAGTTGTTTGATAAGCGCCGTCGCCTGGGCTCATTTAACTGAACTCGACGATGTCGTGAGGGCAGATGGGCGTATCGTGCCATCCGGCGATATTCAGGTGATCGAAGCGACCGAACCCGGTGTTTTGCGGTCCGTTCACGTGCGCGAGGGTCTGGTGGTTGAGGCTGGTACATTGCTGATGGAGCTGAATACTACTCAGATCGAACGAGAGTTGAGCCAAGAGCAACAGCGTGCCTTTGGTTTGATGGCCCGCGCACAACGACTACGTGCCGAAATCGATGGGGCTGAGCTTGAGTTCGACGACGATCTTCTGACTGGCGCGCCAGATGTCGTGCGGTCGGAGACTGCGCTGTACCACGGTCGGCAAGCAGAACTTGAAGCTGAGATTGCAATTCTCTCTCGACAGCGCGAACAGCGGCAACGCGAGTACGAAGAGGGATTGGTTGACCAGGTCACGTCAACCGAGACCCTGAATGTGTTGGCCGATGAGCGCGCTATGATGGTGCCGTTGGTCGAACAGAAGATGGAACCGGCAACAACCCTTTTGGCCCTGCGCCGTAGCGAGGCGGAATGGAAAGGCCGCAAGGTCAGAGCAGAGGCGATGATCAACCGGTTGAAGGCTGGGCTGGATGAAGTGGATGACAAGGTCCGCGCGACGCGCAGTCGGTTTCGTAGTGCCGCACTAACTGATCTGGCTTTGGTTTCGGCAGAGCTTGCCGCCTTGCAACCTGCCCTGCCCTCTTTGCGTGACCGTGCGTCTCGCGCGCTGATCCGGGCCCCCGTACGGGGTGTCGTAAACCGGATTCACCGGACGACGATCGGCGGGATGGCCCGAAGCGGTGAGGAACTGATTGAGATTGTTCCGTTGGACGACAGATTGTTGGTGGAAGCCTATGTCCGGCCCAAGGACATCGCCTTCCTGCACCCAGAGCAAAAGGTCAAAATCAAGATCACGGCCTACGATTTTTCGCGGTACGGCAGTCTGGATGGTGAGATCGTTCGAATCGGTGCCGACACCATCACTCGCTCGGAACGAAGTGAAGAAGAGGTTTTCGTCGTCGAAATTCAGACGTCAGACACGATGTTGGATGCGGGTGGTACAGCGGTTGAAATCATCCCAGGAATGATCGCTCAGGTCGATATTCTGTCAGGCCGAAAGTCAGTTCTGGATTATCTGATCCAACCTGTTCTGAAGATAAAAGACGAGGCGCTGCGCGATTGAAGAGAACGACAGATGGGCAGCAGATAGCAAAGCACCAGCCGATAGACATCTTAGGCGTCGGGGGGGACCGACGACTAAGACCAGGTCACGTCACCAAGAAAGATATATCCCGCACCATATATCGTTTTAATAAGGCGCGGGTTTTTGGGATCTTCGCCCAGCTTCGTTCGCAAGCGGGAAATCCGAACATCCATAGCGCGGTCAAAGCTGTCACCTGCCCCGCCACCCAACATGTCCTGCATGCGCGCGCGGCTGATCAGGCGTTTGGGACTTTCAAGAAACAATCGCAGAACCTCACCTTCGGCATGACTGAAAGGTGTCTCGACGCCATCGGCATTGATCAAGACATATCGATCAAACTGTGCGGTCCAACCATTGAATTCGGCTATGTCTGAATTCGGCGTTGCTGGTCCAGTAGAGCGTAGCCGGGCGCGGACCCGAGCAATTACTTCGGCTGGATCAAATGGTTTGGTGATGTAATCATCTGCGCCAAGCTCCAATCCCGTTACCCGGTCCTGTACCTGAGCGCGGCCCGAAATGATGATGACGGCAGCACCTTGCTCAAGCGCAAGTTTGTGCACAAGTGCAAGACCGTCGGTATCCGGCAATGATAAATCCACCAAACACAGATCCGGAGTGACCCTTTTCAGCGAAGCTTCAAACTCACGGGCGCGTGAAAAGGTTTGAGTCTGAAACCCGGCATCTTCCAGCGCTTCCGTTAGGATACGGCGGATTTCAGGTTCGTCATCGAGAATGGTCACCAAAGGTTGTGTCATTCAGGCGGCCTCGGTTCGGATCAACGCCGACAATTGCGACGATGTAAATGGTTTGCTTAGGACAGGTGCACGGGTCAATGCCTGATGATGTAGCGGGTCATTTAGCGGCAGCGACGTCATCAGTATACAGGGCAACGCACCATTCAGGCGGTCGACAATGTCGATCCCAGTGCCTTCGCCCTCCAGCTTAATATCTGATAGAACCAGCGCGATATCACCGATTTCCGACGTCAAGGTCAAAGCTTCATCGACCGAGCTTGCCTCGATCACCGAACACCCCAAATCGACCAGCATGTCCCGGAACTGACTGCGCAGTTCATCGCTGTCTTCAACCAACAATACGAGACCCGCTTGCGCGGACGGGGCAGGACGGTAGGGCAAACGTATCACGACCGAAGCACCAGAAGGCGTGTTGCGCAAATTAAGGTCACCGCCCGCCAGCTTTACCGTGTCGTAGACCATTGGAAGTCCCAACCCCGAGCCATCGCTGCCTTTGGTGGAAAAGAATGGGTTTAACGCCTTCTTTAATGCTTCCCCGGTAAACCCCGGGCCAGTGTCCGACACCGTGATCTCAACCCATATTGTCCCGATTGCATGCGCAGTGATCGTGATCTGGCCCGATGTGCCGCAAGCATCCCGCGCATTCAGAACCAGGTTCAGCAGTGCATCCTGAACCATGCCGGGATCGAGCATCAGCACCTTGTCGGGTAGAGTATTGACCACCGACAACCCCATGCCCCGCGGCAAGGACGGGGTGGCAAGGATTCGCAAATCCTCAAGTAAACCGCGCATATCCGTCGCCTGAGGTTGAGGCGTGCGATTGCCGGTCATGTCTGCGATGCGATTCAGCAGTTGCCCCCCGCGTCGGGCAGTTTGTTGCGTAGCCGTGACTAGCTGATCGGCTTCCTTGGGTAGATCCATCCTCTCTAATCGCGCCTGCATGCCCAGAATAATGGTCAGCAAATTAGAAAAGTCATGGGCAAGCCCGCTTGTCATCTGCGCCGCCATGGCTCTGCGCCGCGTTTGCTGAAGGGCGACACGGGCTTGAGTTTCTTCGGTGATATCCACCGACATGACATAAACGCCACCCGCTTTGTCCGGGGTGAATGATACCCGAATGCGGCGTGAATCCTGATCTTCGGTAAACTCGAAAACCGAAGGTTGGCCTCCATAGGCCTGTTCCAGATGTGGCTTTACCCGGTCATAGGCAGATGACCCCAAAGCCTTTGATATATGAAGGCCCAGAATGTCAGACGGACGGCCGGGCATGACCGAACTGAGGCGGCGGTTTGAGTAATCGTATCGTCCATCGGCATCCAGATGCGCGATATGAGCCGGCATCATCTCGGTCGTCATCCGCGTGCGGGCCTCGATCTCGGTCAGTTGACGCTTGGCTTCTTCCAGCGCTGTGATGGTTGCGGCCAGTTTGCGGTTGGTTGCAGAAAGCTCTTCGGCATGGCTCAGAAGTTGGTCAGACAGTTCTTCTGAACGGGCACGCAGCAAATCTTCTACCCGCTTCGTGCGAGTTATGTCGGTATAGACGGCCACCCAACCCCCATTGGGCAAAGGTGCACCTTCGACCGAGATCACCTGACCATTGGGCCGGGTCCGCTCCATATAATGCGGCTCGAACGCGAGGGCCTGCGAAACGCGTAGCTCGACCATCTCGTCAACATCGCCGACCGAACCGTATTCCCCGCGGCTAGCGAGAAAATATATGGTGTCGCGAAACAGAGCCCCCGGCTCGACAAGTTCGTTTGGCAGGTCGAACATTTCCTGAAACCGCAGGTTGCTGACCACGAGACGCAATTGGCTGTCATAAATTGACAGCGCCTGACCGATCAGGTTCAGGCCAGCCGTGGTCATCGCCTTGATGCGCTGTTCGGAAATGTCCAAATTCATCCTCCCCTGCGCCCATGGGTATCACCAGTTCAGGCGCAGGTGTAGGGAGATTTACCTATCCGTGCAGCGGCAAATTGTTCGCGGCGCGGTAGGCTTGCACATAGCCACGTGCCACCGATCGAACGGCTGTTCCGATCTGCGAATAAGCCTCGTCCGGCAGGTTCGCAAAGGACACGCGTGCCGACCAGTCCGGAGCATCAAATCCGCTGCCGTTCAGCAGAACGATCCCATAGTCTTCCGCCAATTTGAACGCAATATCCAATGGGTGAACATTCTGCTTGATCCAAGCCACGACATCTTCACCGACATATTTTCGCAACCAGTATTCGAAATCGATGATGCCGTAATAGGCGTCATAATGCTCACCTGCCTGCACCTCGATGCCCATCGCTTCGGTCAGCAGTTTGAAACGGCGATGAACCAGCTCCATGCAGGCGGTCTGATAGATTTTCTTGCTGTCGACCAATTCACTGAGTGAAAACAGCGTCATCATCACCTGCTGCGGCAGCGACAAGCCTGCTGTGTGGTTCAGGGCCACATCGCGGCTATCGGCCACAAGCCGGTCGATAAAGCGAATGTCGCGCGGTGTCAGGCTAAGCGTGCCATAGCGCTTGTCCAGGGCCTGTTTGATCTCATCCGGGTGATCCGCCAGTTTCAGATCGAAGATGTTGTCTTGCGCGACAGCAATCACGCCAAGACGCCAGCCGGTGCAGCCAAAGTACTTGGAATAGGAATACACCCCGATCGTGTTGCGTGGCAGATGGCCCATGACCGAGGTAAAATCATGCACAAAGGTGCCATAGACATCATCCGTCAACACGATCAGATCGGGACGGTGGTTTTCCACCAAATCCGCCAGTTTGCGCAGTGATGCGGTGCTTAGTGCAACCGAAGACGGATTGCCCGGGTTGACCAGAAAGAACGCCTTTACCTTGGGATCTTTCAGCTTTTCCACTGCGGCATCCGTCAGTTGGAAGCCGTCTTCCTCGTCGGTTTCCACATGGACGGATTCAAGGCTGTAATCCTCAAGCTCTGGCATTTCCAGATAGGGGGTGAAGATCGGTGTACACAACGCGATCGTATCACCCGGGTTCAGCAGCCGATTGGCTTTGAGAGACTTGAAGATATAACACATCGCCGCCGTGCCGCCTTCGACTGCGAACAGATCGAACTGAGCGTCAGGCCGGTGACCTCGGCACATGGACCACATCAGGTATTCATGGGCAATGGTGGCATTGTGTTTCAGGATGCGGTCAGGCACCGGATAGTTATCACCGATGATCGAATCCGTCAGTTCATGCACAAACTCGTCCGCATCGAAATCAAACGCGGATATGGCATGCGCCGCGAGCTCAAGCAGCGTATCGACGCCCGGCGTTTCGGAATTATCAGACGCCCAGCTTTGCAGCCGTCCATGGCAACCTTTTTGCGCCGGCATTCCGCCTAAACCAGCGGGGTGATCCATCACACGTTTGGATTCAGTTATGGCAAATTGACCAAGGGCAAAGAACGCCTCACGCGGACGGGTGGCAACCCAGTTAGGATTGCCGCGCCCCGCGTTCAGGAAAGCGCTATTGGCCTTACGCGCCTCGGCCGAGGCCAGTTTGATCAGCTCATCCTTGATCTGAAACGGGCTGAGTGCTTCGTAATCGTGCAGCGCTACTCTATCCATAACGTGAACCTCTCCAAATCAGCTTAGGATCAAAACAACGACCATCCCGAAGATGGTCAATAGTGTATTTCCGATCGCATACGGCATTCCGTAGCCAAGCGCCGGGATGCGACTTTGCGCGGCTTCCTGGATCATACCCAACGCGGCAGTGGTGGTGCGCGCACCTGCGCAGGCACCAAACAGAATGGCCGGGTGGAATTTGAACACGTAATGCCCGACGTAAACTGCAAAGATCATTGGTAGCGAGGTCGCGACGATTCCCCATAGCAGCAGCGCAATACCGGCCTGTTGCAGTCCCGCGACAAATCCCGGCCCAGCGGTGATCCCTATCACCGCGATAAACACGTTCAGACCCAGAGTGTTCATCAACCAAAGCGCCGGACCCGGGATGCGCCCAAAGGTCGGGTGCACCGTACGCAGCCAACCCAGCACCAGCCCAGCCAGCAGCGCGCCTCCGGTAGTGGAAAGGCTGATCGGGAAACCACCCATCATGACTGACAGTGTTCCAATGATGCCGCCGATGAAAATCCCCCAGCCTACAAAAGCCAGATCCGTGGTGTCTACCGGGCGGTCGGCATAGCCAATCTGGGCAACTGCGGCCTCGACATGCCGCTTGCTGCCCTGAATTGTGACGATGTCACCACGATGCACGACGGTCCCGGGTAGCAGCGGCAAATCCTGCATGTTTCGCATCAGTTTCGAGACATAAATGCCCCGCGCGATCGACAGTTTGCTTAGCTCTTCAAGCGTCTTGTTATGAACCTCTTTGCTGGTGATCAGAACATCCAGTTTTTCTGACGGTATGCTCAGCAGATCAGGCGCGTCAGCTTCTGTAAGATTGGTCTCAAGCAAACCCACCAGATCAGCGCGGCGGCCTGAGAACATCACAACATCTCCGGCCTGCAATACGGTGTTATCATCTACCTCTATGATCTTCCCGTCACGTCTCAGGCGTTCGGCATAGATGCGGATACCGGGCATCAGATTTTTGACCGGTTGCCCCAGCAGATCGCTACCTTCTGGGATCTCAAAGGCCCGCGCCTCGATCGCGCGATATGCCGAGACGATGCCATCACCGGTTTCGACCGACGTCGTGCCACCCAGCTTAGCCTCATATTCCTTACAGGCCGCGACCAGATCGACGCCAATCAGACGCGGGCCGATCTTGGCCAGAATGATGGCCGACCCGATTGTGCCGTAAATATAGGTCACCGCATAGGCAATCGGAATCTGGTTAGCATAGGTTTTGGCCTGTTCCGCCGACAGGCCCAGCTGGCCGATTTGGTCGGTGGCAACACCGATCGCCGCTGAAATAGTCTGCGATCCGGCATAAAGCCCCGCGGCATAGCCAAGTTCCAGACCAGCGACCTTGGCTGCGATGATCGGGATTACAAGGCAAAGTGCGAGCACGCTGAGCGCAAAGAACACCTCGCGCGCGCCGTCTGCTTTCAGGCCGCGGATGAACTGAGGTCCGACACCGTAGCCCACAGCAAAGATGAACAAGATGAAGAAAGTCGATTTGACCGCCGAGTCGATTTCAATCTGGGCCTGCCCGATCACCACCGCCGCCAACAACGTTGCCGTGACCGTGCCCAGACTGAACCCCATCAGCTTCCAGGGACCAACGAGAAAGCCGATACCGATGGACAGGAACACCGCCAATTCAGGGTAGTTTTGAAGAATATGCACCAGCCAATCGACCATCAATCACCTCTCAATCCGCGCCTGACAGGCATTTGAGGCAAAAGCCGGAGACAAGGTGAAGAAGCGCCCAATTGGCCCACTTGCTGCCCGACCAAGCCGCCTGTTCGAACACACAACCGCAACAGGAAAACTTCGGCCTCACGATACCTTACAAAGGACATTTGTCTATAATTATCTGAATATTAATAGTTCTGCTTGTCCGCCCTCATTCAGAACACCCTGACTGAGCCTGCGCCACAATGCAAACACGCGAAACGCATGGCTCGCCCGCTCTGCCTGCTCCAGAATCGGAACCATGGGCTTCACTGTCGCTCTACCGCAATGCGCGGGCGCAAAATCCTGAGGGGTTCGAACAAATCCATTGCAGCGACCCGGTGTTTGCCATCACATACCGCTATGACACGGCCGACGATTATTTCCGAGACCAGCGCAACCGGCGTTTGTATCCGCCTTGCCGGAGATCTGCGCACTCAATCGTTGGATCGTGTCGAAGCGGGTTTTGCTGCCCAAAAGCCCAACGGCCAAGATGTCATTGTGGACATGTCGCAGGTGGAATCGCTGGATACCGGAGGGGCCTGGCTAGTCGCCAATCTGGTGCAGCGGATGGGAAGCGAGGGCGCTCAGGTCCAGCTCGAAGGGTTGGCCCCTGCGCATTCGTCATTGATCGAAACAGTATCGCACAACATATCCGAGGTTACAGGAGAAGAACTGCCGCCGCATGGCTTTGTGAATTGGGTTGCCCGGATTGGGCAAAAAACTTTTGGCGCCTGGCAGGACACATTATCAATCATCGGCTTTCTTGGCCTTACTCTGCATCGATTGGTCCGGACTCTGATCATGCCATGGCGACTGCGTCGTGCTGCCTTGGTGTCACAGATGGAGCAAGTCGGCTTCAAGGCGCTGCCGATTGTGTCCTTGATGGGTTTCCTGATCGGCGTCGTTCTGGCCTTTCAGGGCGCGACGCAGTTGAAACAGTTCGGGGCTGAGATCTTTGTTGTCGAATTGATCTCCATCTCGATCCTGCGTGAGCTTGGTATCCTGCTGACAGCGATCATCGTCGCTGGTCGCTCCGGTTCGGCTTTTACGGCTTCGATTGGCTCGATGAAGGTGCAGGAAGAGATTGATGCGATGCGCACCCTGGGGTTGGATCCGATTGAAGTTCTGGTCATTCCCCGTGTTCTGGCGCTGTTGATCATGTTGCCCATTCTTGGCTTTGTTGCCGATATGGCTGGCCTGATCGGCGGAGCGTTGATGAGTTGGATCGACCTCGGTGTCAGCCCCGGCATGTTCCTGACCCGGTTGAAGGAAAATACCGGCGTCGCACAGCTTGCCGTCGGGATGATCAAGGCACCGTTCTTTGCACTGGTGATCGGTGTCATTGCCTGCTGGCAGGCTATGCAGGTCAAAGGTTCATCCGAAAGCGTTGGTCAGCGGACGACGGCCTCGGTCGTGCAATCGATCTTTATGGTCATCGCCATCGACGCCCTGTTTTCGATCTTCTTCTCAGAGTTGGGGATCTGACATGGATGGAGCCGCGCTTCAGGACAAGCCCCAATCCGACACGAAACGCGAGGCCGTTATTCGTGTGCGCAATTTAACCAACCAGTTCGGCGAGCAAGTGGTCCACGACAACCTCAACCTCGATGTCTGGCGCGGTGAAGTGCTGGGTGTTGTCGGTGGATCGGGCACTGGGAAGTCCGTGCTTTTGCGTACGATCGTCGGGCTGAACAAGCCCAAGTCGGGAAGTATTGAGGTTCTTGGCGTCGATGTTCTTAATGGCCCCGAAGAAGAACGTCAGCGGATCGAAAGAAGCTGGGGCGTGGCATTTCAGGACGGTGCGCTGTTTTCCTCACTGACTGTATTGCAGAACGTGATGGCGCCTCTGCGCGAGCACACGGGTATCAGTGAAAAATTGATGGCCGCACTGGGTGGTCTGAAGATCAGTCTTGTTGGCTTGCCTCAACTAAGTTGTAGCAAGTTCCCTTCGGAACTGTCCGGCGGAATGCGTAAACGCGCCGCGTTGGCCCGCGCCCTGTCGCTGGACCCTGAAATCGTTTTTCTGGACGAACCAACTGCCGGGTTGGACCCGATCGGGGCCGCCGCATATGATGAACTGATCGGGGAACTTCAGCACACATTGGGGCTGACCGTGTTCATGGTAACGCATGATCTGGACAGCCTTTATGCCATATGTGATCGCGTCGCAGTACTTGCGGAAAAACGCGTGCTGGTTGAAGGTCCGATAGAAGAGATGACCAAGGTCGACCATCCTTGGGTTCAGGAATATTTCACAGGCCCCCGCGCCCGTGCGGCACAACAGAAGGGGCAGGACAGGTAGAGGCGATGGAGACCCGAGCGAATTACATCCTGATCGGTGCGTTCACCCTGGCGGGCATCCTTGGTGCCTTCGGGTTCTTTCTGTGGCTCGCCAAATTCGAAGTGACCCGGCAATACGCCTATTATGATGTGTTGTTCGACAATGTCTCGGGCCTGTCGGCTGCAGGTGGCGTAAATTACAACGGCTTGCCCGTGGGTCAGGTGGTTTCCCTGGACTTGGACAAAGATGACCCGTCAAAGGTGCGAGTGCGGCTTGAGGTTGATGCCGACATCCCTGTTACCAAAGAAACCATCGCACAGTTGCAATCTCTGGGTGTGACAGGGGTTGCTTATGTTGAGCTTTCCGGAGGGTCTCCAACCGCAGAAAGGCTGGCCCAGAACAGTGTCATCCCAAGCAAACGCAGTTCGATTCAATCCTTGCTTGAGGGTGCGCCAGAGGTTCTCGAAAAGGCGGTCACCCTGTTGGAGAACCTCAATTCGGTTGTTGATGACAAAAACCGAAAGGCGGTGTCGGATATCCTGAACAATCTGGCAGAAGCGTCGGGCAAGCTGGATAAAACTCTGACGGATTTCCAGTCGCTCTCGTCCGATTTGGGCGGTGCGGCCAAAGACGTTGGAGAATTTACCAAGAGACTGGATACGTTGGCGAACACGGCCGAGACGACGTTGAGCACAGGAACGGACACGCTGAAGAGCATCAAAGAGACCTCAGAATCCGCCAAAACAACGCTAGAGACTGCAAATAACGCCATTGCCAGTGCTGAAAGCGTGATTCAGGAAGATATCCGGCCCTTTATCGAACGCGGGTCAATCCTGGCCGAAAGGCTGACTCGGCTGTCAGATGAAGGCAGCGTTACGCTTGAGGTAATCAGCGAGACTGTTCTGAATGCAAACACCACCCTTGAATCGGTTACATCGACTATGGATTCAGCCAAAGGGGCGCTCGATTCAGCAGAGAGAGCGTTTGACTCGGCAAACCGCGTGATGGACGAGGATATCTCACCTGTCGCTGAAGATGTGAGTAAGGCGGCCAATCAGGTTGCGGAAACCGTCTCGAATATCACCGAAAAGATTGACAAGATTTCCGACGATGTTCTCAGCGCCTCCCAATCGGCGTCGGATCTGCTGGGAACCATCGACGGGATCGTTCAGGACAACCGCCGTCAGGTTTCGGACTTCTTGCGCGTTGGGTTGCCTCAGTTCATCCGGTTCATCGAGGAATCACAGCGTCTGGTCATCAGTCTGGATAGATTGGTCGACAAGGTCGAACGCGACCCGGCCCGCTTTTTGTTAGGCACCCAAGCATCGGAGTTTCGTCAATGATACGGCCCTTAATATTGACTCTGGTTTTGGCCGCTTTGACGGGCTGCACGGGCTTGGGCACGCTGCGGCAGGCTTCTAAGCCCAATGATTTGTATTTGCTGACACCCAAAAGCACGTTCTCGTCATCGCTGCCGCGTATCCAAAAACAGATCGTTGTCGAAGAGCCCACAGCGACGGCGGCCGTGAACACCGATCAGATCGCCGTGCAGCCCACCTTGCTTCAGGTTCAGTATCTGCCGCGGGCCCGATGGGTGGATCGCGCGCCGTTAATTGTGCAGGCGCTGATGGTCGAAAGCTATGAAAATTCCGGCAAGGTCGCGGCCGTAGGACGTTCGACCGTAGGCCTGAGAGCGGACTATGTGATCGCGCCTGATCTGCGCGAATTTCAGGGCATCGTTATCAGCGAAACCGAAGACACGAAAACGGTCCGCGTAGAAGTGCGCATCAATATCAAGATCATCGATGAGTATGAGGACAAGATCATCGCTTCAAGCTCATTCCAGGAAGCAGTGCTGGCGACCAGCGATAAAACACCCGAACTGGTTGAGGCCTTTGATATCGCCTTGGGCAAGACAATGCGGGATGCCGTGGAATGGAGCATCCGCAAAATCCATACGCATACGCTCAATAACCCGCGATCAAGACCTAGCTAGTGGTCGCTAGAACTGGCTCGCTGAGGCGACTTGCCAGTCAGCGGCGAACTCTTCGGGGATGGTCTTGCCCAACAGAGAGCCGTCATCCAGAAAGCTGTATAGCTCGGCATAAGACCGCTCTCGTTCATCCGCATTTCGGCGCCGGATGTCAGCAGGGCGCAGGTCGGAAACTTTTGCTTTGCCCATAGCCCCTAATATCTCGCGGAAACTTTCAAGCGTCGCGTCATGAAACCGATGCACGCGCTGTCGTTTCTGTGGCACATTCACCGCCCGCCCACGGATCGGATCTTGCGTTGCCACCCCCGAAGGGCACCTGTTGGTGTTGCAATGCAGCGCCTGAATGCACCCCACCGCAAACATCATCGCCCGCGCCGCGTTACACATATCCGCACCCAAAGCGAATTTCTCGACCATATCGAACCCAGTGGCCACTTTGCCCGAACAGATCACCCGCACCTTGTCGCGGACCCCGATACCGCGCAGGCAGTTGTTTACAAATATCAGTGCCTCGTTGAGCGGCATCCCCAATCGGTTGGTGAACTCGACCGGGGCAGCGCCAGTGCCCCCTTCCGCGCCGTCCACCGTGATGAAGTCAGGCAGAATCTCAGTTTCCAACATCGCTTTGCAAATCGCCATAAACTCGGATCGACGACCGATGCACAGTTTGAAGCCCACGGGCTTGCCACCTGACATCTCTCGCAGATGCTGAACGAAATGCATCAATCCAGACGGTCCATCAAAGGCCGAATGAATAGGTGGGGAAATCACATCCTGATGTACTGGAACCCCACGAATCTCGGCGATTTCTTCATCCACCTTTGCTGCCGGTAGGACCCCGCCATGAGACGGCTTCGCCCCTTGCGACAATTTGATCTCGATCGCCTTGACGACATCTTTCTTGGCCTTTTCGGCAAACAGGTCCTTATCGAACCCACCATCAGGCGTGCGGCATCCAAAATATCCTGTTCCAATCTGCCAGATGATGTCTCCACCTTCGGCCAGGTGGTGGGGGGACAGCCCGCCTTCGCCCGTGTTATGCGCAAAACCCCCATCTTTTGCACCACCGTTCAAAGCACGGATTGCGTTGGCGCTGAGTGCACCGAAACTCATTGCTGATACGTTCAGGCGCGACGCATTGTAGGGTTTGTCGCACTGAGGGCCGCCCAATATCACCCGTTCTTCGCTCTCTTCGACGTGCTTGGGGGATAGCGAGTGATCAGCGCGGTGATAACCTACCGTCATGATATCGTACTGAGTACCGAACGCCTGAGTATCCACCTGCCCCTTGGCGCGGGAATAGACCAGACTGCGGATGATCCGATTATAGGGCCGCCCGCTTTCATTGGTTTCAACGAAATACTGCCGGATTTCAGGGCTGACAAACTCCAACATATATCGGAAGTGACCCAGTACCGGGTAGTTGTTCAGCACATTATGCTTGGTTGTCAGCATATCGTAGAGACCGACAACCGCATAGGGGATCAGTATGATCAGCAACCAGTGAGCGGGTGGCCAGAAAAAACCCCAAAGCAAAGTCAAAGGCAAGCAGACATAGCTGAGGAAATAGTAAAGCCTGCGAACAATCATTTCCTATCTCCCTGAGTAGCGCTGTGACAGCGTGACCTTGAATGGGTATTGGGTCCATGACCCTGCTCTTCATCCAGAACGTGGAACAAATTGACCTGTTTGCGCAAGCCCTTGCTAATCAAACAAAGATAACGGTTGGGTTAGCGAGGCCGGTTGAACCAAGCAAAAGCAGTCTGTATGCAAAATGAAACGCTGGTCAGAGCAGGATCAACCGCAGTGTCGAAAACAGCGCCTGTATTCGGGCATCGCGCCCTGATGTATACAGCCGTCTTTGTGGGGGGTGCTGCAGGGTCGTTGCTGCGCGAGCTATTTTCGCTGGAGATCCCCGGCGCTCCGTTCCTGACCGCGACTTTCGGCATCAATGTTGCGGCCTGTTTCGTTCTAGGTTGGCTCTATGCCATTCGAAATCGTGTCCACGCCCACGTCCTGCATCTAGGGGCCGTCGGATTTTGCGGTGGGCTATCGACGTTTTCCTCATTCGTCGCCGAGCTGGAAAGACTGGCAGAAACCGGGAATTGGTTTGTGATTATCGCCGTAAGCGCGGAGATCGCATTTGGTCTTACGGCGGCGGTTCTTGGGGAAGCGCTGGGTCGGCGGCATCATTCCCGGGAAACATCGGAATGACGACCTTGTATCTACATGCCATGTTCGCATTGGGCGGAGGATTGGGGGCTGTACTGCGGCATTGGCTGGCGCTTCGGGTGACGCATGATCTGCCGTACTCGACCCTGATCGTGAATGTTCTGGGCAGCCTTCTGCTGGGTCTTTGGATTGGTTATCTGGGTGGCTCTGCGGAAATGGGCGAAGAGGAAAAACGCCTTGTATTCGGGTTTTGCGGCGGCTTCACCACATTCTCAAGCTTCGCCTATCAATCGCTGCAATTGCACCGTGAACGGACGATCGTATTTGCCGCCGGTAACATCGTTCTCAGCCTCGTCTTGTGCTGGTTCGCGCTATGGCTGGGCCTTGTTCTGACGCGCTAGTGAACGGGTGCTGCAGCCCTTTGGTCGGGCCTGGGCGCGCGGCAGAAGAACAACAGTGGGATCGTGGCCAACGCCAGCAGTCCAAGATTGTTGAATACTGTAAGGTACGAGATCATCTCGGCCTGCCGTGCGATCTCTTGCCCCAGAATGGCGGCGCCCTGGGCGCTATCGGGTGTCAGCCCCAGCGGCGCAAGATAAGCCTGTGCAGCAGGATTGTAGGGTGTCACATTCTGGCTGAGCACTGCCGTATTGGTTTGCAGGCCACGCACGACCCAAGTCCCCACCAATGAAATACCTACCGAAGAGCCAAGCTGCCTGGTGACGTTGAATAGGCCCGAGGCCTCATCCTGCCTTGATTTACTGATGCTCTCGAATGCCAGAATAGACATCGGCACAAACACCAGCCCCATCCCCAGGCCACTGACAAAGCCCGGCCAAGCCAGTTGCCAGAAACCCGCGTCAAGATTGAGTGTGCCCAACATGAAATTCCCCACTGCTGTCAACAGCATCCCCAACCCGGCTAAAACTCGTGGATCAAACCGGGTGACCAGTACGGCCCCGGTCAGCACCATCGATGCACCTGCGGCGATCCCGCGCGGTATGAACAAATGACCGGATTCGATCACGGGGTAATCGAGCAGGCTTTGCACAAAGGTTGGCAGTATGGCGATCCCGCCAAACAATGAGATCGCGAACCCCGCTATCACTAGGTTGCACAGGGCAAAGTTGCGATCCGCAAAAAGGCGCAAATCAACGACAGAATGCCGGGATGTCAGAGAATGGACGATGAACCCCAGCGCCCCAAGAACCGAAGCGATCAGCGCCAGCTGTATCATCCTCGATGACAGCCAGTCCTTGGTCTCACCTTGGTCAAGAATGAATTGAAGGCATCCAATGCCAACTGCCAGCAGCGCCAGGCCTTTCCAGTCGATGCGCACCTCTTCGGTTTTGTCGTCCGGCAACTCGCCCGCCAAAAGCAGCAGGGCCATGGCAGCGACCGGAAGATTGACGAAAAACACCATTCGCCACGAAAAATACTCCGTCAGGACTGCGCCTACAGTTGGGCCCAACACCGGTGCGACCACCACGCCCAAGCCAAAGACCGCCATGGCCTGCCCCCGTTTTTCACGTGGAAAGGCGTCAAACAGGATGGACTGCGACAACGGGATCAGGAACGCGCCGAACATGCCCTGCGCCAGGCGGAACGCGACGATAGTCTGAAGACTCCATGACAGGCCGCACATGACAGACATTGTGGCAAAACCCGTGACCGCAGTCAGGATCAGCCTGCGCCGCCCGACCCGACGCGCGACAAACCCGGTCAGCGGCATGACCACAACGGCTGAGACGATATAGCTGGTTAAAATCCATGTCGCCTGATCGGTTGTGGCCCCAAAAGCCGCCTGAATATGCGGCAACGCAACATTGACGATGGTACTGTCCAGAACTTCGAGAATTGCACTGAGCACGACGGCCACGACAATCACGCGATTGATATGGCCGGCATCAGTCATTGGCTGGTTCCGGTTGTATCCACCGTAACTTTGCTGCTGCCTCCTACACGTAGCGGAGCATCAGTTGGATCAAGCTCAATCCGCACCGGGAAACGTCGAGTGACCTTGACCCAGTTGCCGCTGGAGTTTTCGGACGGCAACAACGAAAACGTATCGCCCGAGCCTCGACCGATCGACGCAACCTTGCCGGTCAGGGTCGTGTCTGGAAGCATATCCACCTGCACTGTGACCGGCTGACCGGGTCGGATGCGTGGCAGTGATGTTTCCTTGAAATTTGCATCGACCCACCAGTCAGACGACTCGACAATGGAAAATTGCGGCGCATTGGCCGAGACAGACGACCCTGGCCGCAGCGTCAGATTTGCGATCCAGCCATCGGCCGCGGCATAGACCTTGGTCCAGACAAGATCGGCCTGCGCGATTTCCAACGCAGCCTGCGAGGACAACACATTGTCCTGCCGGGCCGCGAGGCCACTTTGCAACGCAGAAAGCTCGGACCGGCTGGTGGTCAACCGGGCCGAAGCCTGTGCGAATTCGGACGTAGTTTGGTCCAGCGAGGCCTGCGCGAGGTCCCCGTCCGAAAACAAAGCTCGGGCACGTTCAAGATTGCTCTGCGCGGTTTCGTAGAAAGAGTTGGCGCTTTCGACAGCGGCCTGTGCAGCGGTGATCTGGTTCGAGAAGGAGTCAGCCTGCTGAATGGCACTGTCCAGATTAGCTTTGGCCTGATCGACCGAGGCTTGGAACTGTGTCGGATCAATCGAGAACAGCAAATCGCCTGCATTGACCGGCTGGTTTTCGACCACCGCAACGTCTGAAACCTGCCCGGTCACCTGTGCGGCCACGTAGATGATATTCGCGCCGATATAGGCGTCTTTTGTTGACGGATACCGCTCTTCATGCCGCCAGAAAAGGAACAATCCAATAGCAATCGTGACCAGTATCCCTGCGGCGGCAATTGCCTTGAATGACTTCATAAGCAGCTTCCTTTTCGGTGCCTAATCGAGCGACCTCACATCACCTGCATATGCATGCGCATGGCCAGATTGCCCAGAATCCAAACTGTCCCGCCGATGATAATCAGCAGAACAAGTGTCGAGAACAGAACCAGGTCCAGATCCTCTCGGCTGCTGCGGCGGCGGTCGATGTGTAGAAAATAGATCAGTTGAACAACCAGTTGTGCCAACCCCAAAAGGCCGATGGTCATATAGACACCTGGTGTTTCAATACCGAAATGATAGGCGATCACAAATACCACCAGCGTGAGCAGCAGTGACCCACCATAGCCAATCACGTAACGCCGCCGTTCGCGGTGATGCATCTCGGATCGTTTATCCATAGGCCAGCCCTCCGAAATACACGATGGTTATTATGCCGATCCAGATAAGATCGAGGAAATGCCAGAATAGCGCCAACCGCACCATACGCGACATCAGCAGATCGGTCAGCCCGAACACACGCAGCTGAATACCCAGCACGATTAGCCACAGACACCCGGCTGCAACATGCAAGCCGTGGAGCGGTACGAGACCATAGAAGGCCGACAAAAACCCGCTACGCTGTGGGATACCGCCTTGGGCTGCCATGTTCATGAAATCACGGATTTCCAAAACCAGAAAACTGAGCCCCAGCAAAAGAGTCACTCCGAACCACAGCACGATCCGTGCCCGAGGCAGGTTGTATTTCAGCGCCAACATCGCCAGCCCGACGGTCAAACTGCTGGTCAGCAGAATGAGAGTCTGGGCAAAGATGCTTTTCAGGTCGAACAGCTCATGCGGGCCCGGACCGCCGGCCTGCGCGTCTATCATGGTGATATAGATCGCGAACATCAGGCCGAAATAGACCAGATCGCTCATCAGGAAGACCCAAAAGCCGAAAGTGACGACCTCGGTCGCCTTGTGGGCGCTGGCGTGGTCCTCACCGAGGTTTATCCCCGGATAGCTGTGCTTGGGTGCGCGCCTCATATCACGGCCTCCATATCCGGGCGGGCGAGGCCGCGATTCTCCGGTGTACTTTCATGATCGCGATCCACAGCGGCGGTGCTGTGGACCAGCGCCAACCACGCCTCGTGTTCTTTGCGGACCTCTTCGGCGGGGATGATGACCTCGGTGCTGGTGTCGAAACTCCAGATGATAATGGCGAGGATCATCGCGATGGTCATCAGTGCTGCCAGCCACCAGATCCACCAGACCAGAGAGAACATCCAGATGCCACTGAGCACGCAGAGGATAAACCCGATGCCGGTGTTGCGCGGCATCTCGATATCTTCGTAGGCCGCGGGTGCAGGATAGGCTTGTCCGCGCTCCTTAGCTGCAGCAAAGTCATCGCGGTCACTAACCTGCGGAATAATAGCGAAGTTGTAGGGCGGCGGCGGAGACGGGATCGACCATTCCAGCGTGCGCCCGTCCCAAGGATCACCGACCGGTGCGCGGGTCTGTTCTCGGTCGCGTATACTGACCCACAATTGGACCAGGATCGAAAGCAACCCGCAAGTAATCACCAGCGATCCTATGGCGGCGGTGATCATGTAGGGGTGAAAGCTGGGATCCTCCCAACTGAACGACCGGCGGGGCATGCCCATCAGACCAACGAAGTAGAGCGGCATGAAGGTCAGCAGAAACCCAACCGTCCAGCAGAAAACCGAAACGCGGCCCCAGAACTCGTTTAGACGGAACCCAAAGGCCTTGGGAAACCAGTAGTTATAGCCGGCTAGCAACCCGAACAGCACACCGGGTAGCAACGCGTTGTGGAAATGCGCAACCAGAAACAGCGTATTATGGACCTGATAGTCGACGGTTGGATTGGCAAGAACCACTCCGCTGAGGCCGCCGATGACGAACAACATCAAGAACGCAAGGCCATAAAGCATCGGGACCGAGAATCGAATGCGCCCACGGTACAGAGTCGCCATCCAGTCATAGACCTTAACCCCGGTCGGAATGGCGATCAGCATCGTGGCAATCCCGAACACCGCGTTGATCAGAGCGCTTTGCCCCATGGTGAAGAAATGATGCAACCAAACCGTGAAGGACATGACCGCAATCGACATTGTTGCGATGACCAGTGAGTTGTAACCATAGAGACGCTTGGCCGAAAAGGTGGCAAAGACCTCAGAATAGATTCCATATGCAGGCAGGACCAACAGGTAGACCTCGGGGTGGCCAAACAGCCAGAACAGGTTGGCATAGTTCATCATGTTGCCGCCAAGGTCATTGGTGAAGAAGTGAAAATCCAGATAGCGATCCGCGGCCAGCAGCAACGCGGCAACGCCTAGGGGCGGCATAGCAAAGATGATCAGGATCGAGCTGCAAATGATCGTCCAGCAATACATGGGCAACCGCATGAACTTCATCCCCGGCGCACGCAGCTTGTAGATCGTGACGGCAAAGTTGATGCCAGTCAGTGTTGTGCCCACGCCCGAGACCACGATGGCCCAGATCCAGTAATCCGGCCCAACGCCGGGATTGAACGCGGCCCCGGTATAGGGCGGATAGGCGGTCCAACCACCTGTTGAGAATTCGCCCACCACCAGCGAGACCATCAGCATCAGCCC
Organism: Ruegeria sp. CF1; assembly: GCF_056537445.1. Lineage (NCBI taxonomy): Bacteria > Pseudomonadati > Pseudomonadota > Alphaproteobacteria > Rhodobacterales > Roseobacteraceae > Ruegeria > Ruegeria sp. CF1. The sequence goes on along the minus strand of NZ_JBQFRN010000003.1, from coordinate 217,781 downwards.
GGCCGAGACGGTCAGACCAAGCCCGATCTGGTTCATCACCGGAAAGGCCACGTCGCGCGCGCCTATCATGAGCGGAATTATGTAATTAGCGACGCCAAAGACAAAAGGTACCGCGACGAAGAACACCATTATGGTGCCATGAGTGCTAAACAGTTCCGCGAAATGCTCGGGTTCCAGGAATCCGTCCCCCGGTCCCGCCGCCTGTTGGGCCCGCATCACCACGCCTTCCAAGACGCCCCGCGCCAGCATGACGATGGCGAAGACAATGTACATGATGCCGATCTTCTTGTGATCAGCGCTGGTCAGCCAATCGCGCCAGAGCGGACCCCACAACCGGAACCACGTCAGGATGCCAATCACTACCACTACGCCCACGATCACAATAGCAGCAGCAGCGTTTGCAATGATCTCATTTGCGCCAGGATTCTGGATCAGTCCAGCGATGGGAAATGCATCCCAGCTCAGGCGACCGAAGAAACCGGTCTCGGCATTTGTCATTGGCTTGCCTCCTGCCCGTATTCAGCCGTTCCGGGTTGCTGATCCAACTGCAGAGGCTCTCCGCTGTGATAACGACGCAGGATCGAATGGAACAGGTCGCCCTCTTCCAGCGTGAAATAAAGCGCATTCAGCGGCATGAGTTCGGTGCCCAATGCTGCCTGCACCTCATCCCGATCCGTACGCATCGCCAACGTTCGATAAGTGCTTTCGGTCAACGGTATGCCATGCGCTTTTACGCTGGCGACCCATGCCTGAAAATCCTCGGGCTGCATGGCTTGCGCCAGGAATTTCTGCTTTGTGAATCCTCGGCCATTATACTGTGTGTTCTCGCCTTGCATCGTTTCAGGCGAGTCTGCCACCAGGTGTAGCCGAGTCGTCATCCCCGGCATGGCATAGATTTGCCCCGCCAGCGCCGGGATCATGAACGACTGCATCACCGTGTCTGTGGTCAGCGTCATCGCAACTTGCTGTTTGATCGGTATGCCCAGTTCTCCCACCGTTGCGATGCCATGATCTGGATAGATGAACAGCCATTTCCAATCGAGGCCAACCACCTGCACATTTAGGGCAGGCTCCTCTCCAAAAGGGGCGGAATAAGGGTCAAGACGATGTGTCGCTTTCCAGAGATAGAAAGACAGGATCATCACGATCACGACCGGGACGCCCCACATCAGAAATTCAAGCTTCGCCGAAAAATCCCAATGCGGCGTGTATGCAGCGTTTCCACCCTTACGTCGGCGATAACGCAGGGCAATCAGCGGCACCAGAGCCAGAACCGGTATCACAGCGATCAAGATAAGAGCCGTCGCGCGCAAAAGGTGTGTCTTTTGCACCGCTGCAATCGGGCCTTGGGGGTCCATGAAGCTATCACTCGCCCCGGCAGACTCAGCCGTCAACAACAGAGCAACAAAGATCACCAAGGCTGGCACAGCGACTGAATGTATCCGAGACAAGGTCACACCTGATGATCCTCTTGCGGCGGGGTTTCCCGGCAACTATCGGCAGAGTCACGGATTTTCTCAAGAACTTTTCCAAAATCACCCTGCGCCGCCGCTGTTGACATGAGGTCAAGCGCGCGCGAGACCAATCATATGCGTTTGGTTCTCGCTATAGTCTCTCTGGTTTGTCTTGCCGCCCCCTCGGTAGCGCAAGATCGCGCTGAGGTTGAACGTCAGTTCCAGAACTGGCTACAACAAGCCATATGGCCTCAGGCAAAAGCAAAGGGCGTTTCGAAACGCACGTTCCAAACCGCCTTTGACGGGGTAACGCTAAACTGGGACCTTCCTGACCTGGTTCCGCCGGGAAGCCCCCAAAAGACACCCAAGCAACAACGGCAGGCCGAGTTCGGCTCACCTGGTCGATATTTCAATGCCGGATCAGTCCAGGGTGCCACCTCCGTCGGTCGCAAGATGGCTAGGCGCCATGCGGGTACACTGGCGCGTATCGAGGCAGAAACCGGCGTACCCGCCCGTATCATTCTGGCCATCTGGGGGCGCGAGAGCGGCTATGGACAAGTCCCGATCCGCCATAATGCGTTTCAGGTGCTGGGCACCAAAGGGTTTATGAGTACGCGTGCCGAGTATTTCACGGCTGAACTGATTGCTGCGCTACAGATCGCTGAATCCGGTCACGGCCAAGGCCACGCACTGAAAAGCAGTTGGGCGGGTGCCTTGGGGCAGCCTCAGTTCATGCCCACAAATTTTCTGACTTACGCGCGCGATGGCGATGGGGATGGCCGAACTGATATCTGGGGCTCAGCCTCGGACACGATTGCATCGATCGGCGCGTATCTTGACGAGCACGGATGGGTGACAGGCCGCGACTGGGGGTTCGAAGTTATCCTACCCACGACCGTTTCTTGCGCGTTGGAGGGCCCTGATCAGGGGCGGTTGATCCGCGATTGGGTCGCCATGGGCGTAAATCGCATTTCCGGCAAACCTTTTCCGGCACATGAACTTGATGCCGAGGGCTATCTTATGATGCCTGCCGGTCGTAGCGGTCCGGCCTTTATCGTAACGCCAAATTTCTATGTCCTCAAAGACTATAACACCAGCGACCTTTATGCGCTGTTTGTGGGTCATGTCGGCGATCGCATCCAATACGGAGTTGGCGATTTTCGGGGTCGTTGGGGCGATGTCGGCAATCTCTATCGCTCAGATGTCGCCAGCATGCAGCAGGTGCTTGTTCAACAGGGTCATGACGTCGGTGGCGTCGATGGCCTGCCCGGATACAAAACCCGACGCTCGATCGGGCGCTGGCAAGAGGCTTCTGGAAGCACACCAACCTGCTTCCCCGATGCCTCATTGAAGGCCGTTCTGAAGCCGTAGCAGCGTACTGATTCGCCATTTACGAGCATCACTGCGAACACATTCACCCACGGTGATATGTTGAGCTTCACGAAAATGTCACTGCCACGAAGCGTTTCAAAATAAAATTTTAACACCTCCGCCGGCTGCGGTTCTAATCAGCCTTTGTGGTCTTCACCCACCGCAAAACCCTTTACCTTTGCTTCAAAACTGACAGGTTCATGGGCAGTGAAAGATAGCTTTCGCATTCGGATCTCCGACATTGCCTGATGCATGAATGCCGAAATTATCGATCTTGGCACGATCTAGATCAAGGTAAAGTCCAGACAATTGCCGGAGACAAAATGGCAGACAAGCGCCCACCGCGAATGCGGTTTGGACGTTCGAAACCATACTAAATGGGAGTAAACACATGAACAAAATAATCAGAACCTCTTTGGCAGGACTGTTGTCCTCGACCATCATTACCGGTGCTGCAATTGCTGCCGGTACACATCCCGAAACCGGAGAAGCCCTGGCCGACGATCAGACCTTCACCTATCGGATTCTCGATGAACACAGCTCGGTCGACCCGCAAGTCGTAGAAGATGTGTCGGGTGCAGAAATTGTTCGCGATCTGTTTGAAGGCCTGATGAATCAGGATGAGGACGGTAACCTGGTTCCTGGTGTCGCCACCGAATTCTCGGTCAACGATACCAAGGACGTTTACACCTTTACCCTGCGCGATGAAGCGAAGTGGTCGAATGGTGATCCGGTGACCGCAGGTGACTTTGTGTATGCCTGGAAGCGCGCCGTCGATCCCGAACTGTCGTCGCCCTATGCTTGGTTCATGGAACTGATGTCGATCGAAAACGCTGCCGAGATCATCGCGGGCGAAAAACCGGTAGATGAGTTGGGTGTCAAAGCCATCGACGACAAAACGCTGGAAGTCCGCCTGAGCGCCCCCCTGCCCTATTTCCCGCAGATGACCACACATTCGACAACCTTCCCGGCACCGCAGAAAGTGATCGAAGAATTTGGTGACGCCTGGACCAAACCGGAAAACATCGTCTCGAACGGCGCTTATGTTCTGACCGAGCACCTGCCGCAGGAACGCTCGGTACGTGAACGCAACACCGCCTATTGGGACAACGATAACACCATCATCGACAAGGTCGTGGCGCTGGTCATCAATGATGAAAACGTCGCCCTGACCCGCTATTTGGCTGGCGAACTGGACCGCACCGAAATTCCAGCCGGCCAGTACCCACGTCTGAAGGAAGAGCACCCTGTAGAAGCCATCAGCTTCCCACGCCTGTGCAACTATTATTACACCTTCAACCTATCTGATGGTGGCCCCGAGGCTTTCAAGGACCCGAACGTCCGCCAAGCCCTGTCACTGGCCGTTGATCGTGCGATTATCACCGAAAAAGTGATGGCAGGCGGTCAGCCCGAAGCCTACACTTTCGCCCCCGAAGCAACCGCAGGCTTCACCGTACCGGCCGTTGAAATGGCATCCATGTCCCAAGCCGAACGCGACGAGTTGGCGAAGGAGCTTCTAGCAGAAGCAGGTTATGGGCCTGACAACCCTCTGAGCTTCCAGATGGTTTATAACACCGCGGAAAACCACAAGAAGGTCGCCGTTGCGCTGAGCCAGATGTGGAAGCAGAAGCTTGGCGTGAACGCCGAACTGGCAAATATGGAGTGGAAAGTCTTCCTCGAGGAGCGCGGCAACCAAAACTTTGAGCTGGCACGTGGTGCTTGGTGCGGAGACTACAACGAGGCGTCAACCTTCCTGGACCTACTGCAGTCGGACTCGGGCTATAATGACGGCAAATATGCCAACGCGCGCGTTGATGAGCTGCTGGCCGAGGCCAAAACCTCGGACGATCCGGCTCCGCTTTACACCGAAGTTGAACGCATCATCGCCCAAGAAACGCCTGTGATCCCGATCTATCACTACGCAGGCGTCTATATGATGGACAGCGATGTAGGCAACTGGCCGGTGAACAACGTCGAGCAGAACTGGTACTCGAAAAACCTCTACAAGCTCGCTGAATAATCGTCTTTGAACCACGCCCTGCCCCGGAGACATCCGGGGCAGGGCCAATAAACACGGGGGCATGAAATGCTTGCCTACAGTTTAAAGCGGCTGCTGGTCGCTATTCCGACGATCCTGTTATTGATCGTCGCCTGCTTTTTCCTCATGCACATCGCGCCTGGCGGGCCATTCACCTCGGAACGGCCATTGCCGCCGCAGGTTCTGGCCAATATCGAGGCGCGTTATGGATTGGACCAACCGCTGTGGAAACAGCTTTGGGACTATCTGTACAACATCGTGGTGCATTTTGATTTCGGACCGTCCTTCAAATTCAAGGATCGGGATGTGAACGACATCATCGCGCAGGGTTTCCCGATTTCGCTAACCTATGGTTCGTTGTCCTTTCTGGTGGCAACATCCGTTGGCGTCGCGCTGGGAATTGCCGCTGCAATCAAACACAATAGCTGGATTGACTACTTTGCGGTGGGTCTGGGTATCGCCGCTCAGGCGCTTCCTAACTTCATCATGGGGCCGATCCTGATCCTGACCTTTACCCTGTGGCTGGGGTGGCTGCCGGGTGGCGGCTGGCATGGCGGTCAATGGCAGTATCTGGTGATGCCGGTGATTGCGTTGGCGACCTCCTACATGGGATCGATCGCAAGGATTACGCGTTCATCGATGCTGGAGGTTCTGAACTCGAACTTCATTCGAACTGCACGGGCCAAGGGATTGCCGACAAGAACCGTGATCTGGCGCCATGCGCTTAAGCCGACATTGCTTCCCGTTGTCTCGTACCTCGGGCCGGTTTTTGTCTACGTTCTGACCGGTTCGGTTTTTGTCGACATCTATTTCTCAACCGGTGGTCTGGGGCAGGCCTATGTCGGCTCGGCTTTGTCTCGCGACTATGCTGTGCTGCTAGGGGTCACCATTCTTTACGGCGCGTTGACCGTGGTTGTGAACCTTCTGACCGACCTGGCTTATGCCTGGTTCGATCCAAAAATCCGATACTGAGGGGCAGGCAATGCTTGGAAAATCACAAAAAGCCGCCCATCTGGCCGAGGAAATCACTGATTACACGGTCATTCAGGGGCGCTCGCTTTGGCAGGACGCACGGATACGTTTTGTCCGCAACAAGGCCGCTATGGCCAGCGTTTTCATTCTGGGTCTGATCGTGTTGTTCACGATTGTTGGCCCTTACTTCGCAGTCTGGAACAATGAAGAGATCGACTGGAACGTCATGGGGGACGTGCGCGGCATGGGTATGCCGTCCATGGAAACCGGACACTATTTTGGCGTCGATGATTTGGGGCGCGACCTATACAGCCGCGTCATTCAGGCCACCACCACATCGCTGCTGGTCGGTTTGATCGGGGCCGCGACCGCTCTGATCGTCGGCACCTGCTATGGCATCACCGCCGGATATATCGGCGGGCGCACCGACAGCGCCATGATGCGGTTCGTGGATATCCTGCTTGCAATTCCGGCAACACTGATCATCATTCTGCTGCTAGTCGTGGCGGGACGGTCCTTCTTTATGCTGTTCATCGCATTGGGCGCGGTCGGTTGGCTGACGATGGCGCGGATTGTCCGGGGGCAAACCCTGACCCTCAAGAACCGCGAGTTTATCGAAGCCGCGCGCGCCGCCGGTGTCAGCGAATTTACCATCATGTACCGTCACATTCTGCCCAACCTGTTGGGCGTTGTGATCGTGTACGCTTCGTTACTGGTGCCCGAGATGATCCTGACGGAAAGCTTCATCTCGTTCCTCGGCCTCGGAATCTCAGAACCCTACACATCGTTGGGCCGCCTGATCGCCGAAGGGGCTGGCACCATGGCGTATGGTACGCTCTGGCAGCTGATGTTCCCACTTACTTTTTATGTCGCCATCATCATCACCATGTTCTTCATCGGTGACGGGCTGCGCGACGCTCTGGACCCGAAGGATCGCTGATATGAGTCTGTTTTCCGTGAAGGACCTGAGCGTCCGATTTGATACACCTGACGGCGTGGTTGAAGCTGTAAAAGGCATCAGTTTCGACATCAATCCCGGCGAATGTCTGGGCATCGTCGGCGAAAGTGGCTCGGGCAAAAGCCAGACGTTCATGGCAGCGATGGGGCTGTTGCCCTCCGCTGGCCATGCGTCTGGTTCTGCTTTGCTGAATGGTCAGGAGATCCTGAATCTACCTGTGAACAAAATCAACAAGATTCGTGGCTCAGACGTCGGCATGATTTTTCAGGATCCGCTGACCGCCCTGACCCCACATCTGCGGGTCGGCCAGCAGATGCGCGAAGTGCTACAGGTTCACGAAGGTTTGCAAGGCTCGGCTGCCCGCCAACGTTGCCTTGACTGGCTGAATCGCGTTCGCATCCCTGAAGCGAAACGGCGGCTGGATCAATATCCACATGAATTGTCTGGTGGCATGCGTCAGCGTGTGATGATCGCCATGTCGATGCTGTGTAATCCCAAACTTTTGATCGCGGATGAGCCGACTACTGCGTTGGATGTGACCGTTCAGGCCGACATTTTGGACCTGATGGTACGGTTGCAAAAGGATGAAGGTACGGCCATAGCTCTGATCACCCATGACATGGGTGTTGTTGCGCGCATGTGCGACAATATTCAAGTCATGCGTATGGGTGAGTTTGTGGAGGCCGGTGACACGCGCGAAGTCTTTCGTTCTCCTCAGCATGATTATACCCGAACGCTACTTGAGGCTATGCCGCGAATTGATGCGGGCGATGCTCCGAAAGCTCTTACGCAGACGGGAGAACCGCTACTGAAAGTGGATGACGTCAAGGTTCATTTCCCCATCCATGTCTCGGGAGGTCTTTTTGGGCACAAGGTACCGCTGAAAGCCGTTGATGGCGTGAGTTTCGACATCCGAAAGGGCGAGACCCTAGGTGTTGTTGGAGAATCCGGCTGTGGCAAATCCACGCTGGCCCGGGCTGTGCTGCAACTGATCGAACCCAGCGCGGGCAATGTCAGCTGGCTGGGGCATCCGATCGTCGGGCTGAAACGGGCCGAGTTGAACAAGTACCGCAAGGACTTGCAGATCGTGTTTCAGGACCCGCTGGCGAGCCTTGATCCACGGATGACGATCTCGGCCTCGATCGCAGAACCGCTGAAAACCTATCGCCCGGATCTGACCGAGCGGGAACGCAAAGAGCTGGTCGCAGAGATGATGGAGCGTGTTGGCTTGAAGGCCAACATGATCAACCGGTATCCGCACGAGCTGTCCGGGGGGCAAAACCAGCGTGTTGGAATCGCGCGTGCCATGATCAACAAACCAAAACTGATTATCTGTGACGAGGCAGTCTCTGCGCTGGATGTGTCCATTCAAGCCCAGATCGTAGGATTGTTGCGTGAACTGCAACAAGAGTTTGGCCTATCGATGATCTTCATCAGCCACGATTTGTCTGTGGTACGCGCGGTTTCGAACCGGATCATGGTTCTATATCTGGGCCGCATCGTTGAATTGGGCGATGGTGAAGTGATCTGTTCCGAACCGAAACATCCTTACACTCAGTCCCTGATTTCGGCGGTTCCGATCCCTGATCCGGATGTCGAGCGCAGCCGCCAAAGGCTTAAACTACCGGGAGAATTGCCTTCACCCATGGATCCGAAAGCAGCTTTGCGCTTTTTGCCCAGCAGATTGTCTATGGGTGAGACCGACTATGTACCTCAACTCAGTGAGATTGCCCCGGATCACTTCGTCGCCGAACACGATCCGCTTGAGGCGATTATGGCCAATGCATAATCTTACGCGCCCCGATCTAAGGGGCGCGTTTTTAACTTCATAGAACAAGTGATTAGTGGATTGGTTCGGTGATCCCGCTTTCGGTCGTGTTTCGTTTTGACTCTGCCCTTAAGTTAATGGCAGATTCCAGCGAACCCGTAGCAGACCAGCCGGGTGTGATTGATTGGTAGGATTTTAGATTATATGTGGGGGCTCCGGCATCACCGAGAGTCGTCGGCAATATATAGAATTAGTGAGGTAATATGGTACGCAAAGTCACCAAGGCGATATTTCCCGTAGCGGGAATGGGCACTCGGTTTCTTCCGGCGACAAAGTCGGTGCCAAAGGAAATCATGACATTGGTTGATCGTCCGCTGGTCCAATATGCCATCGACGAAGCGCGTGCGGCCGGGATCACTGAATTCATCTTCGTGACATCGCGCGGAAAATCAGCACTTGAGGACTATTTCGATCACAATCTCGTGCTGGAGCAGGACCTCAAGTCTAAGGGCAAAGACGAACTGCTTGAAGTCTTGAACGCAACCAATATGGAAAGCGGAGCGATTGCCTATATCCGTCAACACAAGGCTTTGGGATTGGGGCATGCGGTCTGGTGCGCCCGTCGACTGATCGGGGATGAACCCTTTGCCGTGATGCTGCCCGACGATGTGATTGCCGCCGACAAACCCTGCCTACAGCAGATGGTCGAAGCCTATGAGGAAACCGGCGGCAACATGGTCGCCGCAATGGAAGTTCCCAACGAAAAAACCAGCTCCTACGGTATTCTGGATACCGGCCAGAATGTTGGAACGGTTGTCCGTGCCAAAGGAATGGTGGAAAAACCGAGACCAGAGGACGCGCCATCCAATCTTGCGGTGATCGGTCGTTACATCTTGGGTCCTTCGGTTCTATACAATCTGAACCAGAAAAAGAAGGGAAGTGGTGGCGAAATCCAACTGACCGACGCAATTGCTGAGGATATTGGCAATGGTGTCCCTGTCTTTGGCTACAAGTTTGACGGACAGCGGTTCGATTGTGGTTCAAAGGCTGGCTTTCTGCAGGCAACGGTCTCGTTCGCATTGGCTCGCGATGATCTGCGCGACGACCTAAACCAATATCTGCATGAAGTCGTGGCCTCTGATCGGGCCGCGCAGTAGGCCTAGCCGTGTCAGCCATTCTGTATTCAATTCAGTAATTTAAGCTTTATGGTTCAGAAGGGGCAGACATTATGAGCACAGTCTATCCTGTAATTCTATGTGGCGGGTCAGGTGCTCGGCTTTGGCCATTGTCGCGTAAAAGCTACCCCAAACAGTTTGTTCCGCTGATTGGTGAAACCAGCCTGCTGCAGCAATGTGCCGAGCGGTTGAAAGGCCCGACCGACACGCCTTACGCCAAACCTCTGATCCTGACCAACGAGGCTTTCCGCTTTGTCGTCCCTGAACAGTTGATGGCCATAGGGATCGATCCGGGTCCGATCTTGATCGAACCCGAAGGACGCAATACCGCACCTGCGGTGCTGGCAGCTGCCCTGCACCTTTCATCCATTGATCCCGACGGGATGATGCTGGTAGCCGCGTCGGATCACGTCATTCCAGACAGTGCGGCCTTTCATGCGGCCGTCGCCGAAGGGGTCCGCACAATAGCCGAGCGTGGAGATCTGGTGACGTTTGGGATCACACCCGACCGACCCGAAACCGGGTATGGCTACCTTAAGCTCGCCCAAGCACCGGACTCGTCAGGCGCTTCTGTGCAACTTGACCGGTTCGTTGAAAAACCCGATCTTGAAAACGCCAAGGCTATGGTGGCTGAAGGGAGTTATCTTTGGAACTCGGGCATCTTTTTGTTCGCGGTCCGAGATATCCTTGAGGCGTTCAGCCAGCATGCACATGATCTAATAACGCCCGTTAAGAAGGCGGTTGAACAGGCGCAGTGTGATCTGGGCTTCCTGCGGTTAGATCCCGAGGCCTGGGCGACAGTTCAGGACATCTCTATCGACTATGCGGTTATGGAGAAGGCCGACAATCTCAGCGTTGTCCCTTATGCCGCCGGGTGGTCAGACGTGGGCAGCTGGTCTGCCGTACAAGAGCTGAGCAACCCCGATACGGACGGCGTTGCAACTGCCGGCGAAGTGACCGCCATAGATTGTCGCAACGTGCTGGTGCGTTCTGAATCGCCCGCGCAAGAAGTTGTTGCAATGGGGTTAGAGAACGTAATCACCGTGGCTATGCCTGACGCGGTTTTGGTCGCCAGCATGGACCGGGCGCAAGACGTCAAGCAGGCCGTCGCAGCATTGAAGGCAAAAGGCGCCAAGCAGGCGGAAGCATTGCCCGTTGATCATCGCCCTTGGGGATGGTTCGAAAGCCTCGTCATCGGCGATCGGTTTCAGGTCAAACGCATTCACGTCCATCCCGGCGCTTCGCTGAGCTTGCAATCGCATCACCATCGGTCCGAGCATTGGATTGTCGTGGAAGGCACCGCCGAGGTGACTATTGACGACAAGGTGCAGCTCGTGTCTGAGAATGAATCCGTCTATGTGCCGCTCGGGGCCGTGCACCGGATGGTAAACCCAGGCAAAGTGCCAATGGTTCTTATCGAGGTGCAGACCGGGACCTATTTGGGTGAAGATGACATTATTCGCTACGAAGATGTCTACGCTCGTGACTGAGATCTGATTTCAAGAACTGATCCAAGTTTGGGGCATCTGCAAGGCAGATGTCTCCATATTTCTGAGACCAAATCTTAAAAATTCGAAACCTGGGCGTTCGGCTGGGTCAGGCGGGATTTACGCACATCACGGCAGTGTGGCGCGCAATCATCATCGGACCGACACCACAGGAGGATGCCCATGCCACAGAACTCTCCCCGTCTAAATCTGCCCTATCTGCAACCCGCGCAGGCCCAAAAACATGTGACCCATAACGAAGCGCTGCGTGCGCTAGATCTGGTGGTGCAGCTAAGCGTTGCGTCCGTTAACGCGACTATCCCACCAGCTGCTCCTGATCAGGGTGAAACCTATGCATTGGGCACGTCTCCGACCGCGGCATGGTCCGGACAGGATGGAAAACTGGCGGCTTGGTTGGACAACGGGTGGCATTTCTTGACTCCCGACATGGGCTGGCGGGCCTGGGATCAAAATGCAGGGCTGTTGAAAGTCTGGGACGGGTCGGCGTGGATCGACCCGCCGGTCAATACACAGAACCTTTCCGGGATCGGCATCGCAACCGGATCAGACAGCACAAACCGTCTGGCCGTACGTAGCCCTGCCACCTTGTTGACGCATGAGGGCGCTGGCCACCAACTCAAGATCAACAAGGCTGGTGCCGGTGATACTGCCTCGCTGCTGTTTCAATCGAACTGGACCGGCCATGCCGAAATGGGCCTATCCGGCGATACAAATTTTTCAATCAAGGTCTCGCAGGATGGCGGAAGCTGGGTCGATGCTTTGCGGTTTGACGCCACAACCGGAACAGCCAGCGGAGCGGCTGTTCAAAGCAGCGCCGATGACACCACCTCGGGTCGCCTGATGCGGGCAGATTACGGATACGGACCGGGCAATGTGCTGGGCACCGTATCCGAAAGCAGCGGCGTACCCAGCGGAGCGGTGATCGAGAGGGGCGGCAATGCAAATGGTGACTACACGCGCTTTGCCGATGGAACCCAGATTTGCACCGCCGTTCTAAGTGCTGTGGCCTGCACGACCGCAACTGGTAGTATGTTCGCCAGCGGTACCGCCAATTGGGATTTCCCTATTGCCTTTGCTGACAGCAGTTCTCCCGCTCTCAGCGGGAACGGCGGCGGTATTGGCCGATTTATGGGGTTTGACGCACCTTCAGAAACTCAAGCGACGTATCAGGTGATGGCTCCATCCTTGGACGCTACCAGTATAGCGCCAACAGTGATCGCAGTCGGACGTTGGTACTGAATAAAGACCGTTCGGGCCATCGCCCGGACGGTTATCGTTCTTGCAAATTGGTTTCTGACCGATCCAGACAACACGCAAAGATCTGTCTTATCCTGTACCCAAGATCGATACCAGGAACCCAGCTAACAACCCTATCATTTCACTCTTTGTGAAAGCGGCAGATCAAGGCCAGTTACAAGGCCGCCGTCCATACGCGATATCGACCCTGCCCGGTTACTTCGCGGATTAGCCCCCTATCGCTGAATTTGTCCAGATTTCGCTGTGCCGCTGCACGCGAGGCATGGGTCAGTTCTTCGGCCAGCGGGGCGGAAACCATCGGCCAAGCCGTTAATGCATCAATCAGCACGGGTGGGGTTCGACCGCTTAGGTCCGAAATGGCGTCGCGGGCGCGCCCTTCCCAAGCGCTGATCCGGTCCAAATGCAGCAAAGCCGCAAGTGAGGCCTGGCCTGCCCCCTGAATCCAGGCCGAAAGTTTCTCGTCCAACGATCCTGCCCCCCGCAATGCACCTGGGCCCGACAGAGAAAGCGGCATGAACAATGCGCAACCTCGACCCATCGCGGCGGCATGGCGGGCCGCGATGACCGCGGCCTCGGTATCCTGTCCGATGCCAGGAGACAACGCGCGCCACGCGTGAAATCCGATGGCGGCCTGGGTAACCGGGTGCAAACCGGCGACATTTCGCATGGTTTCCGCCAGATCAATCACTGCTTCGGGTGTATCTTCGAAACCTTGGGCCTGACGGTCTAGAAAAGCGGTCAGCCCCGCATCCCAGCCGCCCTCCGATGGCGCAGCACCCGACGACAGCCGCCTCACTGCCCATCCCGCCCGATACAAAGCCTGCACATCATCACCGGTTGCTCCAATCCGCAAACCGGTCCAAAGCGCAAGGCGGTCGACGCTGATCCGATCGCCCGTCCACCAGCCCAGATCCGAGACCTCCATCAGGGCCAGACGGTGACCCCACCCCTTGGGACCCGCGCGCAAACGTTCATCCAGAGCTCCAAATGTGACGGCCAGATCGGCCAGTTCAGCCGATAACTCGGATTGGGCCGCACGCCAGTCCCTTGGGTCAAACAGCAAACGCTGGTCCGGTCTCGGTACAGAGGGCAGAAATTCTCCCGGGTCTTCTTCGCCGTCGGGCGGAAGGAACCACAAATCGTCGTCTTCCGGCGGATCGGCGTCATAGATGCTGCGCGGCCCTTTTTCCAAGGCCTCATCATCCGGGTCCGGTATCTGAGGGTTCGGCTTCATGTCGGGTATTCTTCGGGCATTTACCGCGGTTCACAAGTGGTTTTGCGGATTCTTGTCGCTCAGCCTGAGAACGCCTCGGTCAAAACACTTAGTTCTCCACTCAGGTCTGTTTGCGCATCTCCACCCAACAGCATATAGCCGTAGCCATCATTCGCCCATGTCGCTGTCGCAAGACCACTGAGCACCGCAAGGTTCACATCCTTGACCGGTGCTCCCGCGCCTTGCCGGATCACACAAAACGCCACCGGATTGCCCTGGGCGTCAGCAAAGACCACCTGCACCAAGGGTTTACCTTTGAACGACAGCACCTGAGCTCGTTTCAAATCAAGGCCCGGCAGATTTTCCAACACGTCCCGGTTCAGTGAACGACCCAACTGAGCCTCGGCCTGAACAAACTGCGCGTCCAGGGTTTGCTGAGAATTGTCCAGATCGGCAATCGTGTCCGGTGAATAAAGCGATTGATAGATCGCAGCCTGCTCCGCCCAGCCCAATGCCTGTGGTCGCGTGGCCCAGAATGTTGCAGACGCAGCAATAACAGCAACTGAGGCTGCGACCGTCAGCAAACGGAGCGGTCCGGCATTGGATTGTTGAGCGCTCGGAATGGGCAGATCGATCGAAGGCGCCTCAGTTGGAATGCCTTCAAAAGCCTGCTGCACAACCTGGGCAAATGGGTCGAGCGCCATGAGACGGTGTTCGAGTGCAGAATCCTCGGCCACCGCGTCTTCGATGGCGCGGGCTTCGGCCTCATCGAGGCTGCCTTCCAGATAGGCCAGAAGTGTTTCGTCGGAAAACTTCATTTGCCACTCCGTTGCACGGTGTTAGCCGCATCGTGCTGCATAACGGTCTTCAGTTTCTGCCGGGCATTGGAAAGCCGGCTCATGATTGTGCCGATGGGTACGTCCAGCATATCCGCAGCTTCGCGGTAGCTGTAGCCTTCGACAAACACAAGCATCACCGTTTCACGTTGCGCCTCTGGCAGCTGCATCACTTGAGTAAACACCTGAGCGGCGAAAATATTCGTTTCTGAATCAGGCCCTGTCGCGACTAATTCCGCCTCGGGCGTGACTGAAAGCGCCTGCGCCTTTCTTACGGATCGCGCCCGTATCTCGTTCAGCCAGATTGAACGGCAGATCGTCATCAGCCAACTGTCCAGCCGTTCATACGAGGTGACCTGGTGGTGCTTCTCCAACGCACGCAATGCCGTCGCCTGCAACAGATCATCCGCAACGTCCGACGCACCCGACAAAGCCAGCCCAAACCGCCAGACCCGTTTCGAGTGGGTCTGGATCGCGCCGCGCACGGCTTGTTCGGTGCTCATCTCAACACTCATCGAATAAAACGCGACCTGTGTGTGTTTGCTTTGACATGGGACCGGGCCCGCTTGGTCAGAACTGTCATAGATCCTGGAGGAAAGAAATGAAACTTCTGTTCAAAACAATCACGATTGCGTCGGCTATTATTGCAGGCCCGAGTCTGGCTGCAGATTGGACACTAAACCCGGATGCGTCTCATCTGGCTTATGGAACGGTCAAGATCGATGATGTTGGAGAGGTCAATTCTTTCACCAACCTTTCGGGTCATGTCAGCGAAGATGGCAAGGTTAATATCGATATCGATCTGTCGTCGGTCGAAACGAATATCGACATCCGTAACGAAAGGATGATCGAGTATGTGTTTCGCAAGGCCGCGACCGCGACATTGAGCGCGAATATTGATATGGACCAAGTGTCGAAGCTGGATGTGGGGGCCAGTAACACGATTGAGGTGGATGCGAAGCTGGCTCTGGCGGGGACCGAGGTGGAATTCTACACCGATATGTTTGTCCTGCGTGTGGCCGAAGATACCGTCATGGTTTCAACCAACGACATGGTGTTCATCAGCACCGAGGATGCGGGCGTTTCGGCAGGCGTAGACAAGCTGATGGAGTTGGCACAACTACCCAGCATCACCCGCACCGTACCGGTGACCGCACGATTGATGTTCAGTCTCGAAGGCTGAAACCTAAGAAAAGTACGGGGTCGAATTTGGCCCCGGCTTATGCCCCCCAAGTGTCGCTTAGGCGATAGCCGCCAGGCCATGGGTCATCGGGGTCCAGCATGTGCTGGTGCGTACCCGTAATCCAGCCTCGCCCCGAGATTTCCGGGGTGATCGCCACGCGGCCGTTCAGATCATGCCGCTCTACGATACGGCAGCGAAATTCACTGTTGATGACTGAACGCGCGTGGTAGCGATCGGTCATCGTCATTTCTCCCTTGGCCAGCAAAACCGCCATCCGGGCTGAAGCACCGGTGCCACAAGGTGAACGATCCAGCTTACCCGGTTTGATGGCGACAGTATTACGTCCGATGAGAATATCGCCCTGACGATCGAGCGGGCCTGCAATCTGGCAGAACGAAATGTGGCTCCAGTCTTTAGTAGGGTGATCGAAGCCAAGCTGCTCATTGGCGGCATCGGTGATACGCGCGCCAGTCCTTGCAAGATCAGCCCCTTCATCAGGGGTAAGCTCGAAACCCAGATCGGCGGCATCTACAATTGCAAAACTGTCGCCACCAAACGCGGTATCCACGCGCAACGTCCCGATGCCCTCAACCTCGATCCGGGCATCCAGCTTGTCGACGAAACTTGGCACATTATGCACAAAGATACGTTCGGCCTTGCCATTTCGGCATTCGGCGCGGACGCGGATCAACCCTCCTGGGGCTTCCAATGTCAGATGGGTTTCAGGCTCGTGCATCGGAAGAATGCCACTGTCCAACAGAACCGTTGAGACACAAATCGAGTTGGAGCCTGACATCGGTGGCGTGTCTTCCGGTTCCATGATGATGAACGCTGCATCGGCCTCGGTTTTTTTTGGTGGAACCAGAAGATTCACATGGCGAAAGACACCGCCGCGAGGTTCATTCAGCATGAAATCCCGCAATGTCTGGTCTTCAGCGATAAAGGTCCTTTGGTCCCATACCGTCTCTCCCGGAGGCGGAGCGACGCCGCCGACGATAACGTCGCCCACTTCGCCTTCAGCATGGGCCGAGATCACATGGATGGTTTTGGAACTGCGCATAAAGCCTCCGGAAAGCCGATGGATAATGCGCAGTCATGCAAAACAGATCCGGTCTGGCAAGCCCTATCGCAGCCGCTGACCCGTCTCGGGATCGAACAGCATCGCACGCTCAGGACGAACCGAAAGCCCGATGCGGTCACCGGTCGTACTGCGTTGGTCTTCCCGTTCTTCCACAATCAGCTTATCGCCATTTGGCGTCAGCAGATAAGAATATGAAACACCACCGAGCGCTTCGGTCAGATCAACTGTGCAGGTATCACCGTTTCGATCCACCTGAATATGCTCGGGGCGAATACCCAATGTTACTTTCGTCGCTCCTTTGGGAACGCTCTCGGTGACCGGGACATCATCAGTAAGTGCAGGGTGCCGCACCATGCCGTCCACGATATCGCACTCAAGGAAGTTCATTGCAGGAGACCCGATGAAACCCGCCACGAACTTATTATCGGGGTCGCGATACAGGTCCATAGGGGCTCCCACTTGCTCAATCCGACCGTCGCGCAATACCACAATCTTGTCGGCCATGGTCATCGCCTCAACCTGATCGTGCGTAACATAGATCATCGTCGCGCCGATTTCCTGATGAAGCCGCGCAATTTCAACCCGCATTTCCACGCGAAGTTCTGCATCCAGATTCGAGAGCGGTTCGTCGAACAGGAACACCTCGGGGCCGCGCACAATGGCACGCCCGATCGCGACCCGCTGACGCTGACCGCCGGACAACGCTTTGGGTTTGCGTTTCAGATATTGGTCGAGCTTCAGAATATTTGACGCTTCCTGAACCTTCTGATCGATCTCGGCCTTGGCAACACCGTTCATCCGCAGACCAAATCCCATGTTCTCGGCCACGGTCATATGGGGATAGAGCGCATAGGTTTGAAAAACCATCGCCACTCCGCGTTTGGCAGGATCCACATGCGTGACTTCACGTGCGCCGATATGGATTTCCCCGTCCGAGGTTTCTTCCAAACCCGCGATCATCCTCAACAGCGTCGACTTACCGCAGCCCGAGGGGCCCACGAACACGCAAAACTCACCATCTTCAATCTGCAGATCAATCCCGTGAATGACCTGCGTCTGGCCATACCGTTTGATCGCGCCTTTCAGGGTTACACCTGTCATGTTGCTTGCATCCTATTCTGTTGGCCCTCGGGGAACCGCCACGCCTGTGCTTCTGTGCCGATCTGTTCAGCGACGCGCCGGACGCGCGGCACCCAAGATTGCAATTGCTCGAAATCCATTCGCCCAGTCGATCCTGTCACCGAAAGGGCCCCCAACATGCGGCCCCCGTTAGTCAGAATCGGACAGGCAATGCAGATGATGCCGGGCTCATGCTCTTCATCATCAACTGCGTAACCACGGCTGCGGATCTTAACGAGATCAGCCCGCAATGCCTTTTCCGAGGCCAAGGTCTTGTCAGTGAACCGATGAAAGCTTTGTTGCGAGATCGTCTTTTCCAACTGTGCCTCGTCCAAATAGGCCATCATCGCTTTGCCAACGCCTGTGCAATAGGCCGGGCCGACCTTGCCGGCCTCAGAATACATCTCAATTGGTCGTTGCGCGTTGCGCTTATCCACATAAAGCACCTGCCCGGAATCAAGTTGCGCCAAGTGCACGGTCTCCCCTGTCTCGGCGCTGAGAGCGTCCAGGAAAGGCCGCGCAATTGGAGCTAATGAGCTATGCGTCCATGCCGAATGCGCCAGTCGCACCAATCGCATACCTGGCGAATAAGTCTGCCGTTCCGGTTCGTAATGCAGCATGCCCTGATTGGTTAGCGACTGCAGAAAACGGTATAGCGTCGCCTTGGGAAATTCACTGCGTTCCAGCAATTCCCCGAACCGCACCGGGCGTTCGAAGGCCGCGACTTGTTCCAGCACGTCACATGCTTTTCCTATTGTTCCGTCACCTGCCACGGGTGCCTGTTCTCCTCCACTTTCCCTCGGCTTTGGGCACGAGGGTCTTGACAAGAGTAGCCGAGTCGATGTGTAGTTTTCAATATATAAAACAAGGTTTCAATATTTGAGACCAATATGGAAGCTTAAGGGAGGAAACTATGCATTCCATGTTCAAGCGCACAGCGGCTGCTTTGGCTGCCAGTGTGGCACTTGCTGCGCCCGTCGCGGCAGAGCTGACCGGCGAGCTGCGAATCTTCCTCGATACGTCCAACCCGGCGCCGCGCGCGACGATGGAAGCGATGATCGAGCGATTCGCGGCCGAACATCCCGGTCTGGAAATCGAAACCACCGTGATCGACCGTGAGGCCTACAAGACCCAGATTCGCAACTTCCTGACGGCTGACACGCCAGACGTTGCCACCTGGTATGCAGCCAACCGGATGAAGCCTTATGTTGAAGCGGGTCTTTTCGAAGACGTCTCGGACCTGTGGGCTGAACCTGAAATCGCCGACAATCTGGCGTCGACCAAAGGTGCGATGACCATTGATGGCAAACAGTGGGGCGTTCCGTACACCTATTATCAATGGGGCGTTTATTACCGCAAAGACATCTTTGATGAGCTGGGTCTGACCGAGCCGACCACTTGGGAAGAAGAACTGGCCAATTGCCAGAAGATCGTCGATTCCGGACGCGCCTGTTATACCATCGGCACCAAGTTCCTGTGGACAGCAGGTGGCTGGTTTGACTACCTGAACATGCGCACCAACGGGTTCGACTTCCACAATCAACTCGCAAATGGCGAGATCAGCTGGGAAGACGACCGGGTTAAGCAGACCTTCGCCAACTGGAAACAGCTGATCGACATGGGCGCATTCATTGACAACCACCAGACCTATAGCTGGCAAGAAGCCCTGCCCTTTATGGTCAACGGTGAGGCCGCCGCCTATCTGATGGGTAACTTCGCTGTGGCTCCGCTGCGTGAAGCAGGCCTGACCGACGATCAGTTGGACTTCTATCAGTTTGTCGCCATCAACCCCGATGTTGAACTGGCCGAAGACGCGCCGACCGATACGTTCCATATCCCGGCCAATGCCTCGAACAAGGAAGCCGCGCGTGAGTTCCTGCGTTTCGCAGTCTCTGCGGACGAACAGACCGAAATCAACAACGGTGCAAACCTCGGCCAGTTGCCTGTGAACGCGCAATCCGCAGTGGACGACGACAAGTTCCTGCAGCAGGGCTTTGTCATGCTATCGTCTAACAGCCCCGGCGGTGTTGCACAGTTCTGGGACCGCGACGCACCAGCGGAAATGGCAAAAGTGTCGATGGAAGGCTTCCAGGAATTCATGGTCAAGCCGGACAACGCTGACAAGATTCTGGCCAAGCTGGAACGTGCGCGCGAGCGCATCTACGACAACTAAATCTTGTCCAGGGTCGGGCTGAAGCCCGGCCTACACCTTGCACAATAGTAGGGCGGGCTTCAGCCCGCCTTCACCCACCAGATCCGAGATGCCCATGACCGCTGCCGTTGACGCCCCCGAGCAAGAAAGCTGGTTCCACAGAAACCAACAGCGCATCGCGCCCTGGCTGTTTTTGGCTCCGGGTCTGTTGTTCTTCATGGTCTATGTGATCATCCCGGTCTTTCAGTCTTTCAATCTGTCTCTTTATGAATGGGACGGTTTAGGTGCAGCTGAATATGTCGGCTTTCGCAACTATGAAGATCTGTATTGGGAATGGGTGGACCGCGACGCTTTCTACATCTCGCTCAAGAACAACCTGATCTGGCTGATCCTGTATCTGGCCGCAATCCCTGCAGGCTTGTTTATTGCACTGTTCCTGAACCAGACGGTCTGGGGCATCCGCCTCTACAAGTCTTTGTTCTTCTTTCCCTTCGTCATCTCTCAGGTCGTCGTTGGGCTAGTATTCACATGGTTCTACGATCCAACCTTTGGCCTTCTAAACGAATTCCTAAGCCTCTTTGGCCTCGGTCCACTGAACGTGCTGGGGGATGAGCGCTTCGTAACCTATGGCATCATCTTCGCAGGTCTATGGCCACAAACGGCCTATTGCATGATCCTCTACCTCACCGGCCTGAACGCGGTCGACCCCGAACAGATCGAAGCCGGGCGTCTGGACGGCGCAAAAGGTGGGCGAATGCTGTGGCACATTATTCTGCCGCAGCTGCGCCCGGCAACCTTCATCGCATTCGTTGTGACAATCATCGGCGCGCTGCGCAGCTTTGACCTGATCTCGATCATGACACAGGGCGGTCCTTTTGGCTCGTCCCGCGTGCTGGCCTACTACATGTTCGAGGTCGCGCTGTCCGAATACGGCTTCCGCATGGGATATGGCGCAGCTATCGCTGTGATCCTGTTCCTGATTATGCTCTGCTTCATCGCCTACTTCCTGTGGTCGATGTACCGCGAAGAAAGGGGGCACTGAGATGTTTCCCAAACCGATCGAAAAACAACCCCGCGCAGCGCAGATCACCTATCAGGCGATGTTGCCTCTGGCACTGCTACTATGGCTGGGGCCCCTTTTGGCGGTCGCGCTTTTCTCGGTCAAACCTGCCGCAGACTTCACCAATGCGAATTACTGGGGGATGCCGTCCAGTTTTGAGGGCGCGTTCAACTATGGTCAGGTCTTTTTCAATTCGGATATGCCACGTTACTTGATGAACTCGTTCCTGATCACCGTACCAACGGTAATCGGGGCCGTTGCACTCAGTTGCATGACAGGCTTCGCGCTGGGGATCTACAAATTCAAATCGAACCTCTGGATCTTCTTCATGTTTGTGGCGGGCAATTTCGTACCCTTCCAGATCCTGATGGTCCCTGTGCGCGATCTCACGCTGGAGTTGGGCCTTTACAACACTAAAACAGGGCTTGTGTTATTCCACATCGCCTTCCAGACCGGGTTCTGCACGCTCTTCATGCGCAACTTCATCCGCGCCCTGCCATTCGAACTGATCGAGGCCGCACGGGTCGAGGGCATTAGCGAATGGCGAATCTTCTGGTACGTCGTTCTACCACTGATGAAACCGGCCATCGCCGCACTCAGTGTCCTGATTTTCACCTTCATCTGGAACGACTATTTCTGGGCTGTTGTCCTGACCCAAGGGGCCGAAAGCCAGCCCGTGACAGCCGGGATCACCAGCTTTAACGCGCAATTTCGCGCTGCTTATCAGTTGATGAGTGCCGGTTCTATAGTGGCAGCCCTGCCGCCGGTTGCCATGTTCTTCCTGATGCAGAAACACTTCATCGCGGGCCTGACCCTCGGTGCCGTAAAATAACGTCAAACCAGAGGTTTACCTCATGACCAAGATCACCTTTGTAGGTGCAGGTTCCACGATCTTCATGCAGAACATCGTGGGCGACGCCCTGCTCACCCCTGCCCTTGCAGACAGCCACTTTGCGCTGATGGATATCGATCCGGTGCGCTTGGCCGAAAGCGAAGCTGTGGCCAAGGCCATGATCCGCTCAGTCGGCACGGGTGCAACCGTCTCAACCCACACGGATCGTCGCGCGGCGCTGGACGGCGCAGATTTCGTGATCACTGCCTTTCAGGTTGGCGGGTATGAGCCTTGCACGGTGACAGATTTTGAAATCCCAAAACAATATGGCCTGCGTCAGACTATCGCCGATACGCTGGGTGTTGGTGGCATTATGCGCGGCCTGCGCACTGTGCCCGTTCTGTGGGGCGTCGCGCAGGACATGATGCAGTTGTGCCCCAACGCAACGCTGCTGCAATACGTGAATCCGATGGCCATCAACACCTGGTCTCTGGCTGAGCGCTTCCCTAATCTGAAACATGTCGGCCTGTGCCATTCTGTCCAGAACACGGTCGAAGAACTGGCGCATGATCTAGACCTGCCCAAGGCGGACTTTCGCTACAAAGTTGCCGGCATCAATCACGTCGCGTTCTTCCTCAAGCTCGAGCATGAAGGCCGCGATCTGTATCCGGCTTTGCGTCAGGGCTATCGCGCCGGGCATTTACCCAAGCCTCCGCTGCTAATGCCGCGCTGTCCAAACAAAGTCCGGTACGAAGTGATGGACCATCTTGGATACTTCTGCACCGAAAGTTCCGAGCATTTTGCAGAATACGTTCCTTGGTTCATCAAAGACGGTCGCAATGACCTGATCGAACAGTTCAGCATACCGCTGGACGAATACCCGACCCGCTGTGTCGAGCAGGTGGCCAATTGGAAGGAACAGGCCAAGACCCTGACAGATGGTCGGAACATCGAAGTAACCCGAAGCCATGAATTCGCCGCCGACCTTATGAACGCAATCGTGACAGACACGCCGTACACAGCTTACGGCAACCTGCCAAATACGGGTCAGATTCCGCAACTACCCCTAGGTGCAGCGGTTGAAACGCCGTGTCTGGTTGACTCGAATGGCGTCCAACCTTCCGTGGTCACGGATATCCCGCCACAACTGATTGCGTTGATGCGGACCCAGATCAACGTACAAGAGCTAACGGTTCGCGCGCTGACCGAAGAAAACCCCGAATACATCTATCACGCCGCAATGATGGATCCCCATACTGCGGCCGAGCTGGATCTGCGCCAAATTCGCAGCCTCGTCACCGATCTGCTTTCTGCCCATGGCGATTGGCTGCCAGATTGGTGCCGTCCTGCCCGCGCAGCTTGATCTTCGTCTTCTCAAAAAACACTCAATTCCAACGCCAGACAGACAGAGCCAATAATGACCAAGAAACGCCGTTCACAGCATTGGTACGGAAAACTCGATAAGGACGGGTTCATTCACCGGTCCTGGATGAAAAACCAGGGCTTTCCGGATCACGCTTTTGACGGGCGCGCCATCATCGGCATCTGTAACACATGGTCGGAACTGACGCCCTGCAATTCGGGCCTTCGTGATCTGGCCGAAGGCGTGAAACGGGGCGTGTGGGAGGCAGGCGGCTTTCCAGTGGAATTCCCCGTTATGTCGCTGGGCGAGACCCAGATGAAACCCACCGCCATGCTGTTTCGCAACCTGCTGGCGATGGATGTCGAGGAATCGATCCGCGCCTATGGTATCGACGGCGTTGTCCTGCTGGGTGGATGCGACAAGACCACCCCGGGGCAGCTGATGGGCGCAGCCTCGGTCGATTTGCCGTCCATCGTGGTTAGCTCTGGCCCGATGCTGAACGGCAAATACCGGGGTCAGGATATCGGCTCGGGCACCGATGTCTGGAAGTTTTCCGAGGCTGTTCGTGCCGGAGAAATGACACTTCAGGATTTCATGAACGCTGAATCAGGCATGTCGCGTAGCGCGGGTGTGTGCATGACTATGGGCACCGCTAGTACCATGGCCTCATTGGTTGAGGCGATGGGCATGTCGCTGCCCACCAACGCCGCCCTACCTGCCGTTGATGCCCGCCGCATGGCACTGGCGCATCTGACCGGCAAGCGCATTGTCGAGATGGTGGACGAGGACCTCAAGCCATCAGATATCCTGACCAGGGAGGCGTTTGAGAATGCCATCCTCGCCAATGCGGCCGTCGGAGGATCGACAAACGCAGTGGTCCACCTGTTGGCACTTGCAGGTCGCGTGGGTGTCGACTTGACGTTGAAAGACTTTGAAATCGGATCGGAAATCCCCCTGCTGGTCAATTGCATGCCTTCTGGCAAATACCTGATGGAGGATTTCTGTTATGCAGGCGGTGTGCCAGTGGTTCTGAGCGAACTCAAACCTTTCCTGCGCCCGGCAAGAACAGTTCTGAACAAGGACATCTCGGCCCACTGTGAAGGGGCTGAGTGTTTCAACACAGACGTCATCCGCCCATTTGACGATCCGGTAAAACCCGCCGCAGGCCTGCGGGTTCTGCGCGGCAATCTTGCGCCCAACGGGGCAATCGTGAAGCCTTCGGCGGCCACAGATGCACTGCTGGAAACCGAGGCCGAAGCATACGTTTTTGAAAGCATCGAAGATCTGAAAGCCAATATCGACCGCGACGACCTACCAGTTACACCTGAGACCATTCTGGTCCTCAAAGGTTGTGGGCCCAAGGGCTATCCAGGGATGCCCGAGGTTGGGAACATGCCGATCCCGGCCAAGCTGGTCAAAGACGGCGTACGCGACATGATCCGGATCTCGGACGCGCGTATGTCTGGTACTGCATTCGGGACAGTTATCCTGCATGTCAGCCCTGAGGCTCAGGCCGGTGGTACGTTGGCGTTGGTCAAAACCGGTGACCGTATTCGCGTGTCCGCCAACAAGGGCGAGCTGCAGCTGCTGGTCGACGAAAAGGAACTGGACGCCCGCCGCGCCCTGTGGCAACCGGACGATCCGCATTACTCGCGCGGGTATGCGAAGCTTTATATCGACCACGTGTTGCAGGCTGATCGCGGCGCGGACCTTGATTTCCTTGTGGGCAAAGACACGCGCCTAGTGACGAGAGAGAGCCACTGATGGATCAACCTGCTACATTTCAAGACCTCAACGGAGCCTCTGTTTATATCACCGGCGGCGGTTCGGGCGTTGGTGCAGCGTTGACTGACGGGTTCATGGCCCAAGGGGCTAAAGTTGCCTTTATCGGTCGGTCAGATGCCGGTGAATTTGTCGAACAGATGCGTGACAAGCACGGCCGCGCCCCCTTGTTCCTACAGGGTGACATGACTGATACCGAGCTGTTGCACGCCACCATGGCCAAAGCAGCTGAAGCCCATGGCTCGATTAAAGTGCTGGTCAACAACGCCGCGAATGACAAGCGGCACTCACTTGAAGAAACTACAACCGAGTTCTGGGACTGGATGATCGAAGTCAACCTAAAGGCCTACTATTTTGCCTGTCAGGAAGCCGCGCGACAGATGAAGGACAAAGGCGGTTCGATCATCAATTTCAGTTCGATCAGTTACCTGATGGGGAACGCAGGTTATCCAATCTATACAAGTTCAAATGCGGCAATCACCGGCATGACACGCTCGTTGGCGCGTGAACTTGGGCCACATAAAATTCGCGTCAACGCGCTGGCACCGGGATGGGTTCTGACACAGAAACAGCTGGACATGTGGGCCACACCCGAAGATCTGGCTGCGCATATGGATCGCCAGAGCCTGAAAGAGCATCTGACGCCCGAAGACATGATCGCACCAACCCTGTTTCTGGCTTCAAGCGCAAGCCGTGCAATGACCGGGCAGTGCATGGTGGTTGACGGCGGCGTGGTAGGAACGGGGTGACGCTATGAATGTCGAGTGGATCGCTGTTGACTGGGGAACATCTCATCTGCGGGCATGGGCCATGCAAGGTGATAGCGTTTTGGCACAGGCCGCGTCGTCAGATGGTATGTCCCGCACAGCCGGCGGAGGTTTTCAGGCAGCCCTGCTAGCTTTGATCGAAGATTGGCTGCCCGGGCAACCGGTAGATGTGATCGCCTGCGGAATGGTTGGGGCACGACAGGGTTGGGTCGAGGCCCCGTATTCTGCGGTTCCATCCGAGCCTATTCCGGTCGTACCCTTTCGCGTTCCAAACACCGATCCGCGTATTCGGGCCTTCGTCGTTCCTGGGCTGAGACAGAACAGCCCCCCCGATGTGATGCGCGGGGAAGAGACGCAGATTGCGGGGTTCCTCAGCACGCATCAGAATTGGGACGGTGTGATTTGCCTACCCGGGACGCATACAAAATGGGCCCAGATCAGTGCCGGAGAGGTGGTCAGTTTCCGAACCTTCATGACCGGCGAGTTGTTTGATCTGCTGCGCGGGCAATCCGTTCTGCAGCATTCAATTGACGAGGGCTGGGACGACGTGAGTTTTACCGAAGCGGTTGCCGACATGCTGTCGAAACCCGAGCAGCTGGCAGCGCGCCTATTCGGGCTACGGGCTGCTGATTTGCTGCACGGTCAAAGCAAGAGCGTTGCGCGCGCCCGTCTTTCAGGGTTCCTGATTGGCGCCGAGCTTGCCGCATCGCGGCCCTATTGGCTGGGCCAACAATTGGCGATCATCGGCTCGGAAAGTCTGACCAAGGCCTACGCGACCGCCCTGCAGCAACAAGGTGCCATGGTCGAAACCGCAGACGCCACAATCGCAACACTTGCGGGTCTGTCGCAGGCCCGAACATTAACGAGGCAAACCGCATGAGCCGCCCCATCATCGCCATCCTGCGTGGGCTGAACCCTGACGAGGCGCTACCGGTCGGTCACACCCTGTTGGAAGCGGGCATAGACCGGATTGAGGTTCCGCTGAATTCTCCCGATCCGCTGGAAAGTATCCGAGTTCTCGCCTCGGAGATCGGGGACCGCGCGCTTATCGGAGCAGGCACTGTATTAACCCCTGATCAAGTTGACGCGATTGCTGATGTCGGAGGTAGATTGATCGTTTCGCCGAATTGCGATGTGTCCGTAATCCAACGCTCTGTCGCGCTTGGGCTGCAAAGCTGGCCGGGTGTGTTCACGCCGACCGAGGCCTTCGCAGCGCTCCAGGCTGGGGCTACAGGGTTAAAACTTTTCCCCGGTTCGCTTGCCGGTCTTGCAGGGTTGGCTGCGCTACGCCCTGTTTTGCCGCCGGGTGCTCAGGTCTTTGCGGTGGGCGGTGCGGGCCCCGAGAACTTTGGAGCCTGGATCGAGGCCAGCGCCGACGGCTTCGGAATTGGATCTGCGCTCTATAAGCCCGGAATGTCAGTTGGAGAAATAGCAAACCGTGCCCGGCAAATCGTTGCTGCCTATGATGAGGCCGTTGGATGAGTCAGGTCTATGACGACCGCCCCTGCGAATTGGGCGAGGGGCCATTGTGGCACCCTGAACAGCAACAGCTTTTCTGGTTCGATATCATCGGCAAACGACTGATGACGCGAGAAAATGAACAAGCGCGTAGCTGGGCGTTCGATGAACATGTCTCAGCCGCAGGATGGGTAGACCGTGACACTTTGCTGATCGCGTCGGAAACCGGCCTGTGGCGATTTGGGCTTGAGAGTCGAGCCAAAGATTTGATCGCCCCGCTTGAGGTCGACAATCCGGTGACTCGATCCAATGATGGGCGCGCCGATCCTTGGGGCGGGTTCTGGATTGGCACCATGGGCAAACAGGCAGAAGTAGGCGCAGGTTCGATCTATCGCTATTGGAATGGCGAGCTACGGCCATTGGTCCGAGATATCACCATCTCAAATGCAATCTGCTTTGCGCCGGACCAATCCTGCGCCTATTACAGCGATACCGCCACCAAGCTGGTCATGCGTTGGGAACTGGACGCGCAGACAGGCTGGCCCATAGGCAAAGCGGCGGTCTTCCTTGACCTGCGCAGCGAAGATCTGAACCCGGACGGCGCTGTGGTTGATCGCTCCGGAAACATCTGGATCGCCCAATGGGGTGCCAGCCGGGTCGCAGCCTATACGCCCAGCGGTCAGTTCCTGAAAGCTGTCGTCTTCGATGCCAAACACACTTCGTGCCCGAGTTTTGGTGGTGATAACCTGACTACACTGTTCTGCACCACCGCCCGCCAAGGGCTGGACGCGGACACCCTTGCAAGAACGCCGACGAATGGCATGACACTCACCGCGCCAAATGTGGCGCAAGGTCAAGCTGAACACAGAGTTACACTATGAAGCCGGAACTTGGCGTTTGCTATTACCCTGAACACTGGCCCGAAGAGAACTGGGCTCAGGACGCCGCGCGCATGGTCGAGACTGGCTTGAAATGGGTCAGGATCGGCGAATTCGCCTGGAGCCGAATGGAACCCACTGCTGGAGACCTGCAATTCGACTGGTTGGATCGCGCGATTGAAACCTTGGGTGCGGCTGGGCTGAAGATTGTGCTGGGCACCCCGACGGCAACACCTCCGCGATGGATGCTGGACAAGCATCCCGGCATGCTGGCTGTGGATGCTGATGGCAATCTACGCAAGTTCGGCTCACGCAGACATTATTGCTTTAGTCACACCGGCTATATCGACGAATGCAAGCGGATCACGAAGATCATGGGTCAGCGCTATGGCCGCAACCCGCATATCGCTGCTTGGCAAATCGATAACGAATATGGCTGTCACGATACGACGCTCAGCTATAGTGCTGCGGCGCTGTATGCTTTTCACCGCTGGCTGGCGAACCGATACAACTCGATCGACGCGTTGAACGATGCCTGGGGAAATGTGTTCTGGTCGATGGAATATAACAGCTTTGATCAGATCGAGCTGCCGAACCAGACCGTGACCGAGCCCAACCCGGCACACGTCTTGGCGTTTCGCAGGTTCAGTTCGGATCAAGTGATGGCGTTCAACAAGGCCCAGGTCGATGCGCTGCGGCCGCTAACGGATCAACCATTGCTGCACAATTACATGGGGCGTGTGCTGGAATTCGATCATTTCGATGTAGGCAGGGATTTGGACATCGCGACGTGGGACAGCTATCCGATTGGCTTCCTGTCGGATAGGTTGGAAGTGGACGAGCCGCACAAGACTGCATTTCTGCAGCAGGGTGATCCGGACATGCAGGCCTTTCACCACGACCTATACCGCGCCGTCGGTCGAGGCCGTTGGTGGATCATGGAACAGCAACCCGGTCCAGTGAACTGGGCCCCCTACAACCCGGCACCCCTGCCCGGCATGGTGCGTCTCTGGTCGCTTGAGGCGGTGGCCCATGGGGCCGAAGTGGTCAGCTATTTCCGCTGGCGGCAAGCACCGTTCGGGCAGGAACAGATGCATGCCGGTCTACTTACCCCGCATGGCGACGAAGCACCCGGTTTGGCCGAGGCGCGTCAGACCGCCGATGATCTGGCCGCGATAGGCACGGTTCAGCCTATCCATGCGCAGGTTGCGATCGTCTTCGATTATGCATCTGACTGGGCCTGGACAACGCAGCCTCAGGGCGCGGGGTTCGATTATTTCCGGCTCGTATTCTCTGCCTACCGCGCGTTGCGGCGCGCTGGGTTGTCGGTGGATTTCGTGCCTCAGAACGAGGTCGGCAAGGAGCACTATAATCTGATCCTAGCACCGGGCCTGGCTGCCCTAGGCGATCTTGAACAAAGGCTACTACAAGGATGTGATCTTGCCGTTCTGGGACCGCGCAGCGGGGCAATCACCGAAGATTTTCAGATCCCTGATTCGGGGCGCCCAGGTCTTGATGGCCTCAGCAGCCATGTCGATCTGATCGAAACTTTGCCACCCGGCGCAACCCGTATTGTCGAAGGGGGTGGTGCTGCGGAACATTGGGTTGAGCGCTTGTCAGGCTCCGCGCAAAAATTGCTTTCTTTCGTAGATGGCACTGCGGCGTTGCATGGCGGTGCCGGTCTTTGGTATTTGGCGGGGTTCCCCGATGAGGCCCTTTGGGATCGCGTCATAGCCATGGCGGCCCAGAAAACGGATCTGGCGCTCCATCCGATGCCCAAAGGGCTGCGGCGGCGCGAGACGCAGTCGCACGAAGTGCTGATCAACTATAATGCGCATTCAGTGACATGGGACGGCCAGCAGGTCGAGGGATGTGATGTCCTGTTCAGGACGCGCGGTTCATATAAACGTTAATCTAGATACCGCTAACATAACCTGTTAGATGGCGAGACGCTGGTCATGGCTCCAACAGGTTGCGACAATGAAATATACCCGTTCTGACTTTCCCAATGGCTTTCTGTTTGGTGCGGCTTCCCCTGCAGAACCGGCAACTGGGCTAGACATGCACCGCTTTACAGTCCGTTGGCAGCACATCATGCCAGACGGTCGCATTTCTGATGCACGCGCATTGGATCAGAGCGAGCAGCGAATTGATCAGCTTTTGGCACACAGCATTCGGCCATGCATCGTGCTGGATCACAACGATATCCCCCCAGCGCTGGAGGATATCGGCGGGTGGCGCAATCGAGTAATGGCCGACTATTTTGCAGCGTTTTCTGAGGCAGTCGTCGCTCGGATGGGTGATCGGATATTCAACATCTCTACCTTGAACCCGTCCGTCGGAATCGAACGCGACCCTCGCACTAATGCCCGCAGCCTGCACCATCAATTGCTTGCACAGGGCGCGGCGCGTCAGGAAATGCGGAGCTATGGGATGGCCAATCTGGGTGTAGAGGTCGATCCGCTCATCCTTGATACGATAACCAACGGGCAATACCCGCAGTCTTTGCTGGATCGATTGGCCTGCCACTTTCCCGAAAATTGGCGGGATGATTTTTCCATCATCGCCGAGCCGATTGATTGGTGCAGCGTAGTCGTGAAAGAGGGCGCTGACATAGACATACTCATGCGCACAACACATGAGCAATCGCTGCCTTCATTCGTGACCGTAGCCGCCGATGCGGGTCATGACTTTGTGCATTCGCTGGCGCGCGTACATGACGCGCTTGAATCCGACACCTTGGTACACGGCATTTTCGTTCAGTCCGGGACCGACGTCGAGGCGTTGCAGACAATCCAAACAAGTGACGCCCAGCCGGCCTCATGGGTTAGACCCAAGGGAGGGTTACACGCACATTGGAATCTGGTGGCTGATATCGGCGGCACAAATACAAGATTGGGCGTCGTAACCGAGGGGGCGCTGACCGATCTTCGCAAACACCCCACCGGCTCCGTAAGCGACCTGCAAGACGCATTACACAGCTTGTGCGACGAGGTCGGAACAAGACCGCGCGCGGTCGTTGCTGCCGGGGCGGGGCCGGTCCAGAACGGCACCATTCGCCTGACCAATGCCAATCTTGATCTTTCCGAAGACGCTCTGGCCCGAGCAACCGGCGCGCACCATACCTATGTCATCAATGATTTCACGGCTGCCGCATGGTCAGTCGCCGAGATTACCGAGAATGATGTTGAGGTATTGCAGGGCTCACCCGCTCCACCACTGGGGACACGGCTAGTTGTCGGGCCGGGAACCGGGCTGGGCGTGGGCGCCCTGCTCTACTCCGAAGGACATTTTCACACCGTTTCCGGCGAGGGCGGCCATGTTGGATTGTCCCCGCGCCATCTTGACGAGGTCGAGGTTTTCCGCGCAGCGCGCAAGATCATACCCGAGTGCTTTTTTGACGATACGCTCACCATCGAGGCCGAGATGTTCCTGAGCGGAACTGGCCTACCGGTTCTCTATCAGGCGATCGGAATGGCCGAAGGTCAGCCCAACGGCATGATACGTTCGGCAAAAGACATTCTGCAGGATGCTCAGGACGGCTCGGATGCCTGCGCTGTTAAGGCGGCTCGAATGTTCACCGAGCATCTGGGCGCCATAATGGGCGATCTTGCTGTTGCTCTTATCCCCTCCGGAGGTGTGTTTCTTGTTGGCGGGGTGGCCGAAAAGAACCGCTGGCTGTTTGGTCAGGATTTTCTGCGTGCCTTCAACGCAGGAGGTCGGTTCGATGAATTGCGGCAATCGATGAACCTGTATGTGTCAGAACAGGATGAGTTTGGCATTGTTGGCGCTAACAATTTCTGTAAGAATGCCTTGGCACGGTAATTTGGCCGCGCATTTTCAAGCAGGCCGAGGGATAGCAGAATGATCCTGTGCTGTGGAGAAGCTCTGATCGATATGATCGCCGAACCAACGGTTTCTGGCGGCAAAGGGTTTGTCCCACATTCCGGTGGTGCAATCTTCAACACCGCGATTGCACTGGGTCGTCTGGGCATACAAACGGGGCTGCTGTCAGGGCTATCTACCGACATGTTCGGAGAGCAGTTGATCGCCGCCTTGCAGATCAGCCATGTCGCGACCTCGCACGTTATCCGCTCGGACCGTCCTACGACACTTGCATTCGTGCAGTTGCGGGATGGGCACGCCACATACAGTTTTGTCGATGAGAATACGGCGGGCCGGATGCTGCGGCCCGAAGACATGCCGGATCAACTACCGGGCGTTTCCGCACTGTATTTCGGAGGGATCAGCCTGGCTTGCGAACCCTGTGCCGATGCCTACGCGGCCACACTTGATCGTCATGGCGCGGATCGTGCCGTAATGCTGGACCCCAATATTCGACCCAGCTTTATCAAGGATCAGACGCGATACCGGACCCGCTTGAACCGTATGATCGCAAAGACCGACATCATTAAAGTTTCCGATGAAGACCTTGATTGGATTATACCGGGCCCCGAAAGCCATGCCGAGAAAATTCCACTGCTGCTTCGTGCAGGACCAGCGATCGCAATCGTGACCAAAGGGGGGGATGGCGCGACAGGCTATCTTTCTGATGGAACGGACGTATCCGTACCCGTCCAGAAAGTTAAGGTTGTGGATACTGTTGGTGCTGGCGATACGTTCAACGCAGGTGTGCTGGCCGCGCTGAGCCAAACCGGTCATCTCAACAAGCCCGCCTTGCGCACTTTGCCCACAAGCAGTCTTCGCGACGCGCTTGAATACGGTGCAAAGGTCGCTGCCGTCACCGTATCCCGAGCGGGGGCAAACCCGCCTTGGGCACAGGAGCTCTGAAGGTATACAGACCGATGCCGTGTTCAAGCTAAGACAGCAGCAAGGTCCAACGCCGCGTTCTTAATCGCAGCTGAAACAAAAGGCCCCCGAGATTGCTCGGGGGCCGCTTTGTTACCACAGTATCGGAAAGACCGATCAGCTGCGGCCTTTCCATGGCACCAGCCAGTTCTCGGCCTTGCGCATCAGGATATCGATTCCATATCCGATCACCCCGATCAGGACGATCCCCATAATGACAATGTCGGTCAGCTGGAATTTGGATGCGGCGATGATCATCATGCCGGCGCCCTTTTGTGCGGCAACCAGTTCAGCCGCAACAACAGTTCCCCAACAGACACCCATGGCCACACGTGCACCGGTGAAAATCTCGGGCAGCGAGTTGGGCACGATCACATGGCGCATGATCTGCCATTTCGACGCCCCCAGAGAATACGCTGCGTGGATTTTCGAGATGTTCACACCGGACACACCAGCCCGCGCGGCGATGGTCATGATCCAAAGGGCCGCAAGGAACAGCAGAACGATCTTGCCGGTCTCCCAGATGCCGAACCAGATGATCACCAGTGGGATCAGCGCAAGTGGCGGCACCGGTCGCATGAACTCGACAATCGGATCGAACCAGCCGCGGAACCAACCGGATAGGCCCATTGCATAACCCAGCGGAATCCCCACAAGCGCACCTGCGATAAACCCAGCAATCACGCGCAACAGCGACCAGCCCAGGTGCTCCCAAAGCGAGAAGTTCTGGTAGCCTTCATTCGCAATCTCAAAGAACCGGGCCACAACGGTTTCAGGGGCTGGAAGCCAGATGGGGTTCATCTGCAAGCCCTGTTTGGGGGTGAAACTGATCGCCCCTTTCCCGGTCAGCGTTACGGTACCATCGCCTGTATCAACCTTTTGGCCTTCACCTATAGGTGTGCCGTTGATCGCGACGATCTTTGCACCCTCATTACGTTTGGCATCATCGTTCTTGTCGAACAGGATCGTCGATGAGCGGCCCGCAGCAGCAGCAACCGCATCGTCTTTGGCAAATCCGCTGCCGGGCTCGACCTCGAATTTCTCTGCTTCCTCACCGAAGGCTGGAACGCGAACAAAAATCGTGGCTTCATCCGTGCTGCCATCCGCGTTTTCGAGCGTATAGGTGAATTGCGTATCACCTACAAATGGGCCCGGCACATGGATCGGAAACAACTTCGAGCCGGTGAAAGCCGCCCAGATTACAAAGATCACGAGAACTGAGATTATCGATGCAGCCCTATCCGCTCGTACGGCACTTTCGTCGCCGAAAGTCACAGTTTTCAAGCTTGTGAAATCCTGACGCGATTGCAAACCGCGGCGTAACGCGTAGACGATGAAAAACGCGCCACCGAACAGGCCGATATAGAAGAGAAGTACAATCATGATGCCTGCTCCGTCCGACCCATAATTTCTTCTTCCATCTCCCAGATCATCGAGAGGATCTCATCGCGCTTTTCCGCAAAACCTTCGGATTTCTTCACATCACGCAGATCGGCATTCACACCGCGTTCAGCAAAAGGCAGATTGTATTCGCGGTGAATGCGCCCCGGTCTGGGGGCCATGACAATCAAACGCTCACCCAGCAACAAGGCCTCTTCGACCGAGTGGGTGATCAGGATGATCGTCTTGCCCGTTTCTTTCCAAAGCTTCAGGACAAGGCCCTGCATTTTCTCACGGGTCAGCGCATCCAAAGCACCCAGCGGTTCGTCCATCAGGATGACGTCCGGCTCGTTTGCCAGGCACCGCGCCAACGCAACACGCTGCTGCATCCCACCCGATAGTTCATAAACCGCCTTGTCCTTGAAATCCTGCAGCCCCACGACCTCAAGCAGATGGTCGGAAATCTGGTCACGCTCGGCTTTGGGCATGCCTTTCATACGCGGGCCAAACTCGACATTTTCCCGCACGTTCATCCATTCGAACAACGCGCCCTTCTGAAACACCATCCCGCGTTCAGCATCAGGGCCTTTGACCAGATGGCCGTTCAGTTCAATCTTGCCAGATGTCGGCGCCAGAAATCCTGCAACGATGTTCAGCAACGTCGTTTTACCACAGCCCGACGGGCCAAGGACAGACATCAGCTCACCCTCTTTAAGGCTGAGTGAAACATCTTGTAGGGCCTGTACTGAGGAGCCGTTGGGTAAGTCAAAGCGCATGGACAATTCTACGATGTCCAGTTCAGGCATCCTGCCTCCTTCCTGCTTTCATAGCTGTCGACCGGCCCGAAACCGGGGCCGGTCGCATGAAATGTCCTGCGTGATTAGTTATTCGCAGCTGTCAGCGGGCCTGCATTAACGGCACCATCATACGAATCCAGAGCGGATTCGATGCTGCCTGCCGACACGAACACGTTTGCAACACCCTGCATGAAGTCTTGCGCGCCACCGCCCAGCCACTTCTCGGACAGCTGGTCTTCAACTGACGGGAAGGTGAAAGTCGCGATTGTGGCTTCAGCGTCTGCAGGATCCATACCAGCATCCTTTGCAATCACCGGCAGCATTTCATCTTTGCTGTCGCCTGCGTTCCACTTGGCGTTGGCATCTGCGGTAACCTTAAGGAACTTCGACAGAAGCTCGGGCTCTTCTTCGATGAAGCTTGCCGGAGCGCTAGTGACGTCGAACACCAGAATACCGATCTCTTCTTTTTCAGCACCGGTCAGCAGAATGTTGCCATGCTCGGTCATACGACGAAGCGCGCCACCCCAGCCGCAAACCATGTCGAGGTTGCCCTGGGCAAACGCCGCGGCGCCATCGGCAGGAGCCATGTCAACAATTTCCATTGAACCGATGTCGACACCAAAGTGAGACATTTGCGACAGGAAACCGTAATGCGCAGCTGTACCGATCGGAACACCGACCTTCTTGCCGTTCAGTTCACCCGCGTTGCCCTTGTCGATTTCAAGCGCTTCGGCAACAACGCAGTTGTCGTTGTCTGAATAGCTGACCGCCACATCGACGATCTGGATATCCTGACCGGCCGAAGTGGTTACCACAAACGGTGGTACACCTTGGCTGACCGCGATCTGTACATCACCCGAGGCCATCGCAGCTGACATGGCGGTGCCAGTGTCGAAGGACACCCAGTTGATCTTGACGCCCAGTTCTTCTTCGTAGGTTCCGTTTGCTTTCGCATACTGGAACGGCATCGGCCATTCGAGGAAATATGCAACCGTCAGTTCATCAAGCGCGGCGGCTTGTGAAGCGGTGACGGCCGCAATCCCGGCATATGCTGTTGTGAGCAGATATTTCTTGATCATTTTGACTATTTTCTCCCTGCTGGTTCCACTTGTCGGCTCTTGAAACGTCCGAACTCTGGAACAGTAGAAAAACCATAGTCCTTACGCATTGAATTAGTAAATCAAAATACTGGTTGCGTAAAAAGCGAAACTTTGTTTCGCTTTTTACTGATAGTTCGCTGGTTTGGGAGCATCCTATGACAAAGAAAGCACTCAGTCTCAGGTGGCTGGAGGTCTTCCAACTTATTTCCAAGTTGGGTTCAATCCAAAAGGTGTCAGCTGAAACCGGTTTGTCAATCAGTACGGTCTCCAATCATTTGCGCAGTCTTGAAAAGGCGCTGGATGTGGATTTGGTGGACCACAGCCGCAGACCCATGGGTCTGACACCCGCAGGCACAGTGTTCTCACGACATGTGCATGACGGCCTGATCGCCTTGAAACGGGGCGAGGCCGAGCTTCGCTCGGGCAGTTGGCAACATGCAACAGATTTGCGTCTGGGCCTGATTGACGATTTTGACAGCCGGGTCGCGCCAGAACTCTTCCGTCATCTCTCTGCAAGCCTGCCGCGGTGCAATTTTCGCCACTTTACCCGCCCCAGCCATGAGATTCTTGACAAACTGCAGTCTCAAAAGCTGGATGCAGGGGTTGCGACCCGACCTCCTGAGCACTTTGAGGGGTTAATCGAATTCCCGCTACTTCGAGATCCGTTTATCGTCATTCTTCCGCCTGCATATGACGGACCGGTCGAGGAACTGACCAAATCAGACAGTCCGCTTCCGCTTTTACGATATTCGCGTGATCACACCATAGGCAGACTCATCGAAATTCAGCTAACCCGCAGCAAGATTAACCTACCCAACCGGTTCGAACTTGAATGCAATCAGTCAATTATCGGACTTGTCGCCGGGGGCAGTGGTTGGACGATCACGACTGCCGCCAGCTACTATCGCGCACGGCGATTCCACAAAGATGCACGCGCATTACCTTTCCCGGGCAAAAGCTTTGCGCGTACCGTATCGTTGTTCACGACCAATATCTATCCGTCGACAACCACCCGACTGATACACAACACCCTGCAAAACCTGATCCGTCGTCATGTGACCGAGCCTATGAATTCGCGGTTTCCGTGGTTGAATGACGACTTTCGAACCATTCCCGCACCCCCCGAATGAGCTGCCAGGTAATCTAAGCGCAATATCGAAGTTATTTTCCGGCTTTTTCGAAACCGGGTACAGTGCGCTTGACCGACGCGCCCCATCCGCTGTGATTAGGCCTGACCTTGCGGCTTGACTACAGGCGGCATTCTAAACCCAGAAACCTACCCAGCGGCCCATGTTGGCAAGACCTACCGGTCTTGAACCATGTGCCGGGCCCAGATCAGGACAGCTTGATGCATCTTTCCCGTTTTCCCCGTGTTTTTCTTGCCCATCTGCCAACACCGCTTGAACGGATGGATCGTATGTCCGAGGCTCTGGGAATCGATCTTTGGATCAAGCGAGACGACTGCACCGGCATGTCGACGGGTGGCAACAAGACCCGCAAACTAGAGTTTCTGTTCGGCGAAGCGCTCGAACAAGGCGCAGACATGGTGATGACACAAGGGGCAACGCAATCGAACCATGCGCGTCAAACCGCTGCATTCGCTGCCCGGCTGGGTTTGAAATGTCATATCCTACTGGAAGACCGCACCAGCTATAACAACGCCAACTACAACAACAATGGCAACGTCCTGCTGGATCATCTGCACGGCGCAACCACCGAGAAGTTTCCCGGCGGCCACGACATGCCCGCCGAGATGGAGCGTTCGGCCGCGAAGAAGCGTGAAGAAGGTCACAACGTCTATGTCATTCCGGGCGGAGGTTCGAACCCGACCGGAGCGCTTGGCTATGTGAACTGCGCGCTAGAGCTTGTGAGCCAGGCCAATAACGCCGGTCTCAAAATCGATCGCGTGGTGCATGCGACGGGCTCCTCGGGCACGCAAGCCGGGCTGGTCACCGGGCTTTGCGCCATGAATACGGGCATTCCGGTTCTTGGCATTGGCACCCGCGCACCGCAGCCCAAGCAAGAGCAGATGGTCTATGATCTAGCCTGCAACACGGCCGAGAAATTGGGTAGCCCGGACGTGGTGCGGCGCGAGGATGTGATGGCCAATACCGACTATGTAGGCGACGGCTACGGCTTGCCGACCGAAAGCGGCATTGAGGCGATCCGCATGTTTGCCGAACTGGAAGGCATTCTGCTCGACCCGGTCTATTCCGCCAAAGGGGCCGCCGGTCTGATCGATCTGGCGCGCAAGGGCTCGTTCAAGGATGAGCGTGTGGTGTTCTTGCATACCGGAGGCTCGGTTGGCCTGTTCGGTTATGATTTCGCTTTCGATCACACCGACCGCTGGGTCAATCTGTAAATCACGGTGATAAGTTCCAGCAAGCAGGTCTTCGCATGAAACCCCGCGTCACCGGCATATTGGGCGGAATGGGCCCCGAGGCGACAATTCTGTTGCAGCAGCGCGTGTTATCCACGGTACAGGCGGCGGATGATGCCGATCACCTGCCACTACTGATTGACATGAACCCACAGGTGCCTTCCCGCATCGCGCACCTGATCGAGGGCAACGGGTCTGATCCCGGGCCGGTTCTGGCCGATATGGCGAGAGGATTGGAGCAATCAGGGGCAACCGCGCTCGCGATGCCGTGTAACACCGCACACCACTATGCGGCGCAGATAGAGGACGCCGTCTCGATCCCCTTTCTGAACATGGTAGACCTGTCCGTGGATCAAGCGGTGCAGCACCTGCCTTCGGGCAGCCAGGTCGGAATTCTTGCCTCACCAGCGCTGCGAAAGGTCGGAATTTTTGACGCCCCCCTGAACCGCGCTGGATTTACCGCAATCTGGCCCGAGGATGAAGATAGGATGCTCGGCACGATCCGCCACATCAAATCTGAAGGGCCAACCAACGTTGCGCTCAGCACACTTTCCGACGCTGCTAACGCCCTTTCGGGCAGGGGTGCCGCGCTTTTGTTTGTGGCCTGCTCCGAATTCTCTCTGCTCACCCGCGACTTGCCCAAAAGCGTTCCGATCATCGACACCGTCGATATTCTGGCGGGCGCTATCCACTCCCACTCTCTGACGCGTTGAGGTTCCCCATGGCCGTCTCTTATCTGAAAACCGCCCTGCCCCGCCCCGATGCAGAAAATTCGGATATCCGCGATATCGTCGCAATCATGCTCTCCAATATCGAGCGCGAGGGCGAAGAGGCCGTTCGGCGCTATGCCGGAACGCTCGATGGCTGGACGGGAGAGTTTGTGTTGACTGATGAAGCGCGCAAAGCCGCATGTGACCGCGTGCCTGAACAGGTCAAAGACGACATCCGCTTTGCCCATGCCAATATCCGTCGATTTGCCGAAGCGCAGATGACCACGGTGAGCGAATGCGAGCTCGAGGTGATGCCCGGCCTGATCGCAGGTCAGAAACAGATCCCGATCGCTAGTGCGGGGTGCTATGTACCCGGTGGTCGGTATAGCCATATCGCAAGTGCGTTGATGACAATTACCACGGCAAAGGTGGCTGGGGTGTCCCACATCACGGCGGTCTCGCCACCGCGTCCCGGTGCGGGCATCCCTGATGCAATAGTTTATGCGATGGACCTTAGCGGTGCAGATCTGATCCTGAATTTGGGCGGAGTTCAGGGGATTGCTGCGATGGCCCATGGCTTTTTTGGTGCGCGGCCAGCCGACATTCTTGTCGGTCCGGGAAACTCCTATGTCGCCGAGGCGAAACGGATGCTGTTTGGTAAGGTTGGCATCGACATGTTTGCAGGTCCAACCGATACCTTGGTCATTGCCGATCACACAGCATCGATCGAGACTGTCGCCTGGGATCTGGTGAGCCAAGCCGAGCACGGCGTCGATAGCCCTGTCTGGCTGGTCAGCACCGATAAAGCTCTGGCCCAGGGTGTTATCGCGCGCGCCGATGCCCTGATCGAAAGTCTTCCCGAGCCGAACGCTAGTGCAGCGCGCACGGCATGGCGCGACCGGGCCGAGATCATTCTTTGCGACAGCCGCGACGAGGCTGCCAGGGTCGCCAATAACTACGCGCCCGAACATCTGCAGGTGATCGCCGAGGACCTGGATTGGTGGCTGGACCAACTGACCACCTATGGATCGCTGTTTCTGGGTGCCGAAACAACAGTGCCCTTCGGCGACAAGACGTCCGGGCCAAATCATGTTTTGCCGACAAGCGGAGCGGCCCGATATACCGGCGGTCTGTCAGTGCATAAATTCACCAAAACGGTGACTTGGCAGCGCTGCACAGCGCAAGCCTCGCACGAGCTTGCTGAACGCACTGCTAGGATCAGTCGGATGGAAGGCATGGAAGGCCACGCACGCGCGGCAGAGATGCGATTGTCTAAAGTGTGCTAAATCTGGCCCAAGGATGCTGTTGATTAGTCAGATTCACCGCATCACGAACGGATCGGGTATCGGATCGTCGCTTGTGCGCAACCAGACCGATTTGACCCGTGTGTAATCAAGCGCCGCCTGCAGGCCCCCTTCGCGCCCGTGGCCCGACAGTCCATGACCTCCGAATGGAGCAATCGGGCTGACCGCGCGATATGTGTTAACCCAGACAATGCCAGCCCGAATTCTGCGGATCATTCGATGTGCGCGGGTCAAGTCTTTGGTAAAGACACCCGACGCCAGCCCAAACGCGGTGTTGTTGGCTATTTGTACCGCCTCCGCTTCGGTCCCGAAACTGACGACCGAGAGGATCGGACCAAAGGCTTCGCGCGTCAGACAGGGCGCATCAGGCGCGTCCGTACAATCAATGATTGTCGGTGGAAAATAGTGCCCCTCACGGTCCAAAGGTTGCCCACCCGCTATCACGGTAGCCCCTGCCGAGACGGAATCAGCAACC
Organism: Ruegeria sp. CF1; assembly: GCF_056537445.1. Lineage (NCBI taxonomy): Bacteria > Pseudomonadati > Pseudomonadota > Alphaproteobacteria > Rhodobacterales > Roseobacteraceae > Ruegeria > Ruegeria sp. CF1. Next base: position 176,601 of record NZ_JBQFRN010000003.1, on the reverse strand, counting down.
ATATCTGCAGCAGTCACAAGCTGAGCCTGAGTGCACAGCGGACCAACCTCGGTCTTTAGGTCATCGGGCGCCCCGATCACGATCTCACCCGCTTTTTCGGTGAGCCGGGCCAGAAACTCATCTTTGATCTTGTCAGAGATTACCAATCGCGATCCCGCCACGCAGCTTTGCCCGGTCGCAGCAAAGATCCCCGAGACCTGCGCGTTCACAGCACTTTCGATATCGGCATCTTCGAACACGATGAACGGGGATTTTCCGCCCAGTTCCAACGAAGTCGAAGCGAGGTTTTCAGCCGAGTTGCGCACGATATGGCGCGCGGTTTCCGGGCCGCCTGTAAAGGCAACATGATCGACATCCGGGTGACTGGTCAGAACGGCGCCGCATTCCGGCCCGAAGCCGGTGATGACGTTCAGAACTCCGGGCGGGAAGCCTGCCTGATCGAAAATACGCGCGAATTCCAGCATCGGGGCCGGACCATCTTCGGATGCTTTCAGAACGACTGTGCAACCGGCGGCAAGCGCCGGGCCAATCTTGACCGCAGACAGGAACAGTTGCGAATTCCACGGCACTATGGCGGCCACCACACCAACTGGTTCGCGGCGCAGCCAAACCTCCATGTCGGGCTTGTCGATCGGCAGGTGCGCTCCTTCGATTTTGTCCGCCAATCCGGCATAGTAACGGTAGTAGTCCGCGACATAGGCGATCTGAGCAGAGGTTTCGCGAATGATCTTGCCGGTATCGCGCGTTTCAAGCTCGGCTAAGGTCTGAGCATTTTCGGCGACCAGATCGGCCAACCGGTACAACAGTTTACCACGAACCGTTGCTGTCATGGTCGCCCATTCGGGGGCATTCAGCGCTGAACACGCAGCCTCAACCGCGGCGTTCACATCATGTGTTCGGGCCTCAGGCATTTTCGCCCAAACGGTGCCCGTCGCGGGATCAAGGCTGTCGAACTGCGCGGTCCCATCCGAAAACGTGCCGCCGATATAGTGCTGAAACTGCCGCATTTTCTCTCCTTAGGCGAAGGCGGGCATGACGTCCGCGATGAACCGCTCTAGCGAGGCTTTCTTGCGCTCAAAGCTCATCCCACTGTCGATCCAGAAAGAATACTCATCATATCCAAGATCGCTATAGCCCTTGATGCGTTCGATTGCTTTGTCGGGCGTGGCGATCACGTTGTCCCGGATCATCGCCTCGGGCGAATAGAAGGGATGGTTAGCGATGTCGTCATCGCTCAGCGCCTGGATCAGTCCCTGCGACACTGGGCGTTCGTTTTTGAACCACGCGCCGAAATAGCAATAAAAGCGATTGATCTCTTCCGCCGCGCGACGGGCATCCGCCTCGTCCGAGGCGATGTAGGTGTGGTTCAACAGCATGATTTCGGGGCGCGGGACGTCATGGAATTTGGCGCAGGCTGCGTTGAACGTATCCATCAGCCGGGTGATCTCTTCGTCGCCCTGCCACAAAGGGGTGACCTGCACGTGACAACCGTTCGATACCGCAAACTCATGACTGTTGGGATCGCGCGCGGCAACCCAGATCGGTGGACCGTTTTGTTGCAGAGGCTTGGGCGAAGATGTGGTTGCCGGGAAAGAATGAAACTCTCCGTCCAGCGCATGATCGCCCTCCCAAAGACCCCGCACTGCCGGAACAAGCTCGCGCATACGCTGGCCTGCCTCCCAGGCGTCCAGCCCCGGCACCATCCGCTCGTATTCATAGCTGTAGGCGCCACGCGCGATGCCCAGATCCAAACGGCCATTCGTGATCATGTCCGTCATTGCGGCCTCTCCGGCCAGCCGGATCGGATGCCAGAACGGAGCGATAACGGTTCCGGTTCCCAGACGCACATTGTTGGTCTGGCGTGCCAGATCGACGATATTCAGGAACGGGTTCGGCGAGATGGTGAAATCCATCCCGTGATGTTCGCCGGTCCAGACCGCATGCATGCCGCCCGCATCAGCGATCTTGGCCAGTTCTATGAAGTTTTCATACAGCTCCTGCTGGTCCTGATCGGGAGAGGTGCGTTCCATATGAACGAAAAGCGAAAACCGCATGTCAGTGACCTCCTCGTGTAATCGGGCGAACCTCGCCGCTGTTCTTGTTTCCGTAGTAAATGCCAAAATCTCCCAGACGGGATTCCTCGGACAATCGTTCCAGCATGGTTCGGGTCGCCGAGTCGGTTACAGTGCCAAAGGATACGATATCCAGCGGGACGAAATTACCTTTCTTCGGCTCACCATCTGCGGCCTGACACAGAAACGCGATGTGTTGACGCTTTTTCTCTGCATCTTCGTAAACCGAATAAACAAAGCCCGGCTCTGCGGTCAGCCCGGTGGCATCGATTAGCTTGTCCAATGCAGCCGAAACGCCCTCTGATCCAACCGCCACCTCAGGCGGTGCAAGCGCGCCGTCACCGGCATCGATCAACAGAACCTCACCTGCGCGTTCGATCAAGGCTGAGACGATCAGGCCGGTGTCCTGCATCAAGGCGCCAGCCGCTGTTGATGGCGTTACATAGGCCCCCCTGACATATCCGAGACCGGGTGCCGGAGTATTGTCGAAGGCTTTGACCTCGCCGATCAGGATCACATGATCCCCCGCTTCGACGGTTTTGTGCATAGCGCAGTCAAACCAGGCCGACGACCCATCGATCAACGGCGATCCCGCAGGTCCACGCCGCCACTCGACGCTGGCAAACCGGTCTTCGACGGGCCGGGCAAAGGTATTGGATACCTCGATCTGTGTCTCTGACAGGATATTGACGGCAAACCCGTCGGCGGCAATCAATGCGTCATAGTTCTTTGAACTGTTGGCGAGACATACCAGCACAAGCGGCGGGTCTAGTGAGACGGATGTGAACGAGTTCGCAGTAAACCCGATCGGGTTACCTTGGGTATCATGCGAAGTAACCACGGTGACGCCCGTCATGTACGCTCCAAATGCATTTCGCAGCGTGCGGGGATCGATCGAGGTCATTGCGCAATCCTTTCTTCGGCGGGCTGGCCGAGCCATTCAACCAGATGCGCTGTTACTTCATCGGGTGCTGTCAAGTTCACCATATGTCGGTGGCCTTGGATCACAACGGCCCGACCGTTTTGAACTGCTGCGGCCATAGCTTGTGACATAGCCGGGGTTGAGTTCGAGTCTCCGTCGCCGGTGAGCGCCAGAAACGGGCACGAAATCAGATTCATCTTGCTGGCGTAAGTGGCATCGCCCCGCGCAAAAGCGGAATAGGCGGTGGCGTAGCCTCTTTGGTCCACAGACCCAAGCCACGACGCCACCTGCGCACGGGCAGCCAGATCACCCGGACTGTCACCAAACCAGCGCGACAACGGCGTTTCCAGATCAACTCGACCCGCGCTGATGTCAGCGGCCCGTTGGATGACTGCGGCGCGGGCTGAGGCATCGCGACAGAAGACGCCGTTCAACATAGCAACACGGCTAGTGATATCGGGGTACTCTGCCGCAAAGCCGGCGGCAATCAGTGCCCCCATTGAATGCCCGATGATTGCGACCGGAGCCAGATTCAATGCGTCGACAACATCATGCATCCAGCCGACAAAATCCGGCAATTGGCTTCCAGATGGCAGACGGTCACTGCCTCCATGCCCCGGCAGATCAACCGCAATTATACGGCAATGCTGGCTCAGCGTGTCAAACTGAGGGCCCCAGGCCGCAGATTGCATGCCAACGCCATGGATCATAAAGACCGGTTGCCCTTCGCCCGCCTCTCTGAACGCGACTGATCGGCCCGAGTTAGACAGCTGCAGGGTTGTCAACGTCATGACCAAGTTCCTCGATGTCCTGATAGCGATCCCCGATCCGGTGGTGCGGCCGCCCTCCAATCGATGCACCCAGTGCAATCAGAATCTCATCTGCCGCAGGTGCATCTACGACCGAAGTCTGGATCGTAAGGTAGTGAGAGCGACGACCCCCATCATGTTTGTCCATCAAGGGGATCAGCAGCGGCGCATTGGCAGGGCCGCGCGTATTGCAGAAGGAAAGGTAGGATTTCGCGCCGACTGCTTTGCGATAATGATTGCCAAAATGCAGCGTGTGGATCAGGGCCGACGCATGCTCGACCTCTCCGTTCAAGCCCACAATCGCGGATTTTCCATAGGCTTCGACCCGGTCGCCGCCACCTGAAGCATCCAAAATCATTTTGGTCAGCAACTCCCCCAGTCCAGGGGCGCACTCGCGGATTGCAGGGCCAAGATCCTCGACAAATCCCTGACCAGCCCACGGGTTCCGAATGACAGCCATTGCGGCAATTAGCTTCAGCGGAGTGTCCGCCAACTTACCACCCTCGATCAGAGTGTCTTCGACATGCAGAAGCGTTTTTCGAATTTCGGCGGACATGGTGATTCCTTTGGCAAGCCTTTGGTCGAGAATATGGTATACCATATTACGATATGTCAATCATACTTGTTCCGGATCCGTACCACAGATATGAAAGCGTCGATGATGAACACCGACTCCACCCTTCAAAAGATCGAAAAAGCACCGCAAACCTTGCGGGATATCGTGCAAGCACGCCTGCGCGAAGCGATCATCGCCGGGCATTTTGCCCCCGGTGAGCGGCTTGTTGAACGCCCGCTTTGCGATCAGCTTGGTGTCAGCCGCACCGTCATCCGCGAGACGATCCGGTTTCTGGAAGCCGAAGGTTTGGTTGAGATTATCCCCAACCGCGGGCCAATCGTCTCGACCCTCAGCTGGGACCAAGCGCGGCAAATCTATGACATCCGCTTACAGCTAGAAGGCTCAGCCGCCGCCGCCTGTGCACAAGCGCATGAGACAGGTTTCGCAAAGGATCTGGGCAAGGCATTGAAAGCAGTGGGCGGGGCGCAGAATGACACCGAATGGTCAAATCTGCTACAGGCCACAACTCGCTTCTATGAACTGATTTTTCTACAGGCTGGGCACAGCATCGCCTGGGAGGTCGTGCAACGTCTGAACGGCCGGATCAGCCGCCTGCGGGCCTTGACCCTCGCAGCGCGGAATCGAGAGCGTTCTGGGATGAGCCACATGACTGCCATCCATGATGCCATCCTCAGTAGAGATCCTGCCAAAGCCCGAAAAGCAGTCGAAAGCCATATCGCGGATGCTGCACAGACCGCGCGCGGCTTTTTGGAAAGCTCTGAGACCTGAGTGCTCGGCAATTGAGCCAGAATTCCAAGATTCTGATATCAAAGCTCTCATTATCTGCGTAGATTTGCCGGGAATGCCCTGATCTCACGAAAGCACCGGAATGCCGCGTCAGTCTGCTCCCAAAGACCTCAGTCTCAAATGGCTGGAACTGTTTCAGATATGTGCGCAAAAGGGCTCGCTACAGGCGGCTGCCAAGGAAACAGGGCTGACGATCAGCACCGTTTCCCATCACCTGCGCAATCTCGAAGACCATCTGGGCGTTGAGCTGTTCAACCACACCCGTAGACCCATGGTTCTGACCCCGAAGGGCCGGGTCTTCCTGCGCAATATCGACGATGCGCTGCACCTGATCCGAAAGGCCAAGGCAGAGGCATCTGCGGGCAGTATTACCGAGGCCAGTTATCTGCGTTTCGGCACGATCGAGGATTTCGACAGCGACATCATTCCGGAACTGGCAGTCTACTTGTTTACGAACATGCCTGCCTGCGATTTCATGTACCATACAGATTCCAGCCACGCGATTATCGACATGCTGCGCGACAGGCAGTTGGATCTGGGGATTTCCACTACTCCTAGCGAACGTATGCGCGATCTGCAGGATCGCCCCCTTCTGCGCGATCCATTTGTGATCGTTTTGCCTGCGGTGAATGACAAGTCTTTGCAAGACATTGTTGAGGGACGAACCAAATTGCCGTTTCTACGATATTCCGGCAATCTGATCATCGCGCGCCAGATCGAGTCCCAATTACGCCGGATGGGGATTTCGTCCTCTCACAGGTTTGAATGCAGCAACAATCAGACGCTGATGTCGATGGTGTCCTCCGGTGCGGGTTGGACCATCACGACGCCGCTGCTGTATTCTCGGGCAAAGCGGTTCCAATCAAGGCTGTGCATGCACCCATTTCCGGGCAAGAGCTTTGCACGCACACTGGCGCTGGTCGCGACGCCGGATTGTTCAAGATCAGTGATTGAGCTTGTGGATGCCAAAACCCGATCATTGATCAATGACCGCATCATTTCCCCACTGCGCGATGATATCCCGTGGCTGACGGATAGTTTCAAACTTATCGAATAGCACTGGATCAGCCTTCAAAGAATGTTGAAGCGATCTCGGATTTGCCGATCCTGTTCGTCTGACAGGTATCTTGGCGTATGGGTCTGCAAAATTTCTTGCGCCCGATGTCGCGCGCGGCTCCAGGCATCTTGCGCTCCGTTTTCTGCCCAGGTTCGCGGCTCGTCCCTGTCTGCGAGTGAGGGATAAAAGTAATCCCGTTCCATGGCCGAAAAAGTATGCTGACCACCCAGAAAATGGCCCTCGCCCAGAACTGCTTCGCAGATTGCGTCAAAGCCCAGATTCTCGTGTGTCACCTCTATCCCCCTCAAAGCGCGGTAGGTGTACGAGTGCATCTCATCATCCAGCACGAACGCCTCAAAACTTGCACCCAGCAACGAGGCCGTCATGCCCGAGCTTTCATAGATCAGATTACCACCTGCCAGCGCTGCCGCCATTGAGGTCAGTCCCTTTTCCATCCCGTATTGAGCGTCGATCGCCTTGGCATCAGACATCGAACAGGCCACACCTGAAGGCAGCCCAAGCCAATTTGATAATTGTGCAGATGCTGCATTCAGGACAGCCGTCTCTCCGCTGCCACCTGAGAACGCGCCGGTCCGAAGGTCAATCACCAGTGGCCAATTCGAAAAGACCATAGGAAACCCGGGCTGGATCGCGTGGACCATTACCAGACTCGCAAGAGTTTCTGCCAATGACTGCGCCAGAAAACCAGCCAAGGTCGCTGGTGCAGTCGCGCCGGCCTGAGCAGCGGTGATGCAAGAAATCGGAATATTGTGTTCGATGCAGGCGTAGACCACATCCACTGCGTCTTCGCCGTAGCGCATCGGCGAGATCACCGGGCTTATATGTGCTTTCATGAACGGGCGTTTTGCGAATTCACCGGGTCCCCCGGCTGCGATATCCAATATCTCAACAATTGGCGCAACGTGCTGCGCCAATGTAAAAGACGTCGCGGTGGGCTTGGAGGTATTCTTCAACAGCGCATAGACGGTGTTCACATCCAGATCGAAGGTTTCCTCCAGATCGGTTGCAACGCAACAGCGGGTGAACCAGCTGACATTTGGCAAGACATCTTGAAGACGCGTGAAATCATGCAAGTCCTGCAAGGTTGAAGGCCGATAGCGACCACTGCGCAGATCAAGCGTCTGAACCGCCGCCCCTCCGGTTCCGAAATAGACGCGATTACCGCCAACTTCGATGGATCGGGCTGGATCACGCCCGTGCAGAACGAAGGTCTTGGCGGCCTGATCAATCGCCTGTTCCACAAGTTGAGGCGAAAAAAGTATCCTCCCCTCCCCGCTATCTTGCGCCCCAACCGCCAACAAATCAGAACGCAAGCGATCCGGCACCTCACCGATCCCCAGCTTCTCAAGAAGATCCAGAGCCGTGTTGTAAATCCGCTCAAGCTCAACCCCAGTCAAGGGTTTGTAAGCGCCTCCCGGTTGACCTGGCGGACAGGGGTCGAGCGCAGGCTTTTCAGCCCGCTGTGCGATACGTCCTTTTCGACCGGACCTTTTCGCCTGCGGCGCAGCCATTTGTGATCCTCCAACCGCATCAGGTTGATCAATTCAACTAAACGTCTAAAGCCAATTTCAACCGCATTCGAATTACTACGAGTTAATGAGCTTTTATTTTCGATTTTTTACGTAACAATATCCAGCCGCTTGTGAACCAACTGACAGAACAGGCTAATCCCCAAAAACTACGTACCGGAGGGTCCTTGATGAAATCGCGCACTAAAGTGGTCGTCATTGGCGGCGGTATCGCCGGCTGCTCGACTCTGTATCACTTGACCCGTGAAGGTTGGTCCGATGTGGTGCTGGTCGAGCGCGATGAGTTGACCAGCGGCACAACTTGGCATTCGGCCGCGCAGGTGACCAATTTTGGCATGAACCAGACCATGGTTGGTCTGAAGACCCACTCGATCAACCTGTACAAGGAACTGGCCGAGGATCCGGACTATCCTATCAACTACCATCACGGTGACGGCGGCATCCGGCTTGCAAATACGCCTGAGCAGATGCAGGGGTACCACCATTTTGCGTCTATGGCGCGCGGAATGGATGTGCATTTCGAGGTCATAGATGCAGAGGAATGCGCCCGCCGGCACCCGTTGATTTCCACCGACAACCTTCTCGGTGGGCTATGGGATCCGTTAGATGGCGACATCGATCCGGCTCAACTGTGCCAAGCTCTGGCGCGCCGTGCGCGCAAAGCCGGGGCCGAGGTTTATCGCAATACTCCGGTCACAGGACTGACACAGCACAAGGACGATACCTGGACGGTTCGCACGGAACACGGCGATATTGATTGCGATATCGTAGTTAACGCTTGTGGTTATCGGGTCAACGAAGTGGGCGCGATGATGGGCGTGCACCACCCTGTCGCTTCGATGGAGCATCAGTATTTTCTGACAGAAGAAATCGAAGCGATCCGCGACGCAGGCCATCGGATGCCCCTGCTGCGCTGTCCGATCAGCGACTATTATTGTCGGCAGGAGAAGAACGGCTTGCTGGTCGGCTTCTACGAGCAGGATTGCAAAACCTGGGGCATGGACGGGATCGATCCGAATTTTGTGAACGCGCTGTGCCCTGACGATCTGGACCGCGTGACGGATGTGCTGGAAGGTGCCTTCGCACGCATGCCTGCACTGATGGATGTCGGTATTCATACAGTGGTGAATGGTCCGATCACCTACACAATTGACGGCGCACCTTTGGTCGGGCCAATCCCCGGAAAGCGCAATGCTTTCTGCATCATCGGTCTGCGCGCGGGTTTGGGCGAAGGGGGTGGCCATGGCTGGCTGCTGGCCCAACAGATCCTTCACGGCGAGGCCTGTTATGACACGTGGTGCCTTGATCCGCGTCGGTTTACCGGCCACACAAATGTGGAGCTGACCGCGCTGAAAGCCATCGAAGATTACCAGAATGAATTCCGCTTTCATTTCCCGCACGAACACCGGCCTGCCGGTCGCCCCGCCAAAACCACACCGCTGACCCCGATCCTCGCAGCAGAAGGGGCTGAATTTACAGTGGTCAACGGTTGGGAGCGGGTCGACTACATCAAGCCTGCACCAGATTTTCACCCAACGCTGAGTTTCAGTTTTGATGAGACCTTTGACGTCGTGGCAGCGGAAATCAGAAACCTTCAAGAAAATGTCGGACTGGCCGAAGTGAACGGCTTCAACCGGCTGGAAATCACTGGAACCGATCGGCATCGGTTTCTGGATCGGATGATGTGCGGCGCGGTGACAAAACGCGACGGGCGGGTCGGCCTTGGTTATCTGCTGAACCACCACGGGATGGTCAAAGCCGAGGCCACCATCGCCAACCTTCCCGCGAGTGATCGCGGCCCGGCACGGGTCTGGTACGGGTCCGCCGCCGCCAGCGAATACCATGATATGGACTGGCTAAAGGCGCATCTGCATGATGGCGAAGATGTGCAAATCCGCTCACTCACCAATGATCAGACAATATTAGTGCTGGCCGGACCCAAATCGCGCGACGTGCTGTCCGCTTGTGCTCGAGGAGACTGGTCGCGAGAAGCCTTTCCCTGGCTGTCAGTTCGCGAGTGTTTTGTCGGGTTCGCGCCAGCAACTGTATTGAATATCAGCTACTCAGGGGAACTGGCCTACGAGATACATGTCCCGAACGCCTCACTATACGCGGCCTATCTGGCGTTCAGAAAAGCTGGCGAGACGCATGGCTTGAAATTATTTGGTGCTCGCGCCGTCGAGTCCATGCGGATGGAGAAAGGGTTCTTGCACTGGAAAGCCGATCTGCTCACAGAGTTCGACCCATTTGAGACCGGTTTGGATCGGTTCGTAAAACTGACCAAAGGCGATTTCATTGGCCGAAACGCGTTGCAGAGACGCCTTGAGAACGGGCCTCAAAAGAAACTGGTAAGCCTGAAAATCGATGCAACCAAAGCACCGGCGCATGGTGGAGCCTCCCTGATGTCGGACGACATGGTTATTGGCACAATCACGTCAGGTGACTGGGGCCACAGAACAGGGCTAAACCTTGCTTACGGCTTTGTGATTCCGGAATTTTCCGAACCCGGCAGCCGAATGCAGCTTGACCTGTGCGGAGAATTGATCGCGGCCGAGGTGATTGCGCCATCCCCGTATGACCCGGACCTCTCACGCGTGCGAGGCTAATCCCAAAGTTACTCCCCGTTTCGATAGGCTGTTGGTGTCTGCCCGAATTGCATCCGGAACGCCCGCGTCATTGCGCTTGGGTTCTCATACCCGCAGCGGCTGGCGATCTCGGCCACGGACTGCTGAGTCTCGACCGCAAGTTTACGCGCCAAATTCAGACGCAGGCGACGATAGAGCGCCTGCGGTGTTACACCCAGCTCGGACAAAACCCGGGTCTCAATCTTCTTTTGAGAGCACCCGAGCTGACGAGCGATATCCTTTATCATTACTGGCGCATCCAACGTGCCCTGCATGACGCCCAGCACCCGATTCACCAGCCTGTCTTCGGATTTCATCTGTGGTGAAGCAGCACTTGGTTCACCACGATTCATCAGAAGATGTGCCACCTCCATCGACAACAGCGGCCCGTGATCCGCAAGAATCAGCGCAGTCGCCAGATCATAAGCAGCCATCGCGCCCGAACAGGTGATCCGGTTCCGGTCGATCACAAAACGTTCCTGCACGACCTCGACATCGGTAAAAGTTTCTTCGAACCGGGAAAGTTCATCCCAGTGAATGGTCGCGCGATGCCCTTCCAACAGTCCCGCGCGCGCGAGCAACCAACTCCCTGTGTCCAGACCAGCCAGTTTGCGATGACGGGTTGCGGCCCTGCGCAAAGCGCGATGAGTATCGGGAACCGAGTGTTCCAGATACCCATAAGACGGCATGACAACCAAAGCATCACCCGCCTCAATGCCCATCGCTCCATGAGGCGCGACCTGCAACCCGCTGGAACTTTGGACTGGCGCACCATGGGGTGAATAAAACTGCCAGGCATAGAGATCCTGCCCCGCCAAAGTGTTCGCCGCGCGCAATGGCTCAACCATGTTGGCGAGGCAAAGGTTCGAGAACCCGTCGAACAGCAAAAAGTTATAGATCTGGGTCAAATTTTTCTAACTCGGCATGATATCGTACGATTACTGCATGTCATCGTGTCAGGCAATTACGTTTCATTGCCAATCAGACATCAGGGGAACGCGTCATGCAATTTGGCTTAACCGAAGAACAGGAAATGATCGTCTCAACAGTGCGGAGCTTTGTTGAGAACGAGATTTACCCCCACGAAGCTGAGGTCGAACGCACCGGACAGGTGCCGCAAGAGCTGGGAGACGAAATCAAGCGGAAATGCATCGAACTGGGGTTTTATGCCTGTAACTTCCCCGAAGAAGTTGGTGGCGCAGGTCTCTCGCATCTTGATTTCACTCTTGTCGAACGCGAGCTCGGCCGAGGTTCGATGGCATTGACCCATTTCTTCGGTCGCCCGCAGAATATCCTGATGGCCTGCAACGCCGACCAACGTGAACGCTATTTGTTGCCTGCCGTGCGTGGCGAAAAGATGGATGCTCTGGCTATGACCGAACCTGACGCGGGTTCAGATGTTCGGGGCATGAAATGTCAGGCCGTACGCGATGGAGGAGACTGGGTCGTCAACGGTTCGAAACACTTCATCTCGGGCGCGGAGCACGCGGATTTCTTCATCGTATTCATCGCAACAGGTGTGGATGAAACTCCCAAAGGCCCTAAAAAGCGGATCACTACATTCCTCGTAGATCGTGGTACGCCGGGTTTTGAAGTGCGCGAGGGGTACAATTCAGTCAGCCACAAAGGCTACAAGAACTATATCCTGTATTTTGACAATTGCCGCCTGCCTGACACACAGGTTCTGGGCGAGGTCGATGGCGGTTTCGCCGTGATGAACGAGTGGCTCTATGCAACGCGCCTGACGGTTGCTGCTTTTTCGGTCGGGCGCGCGCGGCGCTGTTTTGATTATGCGCTGAACTACGCGGCTGAGCGCAAGCAATTCGGCCAGCCGATCGGTAAGTTTCAGGGTGTCGGCTTTCAGATCGCCGACATGATCACCGAGATCGACGCTGCTGACTGGCTGACGCTCGCGGCCGCATGGCGACTGGATCAGGACTTGCCCTCAAATCGCGAGATTGCCTCGGCCAAGCTTTATGCTTCGGAAATGCTGGCAAAGGTCACGGATACGACGTTGCAAATCTATGGTGGCATGGGTCTGATGGATGACTTCCCGATCGAACGGTTCTGGCGGGATGCGCGTGTAGAACGTATTTGGGATGGTACGAGTGAAATCCAGCGGCATATCATCAGTCGTGATCTGCTGCGGCCCCTGGGTGCCTGAGGACCGAATGAGCAAGGATATCTCCCGTCTTCTACGCCCGGAATCCATCGCGGTGATCGGCGGCGGCGCGTGGTGCCAGCAGGTTATCCTGCAGTCGGAACGCATGGGCTACGCAGGGAAAATCTGGCCTGTCCATCCCAAGGCGGATGAAATTGCCGGGCACAAGGCCTACGCACGGATTGAAGACCTGCCATCGTCCCCGGACGCGGCCTTTGTTGGCATCAACCGTCACGCCACTGTTGAGGCCGTTCAGGTTCTGTCAGACATGGGCAGCGGCGGCGCAGTTTGCTTTGCCTCTGGCTTCTCGGAAGCTGCAGCCGAGGATCAGGCAGGAGGAGATCTGCAATCAGAGTTGATCAATGCAGCAGGCAGCATGCCCATTCTTGGGCCAAACTGCTATGGCTTTATCAATGCGCTTGATGGTGCGCTATTGTGGCCCGATCAGCATGGAGCTGCTCGAGTAGATCGAGGCGTTGCCATTCTGACCCAGAGCTCCAACATCTCGATCAACCTGACTATGCAGAAACGAGCTCTGCCGATTGCCTATATGGTGACTTGCGGGAACATGGCGCAGACCAGTCAGGCTGAGATCGCGATGTCGCTGATCGATGATCCACGGGTCACTGCCGTCGGTTTACATATCGAGGGCTTCAAGGATATCCGCGAATGGGAGGCCCTTGCTGCCAAGGCACATCGGAAAGGCGTGCCTCTGATCGCACTTAAGGTGGGTGCATCCGAACAGGCGCAAGCAGCAACAGTTTCTCATACCGCCTCACTGGCAGGGAGCGATGCGGGTGCGCAGGCTTTGCTAAACCGGCTGGGCATCCCGCGCCTGTCCTCGCTGCCCGAGTTTCTGGAAACCCTGAAATTGTTGCATTGTTATGGGCCTTTGCCGGGGGGCAACATTGCTTCGATCAGCTGCTCGGGCGGCGAGGCCAGCCTGATCGCAGATATGGCGATCGGCACTGACCTCAGATTTCCAGAACTGTCCAGAGACAAGCAAACCCGATTGCGCGATGCGCTTGGTCCGATGGTCGCACTAAGCAATCCACTCGATTACCACACCTATATCTGGCGCGATGAAGATGCGATGGCGAAAGCTTGGGCCGGGATGACAGGCGACGACCTGGATATGACCTTCTCGATCGTCGACTACCCGACCACCGATCCAACGGATTGGGCTGCCGCGACACGCACGGCACTAAAGGTGCGGGCAGAAACGGGCGCGCGCTTCGCAGTGGTTTCTACACTGCCCGAATTGTTCCCTGAAAACACTGCGCAATCCCTGGTAGAAGGCGGTGTAGTTCCCTTCATTGGCCTTCGTGAAGCGCTTGCCGCTACACGCGCGGCGGCTCAAGTCGCCGCGCCTTCGGACACGCCAATCTGCCTGCCGGGCACATTAGATGCGACGCAGACGCTGACCGAAGCCGAGGCGAAGCAGGCTCTGGCCGCGCATGGTTTGCGCATTCCTCAGAACAGGTCTGTCCGAGGCGCCGAAGAAGCCCTAAGCGCGACGCGCGAGATGGAAGCGCCCTTTGCCGTCAAAGGTGTCGGCCTTGCCCACAAGTCTGAACATTCCGCTGTACGGCTGGGGGTACAGGCTGCCGATGTGGCGGGTGTGGCAGCGGATATTGGAACCGAAGAGATTCTGATCGAAGAGATGATCACAGGTGCGGTGGCAGAAATACTCGTCGGCGTCGTGCGGGATCCTGCCCACGGCTTTGTGCTGACTCTGGGTGCCGGAGGTGTCCTGACCGAAATACTGCGCGACACCACCTCGCTTTTGATCCCGGCAACGTCCAGCAGTATTCGCGCGGCACTGGGCGAGTTGAAAGTCGCGCCGCTGCTGTCAGGCTATCGCGGCCAACCAGCGGCTGATATGGATGAAATCGTTGCCGCCATTCAGGCCGTTCAAGACTATGTAATGCAAAATGCCGAAACGCTCGGCGAGGTCGAAATCAACCCGCTTCTCTGCACGCCCACCCGGGCGGTGGCGGTGGATGCGCTCATCAGAAAGGCCTGAGAAATGGACCCGATCAAGACCCGCCGTGACGGCGCAATTCTCGAAGTGACGCTGGATCGGCCAAAAGCCAATGCAATCGATCTAGCTACCAGCCGCATCATGGGGCAGGTATTTGCCGAGTTTCGCGATGATCCCGAACTGCGCGTCGCGATCTTGACCGGAGCAGGTGATAAATTCTTTTGCCCTGGCTGGGACCTGAAGGCAGCCGCCGAAGGCGATGCCGTAGATGGAGATTATGGTGTCGGTGGCTTTGGCGGTTTGCAGGAGTTACGCGATCTGAACAAACCGGTCATCGCGGCCATCAATGGTATTGCCTGTGGTGGCGGACTCGAGCTTGCGATTTCCGCCGATATGATCCTGGCCGCTGAACACGCAACTTTTGCCCTACCTGAGATTCGATCCGGAACCGTTGCAGATGCGGCGAGCGTCAAGCTACCCAAACGCATTCCCTACCACATCGCGATGGAGCTATTGCTGACTGGACGCTGGTTCGATGCCGAAGAAGGTCAGCGTTGGGGCTTGGTCAATGAAGTCCTGCCTGCCGATCAACTGTTGGATCGTGCCTGGGAATTGGCGCGTCTGCTCGCCTCGGGTCCTCCGCTGGTTTATGCTGCGATCAAAGAGGTCGTGCGCGAAGCTGAAGACAGCAAATTTCAGGACGCCATGAACCGCATCACCAAGCGCCAGCTGCGCACCGTCGATATCCTCTATTCCAGCGAAGATCAGCTTGAAGGCGCAAAAGCCTTCGCTGAAAAGCGTGATCCGGTCTGGAAAGGAAAATAAATTCAAAACACCGCTGCCTTCATCGCATTGGCGCAGTTTTGCGCCAATCGCTCAGCTAAGCTTGTTTTTTGTCAGAACACACTTTTACTATCCTGCAATTCAGGCCAAAGCTACTTTTACGGGAAGAAGGAATGTCAAAGCGGCCCGATGCAGGACAAGAAAACAGAACCAGAACTTGAGATCGGGCGAACCCTGCAGCGTTTGCGACAGGAACGTCAGCTCACGGTGACCGAACTCGCCGCGCAGTCAAAGGTTTCCGCGCCGATGATCAGCCGGATCGAAAATGGTCATGTGTCGCCGTCCCTTGGTACCTTACACGCGTTGGCAGATGCACTATCTGTCTCTCTGATGGCGATGTTCAGCCATACCGACACGACCTCGGATGTGCATCACGTTCAGGCGGGAACCGGGTTGCGGTCGCGGCGTATCACACCAGACCATGCCCATGACTATCTACTGCTCGGCAAACACAGCGGGCCTAGCGGGTCATTCCAATCCGCACGCATCCGCATCTCAAAACAAGACCAACGCAAGTTGCCTAACTATCAGCACGAAGGCTACGTCTTCATCTACATGATTGAAGGCAGCGCCATCTATGGCTGTGGGACCGAAGAGTTCCAGATGTCAGAAGGTGACACGCTCAGCTTCGACGCCAAGCTCCCACATGGGGTACGGGTCATCCTGTCAGACGAAATTGAATTCGTGACCGTGTCGACGCGACCGCATTGATCTTTGCAGATGCCCTAGGCTCCACGCCGCGTTTGCCATCCGATCAGACTGAAACACGCGAACACTACTGCAGCAACACAAACAATGGATGGCCCTGCAGGCGTATCAAACATGTAAGCAGCCCGTAGCCCGGCGATTGCGGAGAATGCGCCAATCGCCGCCGCAATCAATGCCATCGCTTCCGGAGATCTGGCCAGACTGCGCGCAGCCGCCGCCGGGATGATCAGCATTGCAGCAATCAGTAGAACACCTACGACCTTTATCGCCACGGCCACTGTAACTGCCAGAGACAGCGTCAGGATCAACTGCTCTCGCTTGGGGTCAAAGCCGCTGGCATAGGCCAACTCTTCATTCATGGTCGCCGTCAAAAGCTGCGACCAGCGCCATACGATGAAGGCCACGACAAGCGCTGCCCCCCCCCAGATCACAACCAGATCGGTGCGTGACACGGCCAGAATATCACCGAAGAGATAGGCCATCAGGTCGATGCGAACACCGGACAGGAAAGATACGGCGACCAGACCGAAGGCAAGTGCAGAATGTGCTAGAACACCCAGCAGTGTATCCATCGCGTAACCACGTCCGGACAACAGTGTCACGGTAAGTGCCATTGCAAGCGCAACAGCTAGCGCCCCAGTAAAGACGGACAACTGAAACGTCAGCGATAAAGCGACACCCAGGATTGCCGC
Source organism: Ruegeria sp. CF1 (assembly GCF_056537445.1). Lineage (NCBI taxonomy): Bacteria > Pseudomonadati > Pseudomonadota > Alphaproteobacteria > Rhodobacterales > Roseobacteraceae > Ruegeria > Ruegeria sp. CF1. The sequence goes on along the minus strand of NZ_JBQFRN010000003.1, from coordinate 159,816 downwards.
ATGGGCGGTGGCATCCCCGAAATAGGCCATTCGACGCCAGACAACAAAACACCCCAGTGGTGCCGCAGCAAAAGCAACGCCAACACCTGCAAGCGTCGCGCGCGTCATGAAATCATCCAGCATTATTCTGCGGCTTCCTGAGAGGTTTCACAGTGACCGTGATCGTGATCATGGTCGTGATCATGGCGATAAAGGGCCAGTGCGCCTCCGGTACCCGTTCCGAACAGGGCCCGATATTCCGGGGCCGAGGCTACGACTGCGGGGGACCCTTGGCAGCACACATGACCATTGAGGCAGATCACCCTGTCAGACGCGCTCATGACCACGTGCAATTCATGGCTGATCATCAGTATGGCGCATCCGGTTTCACGCCGGACCTCCTCGATCTGACGATAAAACGCCGCCGACCCCGGTTGGTCGAGACCCTGAGTGGCTTCGTCCAAAAGCAGAACGTCGGGCCGATTGATCAACGCTCGCGCCAGCAAAACGCGCTGAAACTGTCCGCCTGACAATTGCGACATTTGGCGCTTTAGCAGATCCGGCACCCCAGCAGTTTCAAGCGCTTCTGTACATTGAAGCCTAGAGACACGCTCCGTCAGACGCATGAATCTTTCCACTGATATCGGCAGGGTCGGATCAATGTGCAGTTTTTGGGGGACATACCCGATTTTTAGCCCAGGCTTCAGTGTAACCTTACCTTCCGCAGGCTTGGTCGCGCCAATGACGGCACGCAACAGGCTGGTCTTTCCCGATCCGTTTGGACCAACGATCGTCACGATTTCACCAGCCTCAATCGTCATGCCGACATGGCGCAGAACGGTATTCGCGCCATAACGCACGCTGAGATTTTCAACGGTGATCAGGGTCATGTCTACGCCTTCTCGGTGCAGTCTGGGCAGAGTCCCTCGGCTTCTACAACGGTTCGCTCGATTTCGAAACCCGCCGCGCGCGCGGCTGCGCCGAGGACGCCATTGGACGGTGCCGACTGAGCTTCGGCGACAGCGTCGCATTTTCTGCAGATCATGAAGGCCGGGGAATGGACCTCTCCGGGATGAGAGCAGGCCACAAAGGCGTTCAAACGTTCAATCTTATGGACGAACCCGTACTGGACCAGAAAATCCAGCGCGCGATAAGCCACCGGCGGCTGAGAGCCAAAACCGGCTTCACGCAAACGGTCAAGTATGGCGTAAGCCCCAAGCGACTTGTGGTCTTGCAACAGCATTTCAAGAACTTTTCGCCGCACAGGGGTTAGCCGCAACCCTTCTTCCCTGCACCGAGCATCCGCTGTGGCCAACGCCGTTTCGACGCAATTCTTGTGATCATGCTCCTGAAATCCTACCGGCGCATCTTCACCAACCGAAATGGAGTGCATCTCACTTGTCATGTTATACCATATCATATATGCCGCTCGTAACGTTATAAAATCACACAGAGGGTCTGATGTCCAGAAAGCTGCTCCCACTATCGATTACCGCTGCATTGATGGGCGGAACCGCCATGGCGGATGCACCCAAGGTTGCGGTTGACATCGCACCCGTTCACTCACTCGTGGCCCGGGTGATGGAGGGGGTAGGAACGCCTGAATTGATAGTGCAGCCCGGTGCCTCGCCACACGAATACAAACTTCGTCCGTCAGAAGCAGCCGCACTGCAAGAGGCAGATCTGGTATTCTGGATTGGCGAGGACCTGACCCCGTGGATGGAAGGCGCTGTCGAGACGCTCAGCGACGGGGCGACTGTTACGGTGTTGCTTGAGTCGGACGGAACGGTTCTGCTCGATTTCCGTGAAAGTGCTTTGTTCGAAGCGCATGACCATGGCGACGACGAAGATCATGGGGATGACAATCATGACGATCACGACCATGCTGAGGATGATGGTCATGATCACGACGACCACGACGATCATGCAAAAGACGATGACCACGATCACGAGGATCATGCCGAGGACAAAGAGCATGATGATCATAATCATGACGAAGAGCATGCGGATGAGCATGACCACGATGATCATGAGGACCACGCCGGACATGACGACCATGAGGGCCACGCGCATGGCGAACATGATCCGCACGCCTGGCTCTCTCCGGTCAACGCAGAAATCTGGCTGAAAACGATCGCGGCGCAGCTTTCTTCGGCTGACCCAGACAACGCAGGTGCTTATTTTGCAAATGCGGCAGCTGCGCGTGAAGAAATGGCTGCTTTGTCTGCGGAAGTGGCCGAAACGCTGGCGCCGGTCAAAGGTGGCAGCTTCATCGTGTTCCACGATGCCTATCAATATTTCGAAGATGCCTTTGGCTTCCCGGCCTCGGGTGCAATTTCCCTCAGCGATGCGACCGATCCAAGCCCGGCAAGGATCGCCGAAATTCAGGGGCGTATCCGCGACGAAGGTGTGGATTGTGTCATGGCTGAACCCCAGTTCAACCCCGGAATTGTCGCAACCGTTCTCGACGGCACCGAAGCTAAAACCGGCATCATGGACCCGCTGGGATCTGATCTGGAACCCGGAGTAAATCTGTACCCGCAACTCATCCGCAATCTGGCCAAAACACTGTCTGAGTGCCTTTGACTCAATCAACAGCCTGGTTGGGAGTTGGTTCTGGCCAGGCTGAAATCAGACAGAGTTCTCCGCTCATCGTTCCAACAAAGTCATCAGTATTCGGCTACCGGCCTCTCTAAGCTGTCCAATTTGGCGGCTAAGCTGCCGGCGCAAGTCAATCATCGCCAGCGGACTTTCGATGCCGCGCTCGACCAGAGGTTGGATCACGCCAATCTATTCCTCCAGAAACGCCGCCTCCACACCTGTACGGTCGGGAAGATCAAATTCTTGTCCGGATATCTGAGCCTCAAGTCTCGCGCGCGACGCGATCGCAATCGCCTGTCGCGGCCTGCCAATCGCCTAGATCACGCCACGAATACGAACGGGAAGGGCAGATCGACCAAAGCAACCAGCGAGGCAGACGTAAAGAAATCCCTCACGACTTCAAAGTCCTGAAGGATCGAGGCCATGCGTCCATTCTGCCCGCCCCGGGCTTTCATTATAAGCACCATCAACTGATTGAACAGCCGTTCGGTGATTTTCAGGTCCGCCCATTTTCCCGCTGTATCGATGAACCGTGTCCGCAGGTTCTTGATCAGGAAATCGAACAACAGTGCAAGGCCAACCCCGACGACCAGAGCCAGCAAGCTATCAACCACTTCGTTTGGCAGAATGGGGTCATGAACGACCATGGTGAACAGCGACGTCGTCGGCCCAAGCACACTTATCACCAACGCCGCCAACATATTCTGAATGTAGACCACGCGCAGATCGCTAAACGCAGACCAAAACCATTGGCCTTGCGGGGCAGAGCGGTCCTCGTCCGAACGGCGCGAGCATTATGCGCGCAATATCCAGCGTGTCTTGCGCAGTCGTGTTTCCTGTCGCCGCCAGATCTGAGGATCGCTGAATCCGCTGCTGGCATCGATCACAAGGAAGCGTTGGTGTCTTCTCGATCCAGAAACGCGAAAGATTGCACAGCTGCATCAAACGCCAGGACCAGAAACAAGTTCGGCTCCAGTTTCAGCAACCGCGCTTTCCCGAAACCCGCCTTTAGCCCACCGTTTCCACTGCGCTGACCGCCTAGGCGACTTCATTGCCCTAGAACACCCGAAAGATATCCACCTCGGACAACCCAAGACCCAAATGCTCTGTCAGAAGTCGGAGGTGCGTATTCAGCGGGTTAGTCGCAGTCGGGTTCATGACGGATATCACAAGGTTGGATCGGTCGGCTGTGCAACACCCAACGCGTCCAGGATATCGCCCGTGACCGCCAGCACGGCATATTCTGCACGACGTGCCTGGGCCTCAAGCTGGATCACCCGAACCTGCGCAAGATTCAACTCGCGCAACGCATCCAATATCTGTACCAGCGTGCTGCGCCCGATATCAAACTGTCCACGAGCTGCATCCAGCGCTTGCTCATTGATCTCGACAGCGCGCCGGGCTGTGGCGAGCCGTCGCTGGATTGAATTGGTCTCTTCCAAGGCCTGGGAGAGATTACGTTGCAACTCGCGCCGCAATTCTTCTTCATCAGCCCGGCTTTGTTGAAGATTCGCCCTTGCGGTTTCGACATTGGCGCGCGCGGATCCCCCTTGGTAAATCGGGACCGTTACACCCAATCGGGCCTGCACACCGTCGTCGATACTACCCTGGTCGAAATCTGTCTCAAGAATCGCAGAGAGTGTTGGGCGGGTCGCTCGTTCAGCAACCACAACCTCTTGCGCACGCACTTGACTGAAGGCGACCTGAGTACGCAGACGCGGGCTGCGTGCAACCATTTGCTGCGAGGTGGCCGCTGCCAGAATGGGTGCGGGGGGGATGGTCGGAATTATGTCGGGTCGCGTTCCGAAGACTTCGACCCATGTTGCCGTCGCCAGTTCCACATCCGTCTGAGCCTGCGCTAATTCTGTCTCGGCGTTAGACTTCCGCCCCTGCCCCGCCAGCAAATCTGCCACCGACCCGGCCCCGGCATCAAAGCGGGACTGGAGGTCGCTGACCAAAACGTCCGTACGATCCAGATTCTGCTGGGCTTGTTCTTCGAGGCGGCGATTTCGATCCAGATCAATTATGGTTTCGATGGCCTCGAAGCTCAGCGCGCTCAGCTCAGACAATTCGTTTAACCAGGTCTGCCGGGCTTCAATCTGACGCAAACCCACACGACCCGAGACTTTGCCACCATCATAGATGATCTGGCTAAGCCGCAGGATCGGTACTGTATCCCCATCGGACGTCAGGGATGTCTCGGCCTCGATCTGCGGCAGGAACGCGCCTTGCTCGGCATCAATGCGGGATTTCGAAGCCAGAACGCTGGCGGCTCCGGCTGCGGTGGTGGGCGATGTCGCGACAGACCTTCGCACCAACTCAGCGAATTCAGTGCGTGCGACATTTCCCTTCAGATTATTCCCCCCCGATAAGGGAGCGGGGGCTGGTGTCGCCCCGGGATCAAAGGACTTGGTTCCCTGTAAATCCTGACTGCAGCCCGCCAAAATAATAGTGGCTATCACAACCGACAACCATGCCCTCATTCCGCCAAAGCTCCTGATTTCAACTCTGAGATAAGCAACAAATTTCCAGTCAGTTAATCGTGGAACTTGTTGCCCGCATTTTGCGTTACAGGAGAAAGTGCGGTAAAAAAGTAACCATATTCTTTACGAGTTTAATGTTCTGGCACGACATCAGTTTATCAAGATGCGGGTCCAGAAAAATCAAGCGGAGCAAGGGCGCAGATCCCATCTGATAATCCGCGAGCTTTCGGCCGCCAGCCATGTTCTGTTCGGCAAGTTTGATTCAACCAATCACAACTCATCCAACCTTGTTGCCTTGGCTCCAGACACCGCGCAAAACTGGTGTTTGACCCATGCGACGCACACGCAGAACGTCACCGCGCAGACCTACATTCAGGATGCCACGGTCATCAAGACCGACAGCCATTGCAGGATTACGTGTAACCGTGGCCACAGCACGTGGCAGGTCGTCCCAAACACTGGCAAGATGAAAAGCCGACAGCAGTAGCGCAGAAGGCACATAGTCGGAAGACACAATTTCCAGAAGATCGGCCTTTGCAAGATCTTCAGCCGCGACATTGCCGGAATGCGAGCCGCCACGGATCAGATTCGGGGCACCCATCATGACGGCGATGTTGCGGGTACGGCAGGCCTCGGCCGCCTCGAACGTGGTTGGGAACTCGGCGAAAGCCACACCATTTTCGGACGATTTTTCGACATGCTGCGCCGTGGTATCGTCATGGCTGGCAAGCGCGGCGCCAAGACGGGCGGCCTCGATCACTGCACCGGCTTCGTGCTTTTCTCCGAAACGCTGCTGCAGACCACGCAGGTTCTCGACATGTGCAACGAAATCGGCGTCGGTCATACCGCGCTTTTTGGCGACATAGGTCTTCAATGCACTCAGATCGCTGAATTGGCGTTGACCCGGCGTGTGGTCCATCAGACTGACAATGCCAACCCTGTCTTCCGGCCCGAAGGTCGCCAATTCCTCAAGCAGTGTCTCCGAGCAGATCTCGGCCCGCAGGTGAAGGAAATGGCTGATCTTGAAATAGCCTGCGGCGCGCGCCGACAACAGTTCGTCCGCCAGTTTGCGGGCATAATCGATGTAACGGCCCTTGCCGCTGTGAATGGAACCTACTCGCATGGCGTCGAACACGGTTGTGATTCCGGTCGAGGCCAGCTCGCTATCATGCGCGATCAGGGCCGGAAGATGAGGCCAGTCCACTTCCGGGCGAGGCTCGATATGACGTTCGATATTGTCGGTGTGCAGCTCGACCAGTCCCGGAAGGATGTAATCACCTGCACAATCGACTGCGCCGGTCGGAACATGATCCCCTTCGGTGATCTCGGAAATGACGCCCTGTTCGATTGTCACCGAACCGGTTACTACCCGATCGGGCATAACAAGCTGGGCATTCGCAAGGCACAGATTATCTGACATATCGCTGTCACAAGCCTTTGCCAAAGAGGGCGCGGGAAAAGGGGAATTCATGTCATACTCTCGATTTGCAATCTACTACGTGCCGCCCGAAGGACCATTGGAACAGTTCGGCGCGCGCTGGCTGGGATGGGATGTCGTGCAGGGCTGCGAAGTGCCTCAGCCCGATCTGCCCGATTTGCATGACGTTACGATGACACCGCGCAAATACGGCTTTCACGGAACGCTGAAACCACCCTTTCAACTGGCCGGAGGTTATTCGCTTGAAGCCCTGAAAGCGGCGGCGTCTGAGATGGCCGCTGGCCTGGCGCCTTCGAGCTGTGAAGGGCTGAGTCTGACGAGGCTGGGCCGGTTTCTCGCCTTGACCCCACAGGGCGATGTTAGCGGCTTGCAAAGAATTGCTGCGGCCTGTGTACGTGAGCTTGACCCGTTTCGCGCCCCAACCAACGAGGCTGAACTTGAGCGGCGGCGCGGTGCAAGGCTGAGCCAACGTCAGGACGCACTGTTGATCGAGTGGGGTTATCCCTATGTGATGGACGAGTTTCGGTTTCACATGACGCTGACAGGTCGGCTGCCGAATGGTGATATTCCTGTATGGACCGAGGCGCTGCGCCGCCATTTGCCAGCCTTGCCCGAGCCCTTCGTCATCGACCAAATTGCCTTGTGCGGCGAGCGCATTGATGGGCGTTTCGAGCTTATTCATCGGTACGCGCTCGCTGGTTGAAGGACCCCTGCGGCGCGCGCAACCGTCTCGGCCAGTGGGCCATCGTTGGAAATGGTGATAATGTCCAACCCATCGGGCAAGGGTTTTTCTGCCTGAGCAAGCCGATTTGCAATCTCACTATCGCTTTCTCGGCCGCGAGTCGCCAAACGCCGAGCAAGAGTTTCCGGCTTCGCGGTGATATTCAGGACAATGAAGCGTGGGAATTTTTCTGCGGCCTCGAGCAGAGCTTTACGGGAGAAATTTGCCAGACAATCTGCGCCATCACTCAGCCGATCTTTGACAGCAACCGGTATCCCGTAGCAAAGCCCATGAGCAACCCAATGCACCGCAAAGGCACCATTCACCGCCATTTCTTCAAATTCGGCGAGTTCGACGGCGTCATAGTCTTCCCCGCCCAACTCTGGTGCACGGGTGATGACGCGGCGCACCAAATGCAAATCGGGCAACAAGTCACAAAGCCCTAGCATCACACTGTCTTTGCCAGCCCCCGACGGGCCAACCACAGCGATGAGGCGACCCCGGGTCATGCCGCGACCTCGGGCGAAAACTGACTGGCGTCGATTTCGCGATCACAAACGCGCGCCCTAGCCGCTTCGTCGTGAAAGATGCCGATGATTGCAGTACCACGCGCCTTTGCCTCTTCGATGAGCCTTAGAACAACCTCGCGATTGGCCGCATCCAGACTGGCAGTCGGCTCATCCAACAGCATCGCGGGATAAGAATGGGCGAACCCGCGTGCGATGTTGACACGCTGCTGTTCACCACCCGAGAAGGTAGTCGGTGAAAGGGTCCAGAGCCGCTCAGGAATGTTCAGTTGCCGCAACAGAGCTTCAGCCCGCGCCTTCGCGTCAGCAGCGGAAATGCCCACAGCCCGCAGCGGCTCGGCCACCACATCGACGGTGGGCACGCGCGGAACCACGCGAAGAAACTGGCTGACATAACCCAGAACCTCGCGGCGCAGGGCGATAACTGTCCGAGGCTCTGCCTGCACGATATCCACATCACCGATGCGAATTTCTCCGCTTCGGGCCAGATAGTTGCCATAGATCATACGCATGAGGGTGGACTTGCCCGCTCCAGACGCGCCCGTCAGCGCTACGCATTCGCCCGGAGAGACCGAGAAGGATACATCATTCAAAACCTTAATCACGGCCGCGCCTTGATTATGGAGGGTGAAAGTCTTTGAGACGTTATTAAGCTCAATCATTGCTCACACCTGCAAAACGGAACTGACAAGAAGTTGGCTATAGGCGTGTTGCGGGTCATCCAGCACTTGATCGGTCAGGCCTGCCTCGACCACGCGGCCCGATTTCATCACCATCAACCGATCTGCCAGCAGGCGCACCACGGCCAGATCATGCGTGACGATGATCGCCGACAAGCCCATGTCGCGAACTAACCCGCGCAACAAGTCGAGCAACCGCGCCTGAACGGACACGTCCAAACCGCCCGTTGGCTCATCCATAAACACCAGCCGAGGACCGGTCACGAGGTTTCGTGCAATCTGCAGGCGCTGCTGCATCCCGCCCGAAAAGGTCGTCGGGCGATCATCCACACGGGAGGCATCGATCTCCACTCGTTGCAGCCAATCCGTGGCCTTGTCACGTATGTCGCCATAGTGACGCTCTCCAACGGCCATCAGCCGTTCACCTACATTCCCACCGGCACTGACGCCCATGCGCAACCCGTCGCGTGCATGTTGGTGGACAAAGGCCCAATCGGTACGGCTCAGCATCCGGCGCTCGGGCTCGGACATCGTTACCGTGTCCTGCGGACCTTTTGCGCGGGTGTCGAACACAACCTCTCCGGCATCCGGGGTCAGATGCCCGGCCATGCAATTCAGCAGTGTCGACTTACCTGACCCGCTTTCGCCAACGATCCCCATGACCTCGCCGGGATAGAGGTCGAATGACACATCAGCACAGCCAATGTTTGGGCCATAGCGCTTTGTGATGTCCCGAACAGACAGCAAAGGTGTCATGCGGCGTCCTTTCCTTTGTGACCCGCCGCCTGGCGCGCCTCGCAATAGTCGGTATCCGAGCAGACGAACATCCGCCCACCCGCGTCATCGATGATTACCTCGTCCAGATAGCTGTCTTCGGCACCGCACAAGCCGCAGGCTTGGTCGGCCTTGGACGCCTCAAACGGATGATCCTCAAAATCCAGTGAGACAACCTGCGTGTAGGGTGGCAGCGCGTAGATCCGTTGTTCACGCCCAGCTCCGAACAGCTGGATCGCAGCCATATCACCAAGCTTTGGGTTATCGAATTTCGGGATTGGCGACGGGTCCATTACATAGCGGCCTTCGACCTTCACCGGGTAAGCATACGACGTCGCGATATGCCCATGACGACTGATATCTTCGTACAGCTTCACATGCATCAGCCCGTATTCCTCAAGGCTGTGCATCTTGCGGGTTTCGCTCTCTCGCGGTTCCAGAAAGCGCAACGGCTCGGGGATAGGCACCTGATAGACAAGGATCTGACCTTCTTGCAGCGGCTCCTCGGGAATCCGGTGGCGAGTCTGAATCACGGAGGCGTCGCTTGTCGTTGTGGTTGTTTCAACCCCCGCAGTGCGCTCAAAGAAGGTGCGGATCGAGACCGCGTTTGTGGTATCGTCCGAGCCCTGATCGATCACCTTGAACGTGTCATCCGGGGTCAACACAGCGGCCGAGACCTGCACACCGCCCGTACCCCAGCCATACGGCATGGGCATTTCGCGCGAGGCAAACGGCACCTGATAGCCCGGGATCGCCAGACTTTTCAGAATTGCACGGCGGATCATCCGCTTGGTCTGCTCGTCCAGATAAGCAAAGTTATAGGCGTTCATTCCGCAGCCTCCTGCACCTGATTCGCGCCAGCCTCGCGGCGTAGTTTGCGCACCAGTTCCAGTTCAGACTGGAAGTCGACGTAATGCGGCAGCTTGATATGCTCTAGAAACCCCGTCGCTTGAATGTTGTCCGCGTGATAGAGAACAAACTCGGCATCCTGAGCAGGTGCGCCAACATTATCCTCACCCAGTTCTTCCCACCGCAGCGCACGGTCGACCAAAGCCATCGAGATCGCCTTGCGTTCCGTCTGACCAAACACAAGCCCATAACCTCGGGTGAATTGCGGCGGCTCGGTTTTGGAGCCCTTGAACTGGTTAACCGTTTCACATTCGGTCAGAACGACCTCACCGATTTCGATGGCAAAGCCGAGCTCAGGGATCTCCATTTCCACCGGAACGGACCCGATCCGAAGCTCTCCAACAAAGGCGTGATTGCGCGCGTATCCGCGCTGTGTGGAATACGCCAGACCGAGGGTGAAACCTTCATCCGCGCGGGTCAGCGCCTGAAGGCGCAGGGCGCGATCGGCGGGCATTTCAATCGGCTCGCGGGTCAGATCAGGTGGCGGCGTATCGTCATGCGGCGCTTCCTCGATCAGGCCTTCGCGATTGAGGAAATCCGTGACATGCGGCACTTCACCCAGTTCAGCTTCGCGCGCTGGGGCTTTGGGCACCTCACCATCAGCAGCCAGTTTGAAATCCAGTAAGCGATGAGTGTAGTCGAAGGTCGGCCCAAGCACCTGCCCGCCCGGCAAATCCTTGAAGGTTGCCGAAATGCGCCGGTCGCAAGCCATTGCCGCGGTATCAACAGGCGCGGATGCGCCAAAGCGTGGCAACGTGGTTCGATAGGCGCGGATTAAGAAGATGGCCTCAATCAGATCGCCTCGTGCTTGCTTGATCGAAAGTGCGGCCAGATCAGGATCGAACAACGAGCCTTCGGCCATGACACGATTGACCGCCAGGCTAAGCTGTTCGCGGATTTGCGCGATGCTCAGTTCCGCCACATCGGTATCACCACGGCGTTCTTCGGCAAGCCAGGCGTGGGCGTTCTCAATCGCGCGCTCACCGCCTTTTACTGCGACATACATCAGGACACCTCGGTCGTTCTTGGCAAAGCCGCTAGGCGGCTGCTATTCGTGAAGATGAAGTCGAGCCCCAGGGGAAATAGCATCTGATTTTGCTGAAACGCCTCAAGCTCGGACAATGAAAGCGCGGCTTTATCCTTGATGCCCGGACCTGTCAGAGTCGCCCCTGAAGCGATGAGTTCGGGGCATTCCACGATCAACGTGGCAGAGCGATCCGGATATTCGGACGTCCCGATCGGGTATGCGTTCAATGGTCCAAGATCCGACCACGCACCAATGGCAAACATACAATGCGACGGGCCGGTCAGCGGTGCGCCGGTGTGGAATGCAAGCCAGCTGCGTACGGCGTCGCAATCCAGCGCACCTGCCAGATAAACCGGCGTCTCAGTGTCGCAAAGCGTCAACAACACCGCACCCGCTGCTGGTGACATTGGGGCCGGAGGAACTGCGCCAGAAATCTCTTGCACGGTACCGGGACGCGCCATTGCTTCCATCACGCTGCGAAAGGCGTGGGCAGATTGGATCGCGGGATCCTTGAAACCGCCGATCAGGGCTTCTGACTGCATCAATCCTCTCCTCGTACCATGGTGAAGAAATCAACCTTAGTGGCTGCGGCTTTGGCGGCACGCGCGGCCTTTGCATTGGTCAGCTCATCTCGCAAAGGGGTCAGCACTTTTGTGCGCAACAGATCAGACACATCTGTCTGCATCAGTGCATCAACTAGCGCGGCGACTTCGGCATCTTCTTTCCGACGGCCTTGTATATAGGCATGTCCGACTTCGCCCGCTCCCAGAGTCAGCGCACAGCGTGTTACCGTCATTTCGCCCAGATTGAACGGCGCACCAGTCCCACCTGCGCGAGCCCGAACCATGGTGCTGCCAATCTCAGGAGCACGCAGCCATGTGAAGCCGGGGCGAGGCATCGCTGCATCCAACAGGGCGGCCACGCGTCCCTCCGGCGCTTTGGCCAGCAGGCTCATCCAAGCCTTCCGGTCCGCGTTTTCATCAAAAGTGTCTTTCATCTCGACAACTTTTCCATATACTATACAACTATACACATCTTATCATATTTGCCGCCGTCAGACAGAGGAATTTTGTGAAACTTGCGTGACACTCCCACCAAAACCCCGATCTGGAAGGCCATCGCCGACGCACTTCGCAGCGATATGGCCGAAGGGCGCTATGGCCCGGGTGATAAGCTGCCAACCGAAGCGGCACTGGCAGAGCGGTTCGGTGTGAACCGCCATACGGTGCGTCACGGCATCTCGGCCCTTGTGGATGAGGGCCTAATCCGAACGCGCCGGGGCGCGGGCGCTTTTGTGGCAGCCACGCCCACCGATTACCCCATCGGCTCGCGGGTGCGATTCCATGAAAACCTCATCGCTGCTGGTCGCAGACCAGAAAAGAGGGTGCTTCATGTTGAAGAACGGGCAGCGACCGAGGGCGAGGCCACCGCACTGACCGTTTCACCCGGTGATCAGATCTGTGCGTATCACGGCCTCTCATTGGCGGACGGGCACCCGATTGCCGTGTTTGAAAGCATGTTTCCCCTTGAGCGCCTGCCTGGCATCACTGCTGCGCTGCAAGAGACCAGCAGCGTTACCGAGGCGTTAAACAGGTCGGGCGTCACTGACTATACTCGGGCCTCAACCCGGCTGACGGCCACGCGCGCGACGGCCACCCAAGCGCTACATCTGCAGGTCTCTGAAGGGGACCCGCTTCTCAGATCATCCGGGGTGAATGTGGACGAAAAGGGACAACCGGTTGAATTTGGCCGAACCTGGTTTGTTGGAGATCGGGTGACACTGACCCTTGAGAGTTAAGGCTCGTATTTCTCCAGAAACGCATCAGCCGTCAGAGCACGGAAATCGTCGAGCGCCAACCGCAACTTGTCATGAGACCAATTCCACCAGGCCAATGCGATCAACCGATCGGCGATGTGTCGTGGCTGACGCAGTCGCAAGGGTCTTGCAGGTGTACCGGCAACAATTGTGTAGGGGTCTACATCCTTCGTCACCAAGGCACCCGCAGCCACAACAGCCCCGTCACCCAGTGTGACCTCGGGCTTTATCATCGCGCCTGCGCCAATCCATGTATCGTTCCCGATATGGACAATTCGGGATTTGCGGTGACTGAAAAACACCTCGTCCCGATCCGCATCGTCCCAATAATCGTTCGAGCGATACAGGAAATGGTGACAGGACGCCGTGTGCAGCGGGTGATCAGTCGCGCCGATCCGCGAAAACGCGGCGATGTTGGCGAACTTACCGACCTTCGCGTTGGCGATGTCGGCATAACGATCGCAATAGCTGTAGTCGCCCATTTTTGTATGTACGACGCGACTGCCCTTGCCGATTTCAACATAGGCCCCGAACGTGCTTTCGGTAATCTCACATTCGGGGTGAATGCAGGGCTGTTCCGCTGAAAGCCGCGCCATCAGTCTTTCCGCCCGATCAGCTTGCCGCGCAACCAGCCCGAGGCCCAATCCATGAACATCACCATGATGATGATCAGGACAATGTAATAGGCGACCTCTTCCCAATCTTTCTGCGTCTGGATGGCTTGCGTCAGCATCAGTCCGATGCCGCCACCGGTGATCGCACCGATGATCGTTGCCGAACGTGTATTGGACTCGAGGAAATATAGAATCTGGGCCAGCAGCACGGGAACAACCTGCGGGATCACCCCGAACCGGTATCGCTGTAGCGGTTTAGCCCCGGTCGAGGACACCCCCTCGATCTGTTTCTGATCAACGTTTTCCAACGCCTCCGAGAAGATTTTGCCAAACGTGCCCGTGTCGGTAATCAGAATCGCCAACGCGCCGGTCAATGGTCCGGGGCCAAAGGCCCGAGCCAGAACCACAGTCCAGATCAATGCGTCCACACCGCGCACAAAGTCGAAAAGACGGCGCGTTGCGGCGCGAAGCAACATGATCGGCGAAAACCGTTTGGCGGCGAGAAAGGCCAATGGCAGCGCGATCATCGCGGCACCCATCGTACCCAGAAATGCCATCAGGATCGTTTCTCCGATGGCCCAGGCCACATCCTTATGCCGCCACATCGCGTTGTTCCACCAGTCAGAGATTGCGCCTGCGATATTCGAACGGCTTGGATCGATCTGCGCGCCAAACAGGATCTCTCCAATCCCATGGCCGTGGTAGGGACTGTCAAGCGTGAACCAGAACAGCTCCCAACCCGGGAAATAGTTGAACACTTCAGTCCGAGCGCCCGTCATGGTGATCCGGCCCTCAGGCGTTGTGACGCCAACACGCCGTTCAGATGCGGAAATCCAGTCGGGCAGTTCAGAGGGCAGATTTGTCGTCAGGCGGCGTCCCTTGGCCTGCACTTCGATCAGCTGGAAGTCGGGTATTTCAATCTCGGTCCGGTTGTCAGACAGGAACCGCACGATATGATTGCGGCCCAGATCGATCGTCGTCACCTCTTCACCCGATACCCAGTCGGGACGTTTACCCTCGGGATAAGTGCCCTTACGCTCGCCCTCAACAGCATAGGTCACTTCACCGCTCTGATTATTGCGTGTGACATGCACTTTGTGTGACCAGCTATCAGAAGCCAGTGTAACGGCGTTGTCCAGATTGGCACGTTGCGCAAGGCCCGGCAGGTCGAAGGCAAAGAAGATGTAGGTGAGATAAACGAGGATCACGACAGGGATGCTAAAACCGATCAATCGTTTACGCTGAAATAGCTTTTCGGCGTCAAGCTTGGCCCCGTCCAGCCCGAAGTTCCAATCAATTGTGGTCATTGGCCCTGCCCTTCGGTCAGACGGTTGCGGTAGCGGCTGGACACCTGATCGAAGAATACGATGGTGCTGAATAGCAGGATGAAAATCGCGCCGGCCTCGTCAAAACGACCCGGACCCCAAGCCATGGCATTGCGCAGTTCGTAACCCAACCCTCCCGCGCCGACGAAGCCCAGGATGGCAGAAGCGCGAATATTGATCTCAAATCGCAGCAACGTGTAGCTGATATAGTTTGGCGCGACCTGTGGCAGGATACCCAGCATCATCTGTTTCGACCAAGTCGCCCCGGTCGAAGCCAACCCCTCAACCGGTTTCAGATCCGCGTTTTCGGACACTTCCGAGAACATTTTGCCAAGCGCCCCAGCGGTGTGGATTGAGATGGCGATCATCGCCGGCACCGGCCCGCCGCCAAGGACAAAGATCAGCACAAGCGCGATAACGATTTCCGGCACTGCGCGCATAACATCCGAGATACGCCGGAAGACCGGGATTAGACCCGGCCATTTCGCCAGCCCGCGTGTGCCAAGAAGCGACAGGATCAGACCACCGATGGCCCCGATCAACGTGGAAACTGCGGCAATGTTCACCGTCTCAACCAGTGCAGGGATGTACTTCACGATCAGGCCAGGCAGATCGGCCCGCTTTTCCCAAGCTTCAGACAGCACATCCGCCGGGTAATCACCGATCTGATGCAATCCGTCCCAGAACCCACCCGCGTTTCGGGAATCCGCAATGTTGAAACCTGATACCATCAGGACCACAAAGATCAGCAGCGTCAGCCCGCCATAAAGCCTGCGCTTGTGAACTTGTGCCATATAGCTGGATTGAATGGTCTCAACGCCGCCTGGCGCCGCACCGATTGATAAATCTGCCATCCCGAGCCCCGAATGAATAAAGACCGGCAACCCCAATGGGTTGCCGGAAACGTCATGTGCGCGCGTTAGCCACCGATTTTGGCTTTGCGGGCCTCAACAATCGAGATGTAGGTGTCATGCGATACCGGCTGGAAACCCAGCGTCTCGCCTGCCGCCACACCATAAGCGCAATCGGGGTCACGCTCGTGCAGGCCATCGACAAGATCTGTCATGGTCGCACGGACATCGGCAGGCAACGCCTTGCGCAGAACCACAGGGCCTTCGGGGATAACGTTCGATTTCCAGATCTGGACCATGTCGTTCATGTCGACAAGACCTGCGTCAACCGCTTTGCGCAGGGCACCAGAATTGTATCCATCTTCCCAGTTGCCCTGACCATCGGCCCAGGTCACACCACCATCAATGTCGCCATTATTCACAGCGACGATCGTCTGCTCGTGGCCACCAGTGAATTTGACCTCACCGAAATACTCACCCGACTCCATGGTGATACCTTCTTTGTATTGCGGGATTTCGATCGACGGGATCAGATAACCTGAGGTCGAGTTCGGATCTCCAAACCCAAACACTCTGCCTTTCATGTCGTCCAGTGAGGTGACGCCACTATCCTTGCGGGCGAACCCAATCGAGTGATACCCGATTGAACCATCCACATTGACCTTGATCAGAACGGGCTCAACTGCTTCGGGGTCTTGCAGATAGGTGGCCGCGTAAGAAGAGGCACCCAGCCATGCCATGTCGAGTGTACCGCCCAACAGGCCCTGTATCACACCGTTGTAGTCCGCCGGGGCGAATAGCTTGGTCTCAACGCCTAACGCCTCAGAGGTATAGTCTGCAAGACACTGGTACGAGTTCATGCGGTCCTGGGCATTTTCACCACCGAGGATGCCAATGCGAAACTCGGTGATTTCTTCGGCAAGAGCAGCAGTGCTCAATACAGTCGTGGCGGCAAACGACAGTGCGAGGGTCTTTTTCATCATTTTCTCCGTTCGGTTAGATGAAGGTGGCCCGCGACGGACGCGGGGGGGAAATGGCTCAGACGTAGGCTTCCGCTTCGCGGACCTCGGGCCTGTCCAGTGTTTCGATCTCGGTCGAGGTTGCGGCCTCGGAAAAGTCCGCGCCTGCACCGTAGATGTCGCGCGCTACGCCCGTGGTCAGCTGCGCAGGGGTGCCGTCGAACACAATCCGACCATCACGCATTCCGATGACCCGGTCGCAGTAGCGACGCGCGGTATCCAACGTGTGCAGATTAGCAATGACCATTCGGCCGTCTTCTTCGTGAATGGCCCGCAGCGACTGCATCACAACCTGTGCATTCATTGGGTCCAGCGAGGCAATCGGCTCATCCGCCAGAATGATCTTCGGGTCCTGCATCAGCGCGCGGGCGATGGCGACGCGTTGCTGCTGGCCGCCTGATAAGGCTTCGGCTCGTTTGGGTGCTTGCTCGGCAATGCCTAGCCGATCCAGAATTTCAATCGCCTTATGAATATCCGACCGCGGGTACAGGTTGAACATCGTCGAAAAGGTCGATTGCCTGTTCAGCGTGCCATGCAAAACGTTCGAGACGACATCCATGCGCGGTACAAGATTGAACTGCTGGAAGATCATCGCACAGCGCGATTGCCATTCGCGTTTGGCAGCACCGCGAAGCGCAGAGATCTCTTCGCCTTCAAAAGTAATTGTGCCGGTCGTTGCATCGCTCAGACGGTTGACCATGCGCAAAAGCGTGGATTTTCCAGCCCCGGAGCTGCCTATAATCCCGATCATGGTTGGCTTGTCGACAACGATATTCGCCGAATCCACGGCCCGTTTGTCACCAAACTTTTTGGTCAGCTTTTCAATTCTCAGCATATCGCCCCCATCGTTGCGAGGCGGATAGAACGTCAAATCAAAAGCTTCGTGACGCTTTTGAATCGTTTCGTTTACATCTACGCGAAAGATTTGTGACAGGCGCGATGATTGCCTGGTTCTGCAGTGTGTGGCGTTTCTCGCAGGACTCTGCGCGAGTTTTATCCACAGGGCGTCATAAAACTGTTACGCTTGAGCGCAGAAAGAACTAACCTTCACCTATGACCCGTCTTCATGCCAGCCTTCTTCTTCTATGCCTTGTGGTGCCTTCTACTGCGCAGTCTAAAATGGCGGATGTCAGCTGTGATGACAGCGCGCGGATGGCACAGACACTGAAACAGGTTCTGGGGGCCGAACGTCAGGGCATGGGTTTGCGCGATCCCGAAACGATGCTGGAGGTTTGGGTCAAACGCACAAGCGGAGACTGGATGATCGTTCAGAACTACGCCAACGGCACTTCATGCATCGTCGCGATGGGGGACCATTGGCAAGGTGAGGTGCCAGACCCGGCTTAGGCAGGTGTCAGCAGACCGCGCGAACTGCAGACGCGCAATCTCGCTGATTGTGTCGTTCCTTCTGAAGATCTCGCGAAGGGATCAGATCAGTCCAGCAGCCCACGTTCGGTCAGGACTTTGCGAGCGACACGGAAGCATTCAAGAGACTGCGGGACGCCACAATAAATGCCGATCACATGAATGATTGATCGGATTTCCTCTTTGGTGACACCATTGTTCAACGCGCCGTTACAGTGGATTTCCCATTCATGCATCTTGCCGAGTGCCCCAATCATAGCGAGGTTCATCATCGAACGGGTCTTGTGATCGATCGTGTCATCCCCCCAGCCGAAGCCCCAGCACCAAGCAGTCATGTTCTCTTGGAATGAGCGGGTAAAATCATCCGCCGCTGCCAGGTTCTTCTCAACATACTCGGCGCCCAGCGTCGACTTGCGCTGCTTCAGGCCATGTTCAAACAGGTTGTCGTCCATCATTCTCTCCTCAGGTGAAACGACCGATCTGCAACTTAGTCGGTCCTGGCTCGATATTCCGCTAAAGCCGCCGTCCCTGACTTACAACCAACCCCACCACCGAAGGCAAGGGGCTCGATCGCGTCGTTCTGGTCGGGTGTGCCCTTTGGCA
The DNA here is from genome assembly GCF_056537445.1 of Ruegeria sp. CF1. Taxonomy (NCBI): domain Bacteria; kingdom Pseudomonadati; phylum Pseudomonadota; class Alphaproteobacteria; order Rhodobacterales; family Roseobacteraceae; genus Ruegeria; species Ruegeria sp. CF1. The sequence goes on along the minus strand of NZ_JBQFRN010000003.1, from coordinate 141,084 downwards.
CAGCGTTGGCTTCGGTGATGTCTTATCTGGCCCATCCACAGCACGTAACGTTATTCAATCGCCTCGCGCATCCATTGTTGAAGCTTCGCAACGGAATGCTCGCTCATGACGCCACAGGCCGGATCAAGCACCAGCGGTCCCGGTTTGTACCCTTTGGATTTCAGGCCGCGGTGAACGGATTCCACTAACCGAATATCCTCGGCCACAGTCGTTTCGCGATCCTGAGTGGCAAGGCCACGGATCACGTCGCTTTCATGACCGCCTTCTGTGTACCACCCGCGCCAGACGGTACAGCTGTCCACTGTATTTGCCCGCCAATGATAGGTGTTCAGAACATTTCCCGGATAGCATTGGAACGAGAACATCGGCCACAGGAACCAGCTTTGATAGTCGCCCGCGTGCTTGTTGCTTTCCAGATCAATCGGATAGGTCATCTTTTCGAGGCTTTGGCACTCGGTCGTGTGACGCAGCACGTAACCTCCCGACACATCGGGCTGAATGTCATAGGTTTCCGGTTTGATCACGCCTTCGGCAAAGGTCGGGTGATTAGTTGGGCAGTGATAGCATTCCGAGTAATTCTCGATCGAAACCTTCCAATTGCAGTTTTCGGGAATTTCCACCCACTCTAAGGGGGCCAGAGCGTTAGTGTTCGGCACGAACTCAGACAACTCGTCCCGGACGCCGGGATACCATTCGTCCATCGTTGCCGCGTTATCGTCCAAATTGACAAAGATGAACCCGAGGAAGTCTTCGGTCCGTACTTCGGTCAGACAGATTTTCGCGCGATCAAAACCGGGAACTTTCTTGATGTTCGGTCCAGACCGCAGGCCGCCAGTCAGCTCATAGGTCCACTGATGATAGGGACAGACCACTACACGGGTATTTCCGGTTCCGGTCACCATTTCATGCGCACGATGCTGGCACACGTTGTAGAAAGTCCTGACAAGATTGTCGCGTCCGCGAATGGCAAAAAGGTTCTGACCAGCGATTTCGAACGCAAAGTAATCGCCTACATTTGGGATATCTGCCGCATGACCAGCGTATTGCCAAGTTCTGCACAACAGGCCGTTCATCTCTTTGTCGAATATGTCAGGATCCGTATAGTACCGGGCCTCGAGCGAGTGGGTTGGCAGGACAGTCATATTTTTTCTCCTGATACAAGCCGGGCTGGTGTTTCAGTCAAAAAGATCGCGTCAGGATTCGTAACATCCGTACGCGTCAGAATACCACTTGAAACATCTGTACCGCACATTGCTTACCTCGGTATGTACATTTGTGCCATTTTTAATTGACAGTGGTACATATGTAGCAATAGGAAGTCCACAGAATTCCATGTCTCGGAAACAGGAAGTTGCGATGTCTAAAAAGGAACTGCCTGCACGCGCAAAGGTCGTCATTGTCGGCGGTGGCGTCATGGGTTGCGGACTGGCCTATCACCTGGGCCATGAAGGTTGGGGCGAAGACACGGTGCTGTTGGAAAAGGCCGAGTTAACTTCGGGCTCCACCTGGCATGCCGCTGGTCAGATTACTCACTCCACCAGTTCCTACGGGCTGGGCAAAATGGTCGACTATAACATTGGCCTTTATTCCAAGACACTTGAGGAAGAAACCGGTCAGGCGGTCACGTGGCACGGCTGCGGTTCATTCCGTCTGGCCTATACCGAGGATGAGATGGACTGGCTTCGCCACACATTATCAGTTGGCCGAGCGCTGGGGTTCAATATCGAGTTGGTAGGGCCTGACTTCATAGCTGACAAACACCCCTACTATAACCTCGACGGTGTCATTGGTGCGCTTTATACGCCAGATGACGGTCACGTTGATCCTTCGAACGTGACTATGGCGATGGCAGCTGGGGCCCGTCAGAAAGGTGTGAAGATTTTCCGCCACTGTCGCGCGACCAACATCACCCAGAACGATGCAGGTGAATGGGTGGTGGAAACCGAACAAGGCACCATCACCTGCGAACACGTCGTTAATGCAGGCGGCACCTATGCCCGTCAGATGGGCGAATGGTCGAACCTGCAATTACCCATGACCTCGATGACCCATCATTATTTTGTCACTGAAGATGTGCCTGAATTCAGAGACCTGAAGACCGAGCTGCCGGTGATCCGCGATGACAAGATGGTTTCGGGCTATATCCGCATGGAACAGAAAAAGGGCCTGATCGGGATCTATGAAAAGGAGAACTCGAACTCTGTCTGGCATGATGAATGCCCATGGGAGTACGAAAACTGGCTGTTCGAGGCGGATTATGACCGTGTCATGCCTTGGCTGGAAAACTCATTGGAACGGATGCCGATCTTTTCTGAACTGGGCATCACCCGCGAAGTTCATGGTGCAATCAGCCACCCGCCAGATGGCAACCCGATGGTCGGCCCCGCACCCGGCGTCAAGAATTACTGGTGCTGCTGTGGCACGCAGATCGGCATCGGTTGGGGGCCTGGTCTGACCCGTGAACTGGCCAAATGGATGGTACACGGTGCTGCCGATATCAACATGCGTGACTATGATCCGCGCCGCTTTGGCAGCTATGCCAAGAAAGACTGGCAGGTCATCAAGGCGCATGAGGATTACAAGCTGCGGCACGAGATCCCCTTTCCGCATTTCAATCGTCTTGAAGGGCGTCCGATCAAACCCTCGCCGCTGTATGAAATCCTCAAGGAAAAGGGCGCGGTCTATGAAGAGGTTTTTGGCCACGAGCGCCCGCGATGGTTCGCGCGCAATGGTGTTGAACAGCGTGACCACTATTCGTTCCGCCGCAACGAAGTCTTCGACATGGTTGCGCTGGAATGCCAAGCCGTGCGTGAGCGTGTTGGTATCATGGACGTGACCGCGTTCACCAAAGTCGAAGTTTCAGGCCCCGATGCCTATGCCTATCTTGACCGTCTGACGGCCAACAAGATGCCACAGAAAGATGGCTCGATCACCTTGACCCACTTTCTGAACCGCCGGGGCCGTATCGAGCTTGAGACGACCATCGTTCGCATGGCGGAAGACCGCTATTATCTGGTCTGCGCGGCGTTCTTTGAACAGCGCCTTGTCGATCACTTGAACCAGAACCTCGCGGGAGAGACCGTCTTTGTCAAAACGCTCTCTGAAGATTGGTCGGCTTTGTCCCTGAACGGGCCAAAATCCCGCGAGGTACTGGCCAGATGCACCGACGCGGACCTGTCCAACGCCGGGTTCCGCTGGCTGTCGGCTCAGGAAATCACCATCGCGGGGCACAAGGTCTGGGCCTTTCGCATGTCCTATGCGGGCGAGTTGGGTTGGGAATTCCATATGCCGGATGAAACCTGCGTTGACGTCTACAACGCACTGTGGGCTGCCGGCGAGGAATTTGGCATCGAAAACTACGGCTCGTTTGCGATGAACAGCCTGCGCATGGAAAAAGCATTCCCCGGTGCTGGAGAACTGACCAACGAGGTCACGCTTCCAGAGGCCAATGTCAGCCGGTTCTTCAAGCTGGACAAAGAGTATCTGGGTGTCGAAGCAACGCGCGCCAGTGCCGCTCAGTCTGAGGCGGGCGAGATGCCTTGGATTTGCGCCTATTTGGAGATCGAACCGGATGGGGTCGAAGATGGTCATGGGGGCGAGGCTATTCGGATCAAAGGCGAGGTTGTCGGTGCAACAGCCTCGGTCGCCTATGGCCACAGCGTCGGCAAAATCCTCGCCTTTGCTTACGTCAAGCCACACGTGAATGTTCCGGGCACAGAGATCGAAGTAGTTATCGCTGGTGTACCCCGCAAAGGGCGTGTCCTCGGCGAAGCAGCCTATGATCCGAAATCCGAACGCCCACGCACGGACGCAGTTCGTGAACTGGCGTGATCTGAAAACCAGAGCATCGGCCATCGCGGAAGCCCTATGGTGACGCCATGAAGATAACCCGTATCCGTGTGTTCAAAACCCCCCTGCCCTATGTCGGCGGATCATACGGCTGGGGCGCGGGCAACGCGATCACAACGTCGATGTCTTCGGTAGTGGTGATCGACACGGATGCGGGTCTACAGGGCTGCGGCGAGTTTGCCCCATGCGGCGAGAACTACATGATCGCCCATTCCGAAGGCGTCGAGGCCTTTGCCCGCCTCGTCGCCCCGCGCTTGCTGGGGGAAGATCCCCGCCAGCTGTCCAAGATCGAACGGTTGATGGATGGCACGGTCCAAGGTCACGGCTACGCCAAAGCGCCCTTTGATGCAGCGTGTTGGGATATTCTGGGACGGTCCACCGGACAACCTGTTTGGATGCTGATGGGCGGCAAACTCACCGATGGTGCGCCGATGTACCGGGTTGTGCCGCAAAAGCCTGTCTTGGAAGAAACCATCGCCGAGATGGAGCAGCACCGCGCAGCGGGATACCGGCAGTTCCAGATCAAGGTAGGTGGCGACTGGGTGACCGATATCGACCGTATCCGCGAAGGCGTGCCCCTGCTGAAACCCGGTGAAAAGGCTATGGCAGATGCCAATCAGGGTTGGCGCGTTGACAACGCTATCCGTGTGGCCCGCGCAACCCGCGATCTGAACTTTATCCTCGAACAACCCTGCCACAGTTACCACGAGTGCCAGCAGGTGCGCCGCGTAGCCGAGCAACCAATGAAACTGGATGAATGCGTCACCGGGATTGAAATGGCCCGACGCATCGTGAACGATCGGGGTGCCGAAATTTGTTGCTTGAAGATTTCTAACCTGGGCGGCCTGTCCAAAGCCCGCCGGGTGCGTGATTTCCTGATTGATCACGGTATTCCGGTTGTCTCCGAGGACACGTGGGGCGGTCAGATCACCACCGCCGCAGTTGCCCATTTTGCGGCCTCAACACCCCAAGAGATGCTGATCAACTCGACCGATCTGATGAACTACAACACACGAAACACCGGGATTGGCGGCCCCACAGTAAGGGACGGTAAACTCTATGCCACAGATACTCCGGGGCTTGGGGTGACGCCGGACTTTGACAGCCTTGGCCCACCTGTCGCAACCTACGAATCCTGCGCCTGATGGAAACCGCCTGATGAAGATTACTCGCATCACCGCCTGGGAAGTCCCGCTGACCTCGCATGACACCTATTACATGGCCGAGGGCAAGACCTGCGATACGACGGTTTCCGTGGTCGTCCGCCTGGATACCGACACCGGCGCATCGGGCTGGGGAGAGGTTTGTCCGATCCCGCATTATTTACCCGCCTATGCCAAGGGCGTGGCTCCAGCGCTTGAAGAGATGGCACCCGTTGTCATCGGCGCTAACCCGGTTGGTCCCGAAGCGCTGATGGAGCGCCTTAATAAGCATCTGATCGGGCATGGCTACGCCAAGTCAGCGATCGATACAGCGCTTTGGGATCTGACCGCACAGGCAGCCGACCTACCGCTTTACACTTTGCTTGGTGGGCGGGCGGTCGCGGATTTGCCGCTGTATCACTCGATCACCTGTATCGCGCCGGATGAAATGGCGCGCATGGCGCGCGATGCCTTTGATCAGGGCATGCGACAGTTTCAGGTGAAGCTGGGCGCGGACAACAACTGGGAAGCCGACGTTGCTCGTTTGATTCAGGTGCGCGAGGCTGTAGGTGATGGCCCGTTGGTTTATGGAGACTGGAATTGCGGGTCAGATACGCTGACCGCTACACGAGTTGGCCGCGCTGTCTCGCATCTGGACATAATGCTGGAACAACCCTGCGCCACGATTGAGGAATGCGCCCAGGTCCGCGCCGCGACTGGTCTGCCGATGAAGCTGGACGAAAGCGCCTGTGACATTCATTCGGTTCTGGCAGGACACCGCGCTGGCTGCATGGATGCTGCTGCGCTGAAACTGTCGAAGATGGGCGGCCTTTCGACGATGCGTCAAATCCGCGATCTCTGCCTGTCGCTTGGCACGCAGATGTGCATCGAGGATACCTGGGGCAGCGATGTTACGACGGCCGCCTCGCTGCATCTTGCGGCCTCAACCCCAGCGCACGGCATCATGAATACATGCGATCTGTCCCACTATGTCAAACCATGTCTCGATCCGAATGCACCTAGCCGCCGGAACGGTCGCATCGCCCCACCCGAAGGCCCCGGCCTTGGCGTCAGGCCTGATGCAGACGCTTTGGGCCAGCCAGTAACCATCATCGATTGATCCCAACCCCGCACGCCAAGAGGCCTGTTATGGAAGACTTCAGCAACGCCTACCCCTCCCATGATCCCGAATGGGTCAAAGACATGCATGCGGATCATTATCTGCAAAGCTGGTCGAAACAGGGCAGCCGCCCGCGCGTCATAACAGGTGCTCAGGGCAGTTGGTTCTGGGACAGCGAAGGTAAACGCTACCTCGATTTCCAAAGCCAACTTGTGAACGCCAATATGGGTCATCAGCACCCCAAGATCGTACAAGCGATTAAGGATCAGGCGGACAAGCTTTGTTATATCGGCCCGGCCATGGGCTCGGATGTTCGATCAGAACTCGCGGCAATCATGACCGAGATCACGCCTGCCAACATCTCATCAACCTTTTTTACAACAGGAGGGTCCGCCGCCAATGAAACCGCGATCCGTTTGGCGCGGCATTACACCGGTCGGACAAAGATCATTGCCCGCTACCGTTCCTACCACGGGGCAACCGGTGGCACGCTATCGCTGACCGGCGACCCGCGCCACCATCTGACCCGCGCCGATATGCCGGGCATCGTGCGGATGCTTGATCCTTACGTCTATCGGTTACCAACTGGCCACAAAGACCCGGCCCAGTGCCCGGTCGCCCAAGGCGGGCCGCATCTGGAAGAAATCCTGATGTATGAAAACCCTAACACCGTGGCCGCTGTCATTCTGGAACCTATTGTCGGCACAAACGGGATCATCGTGCCACCCGACGGATATCTGCAGTCGATCAAGGCAACCTGCGAAAAATACGGCATCCTACTGATCGCGGATGAAGTCATGGCCGGGTTTGGCCGGACGGGAAAATGGTTCGCCGTCGATCACTGGGGTGTTCAGCCGGACATCATTTGTTCGGCCAAGGGCATCAACTCGGGTTACGTGCCGCTTGGCACCATGTCCGTCAGTACCGAGCTGCATGACTGGCTGCGCGATTACCCATTGCCCGGAGGCCTGACTTATGCCGGCCATCCGCTGGCCTGCGCATCTGGCATTGCCGCGATCCGAGCCATGCAGGAAGAAGGCACGCTGGCCCATGCCACCGCGATGGGGGAAAAGATGCGCGCAGAGCTGCACAAGCTGGCAAAGAAACACCCCTCGATCGGGGATATTCGCGGCAAGGGCATGTTCAATGGCATCGAACTGGTCAAGAACCGCGACACCCGCGAACCGCTGGTGCCATTTGCCGCCAAAGGCGAAGACGCCAGACCCATGAGCGAGATGATGAGCTTTGCGATGAACGAAGGCCTCTACCTGTCATTCTTCTCGAACGTGATCCGCCTGACCCCACCGCTCAACATCAGTGAAGACGACCTGATTACAGGGCTGGCGATTCTGGACCGCACCCTCGACATCGCCGACCGGGAGTGTCTCTGAGAACTAGTCGGCGCGAACGCTCGCATCTCGGAAATCCAAAGCCATCACATAGCCCTACGCCGCAGCCTCCGCTCGTTGCGAGTGCAATCACAAAATGAACGCTCTGGTCAGACCCTTCTACGCGTTGCTAACCAAGAAGGCCTGTGCGGCCTTCTGGAAGGAAGGCCAGGCAATCACGGCAGCATATCGGATATTCTGCTAAATCCCGCCAGATCGAAACCAAAGGAAATCGGATCGCCGACCCGGTTTACGCTTTCAATACTCAACAGATTGCCAGCGCGCATCTTTGACATCCAGTCCTGAGAAACAGGAGAACGGGCAAAACAACCCTGTGCTTCGCAGGTTAGAAAATCCAGCCGCGCGATCTCGGCATCATCCACTTTAGCAATCAGCCCTTCAGAGAACAGCAGGCCAAATGGCAGTGTCAGCACCGCTTCGATCTCGTCTCTGCCGGCAGGTTTGACGAACGCAATCGAGGCAAGCCTTTGATTGTTCTCGGTTAAGATAATGGTCTGGGTCATTTCACAAATCAATTCAGTTCCGTTGACCTGATTGCTGCAGTTGACCGACCACAATGGCGCTTCGTTTTCCTGTGCGCCAAGTTGAGTTGTCAAACCGAACGACGCCACCAAAGCGTAGATCCAAGTTTTCATACTGCTGTTCCTCATAAACTAGAATTGTATCCCAAGGCCAATGCCAACCTGCAGGGCTTCGGTTGAGTCTCCAAACATATGGTCCAGGCTCAGGTTGATAAAGCTGCTGTCATCCAAAGCAAACAATCCCAACCGCGCGGACACGACGCCGTGGGCGTCACCGATATAGCTGGTATTCACGAACCCTCCATCGGCGGCGCTGGCCCCACTGAAGCCAGCGGTTACCGACACCGTGTCGTCAGACGAGAGGATGGCACCGGCGCGCAGGCTCGCACGCAGTTTCTGCGAGGCGCTCAGGATCTGCTCGGTCCCGATCTCAATCGACGGCGTCAGCGAATAGATCATCTCGTTGTCGTCCTGCAAGACGATACCTGACAAAGTGGCATCGCCATTGCTTTCCGTCGCCAACCGCGTCGCATCGACGGCCAGTTCGGGGCGCAGGTACGCTCCACCAGCGCCAAGTCTTTGATCATACGCCAGGCTGAGCCGCAGGTTCTGGTGGTTCATCTTGTGCTTGATCTCGCTGACACCAACGGTGTCCACAATTGTGCCATTGGGCAAAACGCCCCGGATCCCACCTGCACGGCTTGTATCGTAGTTTGACCAACCTGCCGACAGCATGGCCGCAAACTCCCACGCGCCTGTGTATTTGGTCAGCGATGCACCCAGATTGAACCGATCGCCGGATGCATTGTATTGCGATCCGTTCTGCAGGCTGATCTGGTCGTAGCCCAGGGCAAACCCTGCATACAACTCATCCCCCACCGGTAGACGGACACCCGCCGACCAATTGGTGTTATTGACGTTCAGATCGTTGTAAATCCCGGTCTGCTCGCGGTCGAAGAAATAGCGGCCGCCGGTAAACCAGATACAGTTACGCGGATCATCCCCGGCTTGATAATTGGTGTAGCGTTCGCAGTTTTGCAGCGTATCCGCGAATACCCGCGTGCCAAAATACGCATCCACCGCATCTGCGGCGTAGTCCGCTGTCGACAAGCTCTCAATGGCCGCGATCACATCGGTCTCGGATTGCATGTTCCCGATCAGCGCCAAAAGCTCGCCCTGTTCGGACGTTCCCCGCCCGTTCAGGACATCATTGATATAGTCACCGATCGCGGTCTGGTTGGAGTTCATCCTAGGCGTCGAATAGTCTGGTGTGATCACCAGATCGATCGAACTGCCGTCCGACGTCGCCCCGTTCAAACCAATGGAGTAATCAAGAACCACAGTGTCCTGGATGGTCGTGCCAGCATCTGCGGCCGTTCCATCGGGATTGATGATGACAAGCGGCAATGCGCGTTCGAGCGTGTTCAACCCCGGCACCAATGTACCACCAATCGTGGCATCCCCGGTGACATTGATCAGATCGCTGTCTCCACCCGATATGCCAGTGGTTCGGAAATACACGTCGAACGTTGAAGTCGCAGTGCCGCCAAAGGCCAGACTTCCGGTCACGTTCGTGGTCTGGCTAACATTCTCGGTGAAGGAAAAATCATCCGCTTGAACAGCAGCCGTCAGGCCTCCGTCGACGCCCCAATTTGCGCCCAGAACCAAGTTGCCATCCACCTGCATGAGCCCGGCGTCGCCCAGATTCACGGTATCCAATGCATAGAAGGTTGCACCATCTTCCACGGTCAGGCCATTCGTCCCGTCACCAAGGTTCAGGTTCCCAAGCGCGCGTCCGGACAGCGTGATTTGTTCATTGCCATCGCCGCCGTTCACCAGTTGGTTATTGCCCGCGATCAGCACCGTGTCTTCTGATAGGGTCAGCGTGTTGTCGGTTCCTCCTTCGACAATGATAGAGGCAACCGAGTTCGCTTGCCCGGTGCCACCCATGACAACACCATCGAACCCAAGCATAATGGCGTCTGCACCGTCACGGCCTTCGGATTGTGCAAAGACACCAATGCCACCGTCGCCGACCGACAACACATTGCCGGTCAGGGTCATGTCGATAGCACCGCCCGACCCGGCGCCACCTGCGGCACCCCGGAATATGGAATCGACGATGCCGCCACCACCACCCAACGACTGCGCGGCGACACCGATCGCGTTCTCTCCGCTGGTGACCGTGTTACCAGTTTGCGAGAACAGAATGTCCCCGCCGTCCCCGCCATTTGCAGCTGACAGATTTACGGTCACCTGGCTGGGGTCCAGGTCTGTCGTGACAAGACCACCGCCGCCGCCGATGCTCTGGATCACGAACGCATGCGATCCGGTACCACTTGTGTTTACGTCACCGGTATTGGTGAAATCGACGTTGCCGCCATCTCCAGTTGAATCGTCCTGCGCCCCGAGGGTCACATCGACGCCTCCAAGACCAGCAACGACAGCTTCACCCCCGCCCGCGCCGATGCTTTGAACGCTTTGGCCAAAGGACCGGTCACCGCTGGTGAAGACATCTCCATTCAGATCAAGATCGATATCACCGCCGTTGTTGCGGAAGCTTGGATCGGACCCCAGGATTACCGAAGCAAACCTGTTGGTATCAGCCGTGCCCGTGCTGTTGAGCACCAGCTTACCGCCGCCGCCGCCAATAGATTGCGCCGTACCTGCCGAGGAAAACGCACCATCAGTGCCGACATCGCCCGTCCGGCTGCCGAACACATCGCCACCTGCTGCATCATTCGTATCAATCGCGCCCAGGCGCGCATCAATCTCGATACCGTCGCCATCCTGAAGGCTGATGTTGTTGGCCGATGTGCCACCACCGCCGCCGACACTCTGCAGCATCAGACCTGTCGAGCGGTCGCTGGTGGTCGCTATGTCACCGACGTGCGACTGGGCAACCTGGCTGCCCGCTGTGCCCGAAACATCATCACCGCCCAGCGAGATGTCACTGATATAAACAGTGCCGGTTCCACCCGCGCTTGCCGTCGCAGTCGTAAGGTCGACCGATGTTTCAGAGTTGCCGCCGCCGCCGTTAACAGATTGTGCGAAGATGGCCTCGCTGCCTGCACCATTCACCAGAATGTCACCGGTTGAATTGACAGTCGCGGTTCCCACTGATCCGGTGGTCCCTTCTCGCGCGCCCAACACATGAGAGATCGTGTAATCCAGCGCCGAGACCAAGGGCGACGATACCGAATATCCCGCATTACCGCCGCCGCCACCAACGGATTGGGCATAGATACCGAACCCGTTTTCAGCGTTCACGACAATCGTACCGGTATGGTTGACCGTGACATCTCCACCATCCGCCCCGTCGCCACCAGAACCGCCAATGGCGATCTTTGAGTATGACTTGCCGGTCATTGTGTTTTTGAGGTCATTCACATCCATCGCAACGGCCAATCCACCATTGCCACCACCGCCACCGACGGATTGTGCGAAGATACCGTAGGCACCTTCGCCATCAACGCGGATGTCGCCGGTATTGGTGACAACCGAGTTTCCGGCAGCATTGCCACTGCCACCCGAACCACCGATGTTCAACTGCGCGGTCGGAGAGCTGCTGTCCCCAGTCTTTAGCCGCAGCGTCCCAGTAATCGAACTCCCACCATTGCCGCCGCCGCCACCAACGGATTGAGCAAAGATGCCATGCGCACCTGCACCAATGGTGATGATCGTACCCGCATTTGTGACGGCCACGTTGCCTCCGGTTCCACCGGAACCACCCGAGCCACCCAGGCCAAACTGCAACGCCCGCCGAGTGCTCGCCTCGGCCCCGCCATAGCGACCATCAACCGAGATTGTCGATCCGCCATTGCCGCCGCCACCGCCGATAGACTGCGCGAAGATACCGTGGCTTTCGGCTCCGCTGGTCACGATCGTACCATCGGCTTCGTTCACAACAGTGGTTGTACTGCCAGAACCACCGGTGCCGCCGGTGCCACCAATAAGGATCGCGTTTGTCGTAGACCCCTCCGAGGACCGGCCCAGAATAATGTTTCGAACCTGCTGTGCATCACCGCCGCCACCGCCGACCGATTGCGCGTAGATACCAACCGACTTGTCGCCCGTGGTCAGGATCACGTCCCGGTTGGTCACAGATACCGCCGCCGACATCGCACCCGAGCCGCCGTTGCCGCCGATGGACAAGGTCGCGGTGTTTCCAATCTCTTTACGAAGGCTGATGATGCGGTTTTCCACGACACCACCCATGCCACCGCCGCCTCCGACGGACTGCGCGAAGATACCATGGGCCATGGTGCCTGCAGTGCTGATTATTCCGTCACTCACTACGGTAACGATGTCCGAGGTCATACCGTCCCCACCGGTACCGCCTATGTTGATCGATGCTGTGGTGCCGACTGTGGACGGGTTGACCACAGCTTTGATGGTATCGAGGTTCGATTGTCCGGCCTGTACCATGCCGCCAGTTCCGCCTGCGCCACCGATGGATTGCGCCATCAGCCCAATCGAGCGATCTCCTAACGTTGCGATCTGGGCAGTGTTGGTCACGTCCACCGTGCCACCAACGCCTCCGGTGCCGCCGGTACCACCGATGGACAAGGCAATTGAAGTACCCTTGCCAGCCGAGTTGCTGGCCTTGCCACCATTGCCGCCGCCGCCGCCAACGGACTGGGCAAATACGCCATGTGCGTCATCGCCCTGTGTGACAACAGTGCCCGCCACCACAGAAGTCACATCGCCTGCTGCGCCACCCGTACCGCCTTCAAGCCCGACTGACAGGCTGGCTTTGTTGCCTTTGCTGTCGCCGGATTTCGGGGTGCCGATGCTGACCGAAGTTGATGACGAGTTACCCCCGCCATTGCCGATGGACTGTGCAAAGAAGCCATAAGACCGGTTGCCCGTCGTGCTGATCGCGCCGTTCGAGCTGGCATAGACGTCCCCACCGCTGCCCCCGGTTCCACCCGTGCGGCCGATCTGGATGTTTACATTGCCGCCATCAACCGACGTCGATGCCGAATTGTAGCCAGCATTGCCGCCGCCGCCGCCAACTGACTGCGCAAACAGACCATGGGAATCTGCGCCCGAGGTCGCGAGGTCGCCTGTATTGCGCACATCCACCGAACCACCGATGCCGCCCTCACCCGTGCCGCCGCCAATAGCCAAGCCAAAGCCTTTGTTGGTCGCGTCGGAGGCAAGCTCATAGGTCATGCCGAGGTTCAAGGCGGCGTTGCCGCCGCCACCACCGATGGATTGCCCAAAAACACCGTGGCTGCCATCTTGCAAGGTGACGATATCACCATAGTGATCAACATCGACCTCGCCACCGTCCCCTGCCGTACCTGCATCGCCACCGATGGCAACCACCGCTGACACACCGGTTTTATTGCCAGAGGAATCTGCAGGGTTCACCTTGCCTTCAAGCTCATCCAAAACCGCGTTGTAGTTGGCGATGACCGAGTCATCGACGCCGGTATTGGTCGGTGTCTTACGATCGGATGAATCGCCTGTGCCGCCGTTGCTTTGGTTGCCGGTGGTCTTGCTGATACCCACAACTGCGTTGATCCCCGCATCGCCGCCGCCGCCGCCAATGCTCGACGCCTCGATACCGTGCGATCCAACGCCATCGGTCGTGATTGTCCCCGCAGCAAGGGCCGCTGTGCCACGCGCGACGGTCACGTCACCCGCATCGCCGCCACCGCCGCCAAAGCCGCCGATCCCCATCGCGATAGGTGAGCTGTCCTTGGTACCAACAAAGGTCGCATTAATGCCGCCGGTACCACCGCCGCCGCCGATGCTCTGGGCAAAGATTCCGCGCGCGTGATAGCCATTTGTTGCGATGTTGCCGGTCTGAGTGACCGACACGTCACCCGCATCCGCACCAGTACCTCCGTGGCCGCCAAGGCCGCCCACAATGCTCAGATCCGTTTTGCCGTCCGAGTTGTTGGAGTCGCCATAGTTCAGCTGCCCGGTCACATTCAAAGCACCGTTGCCACCGCCGCCTGCGATCGACTGGGCCAAAACTCCATGTTTCCAGTTGCCGGCGACTGACACAGTTCCCGCATGATTGACGCCCACATTGCCCGAGACATTGCCGTCACCGCCAAAGCCTCCGACGCCAAACGTAACCGAAGGGATCTTGCCATCTTTGCTGAGCGCAATTCCACCCGAGACATTCAGACCGCCATTGCCGCCGCCGCCGCCGATGGACTGCGCCAGTAGACCCGCCGAACCGTCAGTATCCGGCTTTTCTTCGTTGAAGACACCCATGTCGATGAACAGGCGTTCCAACCCGAAGTTCGACGCCAATTCCTCGGTCTCATCAACGATCGAGTCGCCCAGGAAATCGCGCAATTTGTCTTCGAACGTCGTTGTGTTGGGGATCGAGATATCGTCCGGGTTCGTTGTAACCGTAATATCCGCTTGCGAGGTGACCGTGACGTCTCCGGCCTGACCGCCATCGCCTGCGAAACCACCGACGCCCACGATCAGAGAGCTGTCGGATACGATCCCGCCTGACACGTTCAGACCACCGTTGCCACCGCCGCCACCAACGGATTGGGCCAGCAGGCCGGATTGGCCAGTGCCGTGAGCTGTGATCGTACTGCCCGCGCCAATGTTCACATCAACATTTCCGGCATCTCCACCGCCGCCGCCAAAACCTCCAACGCCCACGACAACCGCATAGGATTTACTGCTGTCCGTCTGACCCGCACCGGGTTTGCCGCTTATCGCGAGGCCGCCCGAGACGTTCGTGCCGCCGTCACCGCCACCGCCACCAAGCGACTGGGCAATGATGCCACTGGCCCCTTTGCTTTCATCAACGGCGAAAGTGCCATCCGATTGCTCGACCATCGGTACGGCCTGTACATTGCCGGTATAGTCCAGATCGACATCGCTTGCATCACCACCGGCCCCGCCAAAGCCGCCAACACCCGCTGAAACCGAAAAGATCGTGTCCGACCCCGATGGTTTAGTCAGCGCCAGAGTGCCCGAAATATTCACGCCCCCGGTACCGCCACCGCCACCAAGGCTTTGCGCAAACAGACCATGCGACCCGTCACCCGCCGTCACTACATCGCTTTGAACATCCAACGTGACCGCATCGGCATTGCCACCACCGCCACCAAAGCCACCAAGTCCCAGGGCAACCGCTGCACCGGATTTGCCGGTGAGATTGACAGCGCCAGAAACGTTCAGACCGCCGTTACCGCCGCCGCCGCCGACCGACTGGGCTATGACACCAATACTGTCTACGCCAGTGGTTACCACCGAAGTTGTGCCACTGCTGTCCGTTCTTGAGCGCAATGTGCTGTTCACTTCACCAGCGTTACCCGCCCCGCCACCGAAGCCGCCAACGCCCAAACTGACCGAGCCGCCATTTTCCTGGCTGATACCCAACGAGGCCGAGATATTAGTGCCGCCGTTGCCACCACCGCCGCCAAGGCTCTGTGTCAGGATCCCGGTGCTGCGATCGCCGGTCGTGGTCACTCCGCCGGTGATTGTCGATTGCACCAACGCTCCGGCATCAGCGCCGCCGCCGCCAAAGCCGCCCACACCGATGCCGACCGTCGCATTGGCTGATCGGGACAGAGACAACGCTGCCGAGATGTTGGTGCCGCCGTTGCCACCACCGCCGCCGAGGCTTTGCGTCAGAATGCCGACCGAGTCATCACCGGTTGTCATGACATCTCCGGTGACCCGCTGCGTGACGTTATCTGCCGCACCACCGTCCCCGCCAAAGCCGCCGACGCCGATCCCCAAACCCCCGGAATAGTTGCTGGCTACAGAAATGGCCCCGGAAATGTTTGTGGCGCCATTGCCGCCACCTCCGCCAAGGCTTTGTGCGATAATACCAGCCGACCGCGGACCCGAGGTGCTCACATTGCCAGAGAACATGTTGTCGACTACCCCGCTGGTCCCGCCACTGCCGCCGAAGCCGCCCACGCCGATACCTGCCGCACCCGATCCAGTGCGTGCGATGCTCAGAGCGCCCGAAATGTTGACGCCGCCATTACCGCCGCCGCCGCCAACGGATTGGACCAGAACGCCCGTCGCGTTCTCACCACTTGTAGTGACATCGCCGGTGACCGACCCCGTCGCCGCGCTCGCAGCACCGCCATCGCCACCCGAGCCACCGATGCCAACCCCGACGGCGCCGCCCCCGGTCCCCGAGATGTTCACGGCTGCTGATACGTTCAGCCCGCCATTGCCGCCGCCACCCGCAGCAGATTGCACCAAGACGCCGCCAGAATTGTCACCGGTAGTGGTAACACTGCCAACGACCGTGCCTTCGGCCGTATCCGCGTCGCCCCCGTCGCCACCGCTGCCACCAAGACCAACAGACGCACCACCGCTGCCGGTTCCTGCGACAGTGACTGTGGCGGAAACATTCATGCCTCCATTGCCACCACCGCCGCCAAGGCTTTGCACGATCACCCCGCCGGATTCATCGCCTTGTGTCGAGACGTTTCCGTTCAATGTGGCTTCAACTGTGCCTCCGTTGCCGCCGGTACCGGACGCGCCACCAAGACCCACGGATGCCCCACCCGAGCCAGTGCCCGCCGCGGCCACTGCAACCGAGACGTTCATGCCACCATTGCCACCGCCGCCGCCCACAGATTGTGCCAAGAGACCGCTAGAGGTTTCACCTTGCGTGATCAGATTCCCGGTTACATTCGCCGTGACCGCCGAGGCGTCACCGCCGCCAGTTCCACGGCCGCCCAAGCCAACTGCCGCAGCGCCAGAACCCGTACCTGCGCCACCGACGGAAGCAGAAACGTTGAACCCGCCATTGCCGCCGCCGCCGCCGATTGATTGCGCCACAACTGCGCTGGACTGCGCACCTTCGGTTTGAACACTATTGGCAACCGTCAGGCCAACAACACCCCCCGTGCCGCCGCTGCCACCGGACCCACCCAGACCAACGCTGATCGCGCCCGATCCGGTGCCGGCCCCAGCCAAAGCCGGTGAGACATTGAAGCCACCATTACCACCGCCGCCACCAACGGACTGCGTGAGGATACCCACCGAAGCATCCCCTCGGGTTACCACGTTAGCTGTTGTGCTGGCCGTCACCAAACTGCCGTCACCCCCGGCGGACCCTGAGCCGCCCAGACCAACCGAAACTGATCCCGCACCCGTTCCAGCCCCGGACACGGTGGGCGAGACATTGAACCCGCCGTTACCACCGCCACCGCCAAGCGACTGCGCAACAAACCCGCTAGAGGCGAAGCCATCCGTCAGGATGGTGCCATTCGAGGTCAGCGTGACAATGCCGCCATTGCCGCCGGTATCACCTGAACCACCCAGTCCTACACTCACCGCACCACTGGCTGTACCTGCGCCCGACAGAACCGGGGCTACGTTGAACCCACCGTTGCCGCCTCCGCCACCGATGGATTGCGCTACGACGCCCGAGGACTGATCCCCCTGCGTTTCAACCGCATTGTTCGATGTGGCATCGACCGTGCTGCCATCGCCGCCACCGCCGCCGTTGCCACCCAATCCGACCGAGACGCCAGCCCCTGCAGTGCCCGATCCCTGAACCGATGCGCTGACGTTAAACCCGCCGTTACCTCCGCCACCGCCGATGGACTGCGCAAGGAATGCTGTCGCCGAGTCGCCTTGCGTCAGAATTGTCCCACTGGATCTTAGCGTAACCGACCCGCCATTACCGCCACCTGCGCCCGTTCCACCAAGCCCGACGCTGACCGCACCGCTTGCAGTACCTGCACCGGCCCCAGTCCCCGAGATATTAAACCCACCATTGCCGCCACCACCGCCGATGGATTGGGCGACGACGCCTGAAGAACGGTCCCCGACAGTTACAATCGTATTTGTAATCGTCAGATTGACTGTGCCACCCGTCGAGCCCGTACCTGCGTCGCCGCCAAGGCCAACTGAAACTGCACCGCTCGCAACCCCAGCCCCTGCAAGTGACGCGCTAACATTAAAAGCACCATTGCCACCGCCGCCGCCAACGGACTGTGCCAGAACGGCAGTTGAGTCCGCGCCACCGGTGCTTACTGTGCCTGTGACGCGACCGGTCACCGATTGACCGATTCCACCTCCTGAGCCGTCGCCACCAAGGCCTACGGTGACGGCACCGCCACCTGCCCCCGAACCAGCAACACCGGCCGTCACGTTGAAGCCACCATTGCCACCACCGCCGCCGATGGATTGGAAAACTACGCCGCCTGAACCTTCGGACACTGTTGTGACGTTTCCTGCAACCTGGCCTTCAACCACGCCGCCATTGCCGCCTGTATCGCCGTTGCCGCCGAGCCCGACGCCAATTGACCCAGCACCGGCTCCTGCCGCTGCCACTCCGGCGGTGACATTGAAACCACCATTACCACCGCCACCGCCGATGGATTGAATAACGACAGCCGTCGAGCGCGCACCTTCGGTCCGAACGTCGCCGTTGACGCGCACGCCGGTTACCGTACCGCCTATGCCGCCGCTGCCTCCGTCGCCGCCAAGTCCGACTCCAATCGTTCCGGCACCGCCACCGCCGGCCGCCAAGCCAGCAGCGACGCTGAAGCCGCCATTGCCACCGCCACCGCCGATGGATTGAACCACGACCGCACCGGCATCGTCCCCACGGGTTGTAACATCCGCATCAACTTGGGCCGTCACTGTACCGCCCGCACCTCCACCGCCAGCTTTACCGCCGAGGCCTACACTGATGGACCCGGCAGCGCCGCCCGCAATATCGGCACTGGCACCGATGGCATAACCACCATTACCACCGCCGCCGCCAACGGATTGCGCAACGACACCGCTGGAGAATGCGCCACTGGTTTCGATTGAGGTCCCACCGGCACGCAAAGTGACGTTGCCACCGATACCGGCACCTCCACCATCTCCGCCGACACCGACGTTGATCCCGACCGCAGCGCCTCCGCTTGCGCTGATACCGGCCGCGATGCTTCCACCACCATTACCGCCACCGCCACCCACGGATTGGGCGATGATCGCGCTGGAGCTTGTGCCAGTCGTGGTCACGTCAGCATTGGTATAGACCTGAACAAGTCCACCATTGCCCGCACTGCCGGCCTTGCCGCCAATTCCAACTGATACGTTGCCCGAAAATAGTGCCGAGGCGCCACCGGTCGTGGCGACCGCCAATCCACCATTGCCACCACCACCGCCGACGGACTGAAACAGCATACCTGTCGACCGGTTTCCGGTCGTGACGACAGTGCCTTCAAACCCAGCTGCTGTTGCGACGCCACTACCATCGAACTGGCCAACCGTGACCGGACCACCCGTGCCGCCCGTACCACCGTCACCGCCAACCCCAACAGCCAGCGAACCCGATACCGGGCCGCCTGACGCTGCGACAGATACGGCATAGCCACCATTGCCGCCACCACCGCCAACAGATTGCAGCATCACCCCAACCGAGTCGTCACCACCGGTTTGTACAGAAGCTGAACCGCTGCCGCTAAGCGTGACCGTCCCACCGTTGCCACCATTGCCAGCGGACCCACCAACCGAGACCGATGCCGCGCCAAATGCGCCAACCGCAACCGAGACCGCTCCGCCACCGTTGCCGCCACCGCCGCCGACGGATTGTGCAAATACACCTGCCGAGCGCGCGCCCGAAGTCCGGATAGCCGACGGCTGGCTGCCATCGGTGTTGGATAAGGTTACATTGACATTGCCACCGGTCCCTCTGGCCCCGCCATCACCACCGATGGCTACCCCGACAAACGCACCTACCGAACCGGACGAACCACCATTGCCGCCACCGCCACCAATCGACTGGGCCAGAATACCCATCGCATCATCACCCGAAGTGGTGATGATCCCGTCATTCACGATCGTCACAGTGGACCCGCTGCCACCGCCGCTGCCATTGCCACCGACCGAGACCATTCCACCGGACGAGCCACCATCACCGCCACCGCCGCCGATGGATTGCGCGATAATCCCGCGGGCGTTGTCGTCTTCGGTTACAATACGCCCGTAGTTGCTGACGCTCACTGCAGCGCCCGTTCCGCCCCGAGATCCTGTGCCACCAATCGCAACAAGCCCATAGGAGTTTGCACCGGTTCCGCCGCTGCCGCCGATGGATTGCGCCATGACACCGTCAGCCCCAATGCCCGAAGTCAGGATGCTTCCCGAACCTTGCACAGTGACATTCACCGAGTCCCCGCTACCGCCGTTCGAGCCCACGCCACCAAGAGAAAGGGATACCAGACCGCCTGCAGTTCCGCCCGAACCGCCGCCGCCGCCGATGGACTGGGCAACAATACCGCGCGCGAAATCACCTTGTGTTTCAATCGCGCCACCTTGCGAGACGTTAACCCTGCCTCCATTTCCGCCATTATCGGCCCCGCCAATGAGCGAAACCAACAAGTTGCCACTTGTCCCCGCTGACCCCCCCGAACCGCCGATGGATTGGGCGTAAATCCCGTTCGCGTAGTCGCCGGTCGTCAAGATGCTACCGCTTGAGGCCGTGTTTACCGTTACGGTGCCACCGCTACCGCCATAGCCTCCGTTACCGGACGAGCCAACCAGCCCCCATTGTGACCCACCATTACCGCCATTGTTCGACACGCTCAGCGCATAGATGCCATCAGCCGAGTCGCCGGACGTAGAAATGTCACCCCGCTGCGTAACGGTTACGTCGCCACCATCTGCCGAGTGGCCACCGGTGCCCCCACCCGGAGCCGCGAAGCCGCTGCCACCATCACCAGCCTCGCCGCTGCGGCTGAAGGCAAATATACCGTCATAGCCGTCGCCCGATGTCTGGATCGTGCTGCTCGAGGATTGTGTTGCGTTTACCGTGCCGCCTTCCCCGCCGTCGCCGCCATCGCGCCCGTCCCAAAAGCTCAGGTACGAGTCGCCGCCCTGACCACCGTCACCGCCAACGCTACCCACTTGCCAACCGACATTGCTGGTTGCGTTGACATTCCCGTTCAGGGTTTGAGTCTGGGTTGGGCCATCGGCACCGTTTCCACCTGAACTTGGTGGCACAACAAGCGCACCATCGCGCCCATTGCTGCCATCTCGCCCGTAAACGACCTGGCTCACACCGTTAGGTCCGGAGACGTTCACCGGCGGGGTGACAGAGCCAGGAGTACCCGAACTGTTGAAGTTGCTGTTGTACTGAGACAGGGTCAGCTGAGTGGACAAGCTGGCCGTTCCGGTCGCACCAGAATTACTGATCTGAGCCGTTGTTCCCGTTATGGATACAATCTCAAATGCCAGTGGGGGATTGTCGGAGTTGTAAATTGTCTCGCCGGCATCTTTGACGAGAAACACATAGCCATCCGCCGTCTCAACAAAAGCCGTCGTCCCGGCTGTAGGTGTTGAAGCGGGATCCACGATCAGTGCAGTGACTGTCGTATCCAGACCAGTCACAGGGTTGTTAACAGTGTCTCCAACAATTGAATCTGCAGTCGGCGCGGCAAGCAAAGATGTTGAATTAAATAGAAAAATAGAAAGCGCAAACAGCAGGTTTGAAAACTTTGACACCTTGAGACCCTACAACCCAATTCACCAGCACAGAAAGCAAAGAAGAGCTGCACCCAAAAGCAACACATTGCTTTTGGGAATTTCCCCATCACCACCTAAAGAAAGATATGCGCAAGTTTAAGGAGAGTGGATTTCTTAAATTTGTCTAAAACTGGATTTGGTTAAAATAGTGCTAAAATGCCACAACCTGGGTTCATCCCTAAGGCTGGATCAGTTCGGCTGAGTTGGTTTAGGTTCACACAACTTTTCGAAAAAATGAAAGAGCACACTATGAAGGCTGTCCTGTTCGAGAAGTTCCGACAAACCCCCAAGGTTGTCACAGTCGACGACCCTGCACCCGATACTCATGGCGTTGTTCTGAAGGTCGAAGCCACTGGCGTTTGTCGCAGCGATTGGCACGGGTGGATGGGGCATGACAGTGATATCGAGCTGCCTCACATACCCGGTCATGAGTTGGCTGGCGTGGTCGAAGCCGTCGGACGGGATGTAAAGAACTGGAAAGTTGGCGACAAGGTAACCGTGCCTTTCGTCTGCGGCTGCGGAACGTGCAGCGAATGTCACGCAGGGCATCAACAAGTCTGTCTGTATCAAGAGCAACCCGGCTTTACCCATTGGGGCAGTTTCGCGGAATATGTGCCAATTCATCAGGCTGACCTTAATTTGGTCGCGCTGCCTGAAACCATGGAATTTGCAACCGCCGCCAGCCTTGGCTGCAGGTTTGCCACTTCATTCCGCGCGGTCGTCGATCAAGGAAGGGTCTCGGCCGGTCAATGGGTTGCCGTACATGGCTGCGGTGGGGTCGGTCTGTCAGCCGTTATGATTGCTGCCGCCGTCGGGGCCAATGTCATCGGGGTTGATCTAGACGAAGCCAGACTCGAACTTGCGCAAGAACTGGGTGCAGTTGCGACCATTAACGGTACAGATGCTGATGTTCCCGAAGCGATCCGCGAAATCACCAAAGGCGGCTCCCATGTGTCAATCGACGCTTTGGGTCATCCCGTCACTATGACCAACTCGATCCTCTGCCTGCGTCCGCGCGGCAAGCACATTCAGGTCGGTCTGATGCTGGGTGATCACGCTTCGCCAGCAGTACCCATGCCAAAGATCGTAGGACAAGAGATCGAATTGCTTGGTTCGCACGGGATGCAGGCGCATCGCTATGGCGCGATGCTCGACATGATTAAAAATGGCAAGTTGGATCCGGCGCGGTTGGTGGGGGAAAAAATCAGCCTGGAAGACGCACCCAAGGCCTTGATAGGGATGGATAAGTTTACCTCAATCGGTGCGACGGTCATCACAAGGTTCTGAGTCACAAACAGGATCCGCCCCGTGCGAAAATGGCGCCACTAAACGGCGATTTCAAAATGCATCACTCAATTGGCAAGTTCTGTTGGTATCGCTGAAAAATGGGCATCGCCTGATCCCAAAAGGTACTTTCGGACCGCCAGGTCGATTGATTTACTCTGTTCTGAATAGACACCGCAGGCAGTGAGCGCTTCACGGGCGGTAATGCGCTCATCAAGCCGTTTCCAGATTGTTTTCGCCGCATAAGGGTGTGGAAACGGCCGCCAAGCCACACCCATTGTCATGCCACGCAAGTATTTTAGCTGTTGGCGATGTGCGGAATAAAGGATGGTCTGCGCAATGCTTCCTTCCTTGCCGCATTCATGTTCGGTGGCGAAGATCCTGTTACCGCGCAGGGCAACCAGCCCTTCGTAGCGCGAAATCTGCCGAACGCTTTTGTCCGGGGACGTGGCGTTTTCGTGCGAGCGGATCGTCACGACGCCATCCACCTCCTTAAGTCGGATCAGAGAACAAAAAATGCGCCCCTGCCAAGACGGGGTGCAAAAGAAAGAATGATAGAAGCCCACATAGCGTCTGAGATTCTTCACCTGATCACTGTACGGCTTAACAAACAAGCTGGCAGGAGTTTCTTTCCGACGGACGATCGAGTCTTTCAAAGTTTCTTCAAAATCTGTCCGAGGCGCAAAAAGCTGCGCCTCAGGCAGATCGAAATACCGAGCGATACGGCGCAGGTTGTGGGCTGATGGCAAGCTTTCGCCGTTGAGGTAGCGATTAAACTGCTGCCTGTTCAGGCCGATTTCTCGACAGACTTGCGAGATATTGCCTCGCTCGGCGCACAAAGACCGTAAATTTGCGGAAAAACTTTCGGACATAAGCGTCATTTCTTTCGCGTTTTGACGCTATAATGCTAAAGATTGAATAAAAGCGCGTAAAGTAGCTCAGTTCAATAATTTTCGGAATGCGGGTTGGCTGTACCAAACGCAACAACGGGACCTCGCTCCGAATGTCCACAAAAATCATCGAAAACACCTGGATCCCACTGCCGGATGGTCGGAAACTGGCTGCACGAATTTGGTTGCCCGAAACCGGGCCGTCACCCGCCATTCTGGAATACCTCCCCTATCGCAAGCGGGATGGAACTGCGCCGCGAGATGCAACCACTCATCCAGTATTTGCCGAGGCAGGATACGCCTGCATCCGCGTCGACATTGCCGGAACCGGTGATAGCGAGGGGCAGTTCGACGACGAGTATTCGGAACAGGAACTCCGCGATGGTGAAGCCGTTCTGAGTTGGATCGCCGCACAAAACTGGTGCGACGGAAACATTGGGATGATCGGTATCTCCTGGGGAGGATTCAATGGGCTGCAGCTGGCCTTTCGCCATCCGCCCGAGCTCAAGGCGGTGGTCAGTGTTGCCTCGACCGTGGATCGGTACGCCGATGACATACATTTCATGGGCGGCTGCCTGTTAAGCGACAATATTAACTGGGGCAGTCAGATGTTCGCCTATTTGACACGGCCCGCAGACCCCGAGCTGCGATCTGATTGGCGAGAAGTCTGGCTTGCCCGACTTGAGAATGTACCATTCTCAGCAGCCGATTGGCTGCGTCATCCAACGCGCAGCGCGTTCTGGAAACATGGCTCGGTTTGCGAGGATTGGTCGGCGATTCAAGCTCCGGTTCTTGCGATAACGGGTTGGTCGGATGCATATGTCAACGCTCCGCCAGCGCTGGCAGCAAATCTGGCCGTGCCGTCAAAGGCGCTGATCGGACCGTGGGAGCACCGCTATCCGCATATCTCGAAACTGGAGGCAGGGGATTTCCATTCCGAGGTGATCGGCTGGTTTGATCGCTGGCTGAAGGGGCAGCAGAATGGCGCCGAAGACCTGCCCGCCTACCGAACCTATATGCAGGATCATTTTGGCCCGAGCAAAAAGAACAAACCCAGGCAGGGCCGCTGGATCGCCGAGACAGAATGGCCGTCGCCCAATGTCAGTGATGAAGTCTGGCATTTGGGATTGGGTGGGTTCTCCGACGTCGCCATTACGGCCGAGACAACCGTATCGAATCCAGCCCATATCGGACAGGCTGGCGGGTATTTCTGCCCGGGCATGCGGATCGACAATGAGTTGGCCGAAGATCAAGCAGCCGATGACGCACTGTCGCTTTGTTTCGATACGGCACCGCTGGACAAACCGCTTGAACTGCTTGGACGGGCGCGACTGAAACTGTCCTTCACCGTGGACAGACCGGTAGTCCAACTGATAGCGCGGTTGTGTGATGTCGCCCCGGATGGGGTTTCTCAGCGGATCACCTATCGGGCGCTGAACCTGACGCACTACAAGAGCCACGAGACCCCTGAAGCGTTGGTTCCCGGTCAGGTCTACAGTGCGGAAATCGCACTAAATGAGTGCGCGCATCGCGTGAAACCCGGTCATATCCTGCGTCTTGCGCTGTCTACCGCTTACTGGCCTATCGTTTGGCCCGCGCCAGAAGCGGCAGAGGTGACGTTACAACTGCAAGGTTCGGCGCTGTATTTGCCGGTTCGGACGATGTCTGAGGAAGCTGATCCTGCACATCCCGGACCAGCGCAGGATTATCCGACGTTGCAAAGCACCGAGCTGCGCGCGCCGTCGGGCCGATCCGAACGGCGCATCGAAGCGGACGGAACCGTCGTACTTGAGACATTCGACGACTACGGCAAAGCACAGGACCCCGGCCACGGCCTGATCGTCGGAAGCCACGTCGCCATGCGCTATGCGATCCATCCCGATGACCCAGCGACCGCGCAATTCAAGGCGGGCTGGCGTTTCACGTTTGAGAGGGACGAATGGCAGGTCGAGATCAGCACCGAAAACGCGATGACCTGTGACGTCGAGAATTTCTATCTGCATCGAAAACTGCGCGCCACCGAAGGCGCGGACAAAACAGAAGTTCTGACAAAGGAATGGAACAAAACCATCCCGCGCAGGCTTCTGTAAACGATCTGACCCAAGGGAGAACATCATGAAAATCGAATGGACAAAAGCAAATGTCGGGCGCAGGGGCTTCTTGAAAGGGGCAACTGCGCTTGGGGCGGCATCCGCGCTGCCTGCAAGCTGGGCCAATCGCGCCTTCGCCGCTGATGACGGGGTGTTGCGGGTGCGCGCCTATGGTGATGCCCAGAACATGGACCCCGCACATTCCGTCGGTGTTGTCGAAGAAGAAGTGCATGCCTCGATTTACAACAAGTTGATCCAATACAAGCCCGGCGAGGAATGGGGTTGGCAGCTGGATGCGGCGGCGATGATCGAGCAGGTTGACCCGACCCATATCAAGTTCGCCCTACGCGATGATATCGGTTTCACCAATGGCTTCGGTGCGATGACCGCTGAAGACGTGAAATTCAGCATGGAGCGCATCGTGGACGATGCGACCGAAAGCCCGAACAAGCCCGATTTGGGTCCGTTCAGCCATGTCGAAGTGAGCAGCGAACGCGAAGGTACCATCGTTCTGAACGAGCCGTTTGCTCCGATTTGGTCGATCGCCCTGCCCTACATAACCGGCAACATCGTCTCGAAAGCTGCGGTCGAGGCCGCAGGGGGCCGCATCGGGGCTGATCCGGTCGCTGAATCCGGCCCTTATCTGCGGGACAGCTGGTCACCCAAAGAAAAAACCGTGCTTAAGCGCAACCCGGATTGGAAGGGTGACGCACCAACATGGGACACAATCGAAATCCTGCCGATCGACGACGAAAACACCGCCGAGATCGCCTTTGAGGCGGGCGAACTGGACATGACTCGGGTTTCGCTGGGATCGGTTGAACGCTATCGGGCCGGTGTTCCGAACGGCGGATCTTTGGTCGAGAAACCCTCACTGTTCTATGTCTGGTTGGGCATGAATCTGGATCACCCCAAGCTTCAGAACCCAAAACTGCGTCAGGCGATTCAACATGCAGTCGACGTACCAAGCATCCTAGAGGCGGCCTATTTTGGAGCCGCTGAACCCTCGACAGGCATCATCGCACCTGGCCTTGCGGGCCACCGCCCACAATCTCTGGTCCCTCCGGCGGCAAACTTCGAGAAAGCGGCGCAATTGCTGGCGGAATCTGGCGAGACCAATGTGACGCTTACGCTGGACACGCTGAACAAGACCACTTTCACAACGACGGCTCAGATCATTCAGGCAACTCTGGCGCAGATCGGGATCACGGTCGAAGTCAACGTACTGGAATCCGGTGCATTCTGGGCAAGCGGAGACAACGAGAACCTGCAACTGGTTCTGAACCGCTTCTCGATGACCCCCGATCCATATTATGCGACGGCTTGGTTCACCACCGAACAGGTCGGCATCTGGAACTGGGAGCGGTTCAGCAACGCTGAATTTGACGAAATTCACAACTCGGCATTCAAGGAAGCGGATGTGGCCAAACGCGCTGAGATGTATCAGCGGGCGCAGGATCTGATGGAAGAAAGTGGTGCCTACCGCTTTATCACCCACGAGGCGACACCGGTGATTCATTCGGCTCGTGTCACCCCCGCGCTAAGACCCGACGGTCTGGCACTGCTGCGGTATTTCGGCAAGGCGACCTGACCTCCCCAAGGTCGGCTATGTCCGGCGGGGTTTGACGCCCGCCGGACAAAACAGCTCGCCACCCATCCACAAGGAGCCAGCTTTTCATGTTGAAGTTTGCAACCCGCCGCTTCGGGCTAGCGCTGCTTATCCTGTTCGTGGCGGTTACCGTCATGTTCCTGATGATCCGCGCCGTCCCCGGGGACCCGGTCCAGATCATGTTGGGGCCACGCGCAACACCTGAGCTTCAGGCCCAGCTCACCGCTGCGTTGGCGCTGGATCAACCAATCTGGAAACAGCTGGTCATATTCTATGGAAACCTGGTCCGTGGCGATCTGGGAATCGACGTATTCTCGGGCCGATCCGTGACAGATATCGTGTTTCAGCAGCTACCCTACACTCTGGAACTGATCTTTGCGTCGATCCTGTGGTCCGCCACCTTGGGAATTGCGCTTGGGGCATATGCCGCCGCCCATCCGAACACTCTGATCGACCGAATTGCGGCGGCGATTTCGGTCAGTTTTGTTGCAGCACCCGCCTTTGTCGTAGCACTTCTGTCGCTATTGGTCTTTGCCGTGCATCTTCAGTGGTTTCCAGCCATCGGCGCGGGCGAAGGCTTCTGGGGTCGCATTGATCACCTCGTTTTGCCCGCCTTTGCCATCGGGCTAAGCTGGGTGGGCTACATCGCGCGGTTGGTGCGCGCCTCGATGTTGGAAGTCTTAGGCGAAAACCACGTTCGGACCGCACGAGCCTTCGGTATCGCAGAGCGCCGCGTGGTGATGGTTTATGCCTTGCGTATCGCCATTCTTCCGGTTGTCACGGTGATCGGCGTCGGCATGGGTTTCCTGCTGAGCTCGGCCGTATTCGCCGAAATAGTGTTCGCGCGCCCGGGTCTGGGCAAGCTGGTGATCGACAGCATAACCACCCGCAATTACCCGATTGTCATGGGCTCGGTTCTGATCTCAACCGGTTTGTTCGTCGTGTCGACCGCACTGGCGGACCTGATCAATGCGTGGCTCGACCCACGCGCTAGACAAGCGCATTGAGGAAAGCCGAAATGGAAAAATCTCGTTCTGAACTTGGTCAGATCATTGTCGGCGTCGCCCGCGACCCTCTGGGTCTGATTGGTTTGGTCATTGTCGGCACCATCGTCTTCTGTGCGATTTTCGCCTATTGGATTGTGCCCTATGATCCTGTGGCCATGGATATCAAAGCCCGGTTGCAAGGCCCGTCTGCCGAGCACCTTCTGGGTACGGACCAACTTGGCCGCGATACGTTTTCCCGCGTGATTGCCGGCGGTCAGGTTGCGTTGAAAGTCGCCTTGCCTGCCGTCTTTGGTGCTATGGCAATTGGCCTAACCTTGGGAATGATTGCGGGGTATGGGCCAAAATGGCTCGACAACCTGTTGATGTTGTTCTTTGACACCATCCGATCCTTCCCAACCGTGATGTTCGCGCTGGCCGTTGTGGCCCTGGTCGGTCCCAGTTTGCAAACGGTTGTGTTCGTGGTGATGGCGACTTCGATCCCAACCTATGGCCGTGTGGCGCGAACGCAGACCCTGACGTTGCGCAACTCCGAGTTCATTCTGGCCGAGCGGTCGATGGGGGCCAGCATGGCCCGCATCTTGGGTGTGCACATGCTACCAAATATCGTGGGGGTTTTGGCCGTCCTGGCTGCTATGGACATCCCGACGGTAATCGCGCTTGAGGCGGGGCTGTCCTTTCTCGGGCTTGGCGTGAAGCCCCCAACCCCCAGTTGGGGCGCACTTCTGAAGGACGGGTATTCCCTGATCCGACAGACACCTTGGCTGGTGGTGGGCGGCGGTCTGCCGATCATTCTGGCAACCCTGGGCTTTACGTTTTTAGGGGAATCGCTGCGCGACGTGGTTGATCCCAAACTGAGGAAACAGCGATGACCGAAACTCTTCTGGAAATCGAGAACCTCAGCGTCGATTATGAAACGGCACGCGGAGATCTCAAGGCATTGCGGGATCTCACCTTTGACATCCGCAAAGGTGAGATCGTGGGTATTGTCGGTGAGTCTGGTTGCGGAAAATCAACCTTGATCTCGTCGATCCTGCGGCTGACCGCACCGAACACGCGGTTCCGGCAAGGCGAAATACGCTTTAAGGGGCAGGATCTGTTGCAAGTGCCTGAACGCAGGATGCGTGATCTGCGCGGGGCCGATATCTCAATCATCTTTCAGGACCCGATGCAGACCCACAATCCGGTTCTAACC
Source organism: Ruegeria sp. CF1 (assembly GCF_056537445.1). NCBI lineage: Bacteria > Pseudomonadati > Pseudomonadota > Alphaproteobacteria > Rhodobacterales > Roseobacteraceae > Ruegeria > Ruegeria sp. CF1. The sequence goes on along the minus strand of NZ_JBQFRN010000003.1, from coordinate 111,492 downwards.
ATTGGCCAGCAGATGGTCGATATTCAGCATCGATCAAAGACAAGCAGGCAGGTAAAACTGGCCAATGCGGCAAAGATGCTGGGGGCTGTTGGAATTCCGGACCCTGAAGCGCGCTTAAAGCAGTTTCCGCACGAGTTTTCTGGCGGAATGCGACAGCGGATCGCCATTGCCATGGCGTTGATTTCAGAACCCGACCTGCTGATCGCGGATGAGCCGACCACCGCGCTGGACGCCACGCTTGAGGTGCAAATCATTGAGCGCTTGCAAGAGCTGCAGCGCGAGTTCGATTGCGCCATCCTGTTCATCTCGCACCATCTGGGTGTGATCGCGGAACTCTGTGATCGCGTAGTGGTAATGTACGCAGGCGCCGTGGTCGAAAGCGGCGAGGTGCGCGAGATTTTTCACAATCCCAAGCACCCTTACACACGCCGTCTGATTGATTGCGATCCCGGCCATATCAAGGAACGCGCGCGGGTTCTGCCAACTATTCCGGGCGAAGTGCCCGATCTGGCCAACCTGCCCGGCGGCTGTATTTTCCGCGACCGCTGCGATCAGGCGATGCCACGCTGCGCAACGGACGTTCCGCCCTTGGATCGTCTGAAAGAAGGGCATCACGCCGCCTGCTGGCTGAACCATGAGGAGGCCGTGACATGAGCCTGCTGAATGTCCAAGACCTGCAAACCAGCTATGGCCCGGTCAACGTGCTGGCGGGCGTCAGCTTTGAGGTCGAAGCTGGCGAGACCTATGCGCTTGTCGGCGAAAGCGGTTCGGGCAAGACAACTGTCATCCGTGCGATTGCGGGCCTGGCCCCGGCGCAGGCCGGTTCGGTCGTGTTTGACACGCAAGAGATACGAGGCGCGCCGGAACGGGTAATGCGTCCGCTGCGCAAAGACATGGCGATGATGTTTCAGGACCCTGTGGGCAGCTTGTCACCACGCCTGACAATTCGAAGCCTGATCACGGAACCCTATCGCATTCAGGGCATGAAAGATCGCGATCTGGATGCCGAAGCCAAGCGTCTGCTGGAAATGGTGAACCTGCCGGTGCATTTCGCGGACCGCTACCCCTATCAATTGTCCGGTGGCCAGGCACGACGGGTTGGTGTTGCCCGCGCTTTGGCGCTGGAGCCGAAACTGATCCTGGCGGATGAACCAACGGCGGGGCTGGATGTCTCGGTACAGGGTGAGCTGCTGAACCTACTCAATGACCTGCGGGAACGCCTGGGCCTGGCGATGGTGATCATCACCCACAACCTGAACGTGGTGCGCCACGTGGCAGACCGCATGGGCATTATGTATCTGGGTCGACTGGTCGAGGAAGGCACGACAGAGGCGATCTTCGACGATCCGCGCCACCCCTATACCCGCTGCCTGCTCAGCGCCAACCCCGAGCCGGACCCCGATGCGCGCCTTGAACGGATCGCGCTCAAAGGTGAGCCGCCCAGCCTCTTGCAACGTCCGTCGGGCTGTGAGTTCCGCGAAAGATGCCCGTTTGCCAAAGACATCTGCACACAGACACCGCAATGGGAGGTTGCGGCGGGCCACGGGCTGCGCTGTCTCGCACCCTTGTCGGGTGCGCCTGCTCCGGGTCACTAAAGGATGAGGGAAACACTCTATTTCGGCGGTCCCATCCTGACGATGGACGCCGACAATTCCCGACCCGAGGCGGTGTTGGTGCGGGACGATGTCATCATTGCGGTGGGGGACGAAGCAACGCTGCGTCGGCGGATGTCATCCGATGCGGGTGTATATGACCTAGCTGGCCAGACCCTGATCCCAGCCTTCATCGACTCGCACGGCCACTTCCCAGATCCCGGCTTCATCCAGCTGTTTCGGGTTGATCTTGCATCACCTCCACGCGGCGTGTGTATGGATATGGCGCAAGCTTTGGAAAAGCTGCGCTGCCGAGCCGAAGAGACGCCCGAGGGCGATTGGGTGATGGGCGTTTTGTTCGACAACACCGCCATTTCAGAAGGCCGCATGCCTACCCGGGCCGAACTGGATGATGTCTCAACGGCGCATCCAATCTGGGTTCTGCATGCTTCGGGTCACAATGGCGTGGCCAATTCGATGGCGCTGAAGCTGCATGGCGTCAATCGCGACACCCCGGACCCGGCCGGAGGGCGTTATGGCCGCGACCCCGATACCGGCGCCCTGACGGGGCTGGTCGAAGGGCTGTCGGCCATGGGCGAAATGGGCGACACTGATTTTCTGATCGACCGGGACAGGTTCTGGCAAGGGTTCAACGCCTGCCGTGATGAGTATTTGTCCCACGGAGTAACTTATGCACAGAACGCTTGGGCATCGCAGGTTATGCTCGACCACTTTACCAGCCTTCCTGCCGATCAGGATCCCGGCATTGATTTGGAATTGTTGCCAATTGCCGATCTGGAACCGGCTCTGAGCCAGGGCTGGATCGACGATAACTGGCCCGGAAACCCACATTTTACGCTGGGTGCGCGCAAGCTGTTTACCGATGGCGCATTCCAATTGCAGACTGCCTATCTGTCTGCGCCCTACTACAAGTCGCTGGACCCCGATCACCCCTGTGGCATGATCTATGCCACGCAGGTCGACATGGATACCGAGGTTCTCCGCCTACACGCTATGGGGTTTCAGATCCACTGCCATTGCAACGGGGATGCCGGGGCCGAGATGTTCATCGATGCGGTGGACAAGGCCTTGTTAGCGCATCCGCGAGACGATCACCGCCATACCATCATCCACGGCCAGGTTCTGCGCGACGATCAACTGGACCGCATGGCGCGGCTTGGAATAACTGTCAGCTTCTTTTCAGCACATGTGCATTTCTGGGGGGACCGACACTACGATACCTTCCTCGGCCCGGAACGCGCTGAACGGATTTCGCCAGCCGCAACTGCGGAACGATACGGTGTACGCTATACGATCCACAATGACGCGTCGGTTACGCCAACGCGGCCCATCCATCTGGCGCATTGCGCGGTGAACCGACTGACTGCATCCGGCCGGCAACTGGGTGAAAAGGAAAAGGTCAGCGTACTGTCTGCGCTACGGGCACAAACCATCGATGCGGCGTGGCAAGTGTTTAAAGAAGATCAGCGCGGTTCGATTGAGCCCGGAAAACTGGCAGATTTCGCCATCCTTTCTCGCAATCCCCTAGATGATCCTGAACGGCTGCTCGACACATCAATTGTTGCAACCATCCGGCGAGGACAGATTGTGTTTGGCGCCACCAAATCCAGAAAAGAACTGGAGTTTTAGAATGACAGCGAAACGCATTGCCATTGCCGGATTTCAACACGAAACCAACTGCTTCGGAGCGACCAAAGCGGGTCTGCCCGAGTTCGAGATGGCAGATTCCTGGCCCGAAATGTTGCATGGCGCGCGTGTCATCGCAGACACCAAAGGCATGAACCTACCCATCGCCGGGTTTTCTTCCGCCGCGAACCAGGCAGGTTTCGAGCTTTTCCCAATCCTGTGGTGTGCGGCAGAACCTAGCGCTCATGTCACGGATCACGCGTTCGAGAAGATATGTACTATGATCTTGGATGGCCTTCGCGGCGCGGGACCGCTGGACGGAGTGTATCTCGACCTGCACGGTGCCATGGTGACTGAAAGCCTTGCCGATGGTGAGGGAGAACTGTTGCGCCGAGTACGTGATCTGGTAGGGCAGGACGTTCCGGTCGTGGCGAGCCTGGACCTGCATGCCAATATCTCTGACCAGATGATCTCGCAGGCGGACTATCTGGCAATTTTCCGCACGTACCCGCACCTCGATATGGGCGAAACCGGTGCACGATGCGTACCGGTTCTGCAAAGGCTACTGGCAGGAGAAAAGCTGCACAAAGCCTTCCGGCAGGTGCCCTATCTGATCCCATTGCATGCGCAATACACCTGGGCCGCACCGTTTGATGAGATTTATCAGTTGCCCACCCGGTTCGAACAGGCCCATGTCTATGCAGAAATCGCACTGGGTTTTACAGCGGCAGATTATCCCGATACTGGTCCGTCCTGCGTTGCCTACGCGACCAGTGCCGCGCAAGCGACCGCCGCAGTAGATCAAATAGTCGACCTTTTTCTGGCCCGCGAACCTGATGTGGACTGCTCTATGTTGTCGTTGGACGAAGCCGTTCTGGCCTGTCGTTCGCATCGCGACAAACCGCTCGTGTTAGCGGATGTACAGGACAACGCAGGCGCAGGCGGCACATCCGATACCACCGGACTTCTGGCCGCTTTGATCGAGGGGGAAGCGCAGGAGGTTTTGATGGGTCTCTTCCACGACGCCGAAAGCGCAGAGAAAGCGCATCGTGCAGGCCAAGGCGCAAAACTGAACCTGGCCATCGGCGGAAAATCAGGTCTGCCCGGGCTCCACCCCGTTGAGGCAAAGTTCGAAGTTCTGGCCATCGGAGATGGCATCTGCCGATACTCAGGTGAGATGTACGGAGGCGGCATCGCGACGCTTGGCAAAACGGCCGCTCTGAGGATGATAGAGTCTGGCGCGAAGATAGACTTGGTCGTCACCAGTGTGCGCAACCAATGCCTAGACCGCGCTCATTTCACCCATATCGGCCTGAATCCCACATCCTATTCAGTGATCTGTGTCAAAAGCACCACACATTTCCGGGCGGATTTCCAACCCATCGCAAGCGACGTGAAAGCCGTTGCCGCTCCAGGCACCTTTCTCTGCGATCTGGACCAGATCCCCTACTACAACATCGCAGGCAAACGCCGCATCGAAACACGTGGACCCAAAACCAGAACCCATTGATTTCCCACCCGCATCGCAGCTCGCAATCGACATAGCAGGCGCAGAAACTGCATTGATATCCCGCTTGTAAACTAAGAGATTGGAAACTTCTCGCTTCACGTTTTGACAATGCTGCGTCATCATTCGCTTCAAACCTACAGAAGATAGGGCTTAAACCGCTTCTGTTCGGCAGAAACCCAAGCCCATTACGACCAAGCTTTGATAGAGCAACCCTGCAGCAAATCCCGACCCAGCGAACGGACCTTGCTAGCGCGATTCACGGTTCGAAATCGAGCGGTGAAGATGTCTGACTTATATTGGTTGGCTGGCGCACATAAAGCGCGTCTTGAGCCCTTATTCCCCAAATCACACGCCAGTCATCTACGCGAGACCCGCGGAGTTACAGACCCAGATTGTGATGATCTGCTAAAACCCGCTTTTTATCGGAATAGTGAACGAAACCGCAACGCTGGGAAATACCATCACACCGGATACCTCCGCTCAAACAAACTGGTCTGAGATCCGGCCTGTTCGGCGTTGGATGTAGACGGCAAGTGTAGCTATCGATAGACAACTTCCACAGGGTCAAACCGAAAACGAGGGCCCGAGGCAACCCAGGCAACAGGAAGAAACTATGAAGCGCTGTGCAATTGTACAATTTGAACCGCGCCATGAAGAAGTCATCCCCAGCTTGGTGGCCGCCTGTAATGCCAACGGGTACCGACCACGAATCTTTCTGCATCGCCGGATCTTAAAGCTGCGCGGAGATATCATGGCCTTGGTGCCGGGATTGGAATTTGATGTTGAGTATGTGCCTTTGAGCACACCGGATTACCGGGCTGCGGATGCACCAAAACATATCAAGTCTACTATGGCTGCAATTGAAGCGGCCGAACATGACTTCGTCCTGATGGCCTCTTTGAGTCGTCCAAAAGCGGCAAGCTGGGCGCATGGAGTGAAGAAGCCATTGATCATGGTCCTGCATAATCTGGATCAGTTCAACCATATGGCACCCCTGCGCGAGACGCTTCAGATGCCAAATGCGCGCTACATCAGCCTGAGTGCACATGTCACGGCTGAATGGATCAGCCGGGTGGGCAAAGCCCATATGGACAGGATCGCGACGTTGGAGCCGTTTTATTGGATCGATGATCCGGAACCAAAGTTGGGCCAGCCGCGTCAGGTCGTGATCCCCGGCAACGTTAACATGCGGACACGTGATTACCCTGGCCTGCTGGATCTTCTTGGCAATCGACCGGACGCCTTTCAGAATCTACATTTCATTCTGCCGTCAGGAGGCGGAGATCGCGCCAAGGTTGAAAGTGAGATCCAGGACCGAAAGCTTGACGCGCGTTTTACGTGCGTGCCTTTGGACGACAGCGGGCAGGTGGGGCATGCCGCGTATTTTAACGCACTGGCGGGCGCTCAGGTGATACATCCGCTCATGCCATTTGACTATGAACAATATCAACGGATCAAGATCACATCTGCCCTGTCCTCTTCGGGTGGATTCTGTGTGCCGATCGTCATGGACCGCTGGTCAGAGGCCTGTTACCGACCACCAATGCTGATTGCTGACAATGGGTTGGAGGCAAGCCTGACCCGCATTTCAGGGGCGAGTGATGCAGAACTCGGCGATCTGCAGGTAGCACTGAAGTCTTACCGCCGATCTGCACTTGCAAACGGAGCTGTCGGGCTAAGACGGCTAATTGAACAATAAGTGCATCTATCCGGTTCACTCTCAGCCTTTTAGATCCACCTACCACCGAGTTGGAAATCGCCCAAGTTGGCAACATGATGCCGCGCCGTACTTTTTTCGTTCCTACGCGAAATTCGCAGTTCAGAACATCCGCAAAACCGTTATTCTCAATGAGCACCACATGACATGCGGTCTGGCAGATGACCAGACTGAAGCGTCGGATCAAAGGAATAGAATGACACGAAAGCTAGCGATCCTGACGGTCAAAGATGAAGGCGCGTTCCTGTTGGAATGGCTCGCCCATCATCAGATGGTTGGATTCACTGATTTTCTGATCTTCTCAAATGATTGCGCGGATGGCACCGATCTGATGTTGCACCGACTCGAAGAGATGGGGCAAATCACTCATATCAGCCATGAAGCCAAGCCTGATAAGAGCGTACAGTGGCAGGCTATGAAACAAGCCGCCAAACATCCTCTATTGAAAGAAGCAGACTGGATATTGGCGCTCGATATTGATGAGTTTGTAAATATCCATATTGGCGACGGCTCATTAAACGCGCTCATCCATAGCCTCCCCGAGGCGGATGCGATCACGCTCACCTGGCGGCTATTCGGAAATGCAGGGATCGTTTATTTTGAAGATGCGCCGGTGACCCAACAGTTCACTTCGTGCGCCCCCAAACCCATCCTTTGGCCGTGGCGCGCCTCGATGTTCAAAACGCTTTATCGCAACAACGGGATTTACCGTAAACCAGGCATTCATCGGCCAATTTCGCCTGATCAGACCCGCGTGGATGAGGCGCGCTGGTATGATGGATCAGGCCGTTTGCTTGGTGGCGATCATCGCCGCCAGCGGGTATTTTCCAACTATACCCAAGATACGACCATGAGGGTTCAGCTTAACCATTATGCTTTGGGCGCGATGGACTCCTTTCTGCTCAAACGTGCGCGTGGACGTGGGGTGCATTTCAAAGAGAAAATCGGCATGGATTATTGGGTCGATTACAACTTTAACAGCGATCAGGACGTCTCTATTTCCCACTACCAATCGGCACGGGCTGCTCGGGTTACCGAGCTAAAATCAGATGCCACACTGAAGAAGCTACATGACAAGGCCTGCGAATGGCGGCACAAGCGATTTAAGGAACTTTTGGAGTCAGAACCTGAACGCGCGTTTTTTGCTCGCCTGATGATGGCTGGCCAAACCACACCTCTGACGGAGCATACGGCCCGTCAGCTTATTTCAGTTGCCATGCGCGCGAACCAGAAAGCCGCCGCAGAGTCCGAGTAGGAGCCTTACTTCGTGCCGCAATCATCAAAAACCCATCCTGAATATCTGTCTACCCATGCAGGACGTACGCAGCGGATATTTCAGGTCGGTTTCAACAAGTGCGGCACAAGGTCGATTTCCGCCTTTCTAGATAACAACGGCATTCCGACGGTTCACTTCAAGCGTGGCAATCTTGCCCGCGCGCTCGCTAACAATCTTAAGTATGGCTATGCGCCGCTCAATGGCATTGACCGTTGGGTCGGCTACACCGACATGCAGATGGTGAGCGGCTCACGCGTGATTGAAGGTTGCCGTTATTTTCGTCAACTCGCGGCATATTATCCCAATTCCTATTTCATATTGAACACTCGAGACAAAGACAGGTGGATCGCAAGTCGCCGAAACCATGGCAATGGGTTTTATGCCGAGCGTTATCGTAAGGGTATGAATTTCGAGTCGGTTGATCAGGTAATTGATCATTGGTCAGAAGAATGGGACCGGCATCATCAGGAGGTGCCCGAATTTTTTAAGGACCAACCGGATAAATTATTGATATATAATATAGAAACAGACAGCCCTGACCAGATGTCCGAGTTCCTTGCGCCTGATTTTGAGACTGATCCGACTTTCTTCGGCCATGAGGGTAAAACGTCCGGAGGCAATGACGCCGACGATGCGGTTTCTCCGAATTGAGATGTCATGGCCTGCTTATTTAAGCAGCATAAGAAATCGAGTGTGGGCGAGAACGAAAGGTTCGGTCGCCAACTCTCTGACGAATGAATGCGACCTAAAACTTGCCCAGCTTAGCTGGCTAACGGAGTGACAAGATTGAACAGGCAGGCTGCGCCGCCGCGCACCTTTTGATTGCCTTGATTCCTATGGTACGCGCGATGCTCTTGCCGTTGGCAATCTTTTGGAAAGGCCGTTGATTTCGACAATTTGGGCAATGAGCGTCGTAACTGTTGGTTTACTCTTGGTGCTGTTAGAGCACAAAATCCAGACCAATATCGAGGCAGTGTGCACTGTGGGTGATCCAGCCCATAGAAATCAAATTAACACCGGTGTTCGCCACAGCCCGCACATTATCTGGGGTTATCCCGCCTGAAGCTTCGGCAATGGCTTGACCATCAATCATGCCTATAGCTTCGCTTAAGGTTCTTGGATCCATGTTATCCAGAAGCACCGCATCAACACCGATTTTCAGAACTTCGGCCAGCTGCTCCAGCGTGTCGACCTCGATCTCGACCTTGACCATATGACCGACTGTCTCTTTGGCCCGCGTCAAGGCTGGGCGGACACCCCCGGCTATAGCGATGTGGTTGTCCTTGATCAGCACCGCGTCACTTAGGGAGTAGCGATGGTTCATGCCGCCGCCTGATCGCACAGCGTATTTCTCTAAAGCCCGCAAACCGGGCGTTGTTTTTCGGGTACAGACGATGGCAGCACGCGTGCCTTCGACGCGGCGAACCATATCGGCAGTCACACTTGCAATACCCGATAGATGACCCAAGAAGTTGAGCGCCGTACGTTCGGCAATCAGCAGACTGCGCGACGGCCCTTTGAAGGTAGCGATCACTGTGCCGGGCGCGACTGTCCCACCATCCTCGACATGACGGATTACTTTGATCGCCGGATCTATCAGCTCACAAGCCAATTCAGCACAATCCAGACCGGAAATACATCCGGATTGACGCGCGCAAGCCACAACTTCGGAAACATGATCCGAAGGAATAACAGCCGAAGAGGTGACATCTCCGGCGAGGCCCAAATCTTCATCAAGTGCGCGGCGGATCACCGGCTCCAGCATCGTTCGGGGCAACGGGGCTAGGGGCATGATAGTCATTTCTCAAGCAGTCCTCAAAAAGGGTTCCTGACTGTTCAAACTCGCATGAGCAAGTACTTCGGTCAGAGTCATCAAAAGAGATTGCGCGTTCGCCTCAGGATTAGGGAAGTCACTTCGGTAATGTCCGCCACGCGATTCTCGGCGCAGATCGGCAAAGACCGCGATCGAAAGCGCGACTAGTGCCGGGTCAGAAGCGCAGGCAGCGGTTTCGACCAACGGAGATAACTTTGAAATGACTTGACGCAATCCCACCTCGTCGCGGATCAAACCCAGAAATTTTGTAGCCAAAGGCCGGACAGAGCTAGGGTCAGAACGAGGCAGAGCGGTAACTGTAGGCACAAATGACAGGTTTCTCATTTCTGCCTTGGCAACATCATTTGCGGCGCGGCATCCCATCACCACCGCCTCCAGCAGTGAATTGCTAGCAAGGCGATTGGCACCATGCAGGCCAGTGGCCGCGCATTCACCTATGGCCCAAAGGCCTGACAGAGTGCTTCTTCCATACTCATCAACGGCGATACCGCCCATGTGGTAATGCGCAGCCGGAAGTATCGGTATGGGATCGCGCGCCGGATCAATTCCGCTTGCTGCGCACAATGCATGGATGCCAGGGAACCGCTGGACAAATTCGGCACCAAGCGCGGCACGAGCATCAAGAAACACTCGCCCACCTTCCAATATGACCTGATGCACGGCACGAGCCACCACGTCGCGCGGGGCCAGTTCAGCCCCCGGAATATGCGACATGAAGCGCTTGCCGGTTTGGTCAATCAGAATTGCGCCTTCGCCCCGGACGGCTTCACTGACCAATGCCAGTGGTGTCTGCTTGGCATCCAGCGCTGTGGGATGAAACTGGACAAATTCCATATCGCGCAAGGCTGCCCCGGCACGGGCGGCCATCATGACACCCTGGCCGAAATTACCTGAAGGGTTGGTGCTGACACCAAACAAACCGCCGCAACCGCCTGTCGCCATAACGACCTGAGATGTGCGCAGTACCTCTGCTTGGGCATCTTTTTGCAGATGAACGCCTGTGACGTGTCCGTCTAGCGTCAACACCCGTCGGGCTTCGACTCCGGTCAAGCAAGTGATCGACTGGCATTGCAACACAGCACGCGCAAGGGCCGATGCGATTTCGGCTCCGGTGCGGTCGCCGCCTGCATGCAGTATGCGGCGGCGGGAATGCGCGGCCTCGCGCCCCAAGGCATATCTGCCGTCGGCGGTTCTATCGAAACGAACGCCATGTTTCTCTAAACCAGTGATCGCCTTTTGCGCTTCGCAGAGAATGGCCGACGCCACGGTTTCATCGCACAACCCGTCGCCGGCCCGCAAAGTATCGACCAAGTGTTGCGCAGGATCACCATCCGCGCCTAGTTCGGCGGCAACCCCTCCTTGAGCCCAAGCGCTGGAACATTCCTGGCCCAGCCCTGCACGGGTGATTAGTACTACGGGTTGTGGAGCCAGTTCCAGCGCAGCCGTCAGCCCGGCGATGCCGCCACCGATGATGGCAGTTCGACCATGAAGCCCTTCGAGCCCGATCATTTCACTGCCAGCATCCGTTCTACCGCGCGGCGCGCATCTTCGGCGATGGCCGGATCGACGGTGACTTCGTGATGGCCCAGTTCCAATGCGTTGCGAATGTTGCGCAGACTAATGCGCTTCATATGTGGACACAGGTTACAGGGGCGCACGAATTCCACCTCAGGATGGTTCAGCGCCACGTTGTCGCTCATCGAGCATTCGGTCAGCAGGCAAACCCGCGTCGGTTTTTTATCACCGACGAAATCCGACATGACTGCGGTAGAGCCAGAAAAATCTGCTTCGGCAACCACTTCGGGCGGGCATTCAGGATGGGCCAGGACCGTAACACCCGGCCACGCTTCGCGCATTTCACGTATATCGGCTGGAGTAAACAGTTCGTGCACCTCGCAATGTCCATGCCATGCGATCAATTCGACATCGGTCTCTTTGGCGACGTTCTTGGCGAGATACTCGTCCGGGATCATCAACACGCGCGGCACTCCGAGGGATTCCACCACCTTTACTGCGTTGCCCGACGTGCAGCAGATATCCGATGCCGCCTTCACCGCTGCCGAAGTGTTTACATATGTGATCACCGGAACGCCGGGATGGGCTTCGCGCAGAAGCGCAATATCCTCGGGTGTGATGGAATCTGCCAGTGAGCACCCCGCCCCCAAATCTGGGATCAGTACCGTCTTTTCCGGGTTCAGCAGCTTGGCAGTTTCCGCCATAAAATGCACACCAGCCAACACAATGACATCGGCATCAACCTTCACAGCTTCGCGCGCAAGCGCAAGGCTGTCGCCCACGATATCGGCAACTCCGTGGAAGATCTCCGGCGTTTGGTAATTGTGGGCGAGGATGACCGCATTCCTCTCACGCTTGAGATCAAGGATGGCTTCCAGATCATCTTCAAACAGCATCCATTCGGGTTGCGGGATGATCTGCTTTACCCGGTCGTAGAGGTCTGGAAGGCGAAAATCTTTCATTGGCTTCTCCATTTATACTCGAATCGAGTATATTGAGGTCATGCTTATTCTCGATTCGAGATTATGTCAAGCGAGGTTCAGGACCGGGAGAGAGGTAATCTGACGCCCGACAGCATGCGAGCCTCTAGAATGGCCGGCCTATATCGGAACAGGCGCGCCGGGCGACCACCGGTGCCGCTGGACATTTCGCCGGTATCTTCAATCAATTCCTGCTGATCAATCTGGCGGCGAAAATTGGGTTTGTGCAGGTGTAGACCAGACAGCGCTTCGACTGTGCGCTGTAACTGCAGCAAGGTGAAGCTTTCGGGCATGAGCTCGAACACCACCGGAGAGTATTTTATCTTGGCCCGCAAGCGAGATATGCCGGTGGCGAGAATGCGACGGTTGTCCGCTTCCATGTGACGACCGAATTCAGGAGTGTCAACAAGCCCTGCTTCGTACATCAGCTCATAACGTTGCAAAACCAGTTCTTCGTTCCAAGTCTTCCCATTCAAACCAAACAGATAGTCCACACGCTGCAGTTTTAGCGGATCACTTCCTGCCCAAGCTGAGATACGTTTGATAATTTGCGGTAGCTCTTCTGGGCTGCGATCACGATGATCCTCCCATGGGAAGTACTGATACCAGCTACGCCATGCCGGACGTCCAGCACCGGTAGTATCCTGCTCCCGCACCAGACCGAGATAGCTGATCGAGATACGCTGAGAGTTGTCGGCATAACCCGAGCGTGGATCGCGATCCCTGTCTGCAAAGGTATAAAGCTGTTCAAGATATCCCACCGGATGGCCGGTCTGCGCCTCAATCCAGGCCCGCAAGCCGCTTTGTAAGCTGCGGTGTGAAGATTCGAACGGTCCCGAAGGTAGCGCGTTACCGCCACGCAAGGTCATGACACGCGGCTGATCATCAGTCACGGCGATTAGGATTGCGATCAGTTCGGCAGGGGCTAGTCCACTTGGCAAGGAATTTCCTGTTTGTAGAATGTCGCGAAGCGTTGGTTAGAATGTGCGTTCTAACCCAAATTTAGTACCTTGGCTTGAAGAAAAATACAGTGTGACGGGTGCTTCTTCAGAGAACAAGCATTTCTGGCCCAGTTAATCGTCCCACTGTTCTAACATCAGGTTACTACTTTCGGTCCAATGAACCTGAAATACAGTTTCGTCTCACGACTTGAGAAGTGTCGCAAGATATGGGTTCGGGCTGACCAAACAGCCCGTTGAGGTATTCGTTTCGCTAAGGTAGTTCTCAGAACGGTCTTACGTATGATCTTTTTGAAGGCTGCCGTTTCCGCAAAGACATTAATGATTACACTAAATACTTCGATTTGCGACACACAGTGTCTTATCGAAATTTGGAAGCGATCATAGCATATCGCAGCTAAGGTCTGACCACTTCACATTCGACAGTTGGGTTGTGAAGCTTCCTCCAGTTCGAAGATACCCATCCGACCCGCGGCGCTAAGCAGCCAGTTCTTTGAATCGTTGTACGGGACGGGGTCCAGGAGTGAATTGAAATCTACGGATCGGGACCTCTAGGTAGTTTGATATCTTGGCTGATGTTCACAAATTGCAAGTTTCAGAACATCCCAGTTTGATTTTTGCGTCATGCGCTTTGGCTTTCTTAGGCTGAAGATTCTGATCCCGCATTGACACCACGGATGAAAGAGTCCACGCACGGCGGTAACAATCCAGCAGTCGTTCGGGCGGGGCATTCTGCTGCTCCGATACCAGCACTACTGGTCGAAAACTTCTCCCGGTCCAATAGTCAGAAAGAGAGAGGCCCAGGGCAGCAAAACCCTGAGCCAGCTTTCAATCGGACGGTCCCGCCTCAGCCGCCACTCGAGTTTGCTAACCCGGGCTGGGCAAAATCATTGGCGGGTGGTGTCAAATCCTGCGCACCGGTGCCGGGCATCAACTCGAAACCCAAATCGAATTGATCCAGGGTCGAAGCCAGTTGCGCTACGATCTCGGCGTTGCCCTCAGACTGCGCGGTGCCATCAGCGAGCATCTCGGTCAATCTGCGCTCACCGGTCATGACCTTTTCCAAGTCCGTGCGGCTCAGACTGATCGAAAGATCGGCGTCTTCCGCCACCTGGTCGACGATATGAGTCAGAGTGGCATTGCTCATCTCGACAACGATGTTCTCGTCCCGGTCGGGGATCGACAGGTTGATGGTGAACTCCATATCGGTGGCTTTGGCGCTATTGACGCGAATGGCCAGAAAGTCGAGCCACATCGTGGTCTGCATCGCCTTTATCGTATCGGGACCGGTGGTCTCGATGGTAGCGCCCTGCGGAATACCGTTGCGCAGTTCGAACGCCGCACCAAGGAACGAGTTGCGGACCGAAGGGCTTTCCTTCTGATACCCGATCTGCTCGAACGCGTCGGCCAACAGGTCCTTGGCGGCCTGGTTCTGTGGTTCGGCGTAGACCAGTTTGTTCAGAATCTCGGTCGCTTCAAGGTATTTGCCGGTGTCGACCAATTCCTGCCCTTTCGACAGGATCGGTTCGGCGCCGCCCATCATCTCGATAAACAGCGGCGCGCTGTCTTCTGGCGACAGAGGTGTGAGCGTGGTGGGGTTGGCATCCCAGTAGCCCAGATAACGGTTTATCACCGCCCGGCTGTTATGCTCGACCGAGCCATGATAGCTGCGCGCGGCCCATTGCTGCTGCAGGCTTTCCGGCACGTCATAAACGTTGTGAATCTGATTGATGGTCACGCCCTTGTTGGCCAGATTCAACACCCCGTTGTTAAGATTGGCGTAAGTGTCACGCTGCGCACGCATCACTTCTTGAATGCGCTCATTTCCGTAACGGGGCCAAGAGTGAGAGGCGAACATCAACTCGGCATCCTGCCCAAACTTGTACAGCGCGTCATTGACATGCTTGGACCAGCTCAGCGCATCGCGCACCAGTGCGCCACGCAAGGTATAGATGTTGTGAATTGTCCCAGTGATGTTTTCCGCCGCCCAGAATGCCTTGAGGTCGGGGAAATAAGTATTCATCTCAGCAGGTGCTTCAGTACCCGGTGTATTCTGGAAGATCATACGCACGCCGTCTACGATGATCTCTTCATACGCGTCCGAGACATAGCGGGTCGGTTCGATCAGGCCCGTGGTGCCAGCCGAGATGTTTTTGCCGATGGACTGATCCACATGGCCGAACGGGCTGCGTGGCAGCAATACGCCGTATTGGAAAAACAGACGGCGGTTCATCACGTTGCCCGCATAGACGTTTTCGGAAACCGCATATTCCATGAAACCTTCGGGCGCGATCACCTCCACGCCGTTTGCCACGTCCTCATCGGTGATCACCCCGCGCACACCGCCATAATGGTCGGCGTGGGAATGCGAATAGACAACCGCCTTGACAGGAAGTTCGCCCACGGTGTCGTTTAGCAGCTTCAGCGCTGCAGCGGCAGTTTCCTTGGAGGCCAGCGGGTCAAAGATGATCCAGCCGGTATCGCCACGAATAAAAGTGATGTTGGACAGATCGAAGCCACGCACCTGATAGATGCTGTCGTCGAGAATCTCGTACAGGCCGAAATTCATGTTCAGGATCGCCTGACGCTGCAACGACGGGTGGATCGAGTCGAACTCTTTGCCCTCGAGCAGATAGTCATAGCTGCCGATGTCCCAGGCGACGGTGCCATCCTCGGTTTTGATCTGGCGGTATTCTGGAACCGCAATTAGCCCCTTGCGGCTTTCTTCAAAGTCACGCTCGTCATCGAACGGCAGGTTATTGCGTTGGGTTTGCTGGAATTCGATCGTGTAATCCGAGGGCAACTTGCCCTTCGGGTCAAAGTGCTGAGGACTATCATCCTGCGCGACGGCAAGACCTGAGGTCAGCGTCAAAAAGGTGACGGTCAAGAGTAAGGTGGTTCGGCGTGGCATATATAATCGGTTCCTATCATGAACGCTTCAAAAGAGGTCGCAGCGCAGGAGGTCTGACGGGACGAACCACGAGGTTGAAATTCGTCCCGCCGGTGCATTGACGTCCAGAAGTGCCGAGATGCGCGATCTTTTGGAAGCCGGGTGCCTGCCTGTACGACCAGCAGTGCGGCCCTCTTATCCGCAGAATTTTTCCCGAGAAGTGCAAACATGTTGCCACCTGTCGAAAAACGCATGTATCAACGAGGCCAACATAATGGTTTTCCTTGGTTTTCCCGAGGCAGAGGGATATTGAAGTGGATACTACCGAGCGCGAAATTCGGGTACAGATGCAACGTATCCTGGATCATCCGGATTTCACCGCCAGCCCCAAACGCCGCGCATTTCTGAACTATATCATCGAGGAATATCTGGACGGTCGTTCAGATCAGATCAAAGGCGTGTCGATTGCCATGTCCGTCTTTGACCGCGACGAAAGCTTCGACCAGCAGGTCGATCCGATTGTCCGACTTGAGGCGCGGCGACTACGGCAGGAGATTGACACCTACTATGCCGGGCCCGGTCGGGGCGATCCGATACGTCTCACCATACCCAAAGGAGGATACGCGCCGCGGTTCGCAAAATCTTCACTGCCCAGCCCTGATCAGGCACCTGCTGACGCCCGGCCAAATGCCGGGTTCAGCGGACGACGACGCGCTGGGATTGGACTGGCTGTCGCCTTTGGCCTGGCATTGTTTGGGCTAATCTGGGGATTGACCCGTTCAGGGGCGCCAGAGGAACAGGCAAATCACAGCTTGCCCAAAGGGCCCGTCGTGGCTGTACTGCCCTTTGAAACTCTGGGAGAGGGCCCCGAGTACCTCGCCGATGGTCTTACCCGGCAGTTGACGACCGAGTTGATCCGGTTCCGGGACATCTGGGTCTTGCCCCTTGGCAGCACACTGCATTCTGGTGAAACCGAGATTGATACGGCAAGCTTGCGTACAGAATTCAACGCGGATTTCGCGCTGGAAGGCAATGTGATGGACAGGGGTGACACCTTGCGCCTGTCCGCACGCCTCATTGATCTGAAAGACCGAAGATATATCTGGTCGCAAAGCTATGAGGTCAGCGATACCTCCAAGGAGATCTATGCGGTACAGGACAGCATTATCCGAGATGTAATGGGTAAACTGGCCGGGAAATACGGGCTACTGACGCTTGGCGCGATGCGAGATGCCGATAGAATTCCACCCAACAATCGCGATGCTTTTGACTGTGTGCTTGGTTATTACAGCTATCAGGTAACCATCAATCTGGATCGCCATGCCGAAATCAAATCCTGCATCCTGAACGCGCTCGAGAAGGCTCCGGATTATGCCGAGGCCTGGGCGGTGCTGTCGAACCTGTATCTGCAACAGATACGTTTTGGGCTGGGCGGAAATCGCGAACAGATTCTGGCCGCAGCCGATGCCGCAGCACGCCGGGCGGTCGAGATCGACCCAAATCTGGCGGCGGGACATCTGATGATGGCCAATATGCGGTTCGTGCTCGGTGATTTTGCCGGGTTCCGAGAGGCCGGGCAACGGGCGATTGACCTGAATCCGAATGACACCGACATTCTGGCCCATTACGGGATGCGTCTGGCGTTCAGTGGCGAATGGGACAAAGGACTTGCTACTGTAGACCGGGCAATCGCTCTGAACCCTGTGCATCCTCAGTGGTATCTGTTTCCGCGGGTTTTTTACGAGTTCGACCGGGGCGACTATGAAGCGGCGCTGGCACAATTGGAACAAATCGATATGCCAAGTTTCTTCTGGACCCATCTATGGCAGGCTGCGCTACACAGCAAACTGGGAAATGGGGAACAGGCCCAGGCGGCTCTACGCAGCTTGTTGGTTCTACGCCCAGATTTTTCATCTGTTGCATCGGATATACTTGCCATTTGGCAACTTGACGCCACTTTTAAGGAGAACCTGTTGGCCAGCCTCCAGAAGGCTGGTTTGTCAGATTCTTGACCGGCTTATCCAGTTTCCGCACACCTATTCATCGGTGGGTTTCACAGTTATCTGGAATCGCATCACCCTTGTACGCAGCAATAAGTAAACCACGTCAGATGGCTGACTTTATATCATCAGATCGTCGTTCGATTTTCTAGCTTTCACGCAAGCGGGCCAACGGTCGCTGCCGGTCCATATCTGGGATGGTTTGTCAGAGTTGGCGTTTTTTTGGGACGGCCTTTTACATAGTTTCGGCATTGCAAAACACTTTGCTCATCGGTGCTCAACATGCGGAAGTTGATCACCTGTAGCCTGAAAGAAGCGCGCTTCTGGGTGGGATATGTCAATTCGATGCGCCAACATGCAAGGCAATCGAGACGCATCTTTGGAAGATCTGCGCGACACTGTTCACCCACCCAATCAGGCAGGTTTCTTTAACTGTTACAACTGAAACGTTTATTCGGCATCAGAGCACTCCTTCTCTGGTCAGAATTTACCCCAAATTACGAACTCTGTTCGGGCCCTTTTTTGAGTCAAGGCCAAGGCCCCTTTCGATAAACCACTGAGTAATCTGCAGCCATTACTAGCCCACCACACCGTGACCACGCACCTGCATGCAGTTCACAAGCACATGACGCCGCGCCATTTCGTCATTGTACTGGCCGCGCACAGATCCGACTATGCCACCTGCGATCGCACCTCCGATGACATCTTCCTTCTCGCCAACAACCCAACCAGTAACCGCGCCATCAATAGCGCCGAACGTAGCATCCATTTTACGCTGCCCAGGATTGAAACTCGCGGCCATCAATCGGCATTCAGCCTCATCTGTGTAGAAGCTCGCATTCCTGGTTCCGTCAACCATCAGTGGCTTCTGCATCGGGTACTGAGTGCATGCGGTAAGACTGATGAGAGCAACAAAAATGAACTTTTTCATCGCAGCTTTCCTTTCGGGAATCGAAGTAATTGCTTGGCGTACACGCTAAACTTGCCTGCCTAGGCAAATCTCATTTAGGAAGTTTACTATTGTCGAAAAATAGCCCCGCCATTTTACGCAGCGTAAAATTGCATTTGTTTCGCTGGCTCGGTCGCAAACTTCTCTGGCGCATGAATACAGCGCCTTTCTTGCGCAGCTAAGTTGGCTAACTAGGCAACTAGATTAACGCGAAAAAACCGTCGGCCGAGCATGCCGAAGGCGTGACGGCACGCAGACGCGTAGGGCTGCGGCACAAGAAAGTCGGCGGCCCGAAAGTCCTTTTTCAATTTTTATAGGGTCTTCTATTCAGCCGCGTAACGCTCCATGTCGGCAAGGCGCGTATATCCGTCCCGCGTCTGTGGTGTTTTAATGCCTAGAATATTTCCGGCGATTTGGGTCCGGAGAATCTGTGCGGTCCCGCCGCCGATAGTGAACATGCGCACATCGCGATACATCCGCTCCAGAGGTTCACGATCGCTGTAGCCGCGCGCGCCGAACATCTGCAGCGCATCGCTGACCACCTTAATAGCCATCTCGGACGCAAAAAGCTTGGCGCGGGCGGCCATGGTCATATCGGGATACTGACTGCCGTTTGGGCCACGCGATCGTGCCGCTTCTTGGAGCAGCAGCCTGGCTGCATGAACTTGCGTGTCCATATCGGCCAGCATCCATTGAAGCCCCTGGAATTCTGCAAGCGGGCGCCCGAACTGTTCACGTTGAACGAGGTAGCGTTTTGCATGTTCAAGTGCCCCTGCCGCAACACCCATAGCAACTGCTCCCGCACCGACGCGTTGCGAATTGTAAGCGTTCATCAGGTCGGCAAAGCCACGCTTCAATCCTGAAGGCGGTTTGACCAGCCATTTCTCGTTGATCTCGACATTCTCGAACCGCAATTCTGCTTCGGGCATACCGCAAAGGCCCATCGTGTATTCGCGACCCACCACGGTGAACCCCTTGGGCGTATCTCCTGACATCGGGTCGGCAAACAGAATGAAACCGCCAATCCCCTGATCGACGCCTGCCTCATCGAGCACGCGGGCAAAGATCAGGTACAGCTTCGAGACCCCTCCACCAGTGATCCAATGCTTGGACCCGTTGAGGATGTATGTGCGACCCTGTTTCCGCGCGGTAGTCTGCATTTCGGTCGCGGCACTTCCCGAGTCAGGTTCGGTTATGCAGATCGCAGGCTTATCTCCTGCCAGGACATGCTGAGCACAAAAAGCCTTCTGCTCATCATTGCCGTACCCCATGACCGCACTGATGCCGCCCATGTTGCCCTCGACAACGATGCGGGCGGTCAGGGTGCAGGCTTTCGCGATCTCTTCGACCACCATGGTGACGTCCAGAAAACTCGCGCCCTGCCCACCATATTTCTTTGCAATGGTCATACCCATGATGCCAGCATCGGCCAATTCGCCAACATTCTGCCAGCAATACCTGCGCGATCTGTCCCAATCTGCGGCACGTTTCTCAAATTCTGGGGCCAGTTCTTTCGCAACGTTCACAAGCGGATGCGGCATGCGTGTCCCTCGTCTCTGTTTCTTAACAGAATACGCTTGCAGTAATACAACACAATCGAATAAAAATGGATATCTAATCCAATATACCTTAACTTATGCAGACACGTTCTCTCAGAACCCTCATACGGGTCTCGAATGTCGGCTCCTTTGCGAAAGCGGCCGAGCAGCAAAACATGACATTGTCTGCACTTTCAATGCAGATGAAGGCGCTTGAGGTGGAGCTTGGCGTCGACCTCTTTGACCGTACCGTACGACCACCGCGACTTACGCCAATCGGCCGGAGCGTCGTCGAGGCATCGATCCCGCTCCTGCAGCACGAAGACAGCCTTCTCAAAATCTGTCGCCCGACAGACACGCTTGTCGGGCATTTCCGAATAGGATTTGTCACAACTGCTGCCGTTCGCTTGCTGCCGAACTTCCTGAACAACGCAAAACGTCAAGCACCGCAAGCGACCTTCTCATTCGAAACCGGCCTGTCCAAGGTTCTACAAGAAAAGGTTGTAAGCGGTCAGCTTGATGCCGCCCTTCTTACAGATGCAGAAGGTGTTCCTGACACGCTTGCGGAAGAGGTGCTTCGAGAGGAACCCTTTGCCTTTGCAGCCCATAAGAAATTGCTGAAAGACGGCCTCGCGGGTTTATTGAATGCGCAGCCCTTCTTTCATTTTATGCCCGACACCGGGATCGGAAAACTCATTGCTGGAGAGATGCTTAAGCACAAAAGACCGAAGGATTCCGAAACCATTGTCCTTGATAACCTTGAAGCGATTATGGAATGTGTTTCGGCAGGCCTGGGATTTACGCTTCTGCCTGTCCCCGATGTTTTGCGGTACCGGTCTGACGACGTCAAAAGTATTTGTCCCCCACAATCGTCGGCTCGGAAACTTGTTCTTGCGACCGTGCGCAAGGGCGCGCTGGCTGGAAGTGAGGCGATGCTTGCCGCGCTATTTTCGACAGGCGAGGCCGTCGCTGCGGGCGAATAAGAAACACCTCTCCCGCACTCGCGGTTTCGCCTGGATCGACTATGATCTTGAAACGCACATGTGATCCCCGTTGCGTGTCCAGTCAGTTTGGACGAGTGCCCAAATAGAATCGGCTTCCGATCTTGAAGCCCTCTATTGGGTTCACACATTAACGGACCGTTATTACCATTCGCCTATGGTTGCCATTGCTGCGATTTAGCCCTTAGTATCGGCCATTCGCTGCATCTGCGATGGCAACTCCTCCAATCTGATATATCGGCCATTTAAGATCGGGTGTGCAATATCTTCTACGCCGCAGAGACGCTAAAATCGGCAACGCTATCTGCACAAGCATCTTTTTAAGTCCGGCGTAAGAAATCCGACAGCACAACATTGAAGATATCGGGTTTTTCCAGATGTACCGCGTGGGCGCAGCCGGGAACGACGGAAAGCTCAGCCTGATTGATCGACGTCCAAAGTTGTTTGGTCTGTGTCCACGAATACGTGCGGTCCATGTCACCCCAGATCACCAGAGAGTTAGCTTTGATGGCAGAGAGATAATCATCGGCGCGCCAAGCGCGCATTGCGTCCAGCCCCTTGAGCATGGCATCCGGTGTACATTGCGCTGCAATCTCAGCGCAGTCTGAGTAAGCTTCAGCAGACCGGCCATCCAAGAACCATGTCGCAGCGATGCGGCGAGCTGTTTCCTGGAAACCCTCGGTTTGGGCACGCCGTTTGCTTTCCTCGATTGTCTCGAAACGGTCGGGCAGGATGCCAACCGCGCCAGTGGAGTAAAGGATCAACCCACCTATCCGTTGCGGGGCACGATGTATCATTTCCTGCGCGATCATTCCGCCCATCGAATGTCCCAAGAGGTTGAATTGTTCGACGCCAAGGTGGAATAGATGTTCCAGGACCCAATCAGCAAATCCGCCGATCGTGTCGATGCTAGGTAAGCCTGCATTCTGTCCGAACCCAGGCAAGTCGATCGTGATCAGCTTTTGGGTTTCTGAAAGTTGGTGCTGTTGCGGTGCCCATTGCGCGCCTCCACCCATGAAACCATGGACTAGGACAAGCGGCCTCACTTTCGCTGTCCCTGCACAATTCGGTCAAGTATCATGGCGCAAAATAGGATGGCAAAACCTGCAAGGATTCCCTGCCCGACATTGGCGTATTGCAGCGCCTCAAGCACGTCTTCGCCCAGACCCTTGGCGCCAATCAACGAAGCTACCACGACCATGGCGAGCGACAGCATGATGGTTTGGTTGATTCCTGCCCGGATCGAGGGGCTAGCCAGGGGCAGATCGACCTTTGTGAGCAAGTACCATTTGTTTGCGCCAAAACTAATTGCCGCTTCGCGCACGCTTTCAGGCACGCCGCGCAGGCCCAGTACGGTCAGGCGTACCACAGGAGTACCGCCGAAAATCATCGTGACAATAACGGCTGCGGGCTTGCCGACGCCAAAAAACGCGATCACAGGCACCATGAAGACAAACGCCGGCATGGTTTGCATGAAATCCATAATTGGTTGGATGAAAGCATAAAAACGCGGGCGCCGTGCGGCGAACATTCCAAGTGGAATGCCTATCACGATTGAGAGACAAGCAGCAGTGCCTAGCAAAGCAAGTGTCGTCATTGCCGCCTCCCAGAAGCCCAAAAGGCCCATATAGGCAAGGAAGGCTCCTGAATAGATGGCCGTGCTGATACCTGCCGTTAGCCATGTTAGCAGAATGATCAGGCATGCAATTACAATCCAAGGAGTCTGGACAAGTATGACCTCCAAGGCATCGAGCAACGCGCGGATGCCAATCGTCAGCCCATCAAAAAAAGCTTCACTGTTGCGGACACAAAATGCGATGAAATCTTCCACCCAAGTGATGCCGGTCAAACGGATATCGGGATCTGTTGGAAAGTGACTGAGCAATGAAAAACGCCCGGGGAAGCTGTAGTGCAACATTGCCGCTGTTACGATTAACGCCATGAAAATTGTGCTGAACACGATCTCTGAAACAGGCATAGCTGAACGTATCGAACGATCCGAAATCCATTCTGAAAACCGTGCCTCAAGCGCCCAGTTTGCCACAACCGATTGCACCGCTTTTATGACCAACAGAATAATAAGGCCCGACAATATGATCGCGGGGCCTTGGGCGGCCAATGCTTCGGCTTCGGCTCGTATACCGCCGATATTGGCCTCAAGAGATTCGACAGTACGCTGGTAGACATCAATCTTGTCGGAATTTGCTTCGATCGCAGCAGCCAATTGCTGACGACGCAACTCCAATGTTCCTTCAATTGAAGCGATACGAGCCATCGCGTCGGCTGCGAGGTCTCCAAAAAGACCGCGGGCAATCTGAACATAGGCGAGTGTTTCGATGATCAGGAATGGGAGTGCCCAAGACCACAAGCCACGCGCTCCGAACCAGATTGGACCGAAAATCCCGGCCATCAGATTGAAGGTCGCCGTAAAGCGAGCGGACGCGCCGATCTTGTCAAAGTTTTTGATGTAATAATCGGGGTTAGTACGTACAAATGTGCGAATGTTCTCGCGCCGCTCTTCAGCATAGGCCAGAGCAGCTTCGCTTTCGGTATCTTCCAGGGGGTTTACGCCATCAGGGTTCGCGTCGGATGTGCTCATGATACTTCCGTCCCCTCGATTACTGTGCGCAGCAAATCGGCGCGGGTAATCAAACCCACATCCCTGCCGCCGTCCTCCACCAGGATGGCGCTGCTGTGGTCAATCGCCAAATTGATCAGAGTGCTAAGATTTTCCGCCTCATTGACGCGCGGTGCATCTGCGTCCAACGGGCCATGGGTGGCTACATAGTCTGAAATTGGTTGCATCACTGCGTGCGCGCGCACCACTTTGAGGCGCGAGATACCCGCTACGAAGTCTGCCACGTAATCGTCGGCAGGGTTCATAACGATGTCTTCGGCAGTGCCGATCTGAACCACTTTGCCGTCGCGCATGATCGCAATTCTATTGCCGATACGCACCGCTTCGTCCAGATCGTGCGTAATGAAGATGGTAGTCTTCTTCAAAATCTTACTGAGCCGAATAAATTCATCCTGCAATTGTCGTCGAATGAGCGGATCGAGCGCCGAGAACGGCTCATCCATCAACAGCACATCCGGGTTCGCAGCCAATGCGCGCGCCAAACCCACGCGCTGCTGCATTCCACCGGACAACTCGTGTGCGAATTTCGATCCCCAGGCCCCCAACTCGACGATGTCCAGTATGGCGGCAGCCTGTCGCATACGTTCATTTTTGCTGACTTGTCTGATTTCCAGCGGTAAGGCGACGTTGTCCAAAACCGAACGGTGCGGCATTAGAGCGAAGTTCTGAAACACCATACCGATTTTGTTGTTACGGAACTGCTGAAGCTCTTGCGGCCCCAGTGCCATAACGTCGGTTCCTTCGATCTCAATCTTGCCACCGGTAGGTTCCAGAAGCCGATTGAAGTGGCGCACCAACGTGGACTTGCCGCTGCCAGACAGGCCCATGATACAGAATATCTCACCGCGGTTCACAGAAAGGCTGACATCAGCCACGCCGACAACACAGTTGAATTCAGCTAGTACCTCAGCTTTGCTCAGCCCACGCTCACGGATTGCCTGCAATGCGACTTCGGGTTTCGCTCCAAAAATCTTCCAGACATTCGATATTTTAATAACTGTATCGTCACCCATGCGTCCCCCAGCGGCCTCGGAATGGGCCTAGTTGGCTCAGGGTGGCAGCGAAATGGAACTGCCACCATGGTCATTTCTTCAGCTTGGGTTCAAAGACCCAGCCAACCATCCACACGCTCGGGGTTCGCTTCGACCCATTCTCTTGCTACGTCCGCCGGGTCGCGGCCATTGGCGCTGATTTCGAAGGCAAAGGCTGAAACATCATCAGCTGTTAACTGAAAGTTGGCAAAAAACTCAGCAATAGCCGGCGAACGGTCAACCAGCGAGTTGGACCATGCGATCTGCACGTTCTTAAGCGCGTCCTTGGTGGCAACTGTCGACTTTTCATACCAATCGGGATCATCCGACGGCTGCACCATCACATATTTTTCGGGGTCAAATGTGGGCTCCGACAGCATTTCCACGTCAAACATGTACCAAACTGCATGAGGTTTATAGCAATAGAATGCATAGCCCTCGCCCTTGGCGATGCTATCCTTGATACGCGCTGTTTTAACGCTTTCTTCGGCACGGACCGGTTCGATAAAGTCCAACAAGCCGTAGTCGCGCACCTTGACTTCGTTTACATTTGCTGAAGCCCAGCCTGGAGCACCGATCCACATTTCACCACGGCCATTGCCGTCGCTATCCATCAGTGCGGCAACATCAGGACGACCCAGATCGGCAATATCGGTGATGTTGTTCGCTTCACCAAAGTCCTTGGATACACAGAAACCTTGATTACCTTCGTAAGGGTTGGACGACAAGGTGACCGTGCCCGCGTCATCTACGTATTTTTGAGTAAAACTTTGTTGATTAGGTAGCCAAACATCAGGGTGAACATCGATGTCGCCCTTACCTTGGTCCATCGCCTGGAAAATCGTAGCGTTATTGCCGGGTACATACTCGACTGTGCCTCCGATCCTCATCTCGACAACCGCGCCTAGAAGATGTGCGATTGCCTGAGCACCAGTCCAGGATGGGACTCCGATTTTTACCTCTTCAGCCGCAGCGGCGGGCAGGGCCAAGAGGCCCAGCGAGACTGACACTGTCAGGGATTTCATGCTTATATTCATAGTAACTCTCCTGCTGGTAAGTTGAATTCTTATGCGCGCGCCCGCTTTCGTTGCGGGTCTATGAATGGAATTTCTGTGACTTTCGCACCAAGGCGTTTCATGCGCCCGTCAAGCTGCCCGATTTCCAGCCTATTTTCAGTTTTCGAGTGTTCCACCGAAAGGCGTGCGATCGCGATACCGTGCTCAAGCAAAGGAGACTTGGTTGCAGAGGTAATCACCCCGACCTGTCTTTCTTTTGCAAATACCGCATCTCCATGCATGGGAATATCGTCGGATTCTAAAACTAAACCCTTGAGGACTTGTCGTGGGCTCTGCCTGTTACGCTCCAGTGCTGCCTTGCCGATGAACTCAGCTTTGGTCAGATCAACAGCAAAGCCCAGACCGGCCTCGAATGCGTCGATGCCTGGCGCAAATTCGGCATTTGCAGCCGCCAAGCCCGCTTCGATCCTGATGATCTCCAGGGCGGCTGACCCCATCGGGGTAATCCCGAAATCTTCACCCGCCTCCATGATTGCGTCCCAAAGGGCGACAGCATCGGCCTTTGAGCAGAAAATCTCGTATCCAAGCTCCCCAGTGTAGCCAGAGCGGGACAGCATAAAAGGCGCCCCTTCGCGACCATTTAGTCGGGCAACAGTACAGCCAAACCATTTTAGCTGCTCAAGGGAGGGCACATGTGGTTGCGTGAAAACGATTTTACGCAGTACATTTCGGGAATTAGGCCCTTGCAACGCCAGGTTTGGCAGCGAATTCCGCAGATCATGGATTCGCACCTGAAACCCGCGTTCCTCCGCCAAGGACTGCAATGCTCGTCCGCTCTCTTCGGTGCCACAACACCAGCGGAACAGGTCATTTGCGAGCCGGAACAAAGTGCCGTCATCTATTACCGCGCCGGTATCATCACACATCAGCGTATAAGCCCCGCGCCACACCGGTAGCTTGGCAACATTGCGTGTCGTTGCAAGCTGCAACAATTTCTCAGCGTCTGGCCCAATGATGTCGAATTTGCGCAACCCGCTCATGTCCTGCAAAGTTACCGCTTCTCTGCAGGCCCAGTACTCGCCCAATGTTCCATATGACGGAAAACTAACAGGTGCCCACAAGTCCCGTGCAGGCGCAAAATGTTGGGTCAGTGGCTCCAGACGTTCGTGAAAAGCCGATTCCTGACTAATGGACATGGGGGCATCTTCCTTTTCCCGGTAGGCGACCGCACGGCGGATCGGTGTGTCTGGATGGTAGATCCGCACGTGCACATCTGTGGGATTCCAGCCATTTATCGGGTCAATGTCGTCTGGGCACGCCGTGGAAGCGCATACCAAGTCTTCCATTGCCCGCATTGCGACGTAATCGCCTGGGCGCGAATAGCTTTCATCTACCAGCAGTTCGTGGG
Organism: Ruegeria sp. CF1; assembly: GCF_056537445.1. Lineage (NCBI taxonomy): Bacteria > Pseudomonadati > Pseudomonadota > Alphaproteobacteria > Rhodobacterales > Roseobacteraceae > Ruegeria > Ruegeria sp. CF1. Next base: position 83,991 of record NZ_JBQFRN010000003.1, on the reverse strand, counting down.
AATTTTGATCAATCCAAGTATTCCAGAAGAAATTAACTGCAGGCCAGGCCGCGCGGCGTCTAACTCCATATTGCGCCAGTGTTTCAGAAATGTTGTCAGAACAGTTGACATGGCCTGGAAAACCTCGCTCAGCGTATCCCCGTGCGGTGCAAGCCAACCCGTAAGTATCGTGTCGTCCGCAAGTGTCATGAACGACATTTAGAAGCGGGTTCATGTCACTATCGAAAAACTTGTCGAGCATACCAGGGCCAGGATAAGCGCGCCGGACCAAAGACCGAGTTGCGGTACTGTCGATCAGCCATTCCTCACCTTTTTCGAGTTTATCTGCTCGCATTGCGATAAAGTCCGAGCATTGTTGGCCCTCGACATCAATGATTTGGACTATTTCGCCTTGCTTAACTTCATATGACAATCCAGTGCCGCGCTTTACGGTGAATTCTTTTCGCACATCACCCAGGGGTTCGGGCAATATCGAACTACTGGCATTTGCCATTTGATGAGAGATACTGACTGATCCGCCTCTGGACCCGGTTGCCAGTTGATCACGATCCATAGCCCGCATGATCCAAGCAGAAATTGTAGCACTGGCTTTTAGAACGATCAGATCATCGTTTTCAGGAAGGTAAGCGATACCAATCTCGGATTCTGGTTTACCTCCCTGAGCTGCAATCCAATTGATCAGTTTTTCGCCATCTACTTTGGAGAAATCCAAAACTCCTGCTTTAATAAGCGCTAGCGACACAAGCGCATCTCCGCCCACTTCGTCAAAAGCAATGACTTGCAGTTGGTTTTTAGGCCAATTGCCTGTCACCGACAGAAGATCACCTGGTCGCATGATAACATTCAGTACTTCGCGCGGACCTAGCGTATATGTTTTTCCGTGCGACGGCTTCTGAAACCCTGGGTAAAAGCGTCCAGGCGTCATGTAACCGCTATTGCTGAACTCATGTAGTATCGAATAATCGCGCATCGTATTCCAAAGTGAGTCGCTTATTGTAACTAGTTACATAATCTTGATGAAACTAGTTACATGTGTCAAGTTAACTGTCGCGAGATCGAGGATATCCAAGGAATTCAAAGGAATTGACCGAGCAGAAAAATAAGAAGCGCGCGAACCTTCGGGATGTTGCCAAGGCAGCAGATGTTTCTGTTGCGACGGTGTCGCGCGTACTGAATTCTCCGAAAACCGTGTCTGAAGACACACGCCGACGTGTGCTTGATGTTATTTCGAAGCTGCATTTTGTACCAAGTGCTGCAGCCCGTGCGATCAATTCCGGGAGAACCCGAGTCGTTGGGGCCATGGTTCCAACTTTGGACAACGCAATATTCTCAAAATTTCTAGCGGCGCTTGAAAAAGGTTTGGCACTAAATGGTTTGTCACTCGTAGTCGCAACTACCAATGGCGACCCGGACATAGAAACGAATAAAGCGCAAGGTCTGGTTGATATTGGTGCAGAAGCACTGATTGTTTCCGGCATCACACACAGTCAAGACTTCGAAAAGATCATCGAACGGACACGCCTCCCCGTGATCGCCACCTCCTACTATGAAAGGGACCACCATTTTCCGACCATCGGTTATGATAACGCCGGCGCTTCTTGCACCGCTCTCAGTTTTCTTCTGTCTGCTGGGCATAGAAATATTGCCGTGATTCACGGGCCAACAAAAAACAACGATAGGACGCTGGCACGGCTTGATGGTTTGAAGAATCCGGATGTGAACCACACCCTGCAAATGTACGAAACGGAAATTTCAATAAAAGGTGGCTGCGTCGCAACACAGAATCTTCTTGCAGGGGACACGGCCTTTTCTGCAATTCTCTGTTTTTCCGATGTCTTGGCGATGGGCTCTCTTTTTGAATTGCAAAGAAAGCGGGTAAAAGTGCCTCATGAAATGTCAATTGTTGGCATCGACGATCTGCCCTCTTCATCCTGCACCTTTCCTGAAATCACGACCGTGCATTTGCCCGTCACACGGATGGGTGAAGCCACTGCCGCAGCGATAGTTGAGTGGTTGGAAAACCAAGCCGTTCCTAAATCGAAACTTCTTCAGGCTGAACTGATTGTGAGGAACTCCACACGAAAATTGGCATAGATTGGCTTCTTGTACTGAAAATAGACTGAAGCGGTGTTAAAATGTGTGTTTTTCATCTAAAAGCTGACGCAATGAACATATGACTGCCATTGGGCTACTTCCAGTGAAAGGATGCTTTGTCCGATCAACCGCCATTCGTTACCTGGCATTGAGCGCCTGGATTATTAGGTTCGCGACGGGCCGAACTCAAAAAGAATAGACGCCAAATCGACGGTTGCTTTGGGTTCGTAGCAGACTTCAGAGGCGACACAGCAACTCGTGATATAGTCCCTTGTCAACGCCGGCTTGACGGTGTGTGCGGACATGGTGGATCGGATGGTAAGTCATAGAAACGCTACACTTACCTGCCATTCGCGCACTTTGCCAGTTTGGAACAAAGGGCTTGTCGTCAGTCAGAAACGGCCTTCTGCAGAAGCTCATTCTCCTTCTGCAAACGCTTGAGTTCCTTTCGTTGATCGGCTCCCATCCCACCATATTGCTTACGCCACCGGTAGTAGGTTTGTTCCGTTATGCGAACCTCGCAGATCGCATCTGCACGCATCATTCCCTAACCAACAAGCACATCAACTTGTCGCAGTTTCTGATCTATTTCCTCTGCCTCGTGTCTCTTGATCGAAATTCTCGATCCTCCGCTTTTCAATCATAACGGTGGTTCAAATCAAATGGGGTATTCCATTGTCAGCTATGCATATCCGCATCTATGATGGCGCGGATCCGTTGCAAATCCTCAAGTTCGATGCCGGTGATCTCGTCATAAAGGTTGCGAAACTCGAGCTCATCCATCAAAAACTCAATCTTAGCTTGGTGCCAGGCAACAGCTTTTTCGTGTAGCTGCGCAATCTGGGGAATGGCTAGCAACGCTTCCATCGCCACTGACAATCTGGCCAGGTTGCGTTGGATAGTGACGTCCTGATACTGGTTCCAATCCATCCGTATCCAATAGTTGCGCCCGACAGTGCGATCCACATGCAGGGCCCGTCCACGCTGGCGCTTGACCAAGAAAGACTGCGCAGATCTTAGTGCGTAGTGGTTTAGCTGGACCAGCTCATAGCCGATGGTCTTGATATCGGACCTCCAGCCATTCTTTGCCACTTTGTGCGTGATATCCTGACCCGATCCATTGACCCATAGCACCTGTTCGGCTTTTGCTTCTTTCAGCTTATTTGGCCGGTGACAGCTTAGTTTACGATAGGCACGAATATTCCTGGTGGCGGTCTTGAAGCCCCAAGCGGTATGCGGTTTGGGCAGATATGACGGAGCGCATCGGTCAAATTGCGCAATGACCGGCCTGTCCTCGTAGGTCTTTATCCCGGCCGACCCAAATTGCCGCCAGGTCATGGCAATATTGCTGACCCCCTCGGGCAGGCGCTTATAAAGTTCCGGCAGTGTCCCGTTACCAAAGCGGATGTTGATAAACTCATCCACATCAATATGGATAACCCAATCGGCACGTTTGACCACCTTGAGCTTTGCAGACTGGTTCAGAGCCCACTGTTGCGGGGAATTGCCCTTCCATTTGTTGTTGTCGACATGCGTGACCAGACCGGTTTTGGCCAGCGCATCCAGCATCAGATCCGTGCCATCCTCGCAGCCATTGGTATAGATAACAAAGTGATGCACACCGATCGATTGGTGGTATGCAATCCATTCCAATAGGAAAGGGCCTTCGTTTTTCATGCAACCGATCAGCACCGTGCCGCTGGTACCCTCTGGCGGCCTGAGGTCCACCGGCACCGTGTCACCCATGGGTCGACTTTCGTCAAAACTTGTCAGGTCATTGCGCGGCAAGAAGCGACGGGCAAATGGCAGCACTTCTTTTAGAGTGGATTCTTCTTTTGCAGAGGAGGCCAGGGTAGAGAATGCAGGAGGCTGCGCAGTCAGATCATCTGGCCATTCAATCCGGTTAACTATCGCATCGGCACCAAATTGTGTGGCCCAAATTCTGGCGCGATCAGATCCTGAATCAAGATCAGTCAAAATCAGGATGTCGGCCGCCAATTGCCCCAAAACTTCGTGGACTCGACCAACAGAGACTTCCGTGGTGAGGTTTTCTGCTAGCCCTGGCATGGCCAAAAGCATGAACCGCGGTCGCTCATTAGCAATCGCACTGGCGAGTGCGGGCAAAAAATCGGGCGGCTCGGCCTTTGCACGTCTTCGCCGTGTAATCTGCGCAAACGTAACCAGTTGCTGCTGCAAATCCGCATTATCGATACTCAAAACAGACGCAACCCCATTGGCTTGGCGCGCCTGATCCCGAGCTGTGTCGCGTATATCCAGGATTAGCTGCATTAGTCAGCGGGCTCTTGATGGATGGGAACCAGCTGGTCGCCAAGGGCTTTTTCCAGTTTTCGGATGGTTCGCCGCCGCTGCCGCCAGAACATTTCTTCCCAGGCCAGATCAGGTGAGACAAATCCTGCATCGGCAAGCATTTTATGCAATCTGGACATGTCAAGCTCTCCAAGTGAATGGCGGTTGGGGCGACCGCGCGAAGCCAATACCCAATCGGTGCGAATGGCATTGGCGACTAAAGGCTCTTGCCCGCAAAAGGCCGCTAGCTGAGCTGAGATATTGTGATGCACCGAAGAAGTGCGGCGCGGGATCATTGCAACCTGCTGATCTGGACGGCCTACCAGAGCAAAAAGATGCAGTGCCGACCCGTCTAGTGCAACGATCTGACGGGCGGCTTTGTAACGCGCGATCTGCTTTTCCATCGGGTGTTGTTCCGGATAGAAAATCTCGTAACCGTTCTGGCGCAAATTCTCTTCGAGAAACTCTTCTCCGATAACGCCACCCCGCCGTATTCCAAGACCTGCGCGCGAGATATAAAGCCGCTCCGGCCCATCAGGGGGAACGTCGGCGCCAAAATTTTGATGGATCAAGGCACGATATTCAGGCGTTCCCGCCACAATCGGGCCCAGCCCAAACCCCTGACCGGGCACCTGCAGATGTTCTACCTGAGTTGGCTCGGTCACCACTTTGATTGGCAGATCAATACCCAGAAGCGCAAAAAAACTATGCTGCATGGGGCGTGTTTCACCCCCATTGGCGGGTCGCTTGGGGGTAAAGAGGACCCCATCAATATCCTTCGCGATTGCCGGCAGCGGCCAAAGACGTGCGGTGCTTTCAGCCAGGAAATGACCAAAGTGTACCCATAACAGCCCGGCATAAAGCCAGCGACCCGACAATTGCGGCAAAGGGTCTGTTGGCGATACCGGTTGGGTGGTCATGGCACGCTTTCCCCGCCAAAGCGCCCCATGCGCGCAATATTCCCGGTCTTCAGTCAGAACACCGGCTTCCTGCACCGTATCGGAGACTGCGGGCGGAACCACAATAGCCCGCTCAAGTGCAACAAGTTCACGTGACCATCCTTGATCAGGCTGAGGAGGTTGGTTCAGATCATTATCGTTAAGCGTAGACATCTTTGTTCACACCCGGTCAGAGCGACCGGGTCGACAAAGACATGCTTTTAGTCGGTCTTCTGGTGTTAAAGGCCGGGATAGATGATCGGCGAATATCCTTGTGATCTGTAGCCAGCTTCTTTGACATTCGCCTATCCCATAAACTGGACCCCAGATTAATCCAAGATCTGTGTTCGGGCTTCATAACATTCGGCCCTATTCACCCCAGTATTCTGATATGGCCGTACCTGCGCCGCTGCAAGTAATCGTAGTGAAATTTCTACGCCAGAAAAAGTAAAGGCTCTGTCCGTAGGAAGACAATCGAATATGTTGAGAGTGTCGCAGTTTATCATCCTTGCCTGAAGCGACCGCCATTACTTTGATTGCCAAGTTGTTGCACGTTGTACTCAATACAGTGGCCGATTGGGGAACTGTCTGCCGAACAACTTGGCACTACGGTGTTAGCAGATGACGCCTAGTGTTTTTGATTCCGATCGTCCGAAACTTGGACACATACTGGCGCTTCTGACTTGCCCAGACATTTTAATCTTGGTCAACAGACTTCAGCACATCCTGTGGCATCGCCTTAGAGGGATCGATGTCATGTTTCTTGCATAGCTTGGCGACCTGGCTGTTGGGATGCGGCAAAGGAAACCCACCATCCATATTGTATTTCTTGCGCATGCTTGAGCCGCCAATGTGATGAACCCCCAACGCGTTTTCATCGAGCGATATGCGGGAAAACCGCGGCCGGAAATAATTCAAGCGCATGGCCGTAGGTTCTTGGGAATAGAATGACTCGGGTGGCAGGGCGTGTTTAACTTCACCGTTTTTGCCCAAAAAATAAGAGATAGCCTGAGGCCCGAACGTATAAAATGGCAGCTGCGACAGGTTTTCCAACGGTACCGAGAAAGAGCCGTCTTCATTGGACTTGCCGATGGAAACATCAATATTTTTTTTCCACGGCCAGTCATTGGGGATCACGATCTCGGACCCGTTCATAAAGTCATGCATACCCTGCAATGTTGGAGAACTGTGCGGCAGCCGGAGAGCCGCATTGTTAAAATAGCGTTTCTCTTTTGCGAAAATATACGGAATGTCGGGGATCGGCTGCATACACAACATATCGCAATCCATCCAGATTTCGTCGGATTCCCGAAGCATGTTGATCCTGAAAAAATCCGACAACGGGGCATAAGCGCTGTTTCGCTTTTCGTTTCGCCATATTTTCAAGTGGTCAGGCAAAAAAATACGTGCATCCGCATTTTCAACGCCCGGTGGTGTGTTCGTGATTTCTTTCAAAGAGTACAACTTGACCTTATGGCCGTGATCCACAAAGCTTTTGAGGCAGAGTTGCTCGAAAAAAGTCAGACTGGATCCATGCCAAAACGATGAAATTACTGGAGAAATTTCCATGCTGGATCAATGCCCGTTATATTTTTCGCTTGCTCCGCATTAGCATGGCTCCGGTATTCGATCCACTGGTTTAATGATCCCGATACAAGCGCAATTGTGATGGTGACCCAACCGTCCAATATGAACTGTCTGTAGCGCAGGTCCGTTAGTCAGAATTCTCGCACCTTTGTGTTTCGCGAAAAAGAACGAGCGGTAACGATCAAACTTTAGGGGCTCGCAATAAGCAGTAATTGTTTGGTTACCTCAACTTTGGTCCAGTTTTCTCAGTCCTCCCCGACAAAGGTCGTAAGATCACCCAAACTGTCTTAAATCGGATCGTCCAATAAGACCTCAGGATGCTCTTGCTTAAGGCGGAAAATTCACCGATCAAGGTTGCCACAAATCCAGACTTACTGGGCAATAGAGGAAGCCGGTGACTCTAAAGACGTGCAATCAGCGATTTTGGCCCTTCCCAAACACAGGAATCCTTTGAAAATGGCCACCTGGGGTGTCGTTACCATGGTCAAAGAGCCGCCAGAGCTGGTGGCTATATTTGCTTCCTATTATGCGTCACTCGGCGCGCAAGAGATCTTTATCTTTCTGGATGGTGATGATCCGAAAGCGCGGCAACTTCTGGCTCAGATACCGAACTGTCGCGTTGAAGTGATGGATGACACGTTTTTTCGAAGAAACTGGGACTGTGCTTATCCAGAAAACAGTTTCAGACGCCAAAGGCTGATAGCGACAAAAGCCTATCGAGAAGCAAAAGTCGATTGGATGCTTTTCCTCGATGCGGACGAGTATCTGCAAGCCGATGATTTTGCACAAGAGCTTGCTGACCTGCCCTCGGATGTTGATACGATTTCAATTCCTAATGGCGAGCGTGTGTTTTCAACCGAGGACACCACACCCGGACTTTTTGGTGGTCTTATGCTGAAGCCTAAGCACACCCGCGGCTATGTCGCCCGAAGCTTATTCGGAGAAGAACGACTCAAATACAGCGACAGAGGATTTTGTGCGCATCGTTTCGGAAAAAGCGCCACCCGAACGGGGAAGAACATCAAGTTAGGTGTTCATGCGCCACAGCGGTGGAGAGGCAACATCAAGCGACATGTTTCTCAACAATCGGTCATTTGTCACTTTGACGGACTGACCGAAATTCACTGGATGCTCAAATTGCTGAGATATCATGATATGGGAACATATGAATCACCTAAGGGCAGCAACGATTTCCGCTATGAACAGGTCCAATTCCTGAAAAATTCATCTTCTTTGAATGCTGTTCAAGAGCTTCATGACATTATCCGAAAATACGACAAGGACACCGAAGAAAGACTAAGGGGTCATGGTCTTCTCGATGATGTGCAGGTCCGCCCTTTCCGGGGTTTGGATTCCTATTATCCTGACCACGAGTTTGACTTGTCGGTTGAGTGGTTCAACGATGTTCTGAAGATGAATATGTCGGACCTCTATGCGAGATTACCGACATGATGTTTGATGCAAATAGTCTGACCTTATGCAAAACATGCTCTACCGACCGCTCATCCTTGGAATGGAGCAAGAATGACCGAAACGAACCCTGATGTTGCGATCCAGTACCGTGGATTGAAGATACCTTCATCGCCATTTCTGGACGAAACGATTATAAATCTGATCGAGCAGGACAATTATGAAAGCTGGGAAATGGATGGCGCTTTGAGCGTCGTTCAACCTGAGGATCGTATTCTGGAAATGGGCGCCGGGCTGGGTATCGTGAGTGGTGTTGTCGCGCTCGAGAACAAACCAGAGGCTATTCTCAGTTTTGAAGCCAATCCAAATCTAATTCCACACATCCGTCGTTTACATGCCCTAAATGGGCTTTCAGACCGGATCGAAGTCCGGAATGCGATACTAAGCGCCAATCCAAAGGATCCCGACTCTATTCCGTTTCATATTGACGCTTCATATCTAGGGTCTTCAGTTTTTGATAATGAAGGTGAATCAACAACATCAGTGCGCGTAGCTAAAGCGGACTTCGAAGCGGTGAAACGAGAGTTCGCTCCGACGGTTCTTGTGATGGATATTGAGGGGGCGGAACTGGATTTCTTGAGGAATGCGGACCTGTCGGGCATTCGAGCCATTGTTATTGAATTCCATCGCCTCATTTATGGGCACAAAGGTGTCCGGGCCTGTAAAAGGATTCTTTCGAACGCGGGTTTTCTACGGCTGGACGATTTGTCCTGGAGGGTTGTTTGGACCTGCACACGAGATCTTGGCTGAACCGCGTCATTGAGACGAGCATTTTCGAACTATGCGAATTGGCCAAGGCAGTTGAGCGCCCTGAAATGAAACGTTTAGCCGACTTGTGACCTGAATTTGCCCATAGCAATTTATTCGTTGCAACTATGTGCATCTGCGGACGGGAACTTGTGACAGGACCTCAAAGAACTGTTTCTGCCTTCAATCTCGGATCGCGGGGCTGGGTCAACGACCACGATGTCGGCGCTGTATGTCCCTGTCTTATTGTGCCGTTTTCCGGTCATAGCATCTGGAAACACCACCATTTTGCGACACCGGCGACACCCCGAGTTAACTGCAAAGCTCAAAGCGAAGCCGCACCCATCATACGGTGTGCAACAAAACTGTTGACGAGACCTGATCTCATCAATAATCGGTAACCATCTGTTGGGGTGCCCCTCGGGGCTGAGATGCAGACATGCAAACCCATTGAACCTGACCCGGTTAGGACCGGCGGAGGAAACAGGCATACCGGGCGCCCCGTGTCACAACTCGTGTCACTACGCAGGCTCTGGGTCTTTCCACGCACATCCTGACCATGACAACGAAGGATGTGCCATGGTTGCGACTGCATTGACGATTGCCGGTTCCGACAGTGGGGGCGGCGCGGGAATTCAGGCGGATCTCAAATCATTCGGCGCAATGGGCGTGTTCGGTTGCAGCGTGGTCACCGCGATAACCGCGCAGAATACCTGTGACGTGACCGCAGTACATCCGGTACCCGACAATGTGGTCGCGGCTCAGATCAAGGCGGTCCTAGACGACATCCGCATAGACGCCATCAAGATCGGAATGCTGGGCACGCCATCATTGGTTGAAACAGTGGCCCGTGCAACGGAAGGTTTTTCCGGACCTGTCGTCCTAGACCCCGTCATGGTGGCGAAATCCGGGGTCGCCCTGCTTGAAGATCAAGCGATTGCCGCGCTGAAGCGGTATCTTCTGCCGCGCGCTGACCTGCTGACACCGAACCTGCCCGAGGCGGATAAGCTGCTGGGACAAACCCATAAGGGCGACAGTGCCGGACTGGTTGCGCCGTTGCTAGCGCTAGGTCCTAAGGCGGTTCTAATCAAGGGCGGCCATGCCGATGGCATTGAGTGCCTTGATGTGCTGGCAAAGTCAGGGTTCGTTGTCACGCTGGGGGCACCGCGGATCGCGACCCGCAACACGCATGGTACTGGCTGCAGTTATTCCGCAGCAATTGCGGGCTGCCTTGCGCGGGGCATGGATCTTGAGACTGCGGTGCGGCGGGCGCATGGCTGGCTGCACGCTGCAATAAAACGTGCCGACGGGTTGGAGATTGGACAAGGCCACGGCCCGGTGCATCATTTTCACGAGATGTGGGCATGAGCGCTGTCACCATACTGGGTGCAGGGGTTGCCGGGCTTTGCGTTGCAGCCGAGCTGGTGTCACGCGGTGTTTCCGTACGGATGATTGACCCGGCAGGTCCCGTGAATACGCATTCCTGCAGCTGGTGGGCCGGTGGCATGTTGGCACCAGAATGCGAGGGCGCAGTCGCCGAACAGCCCGTTGTGGAACACGGGCGTAAAGCAGCGGATTGGTGGCAAAAGCAGGGGGCGCAGTTCGGTCAGGATGTGAACCGGAACGGTACCATGGTTGTCGCTCTGGGCCGGGATCAGAGCGAGCTGACGACGTTTGCACGGCGCGCCGAAGGCGTGGAATGGCTGGACCGTGAGGGCATCGCCCTCCATGAGCCACATCTGGCCGAGCAATTCGGCAAGGCGTTGTTCATCGCGAGTGAAGCGCATCTCAATCCCCGCCCGATGTTGACCGGGTTGCATGCGCAGCTGGTGGCCTCGGGCGTTGAGTTTCTGACCACAAGCGAAACGCTGGGTCAGGTCATCGACTGCCGTGGTCTGGCCGCGCAGGATCGGCTGAGCGATTTGCGCGGGGTAAAGGGTGAGATGCTCATCGTGCGCTGCCCGGATGTGTCGCTGTCGCGTCCCGTGCGGCTGCTGCATCCTCGTTTCCCGCTCTACATTGTACCGCGCGGCGATGGCGTATTCATGTTGGGCGCAACCCAGATCGAAAGTGGGCAGCGCACCCGCGCAAGCCTGCGATCCGTGATGGAACTAATGAATGCGGCCTATGCGCTGCACCCGGCATTTGGTGAGGCCGAGCTGCTGGAAATTGGCGTCGATGCCCGCCCGGCCTTTGCGGACAATCAGCCGCGCATCCGCCATTTCGAAGATCGCATCATGGTGAACGGGCTGTTCCGGCATGGCTATCTGCTTGCTCCGGCGTTGGCGGGGATGGTGGCAGATCTGGTGACCTGCGGCACGCAGCCCGCGCTTTGGTACGAGAACTGCTAAGGCACGAAAAGCGCGTATGAAACGCTGGGGAGAACCACATGAAACTGATGGTGAATGGTGAGGTCACCGAGGCCAAGGGCCCCAGCCTTGCCGATCTTCTGATCGAACTTGGCAAAGGCAACGACAAACTGGCCACGGCGGTGAACGAGGTGTTCGTTCCGGCATCAACACGTGCGGCGCACATGCTTTCCGATGGGGACCGGATCGAGCTGGTTTCGCCGCGGCAGGGGGGCTGACATGCCGGAATTCTACGGCAAGGAAATAGCGTCGCGCCTGATGTTGGGCACCGCGCAGTATCCGTCGCCCGCAGTGCTCGCCGATGCGTTTCGACGTTCGGGCGCAGGCATTGCCACGGTGTCGCTGCGTCGCGAGGCGGGTGGTGAAAGGGCCGGGCAGGATTTCTGGTCTCTGATCCGTGATTTGGGTGTCGAGGTGTTGCCCAATACCGCCGGGTGCTACTCAGTACGCGAAGCGGTCACTACGGCGCAGATGGCGCGCGAACTTTTCGAGACCAACTGGATCAAGCTTGAGGTGATCGGCCATGCCGACACTCTGCAGCCCGACCCGTTCGGCCTTGTGGAGGCGGCGCGCATCCTTGCCGACGATGGGTTCGACGTCTTCCCCTATTGCACCGAAGATCTGGTGCTGTGCGAGAAACTGATCGAGGCAGGCTGCCGGGTACTGATGCCCTGGGGTGCGCCGATCGGCACCGGATTGGGGCTGAATAATCTCTACGGCCTGCGCTCGGTCCGGGCTCATTTCCCCGAGGTGCCTCTGGTGGTCGATGCAGGGCTGGGTCTGCCGTCGCAGGCGGCACAGGCCATCGAAATCGGCTATGACGCGGTGCTGCTGAACACGGCGGTCGCTAAGGCAGGTGATCCGGCGGCGATGGCCGAAGCGTTTGCGCGCGCGGTCGAAGCGGGGGCTTTGGCATTCGGTGCCGATGCGATGGAACCACGCGACATGGCCGCGCCCTCGACCCCTGTTTTTGGAAAGGCCATGTTGTGATCTTGCCGTCGCTCTACCCGATCTTCGATGACATCTCATGGCTGCGCCGAATGCTGCCGCTCGGGGTGCGGTTGGTGCAGCTGCGCATCAAGGAACATCCCCTGGATGCGGTGCGCGCGCAGTTGGCGGAGGCGCGGGATTTGTGCCGCGACCACGGCGCTCTGTTGGTGGTCAATGACTATTGGGAACTGGCGATTGAGCTAGACTGCGACTGGGTGCACCTAGGGCAGGAAGATCTGGATACCGCTGACCTTGACGCGATCCGAGCTGCTGGATTGAAACTTGGAGTCTCAACCCATGACGAAGCAGAGCTTAAGCGTGCGCTGGCTTTGCGGCCTGACTATGTGGCACTCGGGCCCGTTCATCCGACCATTCTTAAAAAGATGAAATGGCACCAGCAGGGTGTCGAAAAGCTGACCGACTGGAAGGCGCGGATCGGACCTATTCCGCTTGTGGCGATAGGTGGCATGTCGGTCGAGCGCGCGCAGGGTGCGTTCGCCGCCGGGGCCGACATCGTGTCCGCCGTGACCGACATCACCTTGAAGGACGACCCAGAAGCCCGTGTACGCGAATGGCTAAGGATCTGCCTATGAGCCGCTATGCACGCCAGATTGCTGTACTTGGCTTTGGCGCGTCGGGGCAGGAAAACCTGCGCACCGCGCATGTACTGGTGATTGGCGCAGGAGGGCTTGCCGCACCAGTGCTGCAATATCTGGTCGGGGCCGGTGTGGGACGTATCCGTTTGGTTGATGCTGACAAGATCAGCCTGTCGAACCTGCACCGCCAAACGCTGTTCCGTGAACGCGACATAGGGCAATCCAAAGTGCAGGTGGCAGCACGTGAAATGATGGCGCTGAATGATGAGGTGCGGATCGAACCGGTCGAAACCCGCTTTGATCCGGCCAATGCCTCGCAACTTTGTCAGGGCATCAATCTGGTGCTGGATTGTGCCGACAGTTTTGCCGCCAGCTATGTGGCCTCGGATGTTTGCCTTGATGCCGATTTGCCGCTGATCAGCGCCAGCGTGGTGGGCTCGGAGGGCTATGTCGGGGGCTTCTGCCACAAGGCTCCGGGTCTGCGCGCGCTGTTCCCGGATCTGCCTGCAAGGCTGGGTTCCTGTGACGCCGATGGCGTGCTTGGCCCGACGGTGGGTATGATCGGCAGTCTGCAAGCGCAGATCGCGGTTGCGGTGCTGAGCGGGGACCTTACGCCAATGGGGCGTCTGGTGACCTATGAGGCCACCAGCATGCGCTTTGGCGGTTTTCGCTTTGACGGCGCGCCGGATCCCGCACCAGAGCCGGACTTCATAGCGCAAGAGATGCTTCGGGCCGACGATCTGGTAATCGACCTACGCGCCGCAGATGAAACTGGCCCGGAGCTGGCCGGGGCTCAGCGCCTCAGTGTCGATGAAATCGATCCGCGTGACCCCCTTTTGCAAAACAACAGACGCCTCATCCTTGCCTGCCGTTCCGGTCTTCGGGCCTGGCAGGCGGCGATGCGGATTTCCACGAAAAACGGGCCCGAAATCAAACTTCTGGCCCTAGGTGACAACAACTGAAACGAGGAAACCGAATTGAAACATTTTCTGACCGTAGCGGCGATGCTGATGGCTACACCGGCGCTGGCACAAGACAAGATGACTCTGCTGCTGGATTGGTTCGTGAACCCTGATCACGGTCCGATCATCGTGGCGCAGCAAAAGGGTTATTTCGCAGACCAGAATCTTGAGGTCGAGATTGTGCCGCCTGCTGATCCCTCGGCCCCACCGAAACTGGTGGCCGCTGGGCAGGGTGACATCGCCGTGAGCTACCAACCAAACCAGCACCTACAGGTAGCCGAAGGTCTGCCGCTGATGCGTGTCGGCACGTTAGTGGCGACACCACTCAGCTGCCTTTTGACGCTGAAGGACGGCCCAATCCAGGAAATCAGCCAGCTAAAGGGCGGCAAGATCGGGTTCTCAGTTGCCGGCGTAGAAGAAGCGGTGCTGAGTGCCATGCTGGGCAAGCACGGTGTCGCGCTGAACGAGATCGAAATGATCAACGTCAACTTCTCGCTCAGCCCGTCGGTCATGTCCGGACAGGTCGATGCGGTGATCGGTGCCTATCGCAATTTTGAGCTGAACCAGATGGAAATCGAAGGCATCGAAGGCCGATGCTTCTATGTCGAAGAAGAAGGCGTGCCGACATATGACGAGCTGATCTATGTCGCCAACCCCGAGCTGATGGACAAGGACAAGGTGCGCCGCTTCCTGCGCGCCACCGAGCTGGCCACGCAATACATCGTCAACAACCCGGATGAAAGCTGGGAGGTTTTCAAAAGCTACGCGGAAGAGCTGGACGACGAGCTGAATGCAAAGGCCTGGGTCGACACCCTACCCCGCTTTGCCTTGCGTCCTGAGGCGCTGGACGAAGGCCGCTATATCCGCTTCGAGGAATTTCTGGCCAGAAGCGGCCTGGTCGAGGGCACCCGCCCAGTATCGAAAATCGCGGTCGATCTGGGGGCACAATGAACTACGGTACCTCATTTGAGGCGTGGCGAGCGGCGGCCGGGGAAACCTGGCCTGCCTATACCCGCCACGCATTCGTGCGGGGCATGGGTGATGGAACCCTCCCGCGCGCAGCGTTTCTGCACTATCTCAAGCAGGATTATGTCTTTCTGATCCATTTCGCCCGCGCTTGGGCGCTGGTGGTGACCAAGGCCGAGACCGTCGCGGATATGCGCCTCGCCGCGGGGACCGTGAATGCACTGATCAATGGCGAGCTTGCCCTGCATATCGGCATCTGTGCCAAGGCTGGGATTTCCGAGGAAGAACTTATTGCAACGCAAGAGCGTCAGGCTAATCTTGCCTATACACGCTATGTGCTGGATGCCGGGCATTCAGGGGATATGCTTGATCTGCTGGCCACACTGGCCCCCTGCGTCATGGGCTATGGTGTGATCGGGGCGGAGCTTTCGGCGACAAAGACGTCGGAAACCTATGCCGATTGGATCAACACTTATGGCGGGGAAGATTACCAACAGGTCTGCTGCGATGTTGGCGCGCTGATCGATGGCGTGGTAGCGCGGCGCATCGGGGATGACCCGCAAAACTGCCCACGTTGGGCAAATCTTTGCGACCGCTTCCACAAGGCGACCGAGCTTGAGGTCGGCTTTTGGGGCATGGCATCGCAGCCATGAGCCCGGCCCCCGCCCTATATCTGCGCGGATCACTGTCGATTGGCGACACATCCATCGCGCGCGGCATTGATCTGCGACTTGATGCAGGGCGGTGGACCTGTCTTCTGGGGGCCAGTGGTGTGGGCAAATCCACAGTGCTCAAGCTGCTGGCCGGACTGGGAGACCATGTTTCTTTGGACGGTGAAATCTGGGCCTCGGACGGTGGCGCGCTGGCCGGGCGGGTGGCCTTAATGGCGCAGAGTGATTTGTTGCTGCCTTGGCTATCAGCGCTCGACAATGTGGCAATAGGGGCACGATTGCGCGGCGAGAAATTCGATCGGGGCCGGGCCGAGCAGGTACTGGAGCAAGTTGGGCTAGGCACACATCTGGGCAAGAAACCGGGAAAGCTCTCCGGTGGGCAAAGACAGCGCGTGGCCTTGGCCCGAACCCTGATGGAAGACCGCCCCATTGTGTTGCTGGACGAACCATTTTCAGCCCTTGATGCCCTGACTCGGGTGCATATGCAGGACCTCACCGCACATCTGCTGAAGGGACGTACGGTGCTGCTTATCACCCATGACCCGGCCGAAGTGGCGCGGCTGGGGCAGAACATCATGATCATGACGCGCGACGGGCTGCACCCGGTCGAAACTCCAATGGGCAGCATCCCGCGCCCTGTTGATGATCCGGGTGTGCTGGGCATCCAGGCCGCGCTGCTTCAACAACTCAGGACGAACAGATGAGCGCAAGCGAAACTCTCAGGGCGCTGAACCAGGACAACTGGACAGCGGCCACGACACATGACTTTACCAATGCGCTGGCAACCGGAATGCTCGATCACGACAAAATGGCTGGCTATTTACAGCAGGATTACCTTTTCGTGGAAGGCTTTGTGCGGCTGCTGGCCTCAGCAGTGGCGCATGCACCCAACCTCGCCGATGCTGTGCCGGGCGCACAGTTTCTAGGTCAGATCTGCGGGCCGGAGAACACCTATTTTTTGCGTGCATTCAGCGCGCTGGATGTGCCGCAGGCAAGCGAAGCCGCACCCGAAACACTGGCGTTTCAAGCCCTGATGGACGAGGCTCGTGCATCAGGGCGTTATGAGCGGATGCTGGCGGTGTTGGTGGTCGCGGAATGGGTCTATCTGGATTGGGCTAGCCCGGTCGAAAACCGCGCCGATAATCTGCCGTTCTGGCTGGGTGAATGGATCACCCTGCACTCCGGCGACGGGTTCGAAAGTGTGGTGGCCTATCTGCGTGAGCAATTGGATGCGATCTGGCCGACCCTTTCGGACCAGGCGCAAACCGAGGTTGCCGCCACCTTCGAAAAAGCCGTGGCCCTAGAGCGCGCCTTTTTCGATGCCGCATGGGCAGGATTCCCGGTTGCCCGATGACAGGTTGGTCCGCAGGAATCGCTGCAGTCGCAGTGGCAGTGTCGCTTTGGCAACTGGTGGTCTGGGCCACCGGCTTGCCGCGTTTTATCTTGCCTCCGCCAGCGCTGGTTTCCGAAACCATTTGGAACAGCCGCAACCTTCTGCTGGAGCATGGGCTGGTCACCGCGACCGAAGTGCTGATCGGGCTGGCCCTTGGCGCAGTGCTGGGCGGGCTGTCGGCCATCGGCCTTGCCGCCTCACCGCTAGCACGCGCGCTGGTGCGACCGATTTTGGTGTTTTCCCAGACCATCCCCGTCTTTGCCCTCGCACCGATTCTGACCCTGTGGCTTGGCTTCGGGCTCGAGGCTAAGATCGCTATGGCTCTGCTGATCATTTATTTCCCGGTCACTTCGTCTTTCTTTGATGCACTGATGCGCAGTAATCGCGACTGGCTGGATCTGGCTCGGGTCATGGGGGCGTCGCCCGCCCGAGTAATGTGGCACATCCGTATTCCATCTGCTCTGCCCGGATTTGCCAGCGGCCTGCGTCTGGCTGCTGTCTATGCTCCCATCGGTGCCGTCATTGGTGAATGGGTCGGAGCGTCGCGTGGGCTGGGATATCTGATGTTGCTGGTCAATGGACGTGCCAAAACGGACCTGATGTTCGCCGCTCTGATCGTGTTGGCGGTACTTACCATCATCCTGCACACAACGGTCAACGCCCTGTGCAATCGGTACCTGGATCAGCGTGATCGGATATGAACAAAGTACTGACCATAAGTATACGCGAACGCGGAGATCGACTTTAATCGTGCCACCAGCTGTGATGAAAAAGCTCAAAGCTAGAGTACATTGATTTCCAGAGCGCAATGTTAAACAAAGCTAGTTGGTCGAGCGGCGAACACAGAGTGTGCCGCAGTCACTTGTCCAAGAGTCCTACGGTAAGGATCAACTTGAATTAAGCCGAACCAGACCGCGTAGCGTCATGGTCTGAAAGTGGTTTATCATTGCCAGTGGCCACTACTTCCGCTGGTCAGGCCTCCGCAGCCAGAGAAGCCGAATGGTTTCCGTAATTTTTGCAACGCGGATCACATAGTGAACGCCCCACACACCAAAAGCCTGTTTGGTTGACAGATCCTGATTCCTCAGAAGATTTGTTAACGTCTTGAAGGAAGGGATCAATTTCTGCACAGGCGGGATGTAATTTACGATGCCGCGCTTGGCATTGCGGCGTAGCCTAGCCCCCTCAATACGACGGGCTTTGGTGATGTGATCCTCAAGACTGTCGCGCGCCGGATGACGAACGATGGCGTCTTCGGCAAACACAATCGCTTCGCCCGCAGATTGAGCACGATCATTCCATTCCATGTCCCCGCCGGACAACACCGTGTCGTTGAACCGACCGATGCGATCCATAAGCTCCCGCCGTACGATCAGATTGGCCGTAACCGCGCGCCCCCGTTCCACCCATTTTTTTTGCTCTAACCCCAAATGAACATCATAGAGTTCGGTCGTCTTCCAATCCTGCCCGTTCGGGATCAGCACAACATTGCCGCCAAAGCGATTAACCTCGGGGTGGTCTTCGGCTATTTTCAACCCGGCCTCTAGATAGAGCGGGTCAGGCTGACAATCGGAGTCGGTGAAAAACAGCAGCTCCGAGGCGGCTTCTTCGATTCCTCGGTTGCGCGCTGCGTATGAGCCGGGTTTTGCCTCACTTAGAATGCGGGCGTTGGCGGGCAGGCGAAACCCGTTGGGCATGGGGTCGGTCGGGTCATTGTTGACTGCAAGTATCTCGAACTGGTTTGTGTTCAGTGTCTGAGAGGCGAGCCCATCCAGACAAAGCTGCAATTGGTCCCAGCTTTGATAGGTCGGGATGATCACTGACGCGCTCAGGGACGAACGCGCCGGTGTAATGTCAGGCCGTTGGATCACGTCGGGATCATTCGGCATTGACGGCGTTCGAGTACTGATGGTCATACAGGGTTTTGAATGGCCCCGGTTTCTTCAGCAACTGTTGGGCGCTGCCCTGCTCAAGAACTTCACCAGCCTCAATCACCACGATCTTGTCCGCATGCATGATGGTTGAAAGCCTGTGAGCCACGATGATTGTCGTACGCCCTTCGGTCAGGCGGCCCAAGGCTTCCTGAACCAGATGTTCCGACCGCGAGTCCAGCGCACTAGTTGGTTCGTCCAGCAGCAGGATCGGGCTGTCGCGCAGAAGCGCGCGCGCGATCGCAAGGCGCTGTTTTTGACCACCGGACAGGAAGGCACCATTTTCACCAACCAGAGTGTCAAAGCCTTTCTCAAGCGACATGATGAAGTCATAGGCATTCGCGGCCTTGGCAGCCTCGATCACGTCGTCTTGCGAGGCACCCTCACGGCCAAAACGGATGTTGTCGGCGATTGAGGCCGAAAACAGAAACGTCTCTTGCCCGACGAACGACATGTTCTGGCGCAGTGATTTGAACGAGGCGTACTTGATATCCTGACCATCGATCGATACCGAACCACTGCTCGGGTCATAAAGGCGCAGGGCCAAATTCAAAATGGTCGACTTGCCGCCGCCGGACAGACCAACCAGAGCGGTGGTCTTGCCAGCTTCGAACGTCAACGAAAGCCCTTTCAGGATCGGATCGCGACGACGGTAGCCGAAAGTGACGGCGTCGAACACCACCTCTCGCGGACCATCAGGCAGGCTTTTGGGATTGGCCTCTTCCGGCAGAGTTTCAGGCTCGTCCAACATATTGAACAACATCTGCACCCGGCGCAGACCCAGCTCCATCTTCACCCGCACCTTCGTCAGGCGCTTCGCGGGCTCATAGGCCATCATCACAGCGGTCACGAACGACATCAGTTCACCCGGAGTGGACGCTGCAGCGCCAAACAGCTTACCAGCGCTCAACCCGATGACCGAGGCAATTGCAAACCCGGCCAGGATATCCGTCAGCGGGCTCGTCGCAGCTTGCAAACGCGCAAGCTTGTTGCGGCGCTTCTCAACGCTTTTCACCGCCGAATTCATTTCGAGGGCCATGCGCTCTTCCAATCCGAAGGACTTGACCACACGTATACCAGCCGAGGTTTCTTGAATGACCTTCATGATCGCGCCCATCGATTGCAGCTCCATATCCGCAATCTCTCGCACTTTGCGAAGCAGCATGCGAACACCCAAGATCGCCAAAGGGCCGACGATAAGCGTAAACAAAGACAAGATCGGTTGCTGGTAGAACATCACGGCCAAAAGACCAATCAATGTAAGCATATCGCGCACCGCCGTGGTCACCATGATCTCGATCACCGTGCGCGCAGCCTGGGCGGTTTGTGTCACCTTCAACAACAGATCCGAGCTTTCGGTCAAATTGAAGAATGACACCCCTTGCCGCAAAAGTTTGTCGTAAAGCTTGATCTGCTGTTTCGAGACGATCCGGTTACCGGCACGGGTCAGAGCCACAATCTGGACGTAAGTCGCAATCCCTTTGACCAGGAAGATCGAGAATACAGCCATCGAAACGCCGAAAATCTTGGCTGAGTTTTCACTGTCAAACAGCGAATCCACCACATCACGCATGATAAAGGCGATACCTGCAGTGGTTGCCGCAACAAATACCATCGCGATGATCGCGATTGTATAAGGGACCGCTTGCTCGCGCATATTTTCGGAGAGCAGTCGCCACAGGACGGAATCACTCAATACGGCCGCAAATTTTGATTTGATCTTTTGCAATGCACATGTCCACTGTGATCAGGATCGAGCTATGTCACATCTGACGCGCTCATAAACAGTTTCCGCTAGATAGTCGCCTGTTGCCAGTTGAGCAAGCCCGCGCCCTATTCTGCCGCTTCAATGCGAATTGTTCGAACCGAAGGGTCTACACGTGAATAAGCGGCCAAAACCCTCCCCGACCATTTCTGTGCAATGTAATCCGCCATAAAACGCGTTGGTGCAATCAGAGTCGCCAGGCCCCCTGCCCTTTCGGCTTCGTTCAGATGCTTGAACCAACTGGACCAAAGTTCTGGGTCACGCTCATGTAGGATCGATTGAACCTGTGCCCAAACGTCTTCACCCTGCGGCGGCGGGATCGATGGCTTTGACTGAAATGGCACAACATTGGTATCGCGCTCTGGCTTCTGCTGCATTCGTTCCTGGAAATCCGTTCCGATCACGGGCCAGGCTTCCATTGTGTCCAGCATGATCTGCTTGAGGTCGAGTTCATAAACCGCAACCCGACCCCGAGCGGCGGGTCGTTTGACCGCAATCCAGCCTGCGCTGCGCAGCTTAGCCATCTCACGTTTAACTGTGCGTTCGTTCACGGACCACAACCGAGCGATCTCTTCCCGGCCAATCGACAGTTCATTGGAGCGCCAGTTATAGCGCGTGGTAATTAACGTCATGATGCGAAGAACACTGCGATGACGATGTTTGTCACCTGATAAGGCGTGAACGGCGAGCGCCGACAAGATATCGTACTTCAGTGCAGGCGCATTTCGCCCGACCGGTTTCGCAACCTGCATCCGTTTCCTCACCGCTCTTTTTTGCCTCATGCGGGTTGATCCCGCCGTAATCGCGCCGTTTCCCAACGCTTTTCGTGATTGTTCACTGATTAGCGTCCAATACTTCGATTCTGTCAAGAGTTCGTTGAGATCACGCTATTTGACAGGTGCTATTCGCTATCAAAAAATAAAAGAAGTAGGTGAATCTATGGTGATGGGGGACATACTGGGTGTCCCCTTTTGGAGCAATAATGTCCCCCTATATGCCGTATTTACTTCATTTGTGACCCCCTAAATCTGGTAGGATATCTGAAGTCAGGACGATTGCAGAGAGCAGCAGCGTTCCGAATCGGTCAGCATTACATACGGCCATATTTTCTTACCCGTGGGTAACATCACAACCTTACAATAATTTCTTTTGCCAAATATGCAAATCGGGCGTAAATAACAAAAGAGAGAAAAATAACGTCCAGAAGAATGAGAACTGAGGCATGTACACGCACGAAGACCTGAATGCATTGCGCACCCAGTCCCTGAAATTGCAGGGCTGGATTCGCCAGCAGACTTTCAGCCCTGAGATGGAGAAGACGCTAAGGCGGTTCTCAAGCTGGGAGGTGTCCGAGCTGATCTTTAAGGTGAACCAATCGACTTTCCGAGGAAAGCTGGCCGCCGATCCTTCATTGCCGGGAGGCGAGGTCGAGCCTGATGGGCGGCAGCGTTGGTTTAGTCTGGAAGAGGTAAATGAGCTCAGGCGGCGGCTTAAGGTTAATCGCAAAGCGCTCACTCCCCCACGCCCTGCGGGCAAGCGGGCGGTTCGGGCCGCTGTTGCCAATTTCAAAGGGGGGGCTGGCAAGTCGACAGTGGCGTTGCATCTTGCGCACGCCGCTGCTCTGGACGGCTACCGAGTATTAGTGGTGGATTTTGACCCTCAGGCGACGCTCAGCCATTCGATGGGTCTAACCGATGTCGCTGAAGATTTCACCGTCTGGGGTATCATGGCGCGGGATCTGATCCGTGAAACCGAGCGCATGAATAACCGCCCTGCGGCTGCGGAGTCAGGAACTGCCCTGCCCCGCCGAGAATTACCACCTTCTATAACGGATATGGGCCTCGGCGAACTGCGCATTTCTGATTTTATCAAGCAGACCTCATGGTCAACGATTGATGCGATCCCTTCTTGCGCCAACGCTGCTTTCGTCGAATTCGCATCAGCACAATATCGGCACCTGAATCCTGAGTGGTCTTTTTTTGCTGCTGTGTCCCGCTATCTGGATCAAATACCGAATGATGCTTATGACCTGATCCTGTTCGATTGCCCGCCTGCGATAGGATACCAATCCATGAATGCGGTGTTCGCAGCAGACATGTTGTATATCCCGTCGGGGCCCGGATACTGGGAATACGATTCAACCACCTCATTCATTGGACAGTTGGCTGAAGCCCTCGAAGATCTGGCCTATGGTTTCGACAAGACCTTACCCACGGGTAAGATTGGTTTACCCAAGACATTCTGCGAAATTCGGTTTTTGCTTACGCGCTACGAACCGGGGAACGCACTGCACACAGCGATGTATGACGCATTCCGCAAAGTCTTTGGTGAGCACCTCGCCGAGCACCCGGTCGAGATGACGCGTGCGGTCGAGCAATCTGGTCGGTTCCTGAGTTCAGTTTATGAGATGGATTACCGTGAGATGACGAGGGAAACCTGGCGTCGCGCGCGTTCGACATTTGATAATGTTTATGATGAATTCCGGGGCGTCATGCTATCGGCCTGGGACAAGCTGGAGGATGACGTATGAGCCGAAAACGCAGAATGTTCGATATCGATATGCCAGCGATGGAAGAAATCCCGGTTGGCAAGGTTCCGGATAAAGCGCTTGAGAAAAGGCGCGGACCAATGGCTACTGCAATCTCCGAGAACGCTAATGCGCTACGCGACCAGCAAACTACCGAAGATGCAATCAGAGTCGAAAATGACAGGTTAGCGCACGAGCTTGTGCGACTACGTTCAGAAGGGTATGTTACTGAACAGATCGCATTGGCGGATGTTGTTACCGAGCGCCTGACGCGCGACCGCAAGCCTGGCCCTGATCCTGAGTTGGATGAGTTGAAGGCTTCTATTCAGGATGTGGGTCTTTCGAACCCGATCCGGGTCGAGCGTCGCAACGATGGACGCTTTGAGTTAATTCAAGGAATGCGCAGATTATCGGCATTTCGCGCATTACTTGAGGAAACTGGCGACGCGCGATTTGCGACGATTCCGGCCGGTGTTTCTGACGTTGCAGAGCTGGATGATAGCTATCGTCGCATGGTCGATGAAAACCTGATCCGAAAGGATATCTCGTTTGCGGAAATGGGCGCGCTTGCGCGTGCCTATGCGGAAGACCCTTCCAATGATTGTCCGGATGTCGACAAAGCGGTTTCAACCTTGTTCAAATCTGCAAGCTATACCAAGCGCAGCTATATACGGGCATTTGCGAGTTTGCTGGCCATGTTGGAAAAGGTTCTTATGCACCCAAACGACATTCCACGGAATGTGGGTGTTGAACTCAAACGAAAGCTCGACTCTGATCCTGGATTGATCCGACAAGTCAGTACGGCTTTGGTGAGTGAACCAAATCGCAACAGCGTGCGCGAAGTGGCCATTCTTCGCGATTTTCTCACAATCGAAAATGCGACCGCCGCTAAGCCAAAGGCTGAAGCCGTAGATAAACCACGCCGCGCGAAGACAACGTTTCAGGTAAGGAGCAGGGCAGGGATTGCAAAATGTTCTGCATCCAGCGGAAGGATCGAACTTCGCTATGATCTCGACTTTACCCGTGTCGATAGGGCTAAATTAGAACGTGCTGTGGCCACTTTGATCGAGGATCTGCGAGAAGAAGACGATCTTACCCACGGGTAAGACGGGCTTAGCGAGATAGATCCGAAGCGCGGCGCTGGTTAATTTCAGCGCCGTTTTTTTGCACAAACTGGACAGCTGTTTGAGTCAGAACCTCACGAGGTCATCTGAACCATTTGATCGTACCACCCGGACTCAAACGCTTGTTTTGTGCTTCGGACGGCTGCATTCCGAGCAGAGGCGATGACATCAAGTCCAGTTAATTAATATAAGGCGTCGCGCCGCATTGATGTTAAACTGGGGCAGGTGATCTGCAAATTATTTAGTTTGTCACGGCGGAACTGATGCACAGTCTATGGGATAGGGCAGGGACCACGCCACGGCCTCAATCTTCGTGCGCACCGCCGCTGCTTTTCATCAGGAGAACTATCTTGGCGTGCGGTAACATATTCATAGCACTTGAGCATACAACGGTGTGGCGGTGAGTACCTATCAATGATTGGTATGAACGTGCCGTGGCTTGCCAGAGAAAGCGCGGCGATCGGTTGAATGATCGACAATAGAGAGCATCGTGTGTGAGTAGTGCGCAAAATGTACTAATAACTACTATTATTAATTCTGTCGGTCTGCAGTTTCATGCAGTAAGAGAATGTGATTTCGGCGGCATTCTTCTTCGCAAGTTTCCTGGGCTGAACAGGCGGTGGTTCTGTCGTAAACTCTGCTCCCACTTGTCAGATCGAACGCAGTCCTGTTAACGCGGGCTGGGACGTGACAGGAGCAAACTGTGACGATCACTTTGAAAGGCGCGCATTTTCCAATATCAATGGTTGTCGGAGGATCGGCAGCGACCGCGCAAACAGCGGCATATGGTCAAGCGGATCTTCGAGCAGTAGCGGGATGAGCATGGTTTCGAGGGTGGTTACACCATCATCAAGGACTATGTTCGGGAGCATGGTCGACAGCATCGCGAGATGTTCTTACCGCTTGACCATGCATCCGGCTATGCTAAGGCCAATTTCGGCGAAGCAATGGTGGTGATCGGTGGCATTGAGCAGAAGGCTCACTTCATTGCCTTGGATCTGCCGTAAAGCGATGCCTGCTACATCCGCGCCTATCCTGCGGCGGCTGCCGAGGCCTGGATGGACGGGCACGTCCGTGCCTTTAGGTTCTTCGGGGCCGTTCCGCGGTCGATCCTTTACGATAACGACCGGTGCCTTGTAGCAAAGATCGAGCCCGACGGAACTCGCAGGCGTGCGCGGCTGTTAAGCGAAATGCTGTCCCACTACGTGATCCAGGTCCGCAACGGGGCGTCCTGGTACGGGCAACGACAAGGGATCCGTCGAAGGGCTGGTGGTTATTCCCGGCGCAATTTCATGGTGCCGATCCCGAACTTTCCAACCTGGGATGCCTTCAACGACAGGCTTGAGAGGCAGTGCCAAAACGACAGGCGGATAAGAAGCGCGGGCATACCGCGACGATTGGCGAGCGGCTTCAGCATGACCTGGACGTGATGGCTGCCTTAACGACCACGCCCTTCGAAGCCTGTAACTAGGCAACAGGCCGGGTCAATTCGCTCGCGTTGGTACGTTACAAAACCAATGATTATTACTTTCCGGCGCCTACGGGCATAGAGATGTCTGGATCCGTGGCTATGTTGACCGGGTGGTGATCGGATGTGGTGGTGAGGTCATCGCGCGACAAATTCGCAGTTACGACCGTGAGGACATGGTCTTCGATCCGGTTCATTACTTGCCGCTGATCGAGAAGAACATAACCGTTTTCGAACAGGCAGCTCCGCTAGCCGGATGGGAGCTTCCCAAGGTTCGATGCTCTCAATAAGATTATGGAGACACGCATGCTGAAAGCCGGAAGGCGCGAATACGTGCAGGTCCTACGGCTGCTCGAAAGCTTCGAAATGGAGGAGATTCATGCTGCAGTGAATACGGCTATCCAGATGGGGTGATCAGTTTGATGCCGTGAAACAACCGGTGCTGTGTCAAGTGGAGCGGCGGCCGCCGAGGCTCGATCTGAATGTCTATCCGTACCTGCCGCAGGCCAAGGTGGCGACGACATCTCTGGCCAGCTACATGTGCCTGACAACAGTTGCTTCGACATGACGGAGACGCCACAGGTCCTGCTGAACCATCAACTAAAAAAACTGAAGCTGCCGACCATCCTGCGGGAATACGACAAACGGGCTCGGCAGTGTTCCTCCGAGGGCCGCGACTATGTTCAGTTCCTGGCCCGGCTGATCGAGCTCGAACTATTTGACCGGGAAAGGCGGATGATTGAGTGCCGGATCAAGGCGGCTCGGTTCCCAGCGACCAATAGTCTCGACAGCTTTGACTTCTCCGCGATCCCGAGCCTCAACAAGATGCAGGTGCTGGAACTGGCGCTCTGCGAATGGATCGACCGCTGCGAGAACGTCATCGCTCTCGGCGCCAGCGACACCGGTAAGACCCACGTGGCGCTTGGTCCCGGGTTATCCCGCCAGCTGGATAAATTGCTGAAATGGACAGAGTCCGGGCGTGAATTGAGCTTTGCGGATCATTTTGACCAATTCTATACCTGCCAAGGCAGATGCTGCCGAAGCGAAAGATTTGAAGCCCAGCATGAATCTGATCCTTCGTTTGATGAAGTGGTGATCTTGTTCAATGATGGTATTGAGGTATTTGCGCTTGACCATCTCAATCGGGATTGGACAACTGAAGCTCTTGAGTATATTACTAACTGCCTTGATGCCGGCCATGTTGGTAAAACTACTGTCGATAACGATCTTGCGCGGTGGACCGTTCACCTCAAGTGCGCGGGCAAAAAACCTCGTCGCAGCAGCTTTGTTCCGGTGCTCGGACAGCATGAAATCAAGGGTCTTGCCGTGTTTATCGATCGCTCGATAAAGATATATCCATTTCCCTTTGGCCCGCACATATGTTTCATCCATTCGCCACAAACGTCGACGGATGCTTTCTATAACGCGCTGTGTCCGAAATGAGACCAGCATATTGACTGAACCAGCGGTTCAGTGTTGCAAGATCCAGATTAACGCCGCGTTCCGCAATGATTTCCTCCAGGTCACGGTATGAAACACCGCAGCGTAGGTAGAAGAAAACCGCGTGCAAAATCACGTCTTTCGAAAAATGCGCACCCTTAATTGAGATCGTCACGGCCTGCTGCTGTCATATTCCAGCCCACGTTAGCAGAACTGCGTTCGATCTGACAGGTGGGGATGGAGTTTGCGACAGAATTTGTTCGTCTGTTCAGTTTGAGGGTAGTTGCTGTAGTCGGGCTTTTTGTCGCTGGAAATCTTAACGCCGATTCTTAATTGGGCCAGATCGACTACCGAATTGGCTTCTTGTTTTTTGAGGGTTCATTTACTTTGCGTTCTCTGCGTCGGCATCTGTATCAATCTTCTGGTACCACGTTGTTTCGCGCCGGGCCACACACCCTCAGATAGTGTCACTATCTAGCTTTAGCTTAAGACAATCTCTGTCTATTTGAAATTAGATATACCAAATTTCGCCAGTAAAATTGAAGTTTCCAGCTTCTACTTTGTTTCCTCAGTCCGCCCAACGAATCCTTTAAAAACTGCAAGAGTTTCTTCGCTTACATGATGCTCAATGCCTTCAGCATCATGCTCTGCGACTTCCGGTGAAACGCCCAAGGCGATCAGGAACTCCACGACAATCCGGTGACGCCTTCTACAAGCTTCCGCCAATTGACGCCCGGCATCGGTCAGTTGAAGTGAGCGGTAGGGAATTTGTTCTATGAAACCTTCTCGTTTCAAACGGGCCAAATTCTTCGAAACCGTAGGTTGGGTTACGCCCAACCGCTCTGCTATTTCGACCGGGCGCGCCGAGCCATTCTGATGGATCAACTCTGCAATAAGTTCAACGTAGTCTTCAACCATTTCGCTTTGGTGGGCCTGTCGCACAGCCTCAAATCCACTCGCCTGGGTATCAATACTACGATCTGAATCTTGCGGTGTCGTTTCAGTCATCGGCTCACGATTAGGTCGTTAATCCAGTCACTAGTGTATGCACCTGAAAGCCGAACTTGACAATGAGCATGCCTTCATCAATAAATTAGACAAGGCTAATTTTAATAGACAGAGCTATGAAATATCTAATAGCGTCCACACTTCTTTGCGCATTGCCAGTGATCGCCGATGCCACGGCGATTGAAGAATCTCCTTGGGCTCCGCGCGCTGCCGCGTATCGACTGACCTTGTTCATGGGAAATCTAACCCCGGTTCCCTGGGATGAAATTGAGAGGAGTTGGACCTCGCCCGCACCTGTCAGTGACATTCAGGTCGCTCCATTGTCACGCGTTTCCGACAAAGAGGCGCTTGCGATCAACCAAGCTATGCAAGCCGAAGATCTCCAGGCGCTGTTCGAAGCAAGCACAATTGCCATTGCTGAGGGAATCCTGCGCCATCTGGATGTCGCAAAGACCGCGTTGGGTCAGCCTGAAGCGGCACGCGAGGTTGCACAAGCGGCAGCTCTGTTCCGCGCATTCGAAGATGGTATCAAGGCTGCGGATGCGTCGGCGGCTCGCGATCTGGGCCGGGCATGGCTGGTTCTGAACTCTACCCTTGGCAGCGCAGGAGTACTGGGCAATGGTGCACAAACGGTGGATGCCGACCAATTTGCGGAAGCTCAGGCCATTGTCGCTGCCTATATTCGTGCCAACTATCTGCCATCCGAGTATGCCCAACGCGACAAGTTAACACCGCTGCCTGAAACAGTTGTGCTTTCCGGCGAACAAATCACCATGCCCGCCACGCTGCCGCCAGGGTCGAACATCGGAGATCAGGCGCAGCTGCCGCGGCTGGTTCTTCAGTTTGAAGAGGCGGGTGAGGATGAAGCCAATCTACCGCTGGTGGCCTATGGCGATATGCTGTTCGACAGCCCTGAAATCTTCGGCGGCCCGGCGCGCGAGTTAGGCATCGCCTGCTCGACCTGCCACAACCGCTCCGACGTGAACCGGGATTTCTTCATACCGGGCCTGTCATCCCATCCGGGTGGGATGGATGTGGACGGTTCGTTCTTCAATCCAATGTTCAATGACCGGACCGATGATCACTTGGACACGCCTTCTATGCGTGGCATCCGCTTTACCGCACCTTATGGCCGCGACGGGCGCGAACCCAGCCTACGTCGCTTCATCCGAAATGTGATTGTGACTGAATTCGCCGGAAAGGAACCAACACCGTTCCAACTGGATGCGCTGGAAGCCTATGTCAAACAGTTCGACTTTCTTCCCAACCCAAAGATCGACCGGTCCGGCAAACTGACCGATCTGGCGTCAGATGCCGCCAAGCGCGGGGAGGTGCTGTTCAACACCAAATTTGCCGGACTTGGTGACAAATCCTGCGCTTCGTGTCACACGCCTGACCGTCAGTTCCGCGATGGTCTGACCTACGACATCGGCAGCGCGGAACCACCATTCCCCGGCGGCACGGCTACCGCGTTCGAAACCCCGACACTGCGCAACGTCAATTTCACTGCACCTTACATGCATGACGGATCGCTGCCGACGCTGGCCAGCGTTGTTGACTGGTTCAATGACACCAAAAATTTGGGGTTGGACGAAGCACAGCGCGCAGATCTGACGGCCTATGTCGAAGCTGTCGGAGACGGTGAAGACCCCTATCAAGTATTCGAGGGTCGCAACAGCGTATTCCGCTTGTCCTGGGAGGAGCTGACAACATTCGCCAGCACGCTCGATACCCTGCTGCCGATGCAGGATGCCGAAAACATAGCGGTTCTGATCGACACAGTAGCTCCTGATCTGGCCGCGGATGCCAGTGTCATGGTCAATCAGAACGCCAAGCCCGAAATCTACGAATTCGCCGCGATCCTGCGAGCGGTTGGCGATGCCAGCGCCGAAGGTAACTGGACCGAAGCCACCCGCCAGTGGGAACTGTTCAAGGCCATGCAGGCCGAAATTGACGAGAGGATGTTCTGATGTTGTCGCGCCGCAATTTTCTGGTCGCTGCAGCCGCATCTGCAGCCCTGCCCGTAATGGCTGCAACTGACCGGGGGCTGAAGCTGGCCTTCATCCCGCAGGAGAACCCCGAAAAGCTGTTGGGTGACATCAACGTCATCACCGGCTGGCTTTCAGAGCAGATGGGCGTCCCGGTCACGGGGTTTGTCACGTTCGACCACGCTGCTGCCGTTGAGGCGCTGCGCAACGGTGATGCCGATATCTCGTTCATGGGAGCGTTGCCCTTTGTGTTGGCCGAAGACCAGATCGGCGCCGTACCGCTATTGTCCGAGGTTTATCGCGGGCAACCCAGCTATTCGGGCCGGGTCTTCGTGCGGCGTGACAGCGGAATCGAAACGCTGGCAGATCTCCGGGGACGTGACATCGCCTTTTCCGATCCGGTCTCGGAATCCGGTTACATCTATCCCCTTGATCTGTTTGTGCGCGCCGGGCTGTTCTCGGGCACGGGCGATGCCGACAGCTTTTTCGGGCAAAAATTCTTTGCTGGCGGATATCAGCAAGCGATGCAGGCCATGGCCAATGGGCTGGTCGATGCTGCGGGCGCGAGCCAGTATGCAGATCTCTATCTGACTCCGGATCAGCAGGCCGAGGTCAAGGTGCTGGCGGAATCAGAACAAATTCCCAGCCACGCAATCATTGCCCGCCCTGATCTGGACGCCGGGCTGCAGGCGAAGTTCATTAAAACCATGCTGCGCCTCAACGAGAGTGAGAACCGTCACCTGCTGGCTTACCTCTATGGCCCGGACGGGTATCTTCCTGCTGATCCTTCGGTTTACGAAGGCGTGCGCGAGACTGCGCGGCGCTATGGGTTTCTGAAATGAACCCTATAGTTTCACTCAACGCGGTATCGCAGCACTTTGCCAGTGCGGCAGCTCTTTCAGATGTTTCGCTGTCGGTGCAGCCCGGTGAAAGCGTCGCGCTACTCGGTCCTTCGGGTGCGGGCAAATCAACGTTGCTGGCGTTGTTGGATGGTCGTTTGAGTGGATGGCAGGGCGAGGCACAGGTGCTGGGCAAGCCACTTTTGGCAACTGGGATTCCATCCCGCGAGGACCGTGCCAATACTGGCTTTGTCTTCCAGGAATTCGCATTGGTTGATCGGCAGAGTGTTTATCAGAATGTGATGAACGGTCGGATGGGCCGGATGAATATCTGGTCCTCACTCTGGGGTCGGTTTCGGGAAGAGGACCATATGTGCGTGACACGAGCGCTTCAGGATACGGGGCTGTCCGATCTGGCAAGCCGCCGTGCCGATCAGTTGTCGGGTGGACAACGGCAGCGCGTTGCGATTGCCAGATGTCTGGCACAAGAACCCGAGTTGATCCTTGCGGATGAGCCCGTCAGCAATTTGGACCCTGCTCACGCCGAACGCATTCTGAGCTTGATCACCAGCTCTGCACGTAGTCGCGAAATCGGCGTCATTTTCAGCTCGCATCAGCCCGACCTGTCACGCCGCTTTGCTGAGCGCATCATAGGCCTGCGAGATGGCGTGGTATTGTTCGACAAACCGTCGGCTCAGTTGACCAGCGGGGACATCGATGAACTGTATCACGGTGCCGGTGTCACATCGGGGCTGCGGGTAGTCAGTTGATGGGTCGATCCGTCATTTGGATCATACTGGTACTGGCGATCCTGTGGTCGCTGACCAGCGGGGATATGGGATTGGGCAAGCTGCCAGGCGCGGGACCCCGTCTGGTAGAGTTTTTGGGGCGCATGATCCCACCTGACCTGTCCGTTTGGCGCGAGGTTCTGACCGGGCTGGCGGAGACTCTGAGGATCGCCATTCTGGGAACATTGTTTGCCGTGATCCTGTCGGCGGGACTGGCCGTTTTGGCTTCTGAAACTATGGTACCAACAGCGATCTGGCGTCCCGTCCGTGCCTTGCTTGCGGTTATCCGGTCGATCCCACTGATCCTGGTCGCTATGCTAATGGTGGGCGCTGTTGGGTTGGGCCCGCTTCCCGGTATACTGGCAATCACATTTCACGCGACCGGCATGTTGGCAAAGTTCTATGCAGAAGCCATCGACAATGTTGCCACCGCTCCTGTGGCGGCGCTTGAAAGCGCAGGGGCCAACAGAATTCAACAGTTGCGTTGGGCAATCTGGCCGCAGATGGCGCCTGTGATCATGCGCGATACCGTATTTCGGTTTGAGCTAAATCTGCGCGAAAGCCTGATACTGGGCATTGTCGGTGCCGGTGGCATCGGGTTGTATGTACAAACCTACGTACGGTCGTTTCATTATGAAAAGGCTGCGACCGTGACGTTGGCAATCATCGTTTTGGTTTTATTGTCAGAGGCACTGAATACGGCCTTGCAAAAGCGCTTCAGTTGAGGCCCCACTATGTATTTCCGTGTGTATGCGTGGCCGCCATTCGAGCCTTCAGCTTCCCATTGCGGAGGGATCGAACGCGTGCGTTCATCCAGTGACGGAATATGAAGCGATAAAGCCAACCCCGAATGCTGCCGAAACTTTGCGCATGATCAGCATAGAACGCATCCGGACTATCAAAAACGCCAAAATCCTTCACGATTCCGGTTTTCTGAATGTACGTGTCACGACCTTCCCATTCGACCTGAGGGGTGCTCAAACAACGGGTACCCGCCCCATAACCGCACAGGCTTTCTGTTTCTGCAAAGTTATGCTGCAAGGCCTCCAGGTATGGCTGATCCAGAATAAATCCTTCGAGGTTGACCCAACGACCGTCTACTTCGACTTCGACCCACGAATGCAAGATTTCTTCTGGCGCCAGCGGATAAATCAGTTCGGGGACCACACCCCTCTGCAACTCTTTGTGGATCGTAAAGCCATGTAAACGGCATCGGATACCGCTGCCGCGAAATAGTGCCATCAAAAGCGTACCCTTGGTATTGCATTGCCCATAGCCGTTGGCGAGCACCTCTGATGCCGGGATATCGTCTGCACGGTTGTAACCAAAGGCAATCTCGTTACGAACGAAATCATAAATAGCGCCAATTCGATCCCCGATAGGCAGATCGGGCCAGCGCCGTTCCGTTATGAGCCCAGAAATTGCGGGTGTTTCAAAATCAAGCAGAGGTGTGGCGGTTAACAACGGGTCTCGGTTCAGCATTTGGTCTCTCGTCGAATCAACTCAGAAAGACTTGTAATTGCTACAGTGACTGTAGCTTCAAGAGGCTATTTCCAGTTCGCAACAACGCTGCCCAGGGTTACGCGCCGATGTCTTCGTGATCAGTAAGACATTCGGAATGATCGCGTAGAACTTCGAGTACACGACAATCCGAGGCGTTGCCGCCACTGCATTCATGCACCATGCGCTCCAGCTCGGTTCGCAACGCTTCTAGCCGCGCCATTCTTTGCTCAATTTGTTTGAGTTGTCGGCGCGCAATACTGTCGGCTTCATGACATGGGCGATCCGGATCGTCGGACAAATCAAGCAGTTCGCGTATCGCCTCAAGCGAAAACCCCAATTGGCGGGCGTGACGGATAAAAGCCAGGCGATCCAGTTCGGTATGGCCATAACGCCGCTGGCCACCTTCGGTGCGCCCCGGTTCCGGCATAAGTCCGATCTGCTCGTAGTAGCGGATCGTCTGAACCTTGGTTCCGGTCTTTTTTCCAAGCGTTCCGATCGTCAGCATCTGGGTCTCCTTACAAAGCTACAGCTTATGTAGGCTCGGGTTGACGCCGCACAATAGAACCTTCCAGCCGGTGGACCTGTGACACCCAGCCGCAGGCTCAAAATCCCCTTTGAACCTCTAGCAGGTAGAGGGTGTACATGCCGTTCTGAACCAAGAATCACAGGCGGACGGCTAACTTTGAAACTGACCGTATTTCAAAAAATCTTATGGGTACTGGCTGGTGTCGCAACGGCGGCATTTGCCTATTTGATGCTGTGGTCAGAATATAGACCTGCGCGGATTGAGGAGGGGTCTGTTCCGTTCGAAGCCAGGTTCGAACTGACAGATCACTCTGGTGTTGTCCGTACCCAGAACGACTTTGCAGGCAAGTGGATGTTGGTGTTTTTCGGTTTCACCAACTGCCCCGACGTTTGCCCTACAACACTGTCCGAGGTGGCAGCAGTGCAGGAAGGTCTGGGAAATCAATCAACCCAAGTGCAACCTATCTTCATATCCATCGACCCCGAGCGCGACACTCCGGCCGTCCTGGCCGAGTATGTACCACTTTTCGATGCGGGGATCATTGGGCTTACAGGCACGCCAGAACAAATTGCGCAAACGTCCAAGACCTTCCCGATATTCTACGAACGGATCGAACAAGCCACTGCGCCGGATGGATATACGATGGGGCATACCTCTCATCTGTTTCTGTTCAACAAGGACGCTGGATTCGTCCAGTCCTGGTCATATGGCACGCCTGCCGAAGAAATTCTTGCGGATCTGAAACAGAGACTCTGAGCACCATGACCCGGTTTTTCAAAGATACACTTCTCGGCCTGGCCTGGGCGATTGCCTTGGTTGCTTCTCTTTCTGTTCTGTTCATTGGAGAGATCCTGGGGCAGACGCCCTGTGTGCTGTGCTGGTTCCAGCGTGCGTTCATGTTCCCATTGGCGATCGTACTGGGGCTTGGCCTGTGGTGGCAGGACCAGAACGTGGGCCGATATGGGATAGCACTGGCATTGGGGGGCGCTGCTGTCGCCTTGTGGCACATGGGCCTGTATGCTGGTCTAATCCCCGAAAAAATCCAACCATGCTCGGCCAGTGGTCCGTCCTGCACGGACGCAAATCAAACTGTTTTGGGCATCCCGATTCCGCTGATGGCGCTCGTTTCATTCGCGCTAATCGGCGTTCTGTGCGCCCTTTCACTCAAGGAGAAACAAGTATGAACAGACGTGGCCTGATTTTGTCCGTTCTCGCATTCGGTGGTGCCGGATTCGGAGCCGCTTCCTGGTACGTGAACCGTCCGGCTGCTTCAGGCAATACCGAGCCTGTTGCACCCGAAATCGCTGAAACACTTATCCGTTCCTACTCGCCTGTTCTCGGCCCAAAGGACGCACCGGTTACAATCGTCGAATTTTTCGATCCGGCTTGTGAAGCCTGCCGTGCCTTTCATCCGGTCGTGAAGGACATAATGGCTCAGCATGGAGACGCCGTGCGCGTTGTGATCCGGTACACCCCTTTCCATGGCGAAGGCTCAGAGGAGGCGATCCGCGTGCTTGAAGCGGCACGCATGCAGGGGGTCTTTGAACCGGTCCTGGAAGCCGTGCTGCGAGAGCAGCCCAAATGGGCCGCGCATGGTGCGCCTGAGCCTGGTCTTATTATTCGAATTGCAGCAGCGGCGGGACTGGATGCCGAGGCAGCGCAG
This sequence comes from Ruegeria sp. CF1, assembly GCF_056537445.1. Taxonomy (NCBI): domain Bacteria; kingdom Pseudomonadati; phylum Pseudomonadota; class Alphaproteobacteria; order Rhodobacterales; family Roseobacteraceae; genus Ruegeria; species Ruegeria sp. CF1. The sequence goes on along the minus strand of NZ_JBQFRN010000003.1, from coordinate 48,331 downwards.
GCACAAATGCTTGCGCCCCAGACAGTTGGTGTTCTCAATCAGGATCGCGCTGATGTCGAAGCGGTCGGTATAAGGCAAACTCCGACATTCTTCGTCAATGGCAAAGCTCTGGATCCGTTTGGTGAGGCTGAATTGAGACGCCTGGTCGCTGCAGAAGTTGCAGCACTGCAAAGCTGAGCAGTAGCGAGAGGTACTATGAGACTCACTGCAAAAAATACACTTCTGGCAGGTGTGCTTGCCGCATTCGGCACCACTGCCATTCTATCGGCACCTGCACTGGCAGGGGGCGGCGATGTTGTCGTTGAAGATGCCTGGTCGCGCGCTTCAATTGGCACCAACCGACCTGGCGTCGCTTACATGACGATCAGCAACACCGGCAATGAGGCCGTCACGCTGACGTCTATCCGCACCGATCTTGCGATGATGCCCGAGATCCATCAGACATCGACCAATGCAGAGGGCGTCAGTTCCATGGCACCAGCTGGCGAGCTGGAAATTGCGCCGGGTGGTTCCGTAGCGCTTGAGCCGGGCGGGCTCCACGCTATGCTCATGCGGCTGCAACGCCCTATGACTGAAGGCGAGAGTTTTGCGCTGACTCTGATCTTTGCTGATGGTACAGAAAAGACCGTCAACGTGCCGATATTTGGTATTGCTGCGCGAGGCCCCGAGAACTGATGCAGCGGCGACGCGTTCTCACATTCGGGGCTGCTGGACTTGGTGCAATCGGGCTGACACTCTTTGCCGGATGGTGGCAAGTGGATGGGCCGGGAGCGGCTCAATCTGATCGCCTTCGTCCCCTTGCGTTGTCAGATATGAACTTTCGCATGGTTGATCACGAAGGGACCACCGTCACCCCGCAATCGCTCGTCGGACGTGCAACAATGGTGTTCTTCGGCTTTACCTACTGCCCGGATGTTTGCCCGACGACACTTTCGGATATTTCCCTCTGGCTGGATGATCTGAGCAATGACGCGGATGAATTGAACGTCGTGTTCATAACCGTAGACCCTGAAAGAGACACAGTCGAATCTATGGCCGACTATGTCAGCTACTTTCATCCCGCTGTCCGAGGGTGGGTCGGCGTTTCGGGCCAAATCGCTCAGGCCGCAGACGATTTTCGCGCCACTTATGAAAAAGTTCCAATGGAAGATGGCGACTACACAATGAATCACACTGCAAGTGTATTTCTGTTTAGCCCCACAGGCGAATTTGTCAGCACCATCGACTATCATGAGCAGAGAGAATTCGCTGTGCCCAAGATCCGTCGTGCTTTGAAAAGTGGAGCGGATAAAACATTATGAACGCACGGTTTCTAGCAACCTCGGCAATCGCGATCAGCAGCGTCTCAATTGCTTCGATCGTGTTCATTGCCTCGAACAGGTCTGAAGTGACGGCGCCTGCGCCCACGGTCTTTCCGGTGCCCAAGCTTCCTGCGGAACCGCAGATCACATCGGCTCCGTTGCTGAACGTACCATCAGCAGAACTCGCTCCAAGCCCCGTTTCGTTTCGACCTGCTCAACCGGAACCCATTCAGGCAGAGGAACCTTTGCCACCTGTTGAACCACCTTCACGGACATGGACACGCGAACTTGCGTTGGGTGACACGCTCGACAGTTTGCTGTCTAAAGCCGGGATCAACGCAACCGATCGGGCCGAAATCGCACTTGCGCTTGGCGCTGAATATGATTTGCAGCGTTTGCGCCCGGGCCACTCGATAACAGTCGTTACAACCGCAGCGGATCAACCGCAGAGCGTGGAGCTTGCGGTGGAAGATGGTGTAAGAATCGAGGTGCTACTCAGCGAAACGTTGTCCACGCGCGTGGTCTCGCCAGAACCCGACACCGTCATTCTGGCCCGCAAAACAGAGATCGAAACTTCGATTTCAAATGCGTTGAGTAGCGCAAAGATCCCGGTTCGTTTTGCGGTGGATCTGGCGCAGATGCTGAGCGGGACAGTGGATTTTCGGAGGGATCTGACAGGTGGTGAAGCTCTCCGTCTTCTCTGGCGCGAAAAGAGCATCGATGGCGAGAGAACAGGCCAGCCAGAACTCATTTTTGCGGCGCTGGAGGTTGATGACCAACTTTATGAAATAGCATGGCCAGATGCCGAAAATGGCCGCGCCACAATCTATGTCGATGGTGAGCTTCTTCGCGTCTTCTCGCAGCCAGTCGAGGGCGCGCGCCTGAGTTCAGTCTTTGGTCGGCGAAAACATCCGGTCTACGGAAATGTTCGGATGCATACAGGTGTCGATTTTGCTGCCGCACGTGGTACTCCGGTGCATGCGACGGCCCCGGGCCGCGTGTCTTATATTGGTTGGCGCGGGGGGTATGGGCGTGTGGTCGAAATCGCTCATGGATCGGACACGGTCACGCGATACACGCATCTTAGCGCAACCGCCGATGGTCTGACCAAAGGTCAGCGCGTGGAGGCGGGCCAGGTGGTTGGTCGTGTCGGGTCGACCGGCACCGCGACCGGCCCAAATCTTCATTATGAAGTATTGGTCGACGGGCGCCCGACAGACCCGCTATCTGACGATCGACTTGCTGCCGCTGCGAATGACAAGGTAGAAAACGAAGCAGCGCAAAAGCGATTAAGTAGTGCACGGGCACAGCTTGAGAAGCAGCTGGGCGATCTCACTGCCAAGAAACGCGAAGCTAACTCGTGAGAGTTCTTTCAGAACGCCTTCAGACGCGCGGCTATCAGTTTGACGGTTTGAACGCCTGAAGTGAACTGCACCGCAAATGAACAAAATCAGAGGATGTAAGATGATGGCAATCACGGGTGCCTTGGTTGGCGCCGTTTGGGGTAGGGTCCTGGCAAAGCGCCGGAATGGCAACAGCCTTGATATTCTTCAGTACGCCGCAGGATATGCCATCGCTTTTGGCCTGGTGGCGTTTTTCCTTTCGATCACAGTTGTGCGCTTGATGTAACGCGCCAGTAAGCGAGGCGAAAGCCGGACACCTTGAAGTCCGGCTTCCCCTCTTATGTGGTCGCAGCGCCTATTCCCTGCGAGCCAAGGGTATTTGCCGCAGTCTGGGCGGTGTGATCTTCCGGAGCTTTCAGAAGCCGTAAGGCATTGGCTACGACCAGCAAGGACACTCCGACATCTGCGGCGATTGCTCCCCACATTGATGCCAATCCAAAACCGGTAAGGGTCACAAACAGTGCTTTGGTCGCAAGTGAGAACCCGATGTTCTGACGGATGATCGACATGGTTCGACGTGAATGATCGATCAGCCAGGGTACTTTGCCGATGTCATCAGTCATCAGAGCAATGTCTGCAGTCTCAATAGCAGCATCAGATCCAACTGCACCCATCGCAACTGCATAATGTGCCCGAGCCATCGCAGGCGCGTCGTTGACGCCATCGCCGATCATCGCAACCATCTCGTGCTGTTCTGCCAGTTCCTCAATCGCAGCGACTTTGTCCTCCGGCAGAAGTTGGGCCCGAACTTCGTCGATGCCGACTTCGGCTGCTACCGCTCTCGCTGTTTGTTCGTTGTCACCAGTCAGCATGATGATTGACTTCACGCCCTGCGCATGAAGCCGGGCAACGATGCTTCGGGCTTCGGGGCGAATGCGGTCCCGCAGCTCAAGCAAACCGGTTAACCCGTTCTCATCCCCGACAACAACAAGTGTGCTTCCCGCGCTCTCGATTTGGTTGCGCAACTCGGCAGGGATGGACGCGCCAAAACCTTTCTCGACAGCGAAGCGGTCAGAGCCAAGCCAGATATCTCCACGCTCGGTACGGCCTTCCAGACCACGACCGGGAACGGTTCGGATGTCTTCAGCCGCCGATATCGAAATGTCGGTCTGTTCTGCCCGGGTCAAAATGGCGCGGGCCAGCGGGTGTGAAGACCGAACCTCGAGGCTGGCAGCGCTCGCTAACAGCTCCTGCTCGGATGCGGCGCCCAGCGGATAGACATTGGCCACTTCAGGCTCACCCATGGTGATCGTGCCTGTCTTGTCCATGGCTAGTGCGGTGGTACGCCCGGGGGCCTCGATATATGCGCCGCCCTTAATCAGAACCCCAGCCCGGGCCGAAGCGGTCAAAGCCGCAACGATTGAAACCGGTGTGGAAATTACGAGCGCACAGGGGCAGGCGATAACCAGCAGAACAAGCGCATTGTAAAACCAGAAGCCCCACGATGCGCCAAATGCAAGCGGCGGGATCAGGGCGATGGCCACTGCGACGACCATAACGATGGGCGTATAGATCCGCGCAAATTTTGTAACCCACTGCTCAACCGGCGCGCGGCGCGCATGAGCATCACCGACCATCCGGATGATCTTGGCAAGCACGGTGTCTGACGCTGTTTTCGTCGCACGTATTTTGAGGGTGCCTTCACCATTGATTGTGCCGGCATAGACCTCATCACCCAGCTCTTTGGGAATCAGCGCGCTTTCACCCGTGATTGGAGCCTGGTCAACGGCACCGGCCCCTTCGATGACTTCTCCGTCAAGTGGAATGCGATCCCCACCTCGAACGATGAAGCTGTCACCGACAAAGACATCCGCCGCCGGGACCGTTGCCTCAGAACCGTCAGCACGAACCAGCCGAACCGTCGGGGGGGCCAGATCAAGCAGCGCGGACACCGCGTTCCGAGCACGTCCGACACTCCAGCTTTCCAGATAAAGAGAGAGCGAAAAGAAAAATGCTACAGTTGCCGCTTCAAAAAACTCACCCAGAGCGATGGCACCGGCGACGGCAACAACCATCAAAAGGTTCATATCAGGCGAAAGTCGACGCGCCGAAGACCAGGCCTTAGGGGACACCAGCCAGACGCCAAACAAGATCGCGACTGCGAACAAAGCTGCCTCGGGCAAAGGCATCGGAACCTCACCATGTCCCGAGAACAGCCCGAGCGCACCGCCCATGCCGGTTTCGAAAATGTGCCAGCCAAAACCTGCTGCCCAAAACCCTCCGCTAAGAGTGGTGAACCGCCGCTGACGTGCAATATGCGCCGCCTGGTCCTGGGCGGCATTTCCGTCATCCCATGGTTTGGCGGTCATACCAGTACTCGCAACCAGCAGCATGACATCTTCGTCAGATAACTTGGAAGCACTTTCAAGAAGCGTCATCCGACCGTTGATCACATCAAATGCGAGATGCTCTTCACCACCTGCTTTCGGGCCGACGACACGGTTCAGGATCGCCACCTCTTCGGCGCAATCAAGGCCAGAGACCTGAAAGCTTCTACCACCTTCAGGAATTGGACCGGCGGGGGCGATGTCGCCACACCCGCCACTACCGCATGCGTGGTGACCATGTTTGTTTTCGTGGCCATGGTCGTGGCTATGGGTATCGGATGACATGATTGGACCTCAAGAATCTCTATGGTCCTTTGTAAATAGTTCCTACAGTAACTAGAGCTTCAATACCTTTTATATTTTTTTCATCCGGGTTCTTTGCCTGCGATATTGTTAGTTCATTTCGTCTTGCGGGCCGGCCGTGTGGATGCAATCTAATTGCAGATGACGCAAAAAATTTGGAACAGATCAATGCAGAAACGGATCGCAATTACCATCACGTTAGTCTCGATTACGGCTGGTTGCTCAGCCCAGTTCACCGGAGCCAAAAGCAAGGCACTTGAACCAGGCAACGTGCCAGATTCGGTCGTAGCGCTGGCAGGGCCGGCGCAGGATTTGACCACGGCACGCCTTTTGCCAGAAGATAATTGCTTTTGGTATGAGCACAGCGGACCCGTCGAGACGACATTGGTACCATTGCGCGCGACGAATGGCGCTCCGATCTGCATTGCGCGCGACGCCTGATCGAAATGAGGGCAGCGACGTCCTTGTACGCTGCCCAATATTCATGAGCGGGCTGTGACGCTATCTTCGGCAGAGTATAGGAAAGCGGTCGAGCCGGTTTTCACGTTTGGGTAGAGGTCATTGATATGAGCCATGATCATTCGCACACATCCAGAACTTGCGCGACCGCCGATGCTTCTTGGCTCAGGCGTGCCGTGAATTCTGAGATATGTGTCTCGGTCTCCAACGTATAGATAAAGGGCACGAGAGCCGAGAGCATTATTCGGCCCGGGCTCCATGCCATTCCGGAATTCCGCGTATTCGGGGTTGCGCTCGATCATTGAAGCGGTTGGTGTCCAGTGTGGCCATTCGACCTTTCGGCGGATAACATAGGTGCCGGGCTCGTAAAGGTTCCCGCGCGCGATCGCTACGCCATAGCGCATTGCGGTCCCGCCTTCTTCGATATGATAGAGATAGCGCGCGACGGCATCCACATGGATGTCACCTGGAACCAAACCATCATTTGCCGCGACGCGTCTTGGTAAAAAACGGTCATGAACACCCCACGGATTTGAGGTCATTGGATCGTAACCAATTGGCGTGACCTGACTGTCCCAATAGGTCTTCTGCGATGCGGTTGGCCAGGTTTTGGCGATCAATGGACTGGCCGCAGACGCCGAGAACAGCGCTGTGGTGGATTGAATGAAATGGCGCCTTGTAAGCATAGGTCTCGTCCTGGTTCACAAGTTTAACGTATTTGGATCGCACTATCGCGAATTAATCCGAATCTTAAAGCCTCTAGCAGCTAGAGCTTCAAGAGGTTTCAGGTAACGCTTGGTTTACCCTGTCGATCAAGTGACCGGTTGCGTGAATCCTGCTTCGGTCGAGTTTACATTGGAATAGGTCGCAAAGACAATTGACACAGGCGAAGCCGCCATTGTAGCGGTGAATTGTTTTCGGTTCCTGATGGCGGAAGCCAAAAGGATTAAAAGGGAATACGGTTCGGTGTTTTCAATGGCGCCAATTCCGTAACTGCCCCCGCAACTGTGAGCGGAGAGCGATGCCAAGACACCACTGGTTCGTAATGGAACCGGGAAGGTTGGCGGAGCGAGCACCCGCGAGTCAGGAGACCTGCCGTAAAGCGCCGGGCTATGCCCAGACTGAACCTGTCGGCCTTACGGTCGATTCAACCTGACAAGCCGCCGGGTGAGGCGGTAGGGAGAAAGAACATGCATATCGAACCGGGCATCGTGAATGGTGCCAAAATCGCGCTTTCCTATGTTACCGCCGCAGGTGCGGCTACTTACGCAGCGAAAGAAACGTTTTCCACATTGCGTGCGAATGGACCTGCATCTTTTGTTATGCGCTCGGTGCTCGCCACCGTTGGGGTTTTCCTTTTCTTCGAAGTCCTGCCGCATTTCCCGGTTGGTGTCTCTGAAGTCCACTTCATCCTGGGGTCGACGCTGTTTCTGCTTCTCGGTGCTGCACCCGCGGCTTTTGGATTGGCAGCTGGTCTCCTGATTCAGGGTGTGTTTTTTGCCCCGTTCGATCTTCCGCAGTACTTCATCAACCTGACCACTCTGCTGGTGCCGCTATTTGCGCTACAGGCACTGGCCAGCCGCATCATCGCACCCGGCACAGCATATGTTGACCTCAAATATGGCCAAGCTCTTGCCCTAAGTGCGACGTATCAGGGAGGAGTAGTCGCATGGGTTGGGTTCTGGGCCTTCTACGGCCAGGGTTTCGGCGCAGAAACCATGGCGTCGGTTCTGTCCTTTGGCGGCGCTTATATGCTGGTAATCGTCATTGAGCCGATTGCTGATCTGGCAGTGCTTGCGGCAGCCAAGGCAATGCGCGGTTTGAACAGTACAGGTCTGGTGACTCCGCGTTTGTACAACGCTGCGAAAGCTTGACCAAAGTTTGAAGCAGTGTCCTAAACTTGGGTTGCCGCGAAACAACCAGTAGTCGCAGGACCAAAATTTTATTGTGGCGCGTCTCTAGGGCGCGCCACATTGTCTTTAGCCGCTAGAAACCTGTACCCAACGATCAGGGTGATTTGGGTCCTGTATTCGTAGGAAAAGATACCTCGTTTCCTTCCAAGATTTGATCCTGTTGGTGACATTGTCCAGAATCAAATCGCCTTCACTCGAGCGATAAACTAAAACTGCATGGCCACTGCGATTGGTGTCCAAGACAGTTGCAATAAGTAGCTTCGTAGGATCCAGGCCGTTCTGCATTAGTTCAAACTTCTTTTGCAAAGCGATGTCTCTAGAACCACGCTCAGGTTACAAACCGTCGGCCTGACTAGCGGTTTCGCAACCGAGCGAAGGCATGCGTGAGGGTGTGATCGGGCCGACGAAATTGAAATTCGCGAACCATATTGTTCTTGTGGCTGAGCTCTCTTGGCTCGATGGTCTCAATTTCCACCCACAATGCCCCAAGTTTTTTTGTGAGTAGTTTTGCAAAAGGGCGCATATATCTTGCCAGAATGACATTTTCGCAGGAATGGTTCCCGATGACCAAGATCACTCCAGAATTGCTTGAACAAATCCGTGCCCGATTTGCGCAGGTTGACCACTGCCCGCAGCAGGGACCGCGTATTTTCTTTGAAAACGCGGGTGGGGCGCTGACGCTGAATTCGGTTGTGGGCACCTCGCAGGCTTATGCTGCGATCCCTGACAATCAGGGCCGCGACAACCCGGGAAGTCACGAACTGGTGCGGGTAATCAACAAGGCCAAAGAAGATATGGCCGTGTTCATGAACGCCCCCGGTGGCCAGTTCTTTGTCGGCGAAAGCGGGACCGAGCTGCTGTTTCGATTGATCATGAACGCCTGTCTGGGCACCGCCACCGGTCGGGTACTTGGCACAACGCTGGAACATCCCGCGACCCGAAGCGCTTGCGCGCGTTGGGCCGGGGTGGCCGGGCAAGATCATGTTCTGGTGGTCCATGACGACGCCACAGGCACCGTCACAGCAGATGCTTATGCGGCGCAGGTAACGCCGGACACAAAGGTTGCGACTATCGTGCACACCTCGCCGGTGACCGGTATGGGCGTGGATGTAGCGGCTGTGGCTGCCGAGATCCGCGCCGTTGCGCCCAATTGCTTCATCATAATCGACGGTATCCAGCACGCCGCGCATGGCCGGATCGACCTAACCGCCTATGATGTCGATGGCTATGTGATCTCGCCTTACAAGGTGTTCTCGCGCCATGGTTACGGGGTGGCCTGGATTTCTGACCGGCTGACCAAGCTGCCACATAACAGCTTGATCGACGGCCCCGCCGACAATTGGGAAATGGGGACGCGTGATACCGGCTCTTACGCTACAATGTCTGACGTAATCAGCTATTTCGAATGGCTGGGCGCACAGGTCAGCGACGCCACCGACCGGCGCGCAAAATTCGTCGCTGCCGGAGAGGCGATCCATGAGCAGGAAAAAGCGCTGACTGATGCGATGATCCGCGGAACCGGCAACCTGCCTGGGCTGGCCGAGATGGAGAAGGTGACCATTCTGGGCGGTGTCGATAACCCTGCACGCGAGGGGCTGGTGTCACTGCAGGTCGAGGGCGTGCCGTCGGTCGATGTGGTCAAGCAACTGAACGAACAAGGCATCCGTACGCATTTGCGCAAGGCCGATCACTACTCGGGCAACATCTTGACACCGCTTGGCATGGACAGCTGCGTGCGTGTTTCGATGTGCCACTACAACAGCGTCGCCGAAGTGGCCCAGTTTCTGGGTGCAATGAAAACCATCGCCGCCTGAGGCATTTGAGAGGGGAAGCACATGAAAACGCATGCACAAGCGGTTGTAATCGGCGGTGGCCTAGCCGGCTGTTCAATTCTGTATCATCTCGCCAAGTTGGGTTGGACCGATGTGGTCCTGCTAGAGCGGGACGAACTGACCAGCGGCTCGACCTGGCACGCGGCGGCCAACATTCATGGGCTGCATGACAACAACAATATCACCCGCATCCAGCACTATACGATGAATCTATATAAAGAGCTGGAACAGGAAACCGGTCAGAGCTGCGGCGTGTTCCAGCCCGGCTCGCTCTATTTAGCGCAAACCGAAGAACGCGAGCATCAGCTGCGCCTGCAGGAAGCCAAGGCTAAATTTTATGGTTTGAACTTCCACGAGGTCAGTCGCGAGCAGGCCAAGGAACTGCACCCGCTGGCGCAGTTCGACGATATCCGCTGCATCATGTATGAACCCGATGGCGGCAATGTGGATCCCTCGGGCGTGCCCCACGCCTATGCTGCCGGTGCCCGCGCCATGGGAGCAACCATAGAACGGTTCTGTCCGGTGCTAGGTACGGATCAGCAACCCGACGGGTCTTGGATCGTGCGTACCGCAAAGGGCGATATTCACACGCAATGGATGGTGAATGCCGCTGGTCTTTGGGGCCGCGAAGTTGCGGCGCTGGCGGGGCTGACTCTGCCGTTGCAACCGACCGAGCACCAGTACTTCGTGACTGAATCCATCGAAGAAGTTGCCAATCTGGGCCGTCGCCTTCCGTCAATTGCAGACCGGGATGGCGAGTACTATTTCCGTCAGGAAGGCAACGGATTGCTGATCGGGGCCTATGAGAAGGACATGAAGTTCTGGGCCGAGGACGGCACGCCGCTGGACTTTGCCCATGACCTGTTCCCCGACGATTTGGATCGGATCATGGAAAACGTGATCCGCGCTACCGAACGTGTGCCAGTTGCCGCCACCGCAGGGGTCAAACGGGTGATCAACGGGCCGATGATCTGGTCTCCGGACTCCAGCGCCTTGTGGGGTCCGGTGCCCGAACTGAAGAACTATTTCCTCTGCGGCGGACTGATCCCGGGTTTCTCGCAATCGGGTGGTCTGGGCCTGCTGGCGGCGCAGTGGATGATCGAGGGCGAGCCGCAATACGACATGTTTGCATGGGATCTGGCCCGCTTCGGCGCCTGGGCCGACAAAAAATTCACCAAGGCACGGGTTGAGGACCAGTATACCCACCGTTTTGCCATCCACTTCCCGAACGAGGAGCGTAGTGCAGGTCGCCCCGCCCGAGTCCGCCCTGCCTATGAAATGCAGAAAGACATGGGCTGTGTCTTTGGTCTGAACTGCGGCTGGGAGCATCCCCTATGGTTCGCCGATCAGCCCGGCGTGCAGGAAACCAACGGCTTCACACGCCAGAACTGGTGGGAGCCGGTGGGACGTGAGGTACAGATGCTGCGGGAGAATGTGGGCGTCATCGACATATCGAATTTTGCGAACTACATCATCAAAGGACCCGGTGCGCAAGATTGGCTGGATCGCTTGGTCGCCAACCGCGTACCGACCGTGATTGGGCGGTCTTGCCTGACGCCGCTGATCTCTGTCCGTGGCGGCGTGGCTGGAGATTTCACCATAACCAAGGTGGCCGATGACGAATACATGATGATCGGATCGGGCATGGCCGAGCGCTATCATCAACGCTTTTTCAACATGATCGACCTGCCAAAGGACACAACCTTCGAAGTCGCCACCGACCGCATAGCAGGGTTCAACGTCGCCGGTCCGAAAGCGCGTGACCTGCTGCAGCGGCTGACCAATGCAGACCTGTCGAACGAGGCGTTCCGCTTTATGCGCTCGGCCACAATCGAGGTTGCAGGTGTCACCTGTCTGGCCATCCGCGTCAGCTTTACCGGCGATCTAGGGTGGGAGTTGCACTGCGCCGAAGAAGATCAGACCCGCCTGTACGCTGCGCTGCTGGATGCGGCCAAGCTGCTGGATGGCGGCCCCGTTGGCGGCCGCGCGCTGGGGTCGTTGCGGATCGAAAAAGGTTATGGCTCATGGGGCCGTGAGTATTCGCAGGAATACTGGCCGCAAGAGGTCGGGCTGGCGGGCCTGATCAAGCTAGACAAGGATTTTCTGCACAAGGATGCGTATCTGTCGGTCAAGGACAACGCCGCGCGCGAAGTGCTGTCAATCTTCGAGGTCGAAGTCTCCGAGGATGCCGACGCTACCGGCGGTGAGCCGATTTTTACCCCGGATGGTACCCCGGTTGGCCGCGTGACATCCGGTGCATACGGCTATTCGGTCGGCAAATCGCTAGCGCTTGGCTATATAAGTCCTGAGGTCGCGCAATCTGGTGATACGGTCGAAGTGTTCATCCTTGGCAAGCCCCATAAAGCGAAAATCCTGTCCGAGCCTCCTTTTGACCCGGATGGAAACCGCCTGCGTGATGTTAAACCGGCACTGGAAGGGGCTGCCTGAGCAGCCCCGTTGCAGGTCAGCGGTTCATGCTGGCGGCGGCGTTTAGCAGCCAGTCCTGAAACAGCCTGACCGACGGTGAAACGGGTTTTTTCTTGAGACGCACGAAATAGGCCCAGGGGCTGTCCAAATCGAATTCGAACGGTTCGATCAGCAGCCCCCGGTCCACATAAGACCCGGCCAAAGAGCGGGGTAGAGCGACGCAGCCCAACGACTGCGCCGCCATCTCCATTGCCAGATTTGAAGCGTTGGTCCGCAGCCCTTCCTTCTGGTTCAGGTCTGCCAGATCAAAATGACGTGCGACCCGTTCCCAATAAGCTGGACGACCCAAAATATGGATCAGAGGCGCCTCTTGCAGTTGCGCCGGATCGGTCAGCTGCGCGCCATTGACTGTGAATTCGGGCGCACACACGACCGCAAGCTTTTCGGCCCACAGCTGCCGTGCGCCCACCGTCACATCGTCAATATGATTGACCGTTATCGAAATGTCCGAGACGTTCGGCTCGACATCAATCCAGACGGTGCCGTGTACCGTCAGGTCGATATCCGGGTGCTGGTCGCTAAAGCCCCGGATTACGTCCGGTAGCCAATTCTCGGCCAGGCTGACCGGGCAAGACACGACGACTTTGCGGGTGTGTGACCGCTGGATGACCGATTGTGTGGCCACGTCAATCTCATGCAGAGCATGCCGCACTGAAGGCAGATACGCCTCGCCCACGTCGGTCAGCGACAATGACCGGGCATGGCGCACGAACAGAGGCCGCTGCAAAAACTCTTCGAGCGAACGCACATGGTTGCTGACGGCCGATTGGGTGCAGTTCAGCTCATCTGCCGCGCTGGTAAAGCTGAGGTACCGGGCGGCGGCCTCGAAGGATCGCAGGAAGATCAGGTGGGGCAGGTTCATCATGGCGACATATTCCTGGGCGGGCGGATGGGTGGTGCGCCGGGAATCCTGTTTCGCGGCGGGAATTGATCTGGTTCATATGCTACAATGGAGCGGAGCCAAAGCTACAAATTTTCCGGGGCCATTGCCCTCGTATTGTTTTCGTGCTGCGATGGGCAAACACACTTAGGTTTTGGCCGAACCCGAAACCTCATCTGTAGGGCATCGTGACCAACACATTTCAAACTATCGCAAAGTTTGCGCTAAATCGAAGGGTGCAGGATTTCCCCGACAGCGCGCTCGAAGCGGCAGCACTGATGCTGCTGGACACGCTGGGGATCACCATCGGGTCCGGACCGATGCAGGCCGGTCAGATCGCGCGTGACAGCGCAGTGGCGCTTTACGGTGCGGGCGATCCGGGCCTTAGCGCACGGATGCTGTTCGATGGCCGCAAGGTTAGCGTTGCCGGCGCGGCTTATGCCGCTGCGACTCAGACCGATAATCTGGATGGCCATGACGGCTATAACCCCACCAAGGGCCATATCGGTGTTGCCGTTGTGCCGGCTCTGGCGGCTTTGGCGGAAACGGTCGCGGATTTTTCCGGCCCCGAGGCGTTGGCGACCGTAACTATTGGATACGAAATCGCCGGGCGCGCCGGGATTTCGTTGCATGACACAGTCAGCGACTACCACACTTCCGGCGCATGGAACGCGTTGGGAGTTGTGGCCGTTGCCGCCCGTCTGCGCGGGCTGAGCGCAGAACGGATGCGGCAGGCCATGGGCATCGCCGAATATCACGGGCCGCGCAGTCAAATGATGCGCGAGATTGCCAACCCCACCATGCTGCATGACGGCTCGGGCTGGGGCGCGCTGGTGGGTGTATCCTCGGCAGTGCTGGCCGAGAAGGGATTTACCGGCGCGCCGGCGATCACCATAGAGGCGGATGAGGTCGCGCATCACTGGCGGGATCTGGGCAGCTTCTGGCAGATGGAAAATCAATATGTGAAGCCCTATCCGATCTGTCGTTGGGCCCATGCAGCGATCGACGCCACCAGGGCGCTGATGCGTGAATATGGCCTGTCTCATCAGGACATTGCCGCGATTCAGGTGAACACTTTCCACGAAAGTGCCTGCCTGTTTCAGGGTATGCCGGATGACACTTCGAAGGCGCAGTATTCGCTGCCCTTCGCTGTGGCGACGATGGTCGCGCACGGCCGTATCGGGGTCGAGCATATCACCGGCCCGGGCCTCTCCGATCCGCTGGTCGCGGCGATTGTCGACCGTATCTCGGTGGCCGAGACCGCGCGCCATTCCGACCGCTTTCCTCAAAGCCGCGTTGCTGATGTCGTCATGACCTTGACGGATGGGCGGGAACTGGCGTCGGGCGACGTCCACGCGCGCGGCGGGCCCGAGGCACCCATGGACCGTGACGAAGTGATTGCCAAGTTCATGGAGTTCGCCACTCCACCGCTGGGGGTCAGCCGTGCCGCCGCCATACGCGACGCGGTTCTGGGGTTGCAGTCGCCGGACGCCAAATTCTCGGATCTCGGCGCGCTGATTTATGACGCCGCTGACAACCGCTGAAATCAGGACAACAAAAATGCCGCTAAGGCTGCTGAAATACGGGCTATCCGCCGATTACCCTGTCACCGGAGACATTCCGGCCACGCCAGAGCTTAAATCCAGTTACGATGTGGTCATCGTAGGTGGTGGCGGCCACGGACTGGCCTGTGCCCACTACCTATCAAAGTATCACGGCATCACCAATGTGGCTGTGCTGGAAAAGGGTTATCTGGCGGGCGGCAACACCGCGCGGAACACCACTACCATCCGCTCGAACTACATCACCAAAGAGGGCATCGCGTTCTACAAGGAAGGTGTGCAGCTTTACGGGGAGATGAGCGAAGAGCTGGATTTCAACGTCATGTTCAGCCAGCGCGGTCAACTGACGCTGGCCCATACCGAGGCGACGCTACGCTCGTTCCATCTGCGGGCCGAGATGGGTAAACACGCGGGCACTCGGATCGAGGTCGTTGATGCACAGACGGTCAAGGACCTGTCCCCGCATCTGAATATGGATGAGGGCGGGCCGCTGGAAATCATCGGCGGTTTGTGGCACGCCGATGGAGGCACTGCGCGGCATGATGCGGTGGCCTGGGGCTATGCAGCGCAAGCCAGTAGGCGCGGGGTGGAAATTCATCAACGTACCGAGGTTGAAGGGTTCGACACTGCCGGTGGCAAGATCACAAAAGTGCGCACCAATCGCGGTGATATCAGTGCCGGGCAGGTGATGATTGCTGTCGGGGGCATGAACTACGACATGGCGATGAAAGCCGGGGTAGAATTGCCGATCCGTTGCTATCCGTTGCAGGCGATGGTCACGCAGCCGCTGAAACCGTGGCTGCACACGCTGGTCAGTTCGGTCAGCCTGCACACCTATCTGGTGCAGTCATCGCGAGGCGAGATCGTGATCGGCGGTGGCTCGGACCCTTATCAGCTGTATTCCACCCGCTCGACACTGGACATGAAAGAACATCTGGCCGAAGGCGCGGTACATTTGTTCCCGTTCCTGCACGGGGTGCGTCTGCTGCGACAATGGGCCGGGATTACCGACATGACGCCCGATTACTCACCCATCATGGGTGCCAGCCCATTGTCCAACCTATGGCTAGATTGCGGTTGGGGCACCTGGGGGTTCAAAGCCACTCCGGTGGCGGGCAAGTACATGGCGCAGTCCATCGCCAACCAGAAGGTCGCGCCGATACTCGAACCCTTCACAATGGAGCGTTTCGCCACCTTTGATCTGCTCAATGAAATGGGCGCAACTGCCGCGAGCCACTGACATGAAGATCCTGATCTGCCCGATGAACGGGCCCCGCAATATTAATGAATTCCAGAGCTTCGGCCCCCTGCGCGCCAACCCCGACCCGGATGCAACCAGCGATCAGGACTGGGCACGTCACCTGTTCCGTGCCAACAATTCACGTGGAACGCTGGTGGAATGGTGGCGGCACGTGCCCTCGAACTATTTCTTTCTGGCCGAGCGCAACGCCACCACGAACGAGGTGATCCGCACTTTTGACCCCTCAGAGCTGGAGCAAAGGTGATGGCCCGACTTCCCGCACCCTGGGGCAACAGGATCAATCGAGATGCGCCGGTATCGTTCGGCTTTGAAGGGCAGGCGTTTCAGGGATACGAAGGTGATGTGATCGCCTCGGCTTTGGCCGGGCAGGGGAAGTGGATGCTGTCGCGCTCGTTCAAATACCACCGACCGCGCGGTGCGATGTCGATGGCGGGCACCGAGGCCGATACGCTGGTGCAACTGCCCTCGGACCCGAACGTGCAGGCCGACCGGCATCCGATTTCGGCAGGGCTGCAAGTTAAGGCGCAGAACGTCAACGGATCACTGGCGCGAGACCGCGACGCATTCATGGACAAGCTGGGGCGATTCATGCCGGTGGGGTTCTATTATCGTACCTTCATGGGCCCGACGCGCAATAGCTGGCTGAAACTGTGGGAGCCGCTGATCCGCAAGAAGGCTGGGCTGGGCGTTCTGGATATCAACGCACCGAATGAAGACTACGAAAAGGCCAACCTGTTTTGTGACCTGCTGGTCGTCGGCGCGGGGCTGGCCGGGTTGACCGCCGCCATCGAAGCCGCCGAAGCCGGGGCTGACGTCATCCTAGCCGAGCAGGAGCCGGTATTGGGCGGCGCGCTGACCTATGGCCGCGATGTCGACAGGCTGTCCGACCTACTGGCGAAAGTGCAAAGTCTGCCGAACCTTCGCATCATGACCGATACAGTGGTGAACGGCTGGTTCGAGGACAACTGGCTGCCGCTGATCCGGGGCAACAAGCTGTTCAAGACGCGCGCGCGCGAGGTTCTGCTGGCCACCGGCTGCATCGAACAGCCCGCGATCTTCCGAAACAATGACCTGCCGGGCATCTTGCTGGGCACTGGCGCGCAACGGCTTATGCGGCACTATGGTGTGAAACCGGGCAAGCGCGCGGTGGTACTGGCCGCCAATCTCGACGGTTATCGGGTGGCGCTGGATCTGTTGGACGCAGGCGTAGAACTGGCGGCTGTGGTTGATCCGCGCCCCGGCGGCAGCGGCAGTGAGCTTGGCCAGCAACTGGCAACAAGGGGAACGCGTGTCATTCACGGCGCCGTGGGCGAGGCGCGTGGCAAGACCCATGTTACCGGCGTAAAGGTCGGAGGCGACTGGCTAGATTGCGATCTGTTGGTAATTTCGGTCGGCTATGCGCCAATGTGGCAACTGCCCTGTCATGCTGGCGCGAACCTTGGGTACAATGAAACGGCGGCGCGGTTTTCCCTGTCTCTGCCAGACGCTCCGCTGGGCATTGCCGGGGGTGTTGCCGGGGTCTTTGCGCCTGATGCGGTGGTGGCCGATGCGCAACGCGCGGCACAGACGGCGTTGACTCGTCTGGGGCTGCCAACCCGCGACATCGCGCAGGTTGAAGATGTCGAGGCTGCGTTGACGAATTTCGAACCGGCAATCGCCGGGCATCCCAAGGGCAAGGATTTTGTCGACCGGGACGAGGATATTCAGATCAAGGACCTGCAAAACGCGGTTAAGGAAGGCTATCGCGAGCTGGAGCTGATCAAGCGCTTTACCACAGTTGGTATGGGGCCGTCACAAGGGCGGCACTCGGCGCTGGCCACCGCCCGGGTGGTGGCCAAGGCGACCGACCGCACAATCGGGCAGATCGGCGTGACTACCGCCCGTCCGCCCTTTGGCCCCGAAACGCTGGGCGTGCTGTCTGGTCATCATCACCCGGCAGACAGGCGCACCGCGCTGCATCACGAACATATCCGGTTGGGGGCGGACATGCGCCCGGTCGGAGCGTGGTGGCGGCCTTATTTCTACGGCCCCAAACAAGACGCCAAGCGCCTTATCGAAGAAGAGGTGCATGCGGTGCGCAATGGGGTCGGCGTGCTGGATGTTTCAACTCTGGGCGGGCTCGAGGTGCGTGGCCCGGATGCGGGCGAATTCCTCAACCGCATTTACACCATGGCCTATAAAAAGCAGCCTGTGGGCCGCTGCCGGTACTGCCTGATGACAAACGAAATGGGCACGGTGATCGACGATGGCGTGGCGTATCGACTGGCCGAGGATCTGTTCTATGTCACCGCCACCACCGGGGCCGTGGCGCGGGTTTATTCGGATATGTTGTTCTGGAATGCGCAGTGGCGGTTGGATGTGGATGTGCTGAACGTCACCTCGGCCTTCTCGGGCTTCAACATTACCGGTCCCAAGGCGCGCTCCGTGGTCGAAGCGCTGGACAGCGACATCGATTTCTCGCGCGATGGCTTTGCCTATCTCGACGGGCGTAGCGGCATGGTGGCCGGGGTGCCGGTGCGCGCCATGCGGATTGGGTTCACCGGCGAGTTGAGCTACGAGCTGCACTGCCCGACCAGCTATGCCAACACCCTGTGGGATGCGGTGATAGCGGCGGGTCACGCGCACGAGTTGCGCCCTTACGGGCTGGAAGCCAGCCGGATTCTGCGGTTGGAGAAAGGCCATATCCTGATTGGTCAGGACACCGACGCGCTGACCTCGCCGGATGAGCTGGGGTTCGAATGGGCGATCTCGAAGACCAAGCCGTTTTTCGTGGGCAAGCGCTCAACCGAGATGCGCCGAAACAAAGGCCTGCCGCGCAAGCTGGTCGGGCTGACATTCGACGGGCCAGATGTACCGGGGGAAAGCTGTCTGGTACTGAGGGACGATGTACCGGTGGGGCATGTGACCTCGGTCCTGTGGTCGCCGACGCTGAACACCCATATCGCGCTGGCATATGTGCATGGCGATGACGCTACGCAAGGATCGCAGGTCACGGTGAAGTGCCGCAATGGCAAGCGTGTCGTAACAACTGTGCGCGGCCACACCTTTTTTGATCCTGAAAACAAACGGCAGGAGGTGTGATGATGCGAACCTATCCGCTTGACCCAAAGGGCGCTGCTGAAGGCACACTACTGGTTTCCGGGCAGATTATCGTGCAGGACCTGACCCATACGCCGCGTTTTGGCCTCAAGGGCCGAGGCACCGTGGCGTTTTTGCAATCGCGGGGCCTGAAGGTGCCAGACGTCAACGAAACCGCCAATGGCCTTCTGCGTCTGGGTCAGGAAGAGGTGGTGGTACTGGATGCGCCTGCCGACCTGTATGCCCGGTGGCAGGTCGCCGCCACGCCAAAGGGCTATTATTCCTGGCGCGAGGAAACCTGGGCCATGATGCACCTGACCGGCCCGCGCCTGTTCGATCTGCTGGCCAAGATTTGCCCGGTCGACCTGTCGCCCGGTGCCTTTCCAGTGGGAAAGATCGCACAGACTCGCGTGGGCTATGTCGAGGCAATCACATGGCGCAACGACCGCAAAGGTGTGGGGTTCGATGTCCTTTTCGACATCGCCGCCACTGCTTTTTTCGCCAACGCGGTAGCCATTGCAAGCGCCGAGTTCCAACCGGAGGTACCCGCATGAAATCCCCCACCGTGATCTTGCACACCGATAACCCCGACGCTGCCCGTGCGGTTCTTGCTGAAGGTCATCCCGATCTGCCGATCCACACCTGCGACAGCTATGAGGCGCTCACGGGTTTGATCGAGGATACAGGAGCTGAGGTTGTATATTCCGTTCGCTTTGCGGGCACCCCCGGCTTTCCACGCGCAGCACTGGTCGAGAACCCGCAAATCAAATGGGCTTCGGTCGGCGGCTCGGGCACCGATCACCTGAACCCTTGGAACCCTGAAGAGGTAACGGTGACAAATGCCGCCGGGGTCGCCGCCGATATGATGGCACAATATGCGCTGGGGGCGATGCTGCATTTCACGCTGGATTTCCCGGGCTTTCGTGCCGCGCAGGTGCGGCGGGACTGGATCGGCGGCAAAGTCGAGCCCATCGACGGCAAGACGGTGCTGATCATCGGCCTTGGCAAAACAGGAGAGGCTGTTGCGGCACGGTCCAAAGCTATGGGGCTGAACACAATCGGTGTACGGGCCCGCCCGAAACCGACTCCCAACGTGGACGAGGTACACGGGATGGAGGCTTTGCCTGATCTCTGGCCACGCGCTGACTTTATCGTCGTTTGCGTACCACTGCTGGACAGCACGCGCGGTCTGGTCGGGGCGGAGGCTTTTGCCGCCATGAAACCGACGACGGTGATAATCGACGTCTCACGAGGTGGGGTAATTGACGAAGCACCTCTACTGGCCGTGCTGGAACAGAACCGGATCAGAGGCGCGGCGCTGGACGTGTTCGTTACCGAACCCCTGCCTCAGGGGCACAGGTTCTGGGAACTGGACAACATGATCGTCACACCGCACTGCAGCTCGGTCTATGACGGCTGGGATCTGAAATCGGTCCGCATGTTTTCCGAGAACCTGATGCGCTATCGCAAGGGCGAGGTGCTGAACAACACCGTAAATCCACAACGGGGATACTAGGTCAATGGCACGAGACAGACGCAGCGGCGGGCGACGCGGCAAATCCGGGCGCGCGGCGGCGGGGATCGAACAGCTGCCCTGGCAACAGGTGCTCAACAGCTATCCGCCGTTCGAGCTGTTGAACCCCGAACAGATGGATCAGCTGCATACAACCTCGATGCGCATTCTGTCCGAGGCCGGTATCCGGGTGATGGGCGATAATGTTATGGACATTTTCGAACGCGCGGGGGCCATCTTAGACCGCGACACCAAGACCATCCGTATGGACGAAACCATTGTCGCAGAAGCGTTGAAAACGGTGCCTTCGGAATTCACGCTGACCTCTCGCAACCGCGCGAAACAGATTACGCTGGGCGGCGATCATGTGAATTTTGGTTTGGTTGCCGGGCCGCCGAACGTACATGACTGTATCAATGGCCGCCGTCAGGGTAATTACGATGACTATTGCAACTTCATCCGGTTGGCGCATCACTTCAACGCTATCCATCTGATCGGCAATCAGGTGATGGCCCCGATCGAAATGCCCGCCAACAACCGCCATCTGGACACCTACAACGCCAACCTGAGCTATAGCGACCTGAGCTTTCACTGCATCGCTATCGGGCGCGGGCGGGCGATGGATGGCATCAACATGATGGCGATTTCGCGCGGTCAGAAACCTGAGGACATGCGCGGCGATCCGGGGGTGATCACAATCATTTCGGTGAACTCTCCACGCCTGTTCGACGATGCCATGGGTGACGGCCTGATCGCGATGGCCGAGTATGGTCAACCTGTGACGGTCACGCCATTCACTCTGATGGGGGCAATGACACCGGTCACGCTTCCTGCCGCGCTGGCGCAACAGAACGCCGAGGCGCTGTTCGGTGTGGTGCTGACGCAGTTGGTCAGCCCGGGAGCGCCTGTCATGTATGGCTCGTTCACCTCGAATGTGGACATGAAATCCGGGGCTCCGGCCTTTGGCACACCGGAAAATGCCAAGGCGAATATTGTCGGCGGGCAGCTGGCGCGGCGCTATGGCATTCCGTACCGGACATCGAACGCAAATGCATCCAACGTGGTGGATTTGCAGGCGGCATACGAAACGATGATGGCCACATGGGGCGCGGTTCTGGGAGGGGCCAATATCGTCTATCATGCCGCCGGCTGGCTTGAAGGCGGGCTGACCGCATCTTATGAGAAATTCGTCATGGATATCGAGATCATCCAGAACATGATGGAATTCCTAAAGCCGATGAAATTTGACACGGATGAACTGGGCCTGGACACCATCAAATCGGTGCCCACTGGCGGCCATTTCTTTGGCGTCGATCACACGATGGAACGCTATGAGACCGCGTTCTACAAACCGATGCTGTCCGACTGGCAGAACTATGAAAACTGGGAGGCGGCCGGAGCCAAGGACGCCCTGCAACGCGCCACCGAGGTTTGGCAGCAGGCGCTACGCGAGTATCAGATGCCCGAGATGGACCCCTCTGTGCGTGAGGAGCTGGATGCCTATATCGCCAAACGCAAGGAAGAGATCGGCAGCGGCGAACCCTGATGGAATATCGGGGCAGGGGGGGCGGCCGTTGCCCCGGTTCGGTTACAGCAGATCGAACAACCGGCCCGGCAGCGCCTCGTGGCGTGGCAGACCCAGCGCCCGCATCATGCAGAACATCATCGCCTGATTTGAGGTCACTACCGGCTTGTCCAGCGTGTCCTCGATCTGCTCGATGGCCTCGACTGCGCGCATGTCGGTGCAGCTGAGCACGACGGCTTGCGCGTCCGGGTGGTCTGCCTCACAGGCGAGGTCGTAAACCTCGTCCGGGGTCAGCTCTCCTTGTCCGTAATTGCCCAGCTCGCGACCAACGTCGGCGCAACGCACGGTTGCGATGTCGTTTGCGGCCATGAAATCCATCGCCTGCGTGTTGATCTCGCCCAGATAGGGCGAGGAAAAGCCCACTTTCGTCACCCCAAGCGCCTGAATGGCAGCGATCAGCGATCCGGCGGCTGTCAGCGATTGCGCTCCCGATCCGGCCTTGATCTGCTGCGCCAGATCGGCGTCGAAAGACGGTCCATGGGTCAGCGTGGCCGAGGTGCAGCCGTACAGCACCACATCTGGCCGCACGCCCGAAATCATCCGCAAATCGTGGCTGATGTCCGAGGCCCCAAGCCCCGCCATCTGGTCAGAACCGGGGATTTCATCGACATCATAACCACCCATGCGCTGGAAATGCACGGTGGTATCCGGGCAGCGCATCAAGGCCATATCGGCCTCGAGGTTGGTGTTGGTGAAGGGCACCAGAACGCCGATCTTGGCCCGGGTACGCGTTTCGTGGCTCATGACGTTACCTTTCTCAGAACGGCCAGACAGCGATCCATTACCGGCGTGTCGCAGATCGTGGCGCGCAGGCAGTCGGACAGACCATAGCCGCCCATACCGCGCATCAGCAGTTTCTCGGCCCGTAGCGCGGCGTCGGCATGTTGCGCCTGCTCGGTCGAGGCAAAGCGGATCAGCACGAAATTGGTGTGGCTGTCCGGTACGATCAGCCCCAGATCGCGGCAGTCCTCCGCGAGCCGATCGCGAATGGTTGCCGTTTTCGCGACCACGTCCCGCATATGCGCCTGATCGCGCATCGCCGCCGCTGCCGCAGCCTGCGAGGCAATCGAGATGTTGTTGGGGTTCAACAGCTTGCGCAGCTCTCTGGCGATGTCGGTGGGGAAATAGCCCCACCCGGCGCGCGCCCCGGCAAGCCCGTAAGCCTTGGAGAAGGTGCGGGTGATCACGGTATGCCCCCGATCAGCCAGCGCGAAAATCTCTGCTGGATCGTTGGCTTGGTCGGCGAACTCGGCATAGGCCTGATCGACCACCAGCAGCACGTCGCCGGGTAGCGCGTTGCGCAGGCGCAGGATGTCGGCATTCGGGATCAGGGTGCCGGTGGGATTGCCCGGGTTACAGACAAACACGATACGGGTCGCCGGGGTGACGGCGGCCAGAACCGCGTCGACGGATACGGTCAGATCGACCTCGGGCGCGGCGACGTATTCGGCCTGCGCCTGCGCCGTGGCCGAGGCCACGAAGGCATAGCCATACTGCGTGCCCAGCACGTGATCGCCGGGCCCGGCAAAGGCGCGGATCAGGCAGCCGATCAGCTCCATCGAGCCCGCGCCACACAGCACCCGCGCCGGGTCGACCCCGTGTACCCCGGCAATGGCCGCGCGCATGTCGGGCCATTCGGGATCGGGGTAGAGCGTCAGATCAGCCAGCGCTGCCTGCCCGGCCGCCACGGCGGACGGACTGGCCGGAAAGGCGCTTTCGTTCTGCGCCAGCGAGATGGTGCCTTCACCACCCAGATCGGCCAGCGCATAGGCGCCCATGGCGCCGACATGAGAAACCGGACGGATCATACGTCACCTCCGTAGGCATTGGCGCCCTCGGCGCTGACCAGACCGCGTTTGAGGTCCAGCGCCAGCGCGTCCCGATCACGGTCTGCCGGGTCGCCGAAACCGCCGCCGCCCGGGGTGTCGAAGATCAGGTAATCGCCACCTTCGACCCGCAGCTCTCCCTTGCCGGGAATGTCGCTGTCGCCATCACGGAACCGGATGCGCCCCGGCGCGCCGGGCTGACCGCCCATGCGGCCCAGGGCGGGGAATTTCAGCCGCTCGACCGACAGGAACACGATGAAGGGCGCGCCGTTGGCCGATGTCATCTCGATCCGCTGCCCAAGCCCGCCGCGATACTTGCCCGCGCCACCGGAATCCGCGCGCAGCTCGCGTCGCCAGATGGTCACCGGCGCGACGCTTTCGGTGATCTCCACCTGCGAACCGAACACGCCCGAGGGGTAGGCGGTGGCTGACAGACCATCCGCATGGGGTCGTGCGCCGGTTCCGCCGTTATGCACCGGTTCCACCGCGAATTCCTGCCCGCCATCGCGGGCCACTTCGGGCGCGTGGCGCATCGGCAGGTCGAACATGCAGCTTGCGCCTTCAGCCGGAACTTCATCGGGCAGCGCCTGATGCAGGCAGCCCAGCACCAGATCGGGTGTCACCTGACCCAGCGTGTGCCGCATCGCCACCGGCACCGGGCGCTGCGCATTCAGGATGCAGCCCTTGGGGCCGTCGACGGTGAACGGCTCCAGCGATCCGGCATTGTTGGGAATGTCCGAGCCGACAATGCAGCGCAAGGCAAATACCGTGTAGGCGGTGGCATAGTTCAGCGGCACGTTGATGCCCTTGCGCGAACAACCCGAGGTGCCGGTGAAATCCACATGCATCCTCGATTTACTGACGGTCAGGGTCGCGTGCAGTTCCAGCTCGTTCTCATAGCCGTCCATCTTGAGGGCGTTCTTATAGACCCCCTCGGGCACCTCGGCGATGGCCTCAAGCGTGCCACGGCGCGAAGTGTCGATGATATAGGACCCCAGCGCATCCAGATCGGTCAGGCCGAACTCTTCCATCATCGAAACCAGCCGGTTCACCCCGGCCTCGCAACAGGCGATCAGGGCATAGATGTCGCCCTCGTTGGCGATGGGCTCGCGGCTGTTGGCGCGGATGATGTCCAGCAGCAGCGCGTTGGGGGTACCTTCCTCGACCAGTTTGCAGGGCGGGATCAGCAGCCCCTCGTCATAGATGTCGGACCCTTCGGGCCCCATGCCCAAGCCACCCAGATCGACCAGATGTGAGGTGCATGAGGTGAAGCCCACCACCCTGCCATCCTTGAACGCGGGCATCATCAGCAGAAAGTCGTTCAAATGCCCCGAGGCCAGCCACGGATCGTTGGTCATGTAGATATCGCCCGGTTTCATGGTCTGAACCGGGAAGGCGGCGCGCAGATGCTGCACCGCTTCGGCCATGGTGTTGATATGGCCCGGCGTGCCGGTTACCGCCTGTGCCAGCATCCGGCCGTTGACGTCGAAGATCCCGGCGGAGATATCGCCGCATTCGCGCACGATGGGCGAAAAGGCGGCGCGGATCAGGGTTTGGCCTTGTTCTTCGACCACTGCCAGCAAACGGTTCCACATCACTTGTAGGCGGGCGGGGGAAAGATCGGTCGCCATCATGCGCCTCCTTTCTGGTCCTGAACCAGGACGAGGTTTCCTATGGCGTCCACATGGGCCGAGAAATCAGTCGAGACCAGCGTGGTGGTCTGCGGCTCGTGGATCAGCGCCGGGCCGCGCACATGGTCGCCGGACTTCAGATCGGCCCGCGCCACGAAGGCGGCCTGTTTCAGCGCGCCGTCCACATCGCAGGTAATCGGGCGAGTGTCGGGTGCGGTGAAGGTCGTCAATGCAGGTGTAGCGGGCACTGGTGGCACGGCGCTGTCAAGGGTCGCGACGCGCACCGCCCAGTTGAGAATCTCAATCTGCATCCCCGGCACCGGGCGTGAGAACTGCTTGCGATATTCTTCCTCAAAGGCGGTGGT
Source organism: Ruegeria sp. CF1 (assembly GCF_056537445.1). NCBI lineage: Bacteria > Pseudomonadati > Pseudomonadota > Alphaproteobacteria > Rhodobacterales > Roseobacteraceae > Ruegeria > Ruegeria sp. CF1. The sequence goes on along the minus strand of NZ_JBQFRN010000003.1, from coordinate 22,605 downwards.
CAGCGGTGCAATATCGTCTGCCGTCAGATGCCGGTCGGGCAGAGTGATCTCGATCTCGTGACCCTGACCGTTGTAGCGCATGAAGGCGGTGCGCTGTGTTTCGGTCGGGGCATCGCCCGCGCCCTGGGCAACCACGCCTTTGGCTTCGGAAATCATTGCGTCGAACATCGCGTTGATCTCATCCATGTCCATGCTGTCCAACAGCGAATAGCGCGAGCGGACGATTTCGAACGAAACGGGTGCGAACAGGAAGCCCACGGCAGACCCCACGCCCGGATTGGGCGGGATTACAATGCGGCTAACCCCGGCGGATCGTGCCACCCGGCTGGCATGCAACGGCCCGTTGCCGCCAAAGGCAATCATCGTGCGCGGTCCAAGATCCTTGCCCGATTCCACCGCGTGCATCCGGCCCGCGCTGGCCATGCTTTCGTCGACGATGCGGCTGACGCCGTCGGCTGAGCCAACGGCATCGAGATCTAGTTTCGACCCGATCACCCGGCTCAGCGACTGTTTCGAGCCTTCGGGGTCCAGCTTGATATGCCCCTCGGCAAATGTGTCGGGCACGATGTAGCCCAGCGTAATGTCGCTGTCTGTCACAGTGGGCTCGGTGCCGCCGCGCATGAAGGCCACGGGTCCGGGTTCAGACCCCGCCGATTTCGGACCCACGGTCAGGCGTCCCAGCCGGTCAACCCCGGCGATGGACCCACCGCCCGCGCCGATCTCGATCATCTCTATCACCGGGATGCGCACTGGCATGCCCGAGCCCTTTATGAACCGCGCGGCGCGGGCGATCTCGAACTGGCGCGAGGTCTGCGGGCGGGCCTTGTCGATCAGGCACATCTTAGCGGTGGTGCCGCCAACGTCAAAGGACAGCACCTGATCCAGCCCGGTGCGGGCGGCGATGCGGGCGGCCAGAATGGCCCCTCCGGCGGGGCCGGATTCCACCAGCCGGATCGGAAAACGCGCGGCGGTGCGCACGGTGCACATGCCGCCGCCCGCCGTCATCATCAGGATCGGACAGGTCACGCCCTCGGCCTCGAACCGGTCGACGAAACGGGCCAGATAGGTCTGCATCAGCGGCTGGATATAAGCATTGGCAACGGTGGTGCACAGCCGGTCGAACTCGCGCGCCTCGGGGCTGACCTCGGACGAGATCGAGACGGTCAGATCGGGCCGCTTCTCAGCCAGCACATCGCGTAGGCGGCGTTCATGGGCGGGGTTGGCATAAGCGTGCATCAGGCAGATCGCTATGGCCTCTGCGCCGCTCGCGTCGATATCGGCCAGCAGTGCGTCGATGGCCGAGTCTTCGAGCTCGATCAATACCTGACCACCCGCCGACATGCGTTCGCGCACGGTCAGAGCACGCTCGCGCGGCACCAGCAGGTCAGGCTTCTCGAGGTTGATATCGTATTGCGAATAACGCCGCTCATACGCGATTTCCAGGATGTCGCGAAAGCCTTCGGTGGTCACCGTCGCCACCACCGCGCCGCGACGTTCGATCAGCGCATTGGTCGCCAGGGTGGTGCCGTGGATAAAGCCGGTCACCTGATCCAGCGTCCGGCCCGATTGCTGCATTACTCGCGCGGCCCCTTCCATGGCGCCGTCGGCAGGGTTCTGATGGGTGGTCAGGGTCTTGGTGGAGGCCAGGATTGTCTCTTCGCCAGAGACAAGGACCGTATCGGTGAAGGTGCCGCCAATATCGATGGCCAGGCGCAGCGTTTGAGTTGTCATGAGGTCTTCCGAAATTCCTGTAATCGCAGCGTGAAGCAAAAGGCCCGAGGCCCTGCTTTATGCAAGGATCACAAGATCACAGCCGGTTGCGCGGCGGTCCGTAGGATTCGGAATGTCAGTCTGTGTCATGGGCGAAATGTGCAGTTTCAAGATAGCGGCAGCAAGCTGGATTACGACAGAAAGGCCTGCAAGCGACATCTTTCGGCGTAGCAGGCCCGAAATCTGCCGAAACGGGCCGTCAGACGGCGAGCGCTCGATCAGGCAAGCCACCAGCGTTCAGGGGCTTTGGCACCATCCATTTCCCAATTCGCGGCGATCTCGCCCTGGGCGACGGTTTTGGCAACACCCATGATATGATTGGCGAACATCGGAACGATCGCACCACCATCATCATGAACCAAAGTCTGCGCCTCGGCATACAGTGTGCGGCGTTTGGCGTCGTCCAGCTCTGCGCGGGCCTCGACCACGATGGCGTTGAAGCGATCGGCGGCTTCGCCTGTGCGCCAGGCTCGTACACCTCAATGAATTAGCCACCGGTGCCAATTCCGGATTGTGGGTCGGTCAATTTGCCATCGGTCGAAGGCATAATGACCAAGTGATAGCCAGACAGGATGATGGGAAGTCGGCATTTGCCGGATCCAGCTCGAACACCACGTTGTTGCCATCGGCGCGCATCGATTTGATTTGGGCAACCAAACCGTTCACCGCAGATTTCGATCCTTCGCCACAGTGGTGGTCGATTGTGGCGATGACAACGGCAGGGGTAAGGGTTTGGTCGTTGTGGAACTCGACCCCTTCACGCAGGGTGAATACCCAAGTGATTGCGTCGTTCGAGGAATACTCGGTCGCGAGTTCGGGCACTAAATTTCCGTTTGCGTCTAATTCGACCAAGTTGTTGCCGAACAGATAGGCGACAGCGGTTTTGATCGTGCCTTCATAGGTTGCTGGGTCTAAAAAGTCGGTAGTCGAACCGCTGCCAAAGCCAAATTTGATCGCTCCGCCTTTTTTAGGGACCTGCGCAAGTGCTTGTCCGGATAGGCTCAGTGCCGCCGGAATGGCAAGGCCCGCAGCCAGAGCGCTTGATATGAAGATACGACGCGAAATCCGGCCGCTCTGCAGTTTCTGCATCTGAGAGGACAGGAAAGGTGATCCGGGCCGAGCTTGGCCTCGATAAACCTGCCTATATCCGATATTTCGACTGGATCGGTGCGTTGGCGACCGGGGATCTGGGAACGTCGTTCTCAGGTCGGGCGAGTTCGGGTGTGGATCGATCACGTCCGGTAGTGGAACTGGTCGCACCGCGCTTATGGAACACATTGTTTCTTGCGGGTATGGCGGCGCTGATCTCGGTTCCGCTAGCGCTGTTTCTGGGTATCACCACCGCGCTGTGGCGCAATTCGCGCTATGATAAGCTGGCCAGCGCCAGCACCTTGACGGCGATCTCGTTCCCCGAGTTCTTCGTGGCCTATATCCTGATTTTGCTGTTCGGAACGCTATGGCCGGTGTTGCCGTCGTTGGCCAATGTGGAGCCAGGGATGCCGCTGGTCGAGCGGATCGTCAAATGCATATTACCTGCGCTTACACTGACACTTGTAATCGTCGCGCACATGATGCGTATGACGCGGGCTTCGCTGATCAGTCTTCTAGCTTCACCCTATGTCGAGATGGCGCGGTTGAAAGGAGAGAACGCCCGCCGCGTGGTTCTGCATCACGCGCTGCCCAATGCGTGGGCGCCAATTTCAACGGTGGTCGCGTTCAACCTGGCCTATCTGGTAGTTGGAGTGGTCGTGGTCGAGGTGGTGTTCGTCTATCCCGGCGTCGGCCAACTGATGGTCGATGCGGTCAGCTCGCGCGATATCCCGGTGGTTCAGGCGTGCGCCCTGATATTCGCCGCCACATATGTCCTTCTGAACCTGATTGCCGACATCATTGGAATCGTCACCAACCCGAGGCTTCTGCACCCAAAATGAGCCAGACAAGCAAGACATATTCAGCCGCCGCCGAGGTGGGTCGCGTGCGGACCCGTCGCAGCAAGCGCGAGCGTATTTGGATCGAGCTGAAGAAAGCGCCGCCGACAGCAATTTTCGGCATGTTTGTGATCCTGTTCTATCTAATCATGGCAATCGGAGCGCCGGTCATCGCGCCTTATGGTGAGGCCGAGGTATTCCCGACGCCTTACGCACCCTGGTCGTCCGAGCATTGGCTGGGTACCGACCAGATCGGGCGTGATATCCTGTCGCGGCTGATCTATGGCGCGCGCAACACCATTGGTATCGCTTTTGTCACTACGCTGCTGGCGTTCTTCATCGGAGGCGGTCTGGGGCTGATCGCTGCGATTAACCGCAGTTGGCTGGATCAATTGATCAGCCGGGGCGTAGATGTATTTATGGCCATTCCCAGCCTGATTTTCGCGCTGATGCTGCTGTCGATTTTCGGCTCGTCGGCGCTGTCGTTGATTTTGATTATTGCGATTCTGGATTCAACCCGCGTGTTCCGCCTGACTCGCGCTGTGGCGGTGAACGTGGCAGTGATGGATTATGTCGAGGCAGCCCGGCTGCGCGGCGAAAAACTGCCTTGGGTGATGCGTCGCGAGATTTTGCCCAACATCATGCCTCCGCTGGTGGCCGAGTTCGGGCTGCGATTCTGTTTCGTGTTCCTAACCATCGCTGCGCTCAGCTTTCTGGGCGTCGGTATTCAGCCCCCCACCGCCGATTGGGGCACCATGGTGCGCGAGACCGCCAACCTGATCCAGTTCGCCAAATATGATTTCAAGGCCGGGGTCACGCCGCTGCTGCCCGCTGCCTCGATCGCGTTGATCACTGTGGCGGTCAACTTTGTCGTCGACTGGTTCTTGCACAAAACAAGCGGATTACGCGATGAACACTGAGACTGACCTTCTGCTGGATATGCGCGACATCCGTATCGAGGGGTTCTCGGACGAAAAGTGGAATCCGATCATCAGAGGTGTCAACCTGACCCTGAAGCGCGGTGAGGTGCTGGGCCTGATAGGCGAAAGTGGCGCGGGCAAGTCGACGCTGGGCAAAGCGGCTATGGGATACACTCAGCCCGGCTGTCGTATCACGGGCGGTTCGATCCGGTTCAAGGGGCAGGAGTTGCGGGATCTGGACGACCACGTGCTGCAGCATCTGTGGGGATCGCGGATAGCCTATGTGGCCCAATCGGCGGCTGCGTCGTTCAACCCGGCGCATAAGTTGTTGGATCAGACCGTTGCTGCAACGGTGCGCGAGGGACTGCAACCCGAGAATGTCGCGCGTGAGGATGCCCGCGCGCTTTATGCCTCGTTGTCGTTACCGCATCCCGAAACGATTGGTGACCGCTATCCGCATCAGGTCTCCGGTGGCCAGTTACAGCGGATCATGACAGCCATGGCGATGTCACCCCGTCCCGATTTGATCATTTTCGACGAACCGACAACTGCGCTGGATGTGACGACCCAGGTCGAGGTTCTGACTGCTATGCGCCGGATCGTCGAAGAATTTCATACCGCCGCAATCTACATAACCCATGACCTGGCGGTGGTCGCGCAGATGGCGGACCGGATCAAGGTGCTGCGCTATGGAGAAGAGGTAGAAGAGGCGGAAACGCGCAAAATGCTGTCTGCGCCCGAGCAAGAGTATACCAAATCCCTCTGGTCGGTGCGGCTGTTGCAAAAACAAGCCGAGACTTCTGATGATATCATCCTTAAAATTGACGGTGTGGATGCGGCCTATGGCAAGAGCGCCAAGGTGTTGCACAATGTGTCAATCAGCCTGCCGCGGGGGCGCACGGTGTCGATTGTCGGCGAATCCGGATCTGGTAAATCGACCACGGCGCGGGTGATTACCGGCTTGCTGCCAGCCACAAGCGGGCAGGTCACGTTCAATAGCGAGGTCCTGCCAAACGAACTGAAAAATCGCAGCCGTGATCAGCTGCGCAGAATTCAGATGATTTATCAGATGGCCGATACCGCGATGAACCCGCGTCAAACCGTAGGTGAAATCATTGGACGTCCGCTGGAATTCTATCATGGTCTGCGGGGCCGGGCGCAGGAAGACCGGGTCATCGAACTGCTTGAAGCCATCGAGTTGTCGGAAGACTTCTATGATCGTCTTCCCAGCGAATTGTCCGGCGGACAAAAACAGAGAATATGCATTGCTCGCGCTCTGGCCGCCGACCCTGAGGTGATTATTTGTGACGAAGTGACGTCCGCATTGGACCAGATTGTGCAGGAAGGCATCCTGCAATTGCTGATGCGCCTACAAAAGGAGCGCGGAATTTCCTATCTGTTCATCACGCATGACATTGCCACGGTCGAGGCTATTTCGGACGAGATTGTTGTGATGCTGAATGGTCAAGTCGTCGAGCAGGGATTGAAGAATACCGTTCTATCCGAACCCTTCCCGGACTATACAAAGCTGCTGCTAAGTTCGGTTCCCGAGATGGACCCGGATTGGTTGACGAACCTGCTGAAAGAGCGAAAAGAAAATCACTTAAATACAAAACATGACACTGCGTAGGCGCGGGCAATAACAACACTTGGGAATCTCAGTCGCAGTGGACTTCTCATTCTGCTAGTATTCCGAAACTCTTTTTTACCGGCATAACAATAGATCGATACGCAGAGAACCTGAAACTCAGGAGCAACTCGCGAATTAAGGTGGCTTTTGACTGGATCGCATTGATATTCTTGTTCACAATCAGTTCGATCCTCTTTTGGGCTGCCATAGGGTTAATACTTGAGGTCACCGCAGGCCGTGTAATTGCCCCGTTCTTCGACACCCCATTGGTGACATAGGTTGCAGTCATCGCAACCTTCCTCGCCGGGTTTCCTCAGTCAGCGCGCGCGAAGCCTTGTCGCAAAATACGAGTGCAAGGCTGCGATCAATAATGTGCGAGCGGCGCTTGTCGTGATGACTGTCCCAATGGCATCATCCCCGACGGTCATGGGACTGCTCTCTGTAATGGGTGCTCGAGTAGTGGCTGGAATGCTGCAGAGCGCACCTTACAAGCGTCGCAAAAGGATCTTACCGACTAAACCTCCTAGAACGACATAGTCCAATTTGGTGATGCCTTATGAACAATAGATCTGGGACCGAGTGAACGTCGATCTCAATCTGGCATCTCCTGTCTTGTTCGTTGGAGGTGGCAGTAGCACTTTGCCCACCAAGCTGCTCGCATCGCGACCACTGATGCAGGTCGCCCGGTTTTTTTCTGATCGACCCTGGCGAGCGGGCGCAGAGCTTTTACATCTCGTTTTCGCCCAACCTGACTCATGGGGGCAACGCAATCCTTCGAACGCAGCATTGGGTGCAAATGCGTTATGCGGGCCCGATCCCGGTTTCCGAATTGGCCTGCACCGCCCGACTTGAGCTGCGCACTTTTGGATTCCGATTCCTGACGGCCACGGGTTTCACGCCATCGGAATACCTGCAACAGCGTCGCATCACCAATGCCTGTCAGAGACTGGAACTATCGCAGTCCAGTATCGAAACCATCGCCCGGGATATGAGGTATATGGATGTTTCAGCATTCCGCGGAATGTTTCACGAAATAGTCGACCTCTCGCCGGGAGATTACCGCAAGCGCTTTTCTTTTCTTAAAGACGCTTCGCATTTAAGAAAATGACGTCTGAACAGCCTTTCTTGGGTCTGTTTTTGCTTTGGCTAAGCGTAATTGCAAAGGTCTTATTCCTCTGCTTTCTTTTGTCATCACGACCTTGACGATATGGCGGCCTCGATGCTTCGATTGATTGCCTCGATCGGTCCCATTGCGTCAACATTCGCCAAAACGCCCATATGGCTATAGTAGTCGATCAAGGGTGAAGTCTGTTCACGATATTCAATCAGACGTGCAGCGACTGTTTCGGCCTTGTCGTCAGCGCGGCGCATAAACTCAGAGCCTCCGCAATTGTCGCAGCGTTCCGCTGCCTCAAGCGGTTTGAATGTATCATGGTAACCTTCGCCACATCCTGCACAGGTAAAGCGACCGGAAATGCGGTCGACCATCTTCTTGTCATCCACCGCAAGACTGACGACAGCACTGATCTGCTGCCCCGTTTCCGCCAATAGTTGATCCAATGCGCGCGCCTGACTAAGCGTGCGTGGAAATCCGTCTAATATCACCCCTCCGGCACAGTCCGAATCCCTCATACGGTCACGCAAGATCGAAATGACGATGTCATCTCCGACGAGCCTGCCTTCAGCCATGATGGATTCCACCGCCTTGCCTGTTTCGCTGCCGCTTTCAATCGATCTGCGGAGCAAATCGCCTGTCGACAACTGAACCAAGTCAAATTTTTGCTCAAGCAGTCGGGATTGCGTTCCCTTACCGGCACTAGGAGGGCCGAGAAGGATTAACACTTTAGACGTATTCGGGCTGGTCACTCTTTTTCCTCTTAGAGAATATCGTAAACACGACTTGGAATAGACCGCTCAGTGCCATTTCAGATGTATTAGCGGTGTATGACGGTCGTGTGTGGGCGTTGCTTCTGATCCCTAGACCAGACTATCGCACCACGTGTACGGAACAGTTTGCATGCCTGACTACGCGTGCCGCTGTGGACCCCAGTAGATAATCCTGCAATCCAGGCTGGTGGCTTGCGATAACGATGCAGTCTGCATTGTTATTCGTTGCATAATCGAGAATTCCACGGCCCGACTGTCCTTCGACAATTTCAATTTTGGAGTCCGCTACCCCGTCCACTAGTGGGCCCAGTTTGTCAGTAACACTGGTCTTTGCGATATCCAGATGGTTTTCTGGAAGCAGGTCGCTTGTGTATTGCGGAAGGTGCTCAATGACATGCAATAGAGTGATATGACCACCATCCGAGCGGAGAGTTTGTGCGACATCCAGCGCTCTTTGCGCGTCGCGGTCGGTATCAAAGGAAACAGGGACTAGAATATTTCCATACATTTCTGGTTCTCCAGCAGGTAGAAAAATTCAACAACCAGAGCAGGGAACAGGTCCGCCTGCCCTGGTTGTTGAAGTTAGGCCCGTAGCATTATCGAGAAGAGGGGCTACTGGGCCGGGGAGGGTCATCTTACGCTGCCACGAACATGTCTTTGTATCGGTCGCGCAGGATGTTCTTTTGAACTTTGCCCATGGTGTTGCGGGGCAGTTCGTCCAGCAGGATCAGTTTGCGTGGATGCTTGAACCGCGCCAAGCTACCGCGCACGGCCTCCATCATTGCGTCCAGATCGGGGGTTTGGCCCCGCTCTGCAACGATCACGCCCAGAACAGTTTCGCCGAAATCGGGATGTGGAACGCCCACAACGGCGCTTTCCAGCACGCCGGACTGGTCATCCAGAATCAGCTCGATTTCTTTGGGATAGATGTTGTAACCGCCTGAAATAATAAGGTCTTTGTTGCGGCCAACAATATGAACATAGCCGTCTTCGTCGATCCGACCCAAATCGCCAGTGATGAAGAACCCGTTCTCGCGCAGTTCGGCGGCAGTCTTCTCCGGCATCTGCCAGTAACCTTTGAACACGTTGGGCCCGCGCACCTCGATCTCGCCGATCTCGCCCTGAGCCAGCGCATTGCCGTCTGAATCACAGATCTGCAGCTCGACCCCAGGCAATGGAAAGCCCACCGTGCCTGCGCGGCGGTCACCGTCATAGGGGTTCGAGGTGTTCATGTTAGTTTCGGTCATGCCATAGCGTTCAAGGATGCGATGGCCGGTGCGTTCTTCGAACTGTACATGGGTTTCGGCCAGCAAGGGTGCCGAGCCTGAAACAAACAGGCGCATATGTGCGGCCAGATTCTTGGTGAAGCGGTCATCGTCCAGAAGGCGGGTGTAGAAGGTTGGCACGCCCATCATGGTCGTGGCATTGGGCATCCGCCCGATGATCTCATCCAGATCGAACTTGGGCATAAAAACGATGCTGCTGCCTGCAGCCAGCGTGACATTGGTGGCCACGAATAGTCCGTGAGTGTGAAAGATCGGCAGCGCATGCAGCAGCACGTCGTCGGATGTGAAGCGCCATTCTTTGACCAGCGTCTGTGCATTCGACAACAGGTTGTTCTGGGTCAGCATCGCACCCTTCGATCGGCCTGTAGTCCCCGATGTATAGAGGAATGCGGCCAGATCGTCGCCATCACGGTCAACGGTCTCAAAGCTGGCAGGCATTGCTGCAGCCTGCTCCATCAGGCTGCCGCTGCCATCGGCGTTCAGGGTTTCCACCTTCGCGCCTAGCTGCGCACCAACCGGGGCGAGTTTCTCTTCGCTGCGGCTGTCACAAACGATCAGCGAGGCGCCACTGTTTTCGATGAAATAGGTCAATTCATCCACAGTGTAAGCGGTATTGAGCGGCAGGAATACAAGACCTGCCTGCGCACAGGCAGCATATAGCGCCAGCGCTTCGGGCGATTTCTCGATCTGTGCCGCAACCCGGTCGCCGGGTTTCAGGCCCAGCTGCGTCGCCACATGGGCGATTTGTGCCGCGGTGCTCAGGAAGTCCTGATGGGTGATGGTCGTTCCGTCGAGCAACTGCAAAAAGGCTGTGTCTTTACCGGCATGTGCGCCGAACAAACCGTCATAGAGAGGATTGGCCATAAGGGTTACCTTTCCTGTGTCGTGGTGAGAGAGGCTGACGCGGCAAGCGATTTGGCCTCGGACGAGGCGATTACCTCGCGGGTGTTGGCGAACTGTTCGTGGTTCTGCGCTACGCGGCCAAGGTCATAAAGATAGTTGACCATGGTGCCACCGGACTGTGCCCGGCCCTTGTCCGAAACATCCGCGTCGGCATGAACCGCATGGACCAGCGCACCGTTGCCAAGATGGAACCGTGCCACCGGATCGAACGGCAGATCGCCCCGACCTTTGGCGTTCAACAGGTAATGTGCGGCCAGTGCTTTCATCTGATCGGGCTCTTCGATGTTCCAATCGATGCCTTCCTGCGACAACCATTTGGTCAGCCCCGGAATTGGCGAGAGCGTGACGAAGGTTTTCAGCCCCGCCAACTCAGCCGACAGGTCCGAGGCCACCTGTTTGATCAGCGAATTGCCGAAAGAGATGCTGGCCAACCCGGCCTGACAGTTGGAGATCGAGTAGAACACAGCCGTATCGGCCTGATCTTCGGGCAATGGATCGCGGTCTTCGGCGAGCAAGGCCTGTACGGAACCCGGAATACCGCTGTTCAGCGCCACTTCGACAAAGATCAGCGGCTCATCAGGCATCGAGGGATGAAAAAAGGCAAAGCAGCGCCGGTCAGTGGGTTCCAGCCTGCGGCGCAGGTCATCCCAGCTGTCGATGGCATGGACCGCCTCATACGCAATGATCTTTTCCAGAATATGCGCCGGGCTTTCCCAGTTGATCGGGCGCAGCACCAGAAAGCCACGATTGAACCAGCTGGCAAACAGGTGCCGGAAGTCCAGGTCAAGCGCCTGCAATTCGGGCTCCTTGCCGCCCAGTCGCAATAGGTCGGCGCGCATCTGAACCAGCGCTCCGGTGGCACCGGGTACCCGGTTCAGACGGCGGATCATTTCCTGCCGGGCCGGTTCCACCGCAGCCGCAAAGGTGCGATAGGTCGCTTTCGAAGGGTTGCGCTCGTATTCGTCCAGTGACGAACGTACCGCCTCGGGATCGATATTCATGGCGGTGGCGAGATAGCGGAAGAACTCCAGCTTGTCGTCATCACTCAGCGTATCGAACCGGGTCAGGATTTCCTCGGCCAGCGCCAGCCCCGAAGTTTCCCCCGCTGACCCAACCAGCGCGTCGGCCAGTTCGGTCAGTGGTCGGCCATCCGGAGCCACCGCGCCGTCGCGGCGGTAACGCCGCTCGAACACGGTGGATAGAAGATCCGCCAGCAGGGTCATACCGCTGCTCCCATCACCAGGTCAGGCAGCCATGTGGCTAGACCGGGGAACAGGCACAGCAGGACAATCGCGATCACCATGCAGGCCACGAAGGGGAGAGAGCCTGTCAGGATGGTCTTGAGCGAGATGTCGGGCGCAATGCCGTTGATCACATAGAGGTTCAGGCCGACAGGGGGCGAGATCAGGCCAATCTCCATGTTGATGGTCAGTACAACCGCAAACCAGATCGGATCGAAGCCAGCGGTGGTGATAATCGGCAGCAGGATCGGTGCCGCCATCAGGATCACAGCGACGGGCGGCAGAAAGAACCCGGCGATCAGCAGGAACACGTTGACCGCACCCATCAGAACCCAACGGTTCACGTCCAGCGTACCGATCCATTCGGCAATCGCCTGTGTGATGAACAGCGAGCTGAGCATGTAAGAGAACACACCGGCAGCGGCGATGATGAACAGGATCATCACGCTTTCCTTGGTGCTGTCGCGCAGCACGACCCAGATGTCCTTGGGGTTCCACAGCTTGTAGATGATCATCGCGATCAGCAGGCAGAGCAGGGCACCGACAGCAGCCGTTTCCGACGGGGTGGCGATACCGCCATACATGGCGTAAAGCACACCCAGAATGATGCCGAGGAAGGGCAGCACGCGCGGCAGAATCTCGAACCGTTCGGCCCAGGTGTAGCTGCCCGAACCCAGACGGGTCGCGTCACCGGATTTCCAGGTCGAATACAGCGACCAGGCCATGAACAGACCCACCAGCATAAGGCCCGGGATCACACCGGCCAGAAACAGACGGCCAATCGAGGTTTCGGTGGCAATACCGTAAACGATCATGGTGACCGATGGCGGGATCAGGATTCCCAGAGTACCGCCTGCAGCGATCGAACCGGCGGCGACGCCGTCAGGATAGCCACGTTTGCGCATCTCCGGGATACCCATCTTGCCGATGGCGGCACAGGTCGCGGGTGACGAACCGGACATAGCCGCAAATAGGGCACAGGCACCGAGGTTTGATACGACCAGACCGCCGGGAACACGGGTCAGCCAGCGTTCCAGCGCTTCGTACAAATCCGCTCCAGCTCTGGTAGAGGCGATTGAGGCCCCCATGATGATGAACATCGGGATAGACAGAAGGGCGAAGTTATCGAGTTTGCCGAACAGGATTTCCGGCATCAGTTCCAGCGAGCGCGGTCCGTCAAAGACGATTAGGAACCCAGCCGAGACGATCAGCAGGCCGATGGCCACGGACACGCCCGAGAAAAGAACAAGGATGGTGGCGATGGCGACAATAGCGCCGAGCAGAAGGGGATCCATCGGCTTTACTCCAGACCAAATGGTTTATCGATGCCAAGCAGGACGGCGACGAGATCGGCGATCAGTTGCAACAACAGCAGACCAAAGCCAACTGGGATGGCGAGGTAGGGGATCCACAGGCGAACGCCCCAAACGGTGTCGGATTTCCATCCGCGCTCCCATGCGAAGTGCCAATACTCGTAGCCGTAGAACAGCATGACTGAGACGATGGCGATGGACAGAACCGAAGTCAGGATCGCCATGTAAAAGCGGGCTCGAGGTGCGAGCGAAATCGGGATCAGGTCAACATTCACGTGACCGCGCAGGCGCTGCACATAAGGCAGACCGACCAGGGTTGCGGCGATGACCAGATAAATGACCGCTTCGGTTTGCCAAATGGTCGATTGATTCAGCACGAAGCGCACGATGATCATCTGGCAGGTGATGGCGACAGCAGCGACGATCATGCCTGCGGAACACCATCCAGCCAGAGTTGAAAGCGCAGCGACAAAGCGAAGGAAGGGATTGTTCCCTGTGTGGGAAGCAACGGCAGAGCTATGACCGGCCATTTGCGCCTCCTGTGATTGAGATGCAATTAAGTCTGAAGATCAGAGAAGATCAGAACCAAGATCGGATGCCGAGCGGCGGCAGGCCGCCCGGCAAGATGGGGTCATTCGACTGCCAGAGCCTTGTCCAGCAGGTCCTGCCCATCAGGAACCTCTTCTACGAAGGCCTTGTAAGATGTTTCCATTGCCAGCGTACGCCATGCTTCGAAGTCTTCGGCGCTCATCTCCGCAATCTCAACACCGGCGTCGGCAAAAACTTTCGCCGAGTTGGCGTCCTGTTTCTTGGCCTCTTCCAAATAGAAGGCCTGTGCCTTTTCCGATGCAGCCAGCAATGCGGCTTGCTGATCTTGGTTCAGTCCGTCGAAGGTGGATTTGTTCATCAGCAGCGGCTGATACATGAACCACAGCGCCACATCGCCCGCAGGGGTATAGCAGGCAACCTGCTCGTAGATGCGGTAGCTGACAAAGGACGAGGACGACGTGTTGGCCGCCTGCAAAACGCCGGTTTGCATGGCGTTATAGATTTCCGACGACGCCATTGATGCGATCGAGGCATCAGCGCCGGCCAGCATCTGCTCAAAGGATTTACCTGCCGCGCGAGTCTGCAGGCCTGCGACATCCTCAGGGTTCGTGATGCACTTGTCTTTACCGGCGAAGCCACCGGCCAGATAGCCATGCACCAGCACCATCACGTCGTCCTGAGCCATTTTCTCTTCCAACGCCTCCATGAAGGGCGAGTCGGCCAGACGGGCAGCGTGATCGTGGTTTTTCACCAATCCCGGCATCAGCGTCAGATTATAGGCAGGCTGCTGACCGCCGGCGTAGGACAGCGGCAGTATGGTCATATCCAATTGACCGCGGCTGAGCGGCTTGTACTGCTCGCGCGGCTTGAACAGCGATTTCGAGCCGAAAATCTTGATTTCCAGATCAACGTCCGCCGCCGCAACCTCGTCTGCAACAATCTGTGCTACTTGATGGCGAATGTCCTTGTTCGACCACTGATGTGACAGGCGCAGTTCCTCCGCTGACACCAATGTACCTGCGGATGCAAGCGCCAACGCAGCGACGGCCGTTTTGAACACTGATTTCATTTTTTCCTCCCGTTTTCAGTCCCGGATGAGCCGGGGATGAATAGAAGCATAGGGCAGTGATGTTTTTTTAGTCAAGGTTTTTGTATACAAGATATGATTTCTTGAGTTCTCGCCTAATCACAAGTAAAACAGAAACCTATGGACCAACGACTTGCAGATACCATCGCTCAGGATTTGGAAGAGCTGATTTTTGACGGGACATTTTCGGACGGTGACCGTCTAGATGAGGTCAAACTGGCTGAGCAGTTCGGGGTCTCACGAACGCCACTTAGGGAAGCATTCCAGAGACTTGCCTTGTCGGGGTTGGTCGATCTGATAGCGCGGCGGGGCGCTTTTGTCCGACAGCCCGGCCCGGTGGAACTGATGGAGATGTTCGAGGTCATGGCCGAGCTTGAAGCCGTTTGCGGTCGACTTGCGGCGTTGCGCATTTCCGATGAAGCTTTGCTTGAACTGACCGAAGCTAACAGCAAATGCCAACTGGCCGTGGATGCGGGCAATCCCGATGCGTACTACCTGGAAAACGAGCGGTTCCATCGAATCATCTATCAACAGTCCGGCAATGCATTCTTAGAGCAAGAAACTTCCAAGCTGCACAGAAGGCTCAAACCATTCCGTCGACAGCAGCTTCGGTTCCGTGGTCGTATGGCCCAGTCCATGGCCGAACACGAAGAAATTGTCAGAGCCCTGAAAAAAGGCGTACCGGAAGAAACAGCGAATGCGCTGCGTGACCATGTCGCCGTACAGGGTGAGAAGTTTCGCAACCTTATGGCTTCACTAAAGAGCGCAGCTGAGTAGCAGTTGCCATTAATACACGCGGAATTTCATTGTGAGCGCGACTGGGCTGGTCAGCTAGCGTTGATGCCAGTGCGCCTTTGAATCAGATCTCAAATATAATCGGGTCAAATTTCGAACCCCATGTAGGTGAAGATGATGACCGTAAGATAGACCATCCCGGCTACAAACGAAGGAATGATGGTCGGTAGGATGATTTCATTGGCGAAGCCACATTGAAGGCTCCCAAGGTTACCGCAGACCAGCAGCAGGATCATTATGGCGGATTTCATCAACCAGCCAACATTTAGAATCCAAAGTATCTTTTAGATAATCTGCATAGTGATCAGTATCATGAACCAACCCAACACGATGGCAATGATCGTAACGCCTCCAGGGCAGAGCTTGAAACCCTGAATTCGCACCATAACGAGGCCAAACAGATAGAAAACCGCTGAAACCTGAAGCGCACGAGTGGTTCGATAAAGCCAAGAGTACCGCGCGCTTATCCCATCGCCGAATGCCCGCTGCACCTAGTCGATCAGCTCGCCTTCATCCGGATAAGTGGTGCCCAATTCGGTTTTGACCACCCGTGCGGAACAAACAAATATTGGTGAAGATGATGAGCCGCCAGACCAGCAATGAGGGTCATATGACTACTGACGCGGCAACGATAACGAGCACCAGAATCGAACTGACGGCGATGAATACAGCTCTGAATATGTTTACTTTGGGCGGGCCGGACACGGGAATGTTCTGAAAGAAAATTGATGTAAGCAAGTTGCAAGTGTTTGTTAATTCTTGAAAAACGGCGCAGGGGGGCGTCTGATTGGTCGAACCAAGCGCGGCACGAACACCAAGTCACACGCCATCTGCGATAGCCAGAGGCGTTCGCTTAACCTGATTGTCACCGCCGGACAGGTCAGCGTCGGCATTGGCGCATGCGCGATGCTTGGCGACTTTCTAAATGTCGAATGATTGCCCAGGGAACGCGGCCACGATGCCGACCGGTTCCGGGAAGCATTGCAAGACAAGGGGATACGTGCCTGCAATGCAGGCTGAACGCAAAGCAAGACCCCGGTCAAATATGACAAGCGTCGGTACAGACGGCAAAACCGCGTCGAGATCATGTCCGGCAGGCTCAAGGGTCTTATGCGCGTTGCGACGCTCTTTGACCGCTGTTCGGGGGTCTGACTCTCAGCTAGCGCTCTCGCGGAAACCGCCATCCATCGGTTGGAAGGCCTGACGATGGGGGCAGTTCGCTGCAATCGCCTTTGGTGCGTAAAGTGGCTTGGACTGTGCAACTCAATACAATAGGCTTTTAGGATCCTACCCCCAAGTTCGACATGTTTGTTGCAAAGATCTTCACTGTCATACCCTTGTTGTGAAAAGCATCCAGAACACGCGTCGATCCACAAACCTGAGAGGTGCCTTATGTCCTATTCCAATCGTAGTTTGATTTCGCGCCGTCAGTTTCTTGCCACTACGACCGCCAGCGCAGCTGCCATCACCTTGCATCCCTTTTCGGCGGCGGCGGCCAACAATCAGGCGCATCTGAGGATCATGGAAACCACCGACATCCATGTTCACGTGTTCCCATACGATTACTATGCGGACAAACCGCGCGATACTGTCGGGCTGTCGCGGACCGCTTCGATCATTAATGAGATCCGTTCCGAGGCGACAAATTCGCTGCTCGTCGATAATGGAGATTTTCTGCAAGGCAATCCGATGGGCGATTACATCGCCTATGAGCGTGGCATGAAAGAAGGCGATAGCCATCCGATCATCACTGCCTTCAATACTGTTGGTTATGACGCTGCCACTTTGGGCAATCACGAGTTCAACTATGGCCTAGATTTCCTTGAAAAAGCGCTTGCTGGTGCAGAATTCCCCGTGGTTCTGGCCAATGTCGCAAAAGAGACTGGGGCGTCCCCCCGCGATGATACGACTCTGGTGAAGCCCTATGCCATCCTTGAGCGTGAGATTGAAATGGGGGATGGCAGCAAGCATCCGATCAAGATTGGTGTCATCGGTTTCACGCCACCTCAGATCATGAACTGGGATCGCAAGCATCTGGAAGGCAACGTGCAGGCGCGTGACATTGTCGAAACTGCGCAGGCTTACGTCCCCGAGATGCAAGAGCAGGGTTGCGACCTGGTCATCGCCCTGTCGCATTCCGGCATTGGGGATGCGGATCACGCTGATGGAATGGAAAATGCGTCGGTCGTTTTGGCAGGGGTCGATGGCATCGACGCGCTGGTGACCGGGCACAATCACCTGGTATTCCCGTCCGCTACCTTTGCGGATCGCCCTGGAATTGATGTCGACAAGGGGACCTTGATGGGCAAACCGGCGGTCATGGGCGGCTTTTGGGGGTCACATCTTGGCCTGCTGGACCTGCTGCTTGAGCGCGACGGGAACGAATGGCGGGTTGTGACGACAACGTCTGAGGCGCGCCCGATTTCAAAGCGCAACGAAGATCGTTCGATCACGGCACTTGTTGGCGACGATCAGAAGGTGCTGGACTCGGTGGCGAAAGATCATGACGAAACACTGGCCTATGTACGCCGCGCGGTCGGCAAGACTTCGGCCCCGCTGCACAGCTACTTCGCGTTGGTTGCGGATGATCCATCGGTGCAAATCGTCTCGATTGCGCAGAAATGGTACGTCGAAGAGATGATGAAGGGCACCGAACATGAAGGTCTGCCCATTCTATCGGCTGCAGCGCCGTTCAAGGCAGGGGGTCGCGGCGGCCCGGACTATTACACAGATGTTCCGGTGGGCGATGTTGCGATCAAAAACGTGGCTGATCTTTACCTGTATCCCAATACCGTGCGCGCGGTGCGGGTGGACGGTGCACAGGTTCGGGGTTGGTTGGAACGCTCGGCGGGTATGTTCAACCAGATCGAGGCGGGATCAGAGGATGCGATTTTGCTAAACCCGGACTTCCCGTCTTACAATTTCGACGTGATGGACGGTGTGACCTACCAGATCGACTTATCGCAACCGTCGCGCTTTGGACCCAAGGGGGAAGAGATCAACCCGGATGCAGCCCGTATCGTAGATTTGGCCTTCAACGGTGAGGCGGTCACGGAT
Source organism: Ruegeria sp. CF1 (assembly GCF_056537445.1). Lineage (NCBI taxonomy): Bacteria > Pseudomonadati > Pseudomonadota > Alphaproteobacteria > Rhodobacterales > Roseobacteraceae > Ruegeria > Ruegeria sp. CF1. The sequence goes on along the minus strand of NZ_JBQFRN010000003.1, from coordinate 4,239 downwards.
GACATGGAGTTCATCATTGCCACCAACAACTATCGTGCTTCGGGCGGCGGCTCTTTCCCGGGCGCAATGGGTGATACCGTCGTGTTCGAAGCCCCTGACACCAACCGCGACGTGATCGTGCGGTATATCGTCGAGCAAGGAACAATCGATCCCAAGGCCGATGCAAACTGGTCGTTCGCGCCGCTTTCTGACACTACCGTGTTGTTTGAAACTGGTCCAAAGGCGCGCGACTACATGGGCGAAGTCAAAGGCGTCACCATCGAGGATGCCGGTGAAGGCGCTGATGGGTTTGCGGCATTCCGCATCAGGCTCTAGCAAGGGTAAGGTCCAAATTATAGTGTGAGCGGCCGTCTTAGATCATTCATCTGACGGCCGTTCGAAGGTGCTATGTTGCTGGGCCTCGTTCAGTCTTCGTCTTGCAGCGGAAGCCTGTCGCGCACGAGATTTGCCCAGAATTCCGCGCCGATCGGCAGTAACGCATCGTTGAAATCGTAGTCGTTCGAATGCAGCGGTTGACCGTTGGGGCCGGATTCACCGTTGCCCAGTAGGATAAAGCAGCCGGGTACGGCTTTGCAAAAATGCGCGAAATCCTCTGAAAAGCTCATCGGTTGACGATTGGGAAGTGTGTCCAGCCCGGATAGCTGCGCGACGCGGATGGCAGCCTCGGTCGGGATCGGTGCGTTGACTGTTTCGATGAATTCGGTTTTGAAATCCACTTGGACTTCAACGCCATGGGCGGATGCGATGCCATGCGCAATCTTGCGCATGTGTTCTTCGATCTTGTTTCGATCTTCAGGGCTGCGAGCCCGCGCATCACCCTTTAGCGTTGCCGTTCCTGGCAGAACGTTGCGCTGCCCGTCGGTCAGAAATTCGGTCACTGACACAACCGCCCCGGCGCCCGGGGCCAGCTTGCGTGCGACAATTGTCTGAAGCGCCAGAACGATTTCTGACCCAACGGTTAGCGCATCACGTCCAGACTGCGGCATGGACGCATGGCCGCCTTGTCCATTGATCGTAATTTCGAAAAGGCTTTCTGATGTGCATATTAAACCGGTTCGGGTCGACATCTGCCCGGCGGGTGCCCCAGGCAGGTTATGTATGGCGTAGACTTCTTCGATTGGAAATCGCGTCAAGACATTCTCGTCCAGCATTGCATTAGCCCCCAGTCCAAGCTCTTCATTCGGTTGAAACAGGAACACCACCGTGCCGCTGAAACCGGGATCCGAGGACAAAGTCTTTGCTGCGCCCAACAGCATCGTCATGTGACCATCATGGCCACAGGCGTGCATAATGCCGGGATTTTGTGACACGTAATCATGATCGCTGGCTTCCTGAATGGGTAGCGCGTCCATATCTGCGCGTAATCCGATCGCGCGGTTGCCTTGACCGGCCCTTAGGATACCCACCACGCCCACGCCTTCATGAACTTCAAGCCCGTATTGACGCAGCAGCGCCGCAACTTTGGCTTTGGTTTTCGTTTCATTGAAGCCCAATTCGGGGTGTCTGTGGAATGACCGCCTAAGTTGGCGCAGTTCGGGTTGGTTCAATTCCATGGCGGTTAATGTTCCCAGATTACAGGTGCTATCCGAGCGGGGCGAACTCGGACTCTAGCCCTGATTGGTAGAGTACGATCGCAGCCGGGTCCACCGGCACGGCATCTCTCAATCGTTCTGTCCCGACCAGCCTCGCCTGAATGAGGTCGGCGCTGCGCCGTATCGTTTCTTGAACCGAACTGTCAGTTGGGTCGCGCTGCCAAAACCCGTGGCGGCCGCAATTTCAGCAACGGTCATTTCTGTTTCGCTTAGCAACGCGTAGGCGCGCGCCACACGCAATTCGATATAGAATTGTACCGGGGAAACCTCGACATACTTTTGAAACAGCCGCTCCAACTGTCGGCGAGAAATCTGAACGATCTTGGCAATCTCAGAGATAACCAGAGGCTCTTCCAGATTCTCATGCATGATCTGGATGGCGTTGATCAGGTATTGGTTCCGACTGCCCAACGCGACAGAAAACGCGGATTTCTGGAGCGTTTTTTGATTGTTGGATCGTGAGTGGATGCACATGTCCGAGACGATGATGGCCAGATCCTTTCCGAAGTCGGTTTCAATCATGTCCAGTACCATATCGGTTGCCGCGTTACCTCCACCGCATGTCATCAGATCATTGTCAATCTCATACAGGTTAGCCGATGGTGTCAGGTGTTCGAAGTGTTCAACAAAGGCGGGTTGGTTTTCCCAATGCAGTGTGAACCTCTTGCCGGTCAGCATACCTGCCTTGGCCAGCGTAAATGCGCCGGTACAAATTCCACCAAGCTTGCAGCCAAACGCTTTCTGACGGCTGATCCACGAAAGGATCGTTGAATTAATGCTTTCCGATGGTTCGATCCCTGAACACACAAACAATCTGGATGATCGCGGTAAATTATGCAGAGCCAAGTCAGCTGCTATTTCGACTCCATTGGAGCATCGAACAGGGTTCCCATCCTCGGAGATCAGAAACCACTTGTAGAGCTCTTTGTTGGTGACCTGATTGGCGATCCTCAGCGGTTCAACCGCTGCGCTAAAGGCAAGCATGGTGAGTTTCGGCAGTAACAGAAAATAGATCTCGTTGGATGGTCCGTCATAATCGATGTCGAACGTCGCGGCCCCTTTCGGAACGAAATTCCTAGGTTTCATGCTCTCTTTTCCTAGTGCGGACCTGGATGGTAAACCGACCCGTACAAAATCGCATCGATCGAAACACCAGCGTATCAACTTCGCAGATCACAAGCGAGAGGTCCTACGACAACAATTAGCCAGCGCGTAGCTGCGAACTTGTCTTAAAGACGGCAACTGAGGATTTAGCCGGGCCAATATTTGGGCCGGTGGCAAAGCATTGTTAACTGGACTAACAATCGTATCTGTCGTCAACCTCATGAATGGTGAATGCCAAAAGGTCAGGCCCAGTGTGGTATCAACCGCATTCGACTGCGCTGTCGATTCACACGATCAAGCTAAACAGCCTGAGTTTTGCCTGCAAATCGCCGATTTCGTACACTTTCGGGCGATGCATCATAGTGATCCCGGAACGCACGCACCAATGCACTTGTGGAAGAAAAGCCCGTAGCAGTCGCCACTTCAAGATAGGTCATCTCGGTAAATTGAAGCAGGCCATAGGCCCGTTCTAGGCGAAGTTCCCGATACGTTGTCAGCAGTTTTACACCCGTTCTGTCCAGAAACCGCCGCTGTAACTGGCGCGTTGATGTACCAAGCGCCATCGCAAGTTCCGGTATCCTAAGCGGATCCTCCAGATTGTTCTGCATCTTTTCAACAACCTGTCGCACCATTGGGTCGGCTTTTGAACGTCTGATCAATCGAGCTGCCAGTTGGCTTGCGCATGTAGTTTGCCTGTCGGCCAACCCGATATAGCTGCGTACTGACTCGGCAAGATGCTCGCCGTGATCAAAGGCAACAAAATCGGACAACAAACGCAACGTGCCCAATCTGGTTGATGCGCTATGGGTGCGGCTATCTGAGGACCAGTATGTACCCGAACCGACGTCGATCAGTCCAACCTCTTGCGCTGCGGCAGAAAAGTTGGGGTGAACCGATGCAATTCGCTTGGTTGCGCGAGCGGTCTGGGCGAGAAGAAACACTGCACCGCCAACGAGAATTGATCGGGAGGACAGGTTCAATACTTGGGCGATCCAGGTTTTGTCCGACGGTGTCAGAGGCCAGCTTTTGTAGATATCCCCCCAGAAAATCGCGGTTCGCCCGGCCCAGTGCAAGGGTCCGCCCGCCGCGCCGTCGGCAATGGTGCGGATATTTGTAATGTATGTATGGCCTTCGTTCAGTTCATTTAGGGCACGATAGAAATCAACCAGCATATCTGCCGATGCTTCCGCTTCGGCCTCGCAAAGAATGATCTCGATATGATGATCTCGTTTGGGTCTTGCCAACGTGGTTTCGGTCAAATGCGCATGGTCATTTACAGGGACATAATGCTTCATTTCTCCTCCACCTTCTTTAGCGCTTCGGCCGCGAACAGTCGTTCCCGAATTCGGATTGAAACCCCCGCCAGTTGGCGGGGGTTTATTGATTGAGTATTATTCAGCTGCGTCCATGTATTCTGACATTGGCGGGCATGTGCAGATTAGGTTTCGGTCTCCGTATGCGTTGTCGACGCGGTTGACGGGGGACCAGTATTTGTCGACGCCCATGGAGCCTGGGGGGAAGCAGGCCTGTTCACGGGTGTAGG
>NZ_JBQFRN010000002.1:0-539005 GCF_056537445.1 Ruegeria sp. CF1 | reverse complement strand
CCATCAAACGGCCCTGCATGTCAACCAGACAAACCAATACCGTATCAATCTCGCCAGACGAAACCTCAGCCTTCAAATGCTCAAATGTCAGCATGCAATACCTCTGTGATATGCGAGAATTTTCGACGAAAATTCTTTGTCCCTGTAACGACCGGCCCGCGAAAGAACGGGCCGGTCAAGTATTTTATCCGTAACGATAGGGCCGCCCGGCCTTGAGCATTTCGGCGTTGTAGCGCTTGAAGATATCCACGACCTTTGCCTTGGTCTCGGATTCCGCAGCAATTTCATCCCAGAATTTCACCGCAGCCTCTTCCACCGTTGCCCACTCTTCGTCCGGGATGGTCGTCAATTGCATCTTGGTGCCGTTAACCCGCAGGTTGGCCTCGCCGCCCCAATACCACCACTGGCGGTAGTAGTGCGACTGGTCACAGCAGACCTTGAACAGAGTTTGCAGATCTTCCGGTAGCTCGTTCCAGCGATCCATATTGGCAAAGAAGTGGCCGGCCCAGGCCCCCGAAATGTTGTTGGTTAGGAAGTAGTTAGTCACATCCGCCCAACCCACGGTGTAGTCTTCGGTGATGCCCGACCAGGCAATACCGTCCAACTCGCCGGTTTGAACTGCAACTTCGATGTCTTCCCACGGCAGTGTGACGGGTACCACGCCAAACTGGCTGAGGAACCGGCCTGCTGTCGGGAAGGTGAAGATGCGTTTGCCCTTCATATCCTCCAGCGAATTGATCGGATCCTTGGTCGCAAAGTGACACGGATCCCACGCGCCGGCGCTGATGTGTTTAACGCCAACCTTCGAATACTCTTCGTCCCAGATTTCGTTCAAGCCCCACTGGTTGAACAGCACCGGTACGTCCAGCGAATAGCGCGAAGCGAACGGGAAGTAGCCGCCGAAAACAGTGACTTCGGTGGGCGAGGCCATCGAGTCATCATCCGATTGAACCGCGTCGATGGTTCCCTTCTGCATAGCGCGGAACAGCTCTCCGGTCGGGACCAGTTGATCGGCGTAGAATAGCTCGATCTGCATACGGTCACCGGCGATCTGGTTGAACATCTTAATAGCCGGGTCGATCACATGCTCGGCCAGTGCAGGACCGGCATATGTCTGCATCCGCCATGTGATCGTGCTTTGCGCCAGTGCAGGCGTTGCCAAAGGTGCCGCCGCAACCCCTACCCCCGCAGTTTTCAGAAACTTACGTCTTGTCGTCATGTCAATTTCCTCTCCGTTTAAGTTTGGGTGCCCGTGTGTCGGGCCTTCTGGTTAATTTCCGTAAACATACCCGGGCAGCCACAAGGCGATCTCGGGGAATATCATGATTATTGCGAGCGCCAGGATCATCACCCCGACAAAGGGCACGATTGAGCGGTAGATGTCGCGCAGGCTGATTTCTGGCGGAGCCATTGCGCGCATCAGGAACAGGTTGTAGCCGAAAGGCGGCGTCATATACGCGATCTGGGTGGTGATGGTGTAAAGTACACCGTACCAGATCAGATCGAAGCCAAGCGCCCCCACGAGCGGCACATAGAGCGGCGCCACGATGACGAGCATTGCGGTGTCGTCCAGGAACGTGCCCATGATGATAAAGCTGAGCTGCATCAGGATCAGGATCAGCCACGGTGACAGCCCCAACTGCTCGGTGAACAGGTTCTCGATGGCCTTGACCGCGCCCAGCCCGTCAAACACCGCGCCGAAGCCCAGCGCCGCAAGGATGATCCACATGAACATGCACGAGATGGCCAAGGTTTGCTTGGTACAGTCCTCGAAAATCTTCCACGTCATCCGACGTTTGAGGACAGACGCCACAAGCGCCGCCAACGCTCCGATGGCCGAACTTTCTACCAATGAGGTCCAACCATTCACGAACGGCAGCATCATCGCAGCGAAAATCATCAATGGCAGTGCCCCGGCCCAGAGCAGACGGAGTTTCTCGGACCTTGGGACCTCGTGCGCGTCTTCCATCGCTGGTCCCAGATGCGGTTGAAGCCGGCAACGAATCCAGATGTAGAGGATGAACAAAGACGCCATCAGCAGCCCCGGCACAATGCCTGCCAGCCAAAGTTGACCGACGGGTTGCCGCGCGATCATGGCATAAAGCACCAGAACTACCGAGGGCGGCACAAGGATGCCCAAGCTCGACCCGGCCTGAATGACCCCCGTCACCATGGTCTTGTCGTATCCGCGCCGCAGCAGTTCAGGCAGTGCAATCGTCGCCCCGATGGCCATACCTGCCACGCTAAGCCCGTTCATGGCCGAGACCAGCACCATCAGACCGATAGTGCCGATGGCAAGCCCACCGTTCACCGGCCCCATCCAGACGTGGAACATGCGATAGAGGTCATCGGCCAGACGACTTTCGCTCAGGACATAGCCCATGAAGATGAACATCGGCAGGGTCAGCAGCGGGTACCATTTCATCAGCTTCATCGCCGCCGAAAACGGAATGTCCTGCCCGCCTGTCCCCCAGAGCGCCAGTGCCGCAATGGCTGCGACGGCACCAATGGCACCAAAGACGCGCTGCCCGGTGAACAGCATCAGCATCATCGAAGCGAACATGAAGATTGCGATAAATTCCTGGCTCATGCCCGCGCTGCCCCGATCTCTTGCCCGTTGATCCGCGCAATGTCTTTGAAAAATTCTGATATCGCCTGCAGCAGCATCAGGAAGAAGCCGAAGACCATGATCGCCTTGACCGGCCAGATGTATGGCCGCCACGCGGTGGAGGATCGTTCAAGCCGTCCGACCTCTTCGCTGCCGGTCAGAAGGCCTGTGAAATAGGCGACAGGCTCATCACCCCAATAGCCCAGGCTGTACGCCGTGGATCCAAGCCCACCGTAGAACAGTACACCCAGATAAAGGATCAGCAGCAGCACCGTGAAGGCATCGAACCAGGCTTTCCGGCGATGGCTCCAATTATGGTAAAACAGATCCATTCGCACGTTCGAACCCAGTTGGATCGAATACGGCCCCCCCATGATGTAATAAGTCACCATCGCAAACTGCGCCATTTCTAGCGTCCAGAGCGAAGGCAGAAAGAAGGTCTTCGAGATCGAGGACCACAGCAGGATACCCATCATCACGAACAGGCCCCACATCATGACCCGCCCGATCCGGTAGTTCACCGCATCGACTACACGCACATATGCTGACATTGCCTTGATCATTCGCCCACCCCGCTACAGAACGGAGCAATGGTACGATTGATCCACGGGGCCAGACAATCGGCCATGACCCGCTGCTGCTCGGCTGTCTGAATCAGATCATTCCGGATCTCGATCATGACGTTCAACAATCCGTTGGGCGCTGCGTGAAGATCCAAAGTGTGCGCCACCCCGTCTGCCGCCGAATAGGGTTCGTTCAATCGAGTAACCAGGGGCAGCTCGTGCGCGGCGCTGGCCAACATCGCCTTGGCAAAGCGGGCGTCCTGGCCATGCAGCAAACCAAGCTCAACATCGCGCGGCTTTCCGCGGTATATCGGCGTGAAACTATGAACCGTCACCATGAGTTTTAGCGTGCGGTGATGACGGATCAGAACATCCTCTAGCCCTTGGCAAAACGGCACATATACGCCTTCGATCCGCTGCTGACGCGCATTGGCGCTCAGTTCAAGGTTCGCCGGGATCGGTGTGTCTTCACTGCATTCCGGCATAGCATCGGGGGCTTCGGGAGGGCGGTTGCAGTCATAAACCAGCCGCGACACCCCACCATGCACCAGCACGCCGTTCAACTGCTGGGCCAGTGCCTGAGCAACCGGCAGCGCGCCCGGGTCCCACGCGATATGGCTGCGCAGTGCCTCGGCACTTAGCCCCATATCCCCCAGTCCGTCCGGGATACGATGCGAGGCGTGTTCGCACACCACCACAACCGAAGGCTCTTCCGGCGCGTCGTCGATGTGAACGACAGGACCGAAATCAAGCTGAGCAGAGGTGAGAGTGGCGCTACGTGATTCCATTTGGAAAAAATTCCACAGAGGTTCTTAACCTGTCAATAAATTTCCTGTATAAAATTCCCCAAGTCAGATTGCATTGTCAAATTTTCCACATAAACATGGGTAGAAAGGGAAAGGAGTATTCCGTGCGAGTGACAGAAAGGCTCCTTGCGCATCGCGAAATGATGACACCGACCGAGCGGCAGTTGGTCAACGTGCTGCTGGATGATTACCCCATGGCAGGGCTTGGCAGCATAACCGAGCTGGCCAGTATCGCCTCGGTTTCCACCGCCACGGTTGCGCGGATGCTTCAGAAAACCGGCTTTGATGGCTATCCGCAGTTTCAGTCCGCGATACGCAGCGAAGTGAAAGAGATGATCTCGGGGCCCGTCGCCAAACGGGATGTCTGGCAGAATGACTTGCCTGAAGAACACATTCTCAACCGCTACTCCCGCCAAGCGCTTGAGAACCAGCGGCGTTCGATTGATGAGGTCGACCCGGATGAGTTTGACAGTTTCTGCCGTATGCTTTGCGATCCCAAACGGCGTGTTTTCATAACCGGCGGACGCATAACCGGGACCCTGGCGCAATATCTCTACCTCCACCTGCAGATGATCCGTCCTGATGTGAAGCTGCTGTCAGATGCAGCGTCGTGGACTCACGATCTGCTCGAAGTGCGCGAAGGCGATGTGCTGGTGGCCTTGGATGTGCGGCGTTATGAGAACACTACTTTGTTGATCGGGCAGCTTTGCCATGAGCGCGGGGCCGAGGTTGTCCTGCTGACGGATCAATGGCGATCCCCCATCCACCGGCTGGCGAAACACACCTTTGCGGTAAGGATCGCAGTGCCTTCGGCATGGGATTCCATGACTTCGCTAATGGTGCTATTGGAATGCGCCATTGCCGAAATGCAGGAACGTCTCTGGGACAGTGTCAAGCAGCGCACGGACGAGTTAGAGCAGGCCTTTGACCGGACGAAGCTGTTTCGCAAGTTCGGCCAAAGCTCGGGGTCCTGACGTCAGGTAGCGACGTTTCATAAGGTACAACTGCGCGTGAGCCCTGTTGTCAGACGCTGCGCAGACCGTACACTCCGGCGTATGACATTCATCGCTGAAAACCAATTACCTCTGCTGATACTGGCCTTTATGATCGGCCTGTTTGGCACAGGATTTCTTTTCCGCAAACCTGCAGGGCATCGGGCATGGAAACTGGCGGATCTGGTCTGGGTCGTATTGGGTGGGATCGGTGCACTGGTCGCCGTGTTGGCCGGTCTTTACACCTCGGACAGTTCGCGGCTGGACCGGCAGATCGACGTTGCTTATGCCGCCACGCTTGCATTCGACCGTGATGCCGCGCGGTTTCGGCTGAGGTTCTGTGACCCCGCTTACGACCCGGATACAGCTGTTTTGTGCGAAAAGGTAGAGTTTCTGTCCGCCTCAACCGCAAGCAATGCCGATTTACCGTTGTTCATCGCGGTCACGAACGAAGTAGCCCCGCTTCAAGGCCTGCATTTTCTATTCGGCCGCACGTCGAGTGATGACATGGATGAGGCCCGCGAGATGGCAGCGAAAGCGGATGCCTTCAGCATCGATCAATTTCTCGTCTTCACATCTCTGGACGATGATACACAAACCGCTATTGACAACATGCGGCGCAAGGTGCCTGCGATTGCCGGTGATTATCTGATCCTGGCCCAAAGCTATGACGATCTGATCGAACAGGTCGGCAAGCTCAAGGATGAATGGGAATATCTGCAGGCGAATGCGCATATTTTGGTACTGCAGATCATTGCCCTATGTCTGGTAAGCTTTGCTGCACCGTTCCGTCTGGGCAAATCCATCGTTGAGCTACGCACAGCTTTCAACGCCGATACGACTGCGCCAGCAGATGCGGATCAGCCCCCAGAAAGTACCGCGCCAGAGTCCAAAGGTTCCGCGCGCCCCGCCGAAACCAACCCTGACGGATATAGCGTTCCGCACTCGTAACCGCGTCCGCTTTCAACAGCACCGGGCGCGGCAACACGCGGATCAAGGCGACATCTTCCATCAGTGGCTGATCTGGGAATCCTCCGACAGAGTCATAATCCCTGCGGCGTACCAACAGCCCCTGATCGCCGTAGGGCAAACCAAACACTCTGCTACGCAGGTTGGCCCAACCAGCGACCCAGCGGGCACCAATCCCGCTGACGCGAAACCGCAATCGGAAGGCTGCTGGCCTGTGCGAACGCAGATGCTCTGCCACGATGGCGCTCCAGCCTGACTGCAACTCGGTGTCGGCATGCAGGATCAGCAGCCAGTCGCCAGATGCTTTGGCACACCCCCTTTGCAACTGCCCTCCCCTTGACGCCGGGCCTGTTACGATCATGGCTCCGGCTTCATCCGCCATCACAAGTGTTGGATCCTCTGAGCCGCCATCGGTCACGATTAACTCTCGGATCAGGCCTGAATGAAGCCCTTCCATCAAAGCCTGTAGCGTTCCCGGCAGGGAATGCCCCGCGTTAAGGGTTGGAATCACAATGCTGATCGGGGCGGACACGTCTGAAACCCTCTGGTCATGGCGGCGCGATTTCCTATATCACGAAGCCAGACGAATTGACGAGGATCAACCCATGTCCAATCGCCGCATTCTGCGCCTGACCGGCAACGATACTGATAGCTTTCTGCAGGGGCTGATCACAAATGACGTGCAGCGGCTGGACGACGGGCTGGTCTACGCCGCCCTTCTGACCCCGCAGGGCAAGTACCTGGCTGACTTCTTTCTCAAACGAGACGGTGAGTCGGTGCTGCTGGATGTGGCCGATGTGCTGGCCGACGGGCTTGCCAAACGACTGACGATGTACAAGCTGCGTGCAGATGTGACCATCGACCAGACCGACCTGAACGTACAACGCGGCACCGGCCCCGCGCCCGAGGGCGCCCTACCCGACCCACGGCATCCTGATCTGGGATGGCGCGCTTATTCTACCGCTCCGGAAGGTGATGACGGTACGGACTGGGATGCTATCCGCGTCCGTCACTGTATCCCCGAAACCAGCATCGAACTGACGCCAGACAGCTATATTCTTGAGTCCGGGTTCGAGGCGCTGAATGGCTTGGACTTCAAGAAGGGCTGCTATGTCGGACAAGAGGTCACCGCGCGCATGAAGCACAAGACTGAGTTGCGCAAAGGTCTGCGCGTTGTCGAGATCGCGGGCACCGCTCCGGTCGGGGCCGAGATTCACTCCAGTGGTAAACCCGCCGGGGTGTTGTTTACACAGTCTGGCGGAAAGGCGATCGCATACCTTCGGCTGGATCGCGCGGGGGACGACATGCAGGCGGGTGGCGCGACGCTAAAACTGCCAGGTTGATTTTGTTGCTGAACCGGCACGCCCATTCTTTTGAAACCGTTTGCGTATTTGACGCTGCCGGGCCGCGCGGTATCACTGACTGCAATTGGCCTAACGGGATACGTGCATGTTTCGCCTCTATACCGCGATATGGCGTGTCAGCGCCGGACGGCAAATCATCCTTATTCTGCTGTCATTGGCGGTGGCTGCGCTGGCGGCTGCTCCGCTTGAGTTCCAGCGCGACATCGTCAATCACCTGACATCTGATAGCATCGAAGTGGATCGCCTGCTGTTGGTGGGCGCCGGGATGATGGGCGTCATCCTGTTGAGCCTTACGTTGAAATGGGTGCTCGGGTATCGCTCTGGAACGCTGGGCGAGGACATCATCCGACTGATCCGGGGACGGTTGCTTGCCCGATCAATCGATCTCAGCGAAGAGGGGCAAGACCTTCGTTCGGGCACGATGACAACGGCCGTATCCGCTGAGGCGGAAGAGCTGGGCAAGTTCGCAGGCGGTGCATTTTCTGACCCCGTGGTGCAAATCGGCACATTGATCAGCGTAATCGGCTACATCTCTTCCACCCAACCGGGGTTGGGCTTGATTGCACTTTCCATGATCGTTCCGCAGATCATTATCGTTCTGGCCTCTCAGCGAAAAGTGAACATCTTCGTGGCCGAGCGTGTTCGAATCCTGCGCAGCGCGACCGACCGCTTGACGCACGAGGATATTGAGGCGGCATCGCGAGCGATTGAGAAACAGTTCGACGAGATATTTGAGACCCGCCGCAAGATGTTCATCTGGAAACTCTCGGCCAAGTTTCTGCTGAGTGTCATCAACGGCGCAGGGACTGTTGGGATTCTGATGCTGGGCGGCTGGCTAGTGTTGCAGGGTAAAACCGATGTCGGCACCGTCGTGGCCGCGATAAGCGGTCTCGGACGCATTCAAGGCCCGACCGCTTTCTTGATCGCGTTCTACCGACAGGTCAGCGCCAATCGCATCAAGTACGAACTGATGCTGGAGCTGTTTGGAGATCATCCCGAGCGCTATCGCATTCGGACCTAAAAAAGGGCCGCAGAGCGACCCTTTTGCACCGAACTATCGTCCGCTTACGCGCGTTCGGAATATTCCATGGTCTCGGTATTCACTACGATCATCTCATCCTGCCCGATAAAAGGCGGCACCATGACCTTGACGCCATTGTCCAGAACCGCTGGCTTAAACGAGTTCGCCGCAGTCTGACCCTTCACAACCGGCTCGGTCTCGACGATCTTGCAGGTCACTTTTTGGGGCAGCGTGGCGTTCAGCGCCTCGCTTTCATAAAACTCCACAACGATAGTCATGCCGTCCTGCAGAAACGGGCGGCGCTCACCCAGCAGTTCCGAAGGCAGTTCGATCTGCTCGTAGGTCTCGGAGTCCATGAACACCAGCATGCCATCGGATTCGTACAGGAACTGCTGATCCTTCTGCTCAAGGCGCACGCGTTCGACCTTGTCGGCCGAACGGAAGCGTTCGTTCAGCTTTGAGCCATTGCGCAGGTTGCGCAGCTCGACCTGGGCAAAAGCTCCGCCTTTGCCGGGCTTTACGTGATCCACTTTGACCGCCGCCCACAGTCCGTCATTATGCTCAAGCACATTGCCGGGGCGAATTTCGTTCCCATTTATCTTGGGCATGACTTAAATCCTTCACAAACGGTTGATGCGTCAGTTCTGGTCCCTATATCTGGCGTGACCACACCTGACAAGACAACGAAACCTAGTGCTGCACCTGCAGCGAGCCATGCAAATGACGCAACGCAACTATGCATTTTAGGTGTATCCGAATCGCATGTAATAGGTCATAAGGACCGTCACGCCGAAAATTGCAAGAGCAAGAAAAACAGGAAAGACGAGATGAGAGATTTCGTTGACGGCACTGCCTTTAACAACGAACAAGGCAATCGTGCACGCAAACTTTTCGCAGCCGTTGTACTGGCTGCTTTGGATGATGCCATCGCCGACGACAAGAAGTATGGCAACGGACCGGAACAAATTGCCCGTTGGGCGCGTTCGCGCGATGGGCGCGAAGTACTATCGTGCGCCGGCATCGACCCCAATGAGCGGGTTGTAGGCGGGCTGATGGAATTTGTTGGTCGCGGCGTACGGACGTCTGTCGCCCTGTCCCGCGAAGAAAGCGAACGCCGGAATGCGGCTCAGCAGGCCGAAGCTGCCTGATTGTTCCCCGCATCCGATTGAAAAAACGCGCCCTGACATCGGGGCGCGTTTTTCTATGGGCTGATTGTTCAGATCAAAAATACATGATCCATTGCCACGCCACCCAAAGCTCGGCCGCCAGTAACAGCGCAAAGAACAGTTTTGCCGAAACCGACAGGCCGCGCTGCCAAAGCACCACATAGGCGGCAATGCAAATCGTCACTGAGATCGGCGCGATCCAAGCCGCATGATGTGTGCTGCCCCAATAGCTGATCGGACTGTGAAAGACCCATGAACTGATCGGCCAGAACTGTGGTCGGCCATCGCCTGCGTGCAATAAGAAATCCATCACCAAATGAAGTATCCCTGCGGATGCGCCAATAGTCAGCAGGTGCCAGCCGCGCCACAGCCCGAGTGCAAGTGCCACTCCCCACAAAATGAACGAGTTATCGATGGCGAATACGGTTTGCCACGCGGGTGAAAAGTAAAGCTGATCAAACACCACCTGTGCCGGGATGTTCAGAATGTGCAGCGAAACGCCGGCCATCAAATATAGCGACAAATCCGGCAACAAGGACCCAAACAGAGCTGCCCATAGCGTCGCGCCCCGGGCCGGGCGCGCAAAAACAGCAGCACCGATCAAAAGATGCGCAGGCGTATTCATATGGGGCTTTTCCTTTGGCCTTAAATCAGGTCATCTGCGCCCGAGCATAGGAGACAGGCCATGGCGCGGTCCATCATGATTCAAGGCACCGGCAGCAATGTCGGCAAATCGGTTTTGGTGGCCGGGTTGGCCCGCGCCTATTCGCGACGCGGGTTGCGCGTGGCTCCGTTCAAGCCGCAGAACATGTCGAACAACGCCGCTGTTACGGAAAACGGCGGCGAAATCGGGCGCGCGCAAGCCCTGCAGGCGCGGGCGGCCAAACGACCGACGCATACGGATATGAACCCAATCCTGCTCAAACCCGAAACTGATACCGGCGCGCAGATCATTCTTCAGGGCCAGCGCGCAGGTACAATGAAGGCGGGCGATTATCGCAAGGACAAGTCTAAACTGCTGGGGGCGGCTCTGGAAAGCTTTGAAAGGCTTTGCAGCGACGCTGATCTGGTGTTGATCGAAGGCGCGGGTAGTCCGGCAGAAACTAATCTGCGCAAGGGTGACATCGCCAATATGGGATTTGCCTGTGCCGCACAGGTTCCGGTGGTTCTGGTGGGCGACATTCATCGGGGTGGCGTGATCGCTCAGATCGTGGGGACGCAAGCCGTCTTGGAGGCCGGGGACCTTGCGATGATCCGGGGCTTTGCGATTAACCGCTTCAAGGGCGATGTCTCCCTGTTCGATGAAGGTCGCGACGATATCGCATCCCGGACCGGCTGGCCCTGTATGGGCGTGGTGCCCTGGTTCCATGACGCATGGAAGCTGCCGGCAGAAGATATGATGGACATTCGCTCTCATACCGGGGGGGCATGCAAGATCGCTGTGCCTCAGCTTGAGCGGATGGCCAATTTCGACGATCTCGACCCGCTTTCCGCCGAACCGGGCGTTACGGTCGAGATCATCTCAGCAGGCCGCCCCCTGCCCGGAGATGCCGATCTGGTGCTGTTGCCGGGCAGTAAGTCTACAATCGGCGATCTGGCCTATTTCCGGGCGCAGGGTTGGGATATCGACCTTTATGCCCATGTCCGCCGCGGGGGTCATGTTCTGGGCCTGTGCGGGGGTTATCAGATGCTTGGTAAAACCATCTCGGACCCCGATGGCGTCGATGGACGCCCCGGTCAGGTCGAAGGGTTGGGATTGCTGGATGTCAGCACCACAATGGCCGGAGAAAAGCAGGTTATCCTGCGCTCAGCAACCGCCCTGCCAGGTCATGAACCCGTCAGCGGATATGAGATCCACATGGGCCGTACTGATGGCTCGGATTGCGCTCGGGCCTGGCTGCAGATCGAAGGTCGCCCGGAAGGTGCCGCCAGCGCCAATGGGCGCATACGCGGCAGCTATCTGCATGGGATTTTCACCTCGGACACGTTTCGCGCCAGCTATCTGGCAAAGCTGGGCGTGACATCGGAAACAGCTTATGAAGACGGCGTCGAACAAGTGCTGGACGACCTTGCCGACCATCTGGAACAGCATATGGATCTGGATCTGCTTCTCGCGATGGCGCAGACGCCACGCACCAGTTAAGCCTCAGTCAATATCCGCTGCGGCGATCGCCCGCGTGATCTCACGCCGAACCATCTTGCGCAGGTTTTTCGTGATCCGTTCGCCCAGCGCGCCCTGCAGCTCTTCCCGGACGATCTGGGCGACGAGTTCGCGCAATTCCTCTTCTCCGATTGTCGCATCGGTCGGCTTCTGTGCCATATCTTCCACCACCTCCGGGTCGCGAATAAATGTGGCTTCGGATTTTGGTTCAGCCGCCTGAGACTGAGCAAAAGCTCTGTCTGCCGGCCATTCAACAGCCTGCGTCTTGGTGCCAGAGTAGTCGTCATCGCTCTCGCCATCGGGCTCCCACTGATCCTCGGTGCGCGCGATAGCAGCTTCCAAAGCTTCAATCTTGGCGCTGAGGCTTCCCGCTAGGTCGCGCTTTGGTGCGTCTGCCTTGGCGTCGACATCACCAGCGCGCACAATATCGCTGGGTTGCAGCCGCATCGGTTCGGCAGGGTTGCTTGGCGCATTTGCGGCCTGCTTTGGGGTACTGTCACCCGCGCTATGCTGGGGCATCAGTTTCAAGGGCGCGGCCTTCTTGGCGATCAGCGGTTCATTGCTGACGCGCAGCGCATCCGTTAAAACCAACCGGCCCGGCTTGGCAGCCGGGGCCGTCGGAACAAATATGAATTCTGATTCGTCATGCGCGTCCTCGTCGACCATTCGCTTAACCGACGAAAGAACGTCCTGAATATTGGCGCTTACAACACGATCTGACATTATTTTCTACCGCTCTAACCTAGGCCCGATTGTAGCCAATCTGAGCCAGCGCCACAACAGGTAGCGATGCCCTTTAGTCGCGGCGCAATGCCTTGAGCACTCGATCCAGATCGCGGCTTTGCTTACTGACCTGCGACGGCGCCTTTTTCACGAGGTTGTAATACAGGGTCGGATCATAGATCTGCACTGCAAGACCCAAACGCTCTGCCGTCAACAGCCCCTGGGCTTGCAGCAGTTCATATGCAGCCCGCGACCGCTCGGTCCGGGATGCTACCTCGGCCAATTGCGCGTCCAGCAAATCCTGCTGGGCATTCAGGACGTCCAAGGTCGTCCGTGCACCCAACGTTGCTTCTTCACGAATACCGTCAAACGCCACCTGCGAAGCACGAACCCGTTCTGTTGACGCCCGCAGGCTTGCAGTTGCCGCCTGAAACGCAGCATAGCGATCGGCAACACCTTGTGTGATGTCTTTCTGAACGTTCAGAAGGTTGGCACGCGACGCATCACGAGTTGCCATCGCACGACGCACCGCTGCCGCCAGACCGCCACCGGAATAGATCGGCTGATTGAAGTTCAGTGAGATCGTCGCATCGTTGATGTAATCGTCATTGTCGTAGCTCTCGGTAATGCCCGCATCCGCATTCAGGCTGACATTCGGACCCAGATTTGCACGCTGCTGCTGCACGATCAGGTCCAGCGCACGCACCTGATGCTGTGCGGAAAGAATCGCAGGGTGGTTCCGCTGAGCCAAATTCACCGCATCCGCCTCTGAACGCGGCAGGTTGGGCAGCCTTGGCTGACCAGCCGTCCGCCCAGGTGTCTTGCCAACGGCGTTTACGTATTCAGCCTGAGCAATGCTCAGGTTACCACGTGCGACCGCCAAATCAGCCTGAGAGCTGGCCAATTGTGCCTCGGACAGGGCAACGTCGGTACGTGTAACCTCACCTACTTCAAAGCGATCCTGCGATGCGCGCAGTTCTTCCGCCGACACTTCCACGTTGTTCTGGCGGATCGCAACCGTCTCTTCCTGCAGCAGAACACCCAGATAGGCGTTCGCGGCTCTGATCAGGATTTGTTGTTCAATATCAATAAGAGACTGACGGGTGGATAGCACAGTTTCCTGCGCCGATTGCTTGCCAAGGATGGAAGCGCCACCGTCATAGATCAACTGGCTCAGCGTGAGACCGGAAAAAAAGCTCGAGGGTTCGCGCGTCGTGATCAAGCTGCTCGTATTGGTGCGCGTGTAATCCCGGCTCACCCGCACGGTCCAGTTGATGATCGGACGCAGCGCTGAGAGCGCAATGGCGACATCTTCATCCGCTGCGCGTAACAAGGCACGGTTCTGCTCAAGCAGGCCGCTGGTGTTATACGCGCCGATGAATGCATCGGTCAGATTATCTGCCCAAACCGACCTTCCGGGCATCACACTTAATGCAACACCAGCAGCCAAAGTCAGGCCTTTGACCAGCTTTCCTGTCGTCGTCCCGCGCATAACTAAGTCCTCTCAAATCGAAATTACGCAACCACCAGCGCAGTTTGCGCCGGTGTTTTCAAGTAATCAAGGCATCAAAATACTTCTATTGCCAACTATAGCGAAAATGCACACTCAGCGCAAAATGCGGGCAAAATCGGTGCGCTAGCATTGAATGCAAATCGCCACGAGACACGGCCTGAGGACTTGAGACCCATACGAACCGTGCCAAGATCACCCTCCATGAACAGGCAAATGATCCGGCCCCCATCCTTGAGTTGATCCAGCAAAGTGTCTGAAAGCTGCTCGACCCCACCCTGAATCATGACCACATCGTAGGGTCCATGCTCAACCGCGCCTTGTTCAAGCGGTCCTTCATGAACAATAGCGTTGTCTACGTCAGCTTCCATCAGAAGCGTCTGAGCTTCAGCTGCCAATGCCGGGTCGGATTCCACGGCCACAACCAACTCTGCCATTCGCGCGGCAATTGCGGTTGAGTAACCCAGCCCCGGAGCGATATCCAGCACCACTTCATCATTGGAAATGTTGACTGCGTCCAACATCTTAGCCAGCGTCCTGGGCTCAAGCAGACAACGTCCATCACCCAACTCGACCAGATCACCAACATAGGCTGCCTCACGTTGCGCATCCGGCACGAAATTTTCGCGCGCAACGCTCAGCATCGCATCAATGATAGGGAACTTGGTCACATCCGAGGGCCTGACCTGAGTATCAACCATCGTAAGGCGCCGGGCTGCGAAATCTGTCATGTGATCGCTCATTCCTTATCAGACTGTTATCTGGCTTTTGCCACATCCGCCTGCCTGCAGCAACGGGCCAGATTGCATTTCCGGGCGCGGCAAAAACGTACCATTGGGGTATTGTCAAATTTCCAAACAAGACAGAAATAATCGCCCTCAAGGCTATGGACGTTCATCCTGAAAGCTGATAGAACGCCCCTCACACCACGGCAAGTTATTGATATTGCTTAAAAAGGCGAGTTGGCGGAGTGGTGACGCAGCGGATTGCAAATCCGTGTACACCGGTTCGATTCCGGTACTCGCCTCCAATTCACTCTAGATCCTTGACTTAGGGCGATTACGTTGTCCGCCTTGTGCGCATTTTCCTGGAAAACGACAACACGCTACGCCAGTCCTACCTGCGCCAGCTGCGAAGGCACTTCACCCAAATTCCCCGGCTCCTGTCCTACGCAGTTCTGGACGGTGTCGGCCGTAAGGCGAAGGCTCTAGCCACAAACTATGTCGCTATGTTTCAGAATCTGGATAAGAGGAATCCGAAGCCATGAGGAACGACAGGCGGCATACCTCAACTTCAATCGCCTAGATAAGTCCAGCGATAGTGGGGCGGTGTAGGACCTTTGTTACGTCCGCCTTGCTGGGTCTGCTCCCAGGCATGGGCCAGAATACCGACCGACCGCGAAAGGCAAAACAAACCCCGTGCCAATGGAGGGGCAAAGCCTAGCTCTGCATAGATCACTGCCGTGACACCATCGATATTCATCGGCACCGGCTTGCCTTTCCGGCGCATCAGGTCGGTTTCCACGGCTTGCCCGACTTTCATGAACCGACCCTCGCAGGCGTCCTGTTCGACCGCATCAGCGACCAGGGCCATCAGCCGGGGTGCACGCGGGTCCGTCGGTGTATGGAACCGATGCCCGAAACCCGGGAGTATCTTCCCGCGTTCGGCGATCCAGTCGTCCAATGCCTGTTCTGGGCCTTCGGCATGGGCGTCTACAAAGTGATAAAGCTCCATCGCCTGCTCGCCGGCACCACCATGGATGTCACCCAGCATGTTAACAGCACTCGCCATCGCGTTGTTAAGAGACAGCCCGCAGGTCACCGCCATTCGTGCAGCCGCGATCGAGGGGGCTTGCGGGCCGTGATCCACGGCGGCGACCAAAGCGGCCTCGAACAATCGAGCCTGCGCAGGTGTCGGTCTGTCACCCCGCACCATCAACCAGATCATTTCAGCGAAACCCAGATTGCCGATCAGGTCTTGAATCGGCTGGCCACGCAGTTCAATGCGTCCGGGCTCCATATCGATGATAGCGGTGCGCCACCAATCAGCAACATCGCTCATATCACCCTCTCATGTCGCAACGTTTCGATCTCTGCGTCCGACAGTCCAAGCTCGGCCCAAATCGAGAGGTTGTCGGCCCCAAGATCCGGTGGTGCGGATCGTGGCATGCGGCGTGCGCCATCAATGACCACTGGGCTGCCCGCAAGGCGTAAACTCTCTCCGTGCGCCGACAGAGTTCCAATCAGCCCGCGCCCTGAGAGTTGATCGTCGGACAAAGCCTGCGGCACCGTCATAACCGGCCCGGCCGGTACACCCAACGCATTCAACTCTTGGACCCAATCACTGGCTGGACGGGTGGAAAGCGTGCGTTCCAGTTCTTGGCGCAATTCATGCCGGTTGGTCTTGCGATCCTCGCGGGTTAGGTAGTCCGGATGCGTCAAAAGGTCGGCGCGGCCCAGATGTTGGGCGAGCGCATGCCATTGTTCGTCGCGATTGGCGGCGATATTTATAGGGTTGTCGGATGTGGCGAAAGTTCCGGACGGGGCCGACGTTGTGTTTTCGTTCCCATGCGGCGCAGGAGTCACGCCACCGACCAGATAGTTGGACACCACCCACCCCATGGTCGAAACCACCGCCTCGCTCATTGCGACATCAAGGAATGCCCCGCGCGGGCTGGCATTCAAGGCCGCGCTTATGGCAAAGGCCGCCGTCATCCCGCCGACGGTATCTGCCAGAGGATAGCCAACCCGGTAAGGTGCGGTATCCGACGCACCTGTGATTGACATGACACCGCTGATCCCCTGCACGATCTGGTCATAGGCCGGGTCGTCCCGGCGTGGTCCATCCTGACCAAACCCGCTGATGGCACAATAAATCAGTCTGGGGTTCTCGGCGCGCAGAACCTGATACCCCAGCCCAAGCCGGTCCATCACGCCGGGCCGGAAGTTCTCGACCAGCACATCGGCAGTCTTGACCAGCCGCTTGAGCAGAGCCTTTCCCCGATCAGCCTTCATATCCAAAGTCACGGATTTCTTGTCTGCATTCTGCGCCAGAAAGCTGATGCCCATGCCGGCCTTGTTCCGATCAGGATCCGCCCCCAGCACACGGGCCAGATCTCCGCTGCCGGGGCGTTCGACCTTGATCACTTCGGCCCCCATCAGGGCCAGTTGGTAGCAACAATACGGCCCGGCCAGGACATTAGTCAGGTCAAGAACCCGGATGCCTGAAAGTGGCTCAGTCGCCATCGGCCACGCCTGCTGCTCGCGCCTTGGCGCGACGTGCGCGGTAACTGGGCAACAGCACCAGAAGGAGGGCAATCACCAACAGGCCCAGCGTCATCGGACGTTCCCAGATAAAGGCGATGCCGTCATACAGCTGCATGGAACGGGCGAAGTTATCCTCCATCATGCCACCAAGGATGAAACCGATCAGCAGTGGTGCCAGAGGGTAATCGGCAAATTTCAGTGCCGTGGCGCAGACGCCGAAGCCGACCAATATCAGCAGTTCCGTGGCATTGTTCTGCCCGATATAGGCCCCCATGAGGGTGAAGAACAAAATGAACGGAATCAGATAGTTGCGCGGTACTGCAAGCACCTTGGCGATATAGGGGATCAACGGTAGGTTCAGGATCAGCAGCACCAGATTGCCAATGAACATCGACATGATGACAGCCCAGAACACCTGAGGCTCGTCGATCATCAGGCGCGGACCCGGTGTCACATTCAGCGCGATCAGTGCGCCCAACAAGATGGCCGTAGTTCCGGAACCTGGAATGCCGAGCGTCAGCAACGGAACAAAGGAACCGGTACAGGCAGCATTGTTAGCTGTCTCGGGTGCTGCCAGACCTTTGATCGAGCCTTTGCCGAACTCCTCCTGCTCTTCTTTCGGGGCAATATTGCGTTCAACCGCATAGCCAAGGAAACTGGCAATCGTTGCCCCTGCCCCCGGAAGCACACCGATAAAGAAACCCTGCACAGATTGGCGACCAACCACCGGAGCGATGGCCCTTGCCTCGGATCCTGTGATGCGCAGGTCCTTGATTTCGCCTTCATCGCCTTGCAGGTCCTTGGGTTTGAGAACCAGAAACAGCGCTTCGGGCAGGGCAAACATCGCCATTGCAAGCGTGATGAAACCAAAGCCGGACTGCAGATCCATGATCCCCATCGTGAAACGCGGCAAGTTGAACAGCGCGCCCTCGCCGACGGTGGCCATGATCAGCCCGAGAATAGTCATGACAATTGCCTTGGCCACCTGCCCGGTTCCCGCAAAAGCGGCGATGGCGGACAGACCCACTACCATCAAGGCAAAGTACTCAGCCGAGTGGAACAGCAGTGCGACCGAGGATAATGCAGGCGCAAAGACCATCAGCAGCAGCGCGCCTATCGTACCCCCGGCGAAACTGGCGATAGCGGCAACTGTGAGCGCCTTCCCGGCTTTGCCCTGACGAGCCATCGGATAGCCGTCGAAGCTTGAGGCCACGGTTCCCGCGACCCCCGGCGCGTTCAGAAGAATGGAAGATGTCGAGCCACCAAAGATCGCGCCGTAGTAGACACCGGCAAGCAGGATCAGTGCGGCGGACGGATCGCCCATCGAAATGGCGACCGGAATCATGATGGCGATGATCGACATCGGCCCAAGACCGGGCAGCATGCCGATGAATGTACCAATCAGACAGCCCGCTATGACCATCAACAAGTTTTGGATGGAGAATGCCGTTTGTAGGCCGATCAACAATCCTTCAAGCATGTCAGCCTCCGAAAACGCCCGGCAAGGGTCGCATGTAGATGCCAAGAACCTCTTGCACGAGGTACCAGACTGAACCTGTAGCGATTATGGCAACCGGCAGCATGACGTGCCATTTGCGTTCGCCCAGAATGAAAGAACCGAGGATCAGGAACCCGGATGTCGAGATCAGAAATCCAACCGGACGTAGGCACAGCGCATAGGCAACCATCAAAGCCAGCAACAGCAGCGCCTGGCCCAAGTGATATTCGCCCAGCCTCCGATAATCGATATCAGCCTCTTTGGGCTCAGCCTTTTCAAATCCCAGCAGAATAATCGTTGTGGCAATTATCCCCAAAATCGACAGCACCTTGGGAAAGGTGCTCGGCCAAATGGGGTTGCGCTGCATGAAGGGGGGCAGACTGCCATCCATCGTGAACCAGGCGGTGTAGCCATATGTCAGGCATATGCCCAGCAAAACGAGCGCGATCCAGCGATCCAGCGCCATGTTTCCCCCTCCTTTGATTTATTGTTGGTTGAGGCAGAGCGGTTGCCCGCTCTGCCCGAGGTATCCTTACAGGAAACCCAACTTTTTCATCAGATCGCCGATCTGCTTTTCCTGCTGTTCCAGGAACGATTGGAAATCAGCACCCGAGTTGTGGATGTTCACCCAACCGTTACGGGCGCGGACCTCTTCCCATTCAGGTGTGTCATACATCTTGGCGATGGCTTCTTGATAAGCGACCAGCTTGTCCTCGGGCAGACCAGGAGCAGCAAAGAACCCACGCCAGTTCACGAAAGTTGTGTCGATGCCCTGCTCTTTCATGGTCTGCGCATCAGGGGCTGCATCCACGCGCTCTTCCGCGGTGACGCCAATGATCTTCACCTCACCCGCATTCGCCAGATCGACAGCCTCCGAGAAACCGGTCGATAGCGCGGCGATCTCACCGGACAGAAGCGCGGCCATCGCTTTGCCACCTGCATCATAGGGGATGTACTTCACGCCCAAAGCGTCCTTGCCTGCCGCTTCCATAACCATCGCCGCGACCAGATGGTCCATCCCACCCGGCACAGAACCACCGCCGATGGCCGTTGTACTTGGATCGGCGTCATACGCGGCTAGCAGGTCCGCCATTGAATTGATGGGGCTGTCTTTGCCCACAACAATCGCGGCGTAATCACCGATCGTGCCCGAGACCAGTGTCAGGTCGCGGAAATTGTGCGGGAACACTCCGGTCAGAGAGCGGATCACGATCGGGGTCGAGTTGACCATGAGCGTGCCGTGGTTGCTGTCGGCGTTTTCGATCAGATATCCGATGGCTTTACCACCGCCGCCGCCCGACATGTTTTCGTAGGATGCAGTTCCCACGAGACCCGCATTCGTCAGCGCCTCACCGGTGCCACGGGCCGTGCCGTCCCAGCCGCCCCCTGCGCCACCGGGGATCAGAAAGTGGATGCTATCTACGACCTCTTCAGCGAAAGTCGGTCCAGCCAGACCAATAGCGGTCACAGCCGCGATCAGGGCGCGACGGCCCAGTTTGATTGTCGTCATGAATTCCTCCCGTTTGACAACCGGCCGCAGTGCGGCTCAGATTATTCGAAACCTAAACACATCAACCTGACATCAACCTGTCATGGGTGAAATTACTATTGGATCCCGATGAAATTCCTCTTGGTCGAAGACAATCTGGACCTCGCCAATGCCATAAGTTCGCGCATGCGACTGGACGGGCATGTGGTTGATCACGCAGAGAAAATAGAAGATGCTGTGGCCTTTGTTGAAATCGATGAGTATGACCTGATCCTGCTGGACATCATGCTTCCCGACGGGGACGGGCGCGATTTCCTCAAACGGCATCGCGCCAGCCATCTGGACACACCTGTCATCGTTCTGACCGCCCGCAGTCAAGTGTCGGATCGAATCGGCTCACTCGATCTTGGGGCGGACGATTATGTCACCAAGCCCTTCGACCATGCCGAACTTGAGGCGCGCTGCCGCGCAGTGCTGAGACGCAAATCCGGCAAGACCAAAACGACGATTGAAATTGGCGGCGTCGTCTTTGATCCGGTTGCGGGTCATTTGACGGTGGGCGACGACATCGTCTCGCTTCGCAACCGCGAACTGCGCTTGTTGGAACTGCTGATCAACGCCCCCGGTCAGGTGTTTTCTAAGCAGAAGCTGGCGGACCGGTTGTTCTCCTACGACGACAATGTTTCGGACAATGCCATCGAGGTCTATGTCGGCCGACTGCGCAAGCATCTGGAAAAATCGGAGCTCAGGATCACAACGTTGCGCGGTTTGGGCTACAGGCTGGATCATGGCAACTAATCCAAACGTTTCCGGATCACTGCGAAACCGTCTTGCGCTAACGCTAATCGGCGGTGCCGCGATTCTGGCCCTTGTGCTGTTCTTTGCTGTCCGCGACTATGCAGTTCAGGTTGCCCAGCAAGGTCAGGACAACATTCTGGGTGCCTCAGTCACCTCGATCCTCGACGCCGCGGCGTTGCGTGGAGGCGAGCTTGAAGTCGATATCCCCTATGCTGCCTTTTCCATGCTGAGCACGCCGTCGGACGACCGAGTGTTTTATGCGATTTTTCAGGATGGCGAGTTCTTGTCCGGCTACGAAGACCTGACCCCAACTCAAGGACCCGCTGATGGAAAATGGACCTTTCGCTTCGGTGAAGTGCGCGGTGAAAACGTTCGTCAGGTCAGTGCCAGCCGCACACTGGTTGGGCTGGGAAATCAGACAGAAATCGAAGTGGCCTTGGGACAGACCCAAGATGCGCTATCGGAGACGCTGGATCAAATCTCACGCAATGCTGGCCTTTTGGGATTGGGGTTCTTTGTACTTGCGGCTGTATTGTCCTTCTGGGTGAGTTCGGCCACCATTGGTCAGCTCGACAGATTAACGACATCCGTCACCCGTCGGGGACCGCAAGATCTCAGCCCATTCAAAAAACCAGTACCGCGTGAAATGGCGCCTTTGGTGTCATCGCTGAATTCGCTTATGGGACGCCTGGACCAGTCTCTCAGCCAATCCGAGGACTTTATCGCCGAGGCCGCCCATAGGGTCCGCACCCCGCTGGCAACGGTCAGGTCTTATGCCGAGGCGACGCTGCAACGGGTCGAGAGAGAAGACAACCGCGAGGCGTTAAGATCAATGATGCGCGCCATCGACGAAAGCTCTAGGGCTGCGGGGCAACTACTGGATCACGCCATGATCACATTCCGCGCCGACCATCTGGAGCGCGAGGATATCGATCTGGTGACTCTGATCCGTGAACTTGTCCAGCGCTTGACGCCCATCGCTGAAATGAAAGACCTTTCGCTTGCTTTGAGCGGCGATCCGCAGGTCATGTATTCGGGCGACCCCATCCTCATCCAAAATGCGGTGCGGAACATGGTAGACAATGCGCTTAAATATGCGCCAGCGGACAGTACCGTAGTCATCGATGTCGCAGGGTCACCCACAGCCCGGATCACGGTCAGTGACCAGGGGCCAGGCTTTCCGCCAGATGAAATCGAAACGCTCACAAGACGTTTCGAACGTGGTCAGAACGCGGCGGGAACCATCGGATCGGGCCTCGGGCTAACCATTGCCCAGGACGTCGCGGTCGCCCATGGCGGCACGCTGGTACTGTCAAACAAAGCGGAGGGCGGCGCATGCGTTATCTTGTCACTCTGATCCTGTGCCTATTCGCCAGCGGCGCAGGGGCTCAGGATTGGGAAGACCGACAAATATTCAACGAAAGTGCCGACGGCCCCCGACTGCGGGTCATTTCCAGCACCGATACCGCCCTGTTTGCGCCGCTGATCGAGGATTTCGTCGCCCAGAATCCAGCGATATCGGTCGAATATCTGGTGACCGGCACGGCCGATATCGACCGACGCGTCCGAGCCACGCCAGAAGCGTTCGACGTTGTCGTTTCCAGCGCGATGGACCTGCAACTGAAGCTCGCGAATGACGGATATGCGCTGGCGCTTAACGATCTTCCGCACCCCCCTTGGGCGCAATGGCATCAAAGCCTGTTCGCCTTCACTTCGGAACCCGCAACCATCGTTGTCAACCGCACCGCGTTCGAAGGACAACCAATGCCGCAAACGCGGCAGGAACTGATCGAAGCGCTGCGTGCCCGCCCGGATGATTTTCGGGGCAAAGTCGGCACTTATGACGTGCGCCAGTCGGGATTGGGCTATTTGTTCGCCACGCAGGACGCCCGCGCCTCGGAAACCTATTGGCGCTTGATGGAGGTTTTGGGCGGCCTGGATGTGCGGCTGTATTGTTGTTCGGGCGACATGATTAACGACCTGGCGGATGGTACAATCGCGGTGGCCTACAACGTGCTTGGCAGTTATGCGGCGGTACGAACAGAAGGAAAGGATGCCCTTCAGATCATTCTGCCTTCCGATTTTCAGACGACGATGATGCGAACCGCCATGGTAACTGGCAAAAGCCGCTTGCCGGAGGAAGCGGAAACCTTTGTCCGGCACCTGACCACGCTGAATCCGGAATCACTGGCAGCACTGCCACTTCTGGACACGCAGGACTCCACGACCGAAAGCGCAGCGATAGCGCTGGACCCTGCGTTGTTGACGTTCCTCGATACGCTGAAGCGCAGGAAGTTCCTGTCTGCCTGGGAAAGTGCCGCTATTCAAAGATGATCGGACTTAGACAACAACCCTATCCGTCATCGCTGAACTTGTTGCTTAACACTGTTGACGCTGGAAGACACTAGCCAGCCTGGGTTACGTCGCACGAATCTATAATCAGAAAAATGATCTCGGCTCAAAGTTTCTCGACGGCCACCTGCGCCCCCATGATGGCCTTGAGCCGCAGCCCCGCAGAATTTGCCCCGAGGAATTCGTGGAATGCACGCATCACGTCATCTTTCCACCAACCGCGCCTGTGATAATCGTCAAGCATGATTACGCCGCCTTCGATCATCTTGGGCAGCAAAGCACTCAGATCCGTCTTTACTCCCTCGTAGGAATGGTCGCCGTCCAAATAGGCAAACCCGATGCTTTGATCTTCAAACAAACGCAGCGCCGGTTGCGAATAGTCGCGAATGATCGAAACTTGCCCCTTGGCGATCTCGGTACTGTATTTACCCGTTACTGCATCGTAGATCCGATCCATATCCTTTTGCGTGCGCGCTCCGGCAAGCGAAGCACCGCCATCCGGATCTTGCTGTACTTGCCAGGGATCGATGAGGCACAATTTCGAGGGCTGCAGCTCTTCCAGCAGAATCCGCGAAAACTCGCCCTTCCAAACGCCAATTTCAACGCTCAGCCGTCCATGCGGCATGGCCTTGAGCATTTCGCGCCGCAGGGAATCCTTCCGCTCGCGCTGCTCAGCTTGCTTCTTGCGGCGATCCTCAGCAGATACAGCTTCACCCATAGACGTCTTCTCCGGTAGAGGAATTTTGCAACGCTTCAACCAGATCAACCCAGTCCGGTCTGGCTCTCAATTCTTCGGCTTTCGATCTGTGCCACTCACATGCTTGGTGATGGAGGTCTGCCAATTGCGGATCTGCCATCATCTCAGATTTGATGTCGTGCATAGCCGGCATGTGTTCCAGAATTGAGCGATCCTCAACATCATTGTGGTTCATCATGAGCCAGTACTTGAGCCCTTGATCCTGCCCCACATGATTGGTGCGCCCACGGTCGCGCTTGACCAAAAAGCTATCAGTGCTGCGCACAGCATAATGATGAATGCGCGCGAATTCATGGCTGAAACCACGCCATGCTTTCCATTTCACTTGGTCTGCTGGGTACAGGTTCCCGCCCGAATCCCGCCACAACACGCCTTCGTATGGCGCGTCAGGGTTCGGTGCATCTTCTGGATTAATCCTGGGACGATGGGCGCGAAAACGGCTGAATTTTCCGTTGTTGCGGAACAGCGTTTTGAACCCTTTGGTCCGGTGATGCGGATAGCCGTCTTCGGTGGCGGCCAGAAAGAAAGTCTCAGGTACAGGTCGATCAACGAAATCGTTCTGACCCGCGTTTCCGAACATGCGCCAGCAGATCGAGATCGCGTCCGCCACGCCGCTGGCCTCAACGAGGCTTCTTATATCACTATTGGGCAAACGGATATTGATATACTCGTCCACATCCAAACTGAGAATCCAATCCGATGACAGATAGCTTGGGTGATTCCGCGCAAGCGAAAATGCACGAACCTGCGGCGCAGCGCGCGGACCCAGCCTGTTTCGTTGGTGGTGAGCCCAGCCAAGCGCTTGCAACCGTTCGCCCATGGCATCGGTACCATCAGCGCAATCATTGGTATAAATCAGAATGTCATCAAAGCCGATTGCGTGGTTGTAGGCCACCCAATCGATCATGAAAGGCCCTTCGTTTTTCATCGTTGTTACGATGAGAAAGGTCTCATTCGTCATAAGTTGTTCTCTTGCCTGTGCCGGTGTCGGACTCTTGTTGACCTGTTTAGAATAGCCCCAGAATTTTGTCCAACCAGGCCGCCAGACAGCCGCAACGCTTGCCGATTATTTGATCTACCGATTCTGTGGGATCACCTCATAACCCGGTTCTTCTGGCTCGTCGTCCAGCATCTCGGTTGGGAACCCTGGCGCCTGGATCTCCAGTCCGGTCGCGTCCTCTAGCCGCCTGATGATGTTCGGGGACAGTTCACGCTCACCATATCGCGCGATGCCATCTTCGAAAATCTTGATCATCAATGGGTTTATCTCAAGGGGAACTCCGGCACGGTCGGCGACCTCCTGAAACAGACCGATATCTTTTTTCACCAGGTCCATGGTGAAGGAAATATCGCGCGAGCCGTTCAGGATGACCTGACTTTCGGTCTCGTGCACGAAGGATGTGCCTGACGATATCTTGATCGCCTCATAGGTGGTTCCAAGGTCCATGCCGGCGGCCTTGGCTGTCACCAGTGCCTCGGCGCAGGTGATCAGGTTGGCGGTCGCCAGATAATTGGTCAACACCTTCAAAACAGAGGCCGAGCCCAGATCGCCCGTGTGCAAAATGCGCCGCCCCATGGTGGTCAGGAATGGCAGGATACGTTCAAAAGTCTCACGATCACAGCCTGCGAAGATCGAGATATTACCCGTCGCTGCCCGGTGACATCCGCCCGAAACCGGGCAATCCACCGCTGCGCCGCCTCGTTCGATGACCATTGCGCCAAGGCGTTTGACTTCGGCTTCGTCGGTGGTCGACATTTCCATCCAGATTTTGCCAGGGCCGACCTCTGGCAACATTTCCTGCATCACCGCGTCCGAGGCCGCAGGAGAAGGCAAACAGGTTATAACAGCATCGCAATCGCGCATCAGCTGCGCCGGACATTTGGCGGCTTTGGCACCCTTGGCGACGAATTCGGTCACCAGATCCGGGTTCAGGTCATGAACCGTCAGATCGATACCGTTTCGTAGCAGCGATCCAGATAGCTTGCCCCCTACATTCCCCAGCCCGACAAACCCTACTTTCATGCGCGGTATCCTCCTGTTCGCATCTTGCTGCCATGCCAGCACGTCGTTGCAGAAGTATCATGCCGCCCAGCGACCCCGACAGGTCGCTTTTTATCCGCTTTTTCACGGATCGGCGCGACTCGCTTGACAAGCAACCCTGCCCTGCCGCATGTCCCTTTCGTTGGTGTCTGCGAGAGCAGATGAAAAGGGAATGCGTCAGCGGTTTTTGCCGTCAAACGCAGCCGCCCCCGCGACCGTGACCGGAGAGGGTGCCCAAAGCCACTGGCAGTATGGCCGGGAAGGCGGGACATCCGACAGAGGCCTCCTCTGAAATCCGCAAGCCGGGAGACCTGCCAACGCCCGAAGATGAAACCGGACGGGGTGTTCCGGTGTGGGGCTGTGATCGGCCCGCATGAAACCCCGTCCCCCACGAAGAGGATTTGGGGGGATGAGAGACATGACCGAGACCGCACCGGTCGAACTGCTGGTTTGCACTACCTGCCGTCGCGGGCTGCCTGTCGAGGATGACGCCCAGCGCCCCGGCACGTTGCTGCACAAGGCGCTTGAACAGGCGGGCCTGCCCGAAGGCATTACCTTGAAAGCTGTGGAATGCCTGTCGAATTGCGATGAAGGCTGCTCGATCGTGCTACGCGGAGGACCGGATCGCTGGACTTTCGTGTATGAGCATCTGAACGAGATCGACCATGTTGAAACCATCGTCGAAGGCGCAGCCAAATACCTCGCCACCGAGGACGGTTTGGTCAAATGGCGCGAACGTCCCGAACATTTCCGCAAAAACTGTGCGGCCCGCATTCCCCCGATTGGAGCCCTGAAATGAGCAATCTCGAGAAACTCCCCGTCACTGTGATCACCGGCTTTTTGGGCTCGGGCAAAACCACACTGGTGCGCCATCTGATGCAGAACCCGCAGGGCAAGCGTCTGGCGGTGGTCGTCAACGAATTCGGCGATGTCGGCGTCGATGGCGATATCCTGAAGTCCTGCGCCATTCCTGATTGCCCGGCGGAAAACATCATGGAACTGGCCAATGGTTGCATCTGCTGCACCGTGGCCGATGATTTCATCCCGACCATTGAAGCCCTGATGGCACTAGAGCCGCGCCCCGATCACATCCTGATCGAAACCTCCGGTCTTGCCCTGCCAAAACCGCTGCTGAAGGCGTTCGACTGGCCCGATATCCGCTCGAAAATCACCGTCGATGGCGTGATTGCTCTGGCCGATGCCGAGGCCGTGGCCGCTGGTCGGTTCGCTCCGAATGTCGAGGCGGTGGATGCGCAACGCATGGCAGATGACTCGATTGATCATGAAACTCCCTTGTCCGAGGTGTTCGAGGATCAGATTTCCTGCGCCGACATCATTCTGCTGACCAAGCCCGATCTGGCTGGCCCGGAAGGCGTTGCGAAAGCGAAAGAGATCATCGCCGCCGAAGCGCCCCGCCCCATGCCCGTGGTCGAAGTGGCCGAGGGTGCCGTGGACGTCCGCGTCGTGCTGGGTCTAGAAGCCGCGGCCGAGGATGACATGGACGCGCGTCCCAGCCATCACGACGGCCATCACGATCACGAGCATGACGATTTCGAAAGCATCATCGTTGAACTGCCCGAGCAAACCGATCCGATTGATCTGGTCGCCAAGATTGAACGATTGGCCAACGAGTTGAATATCCTGCGCGTCAAAGGCTATGCCGCCGTTCAAGGCAAGCCCATGCGCCTACTGGTTCAGGCCGTCGGTGCGCGCGTGCGTCACCAATATGACCGCCCGTGGGAGCCCGGCGAAGACCGTCGCTCGCGCCTTGTGGTCATTGCCGAGCATGACGATATCAAAGAGGCCGAGATCCGCGATATCCTCGTGGGTGTAACCGAGGCTGCCGAGTAAGACTTATGCACGTCGTCTTCCGCGAAAGCCATGGGCTCGAAGAAACCGAGACCCCGACCGATCTGGGTCAGAGCCCGGCGGACCTGGTGGTGCTGTCCTTTTCCGACAGTGACCTTGGCGCTTTCGCGGCGGGATGGCATCGTGGAGGTGGGCCTGAAGGACGCATGCCAACGATGCGGCTGGCCAATCTGACGGCGCTGAAGCATCCCCTCTCAGTCGACACATATGTCGAGCAGACACTGGAGGGCGCAAAGGGCATCCTGATCCGTCTGATCGGTGGAGTGCCCTATTGGGCGTACGGCTTGCAGCAGGTTCTGGCGCTGGCGCAGGCCAAAGGGATTGCACTGGCCGTACTGCCCGCAGACGGTCGCGAGGATACGCGGCTGGATGATTACTCTACCCTGCCTGTCTCGACCCTGCGGCGGCTGGCGCATCTGTGCGACACCGGCGGTGAGGTCGCGGCGCAGGCCGCTCTGGCGCAGATGGCACTGGCTGCGGGGTTGTATGCAGGTCCGGTCATGGGCGCCAAGACCATCCCCGAATGCGGTGCCTGGTGCCCAGATCACGGCGTGATCCCTGCAGAAAACGCTCTGCCCGGTGATGCGAAACGTATCATCGTAACCTTTTATCGCGCATACCTGACCTCGGCAGATACCGCCCCAATTGCGGCGTTGATCCGCAGCTTGCGGGCGCGGGGTTTTGAGGCCGTCGGCCTGTTTGCCCCGTCGCTCAAAGCACCAAATGCCGCCGATTGGCTGCGCGAGACTATTGTGGCGCTGAAGCCTTCGGCGATCGTCAACGCCACCTCATTCTCAGGCAAGGGCGCATCAGGCACCTCACCTCTGGATGTGGCAGAGGTGCCGGTCTTTCAGGTCGCGCTGGCCACCTCACGCCGCAAAGCGTGGGCTGACGCAGTGCGTGGCCTTTCACCTGCCGACCTCGCGATGCATGTGGTCCTTCCGGAAGTGGACGGGCGGATCAACGCGGGCATCGTATCCTTCAAAGAGCCGGGCAAACGCGATCCGCATCTCGAATATTCTCGTTTCGCTCATCGGGCTGAACCCGAACGGATCGAAGCCATCATCAACCGCATCTCCGGCTGGCTGAACCTTCACGACAAACCCAAAGCGGAGCAGGTTCCGGCGCTGGTACTATCGACCTATCCCGGCAAAGACTGGCAGATGGCACATGCAGTGGGTCTGGATGCGCTGGCCTCGGCTGAGGCAATGTTGCTCGATCTGCAAGGCGAAGGGTATGACACCGCGCCTGCCGAGCCAATTGCTGAAACTCTTCTTGATGCACGGATTTCATGGCCGCTAGAGGATTATCAGGCGGCGCTGGCGGCGCTGCCGGAAACACTCCGCGCCGATCTCAATAAGGTTTGGGGCACTCCCGAAGACGACCCTGCTTTCACAAACGGCGCGTTCCATTTCACGGCACTGCGTCGTGGAAAAGCGCTGATCGCGCTGCAGCCCGAGCGCGGTACACCCGAACTGCGCGATGACGACTATCACGATCTGTCGCGCACACCGCGCCACGCCTACGTCGCCTTTTACTTGTGGCTGCGCAAAGGATTGGTCGCGGATACGCTGATCCATATCGGTGCGCATGGCACGCTGGAATGGTTGCCGGGAAAATCAGTCGCCTTGTGCAACGAATGTTGGCCCGAGGCGTTAATCGGCGATCTGCCGGTGATCTACCCCTTCATTGTCAACGACCCCGGCGAGGCCGCGCAGGCCAAGCGTCGGATCGGGGCGGTCACGTTGGGCCATATCCCACCCCCGATGAAGGAAAGCGGCACACCAGATCGCATGGTGCGGCTGGAATCGCTTTTGGACGAGTTCTCGAACGCGGACGGGCTAGACCCCAAACGCCGCGATCGCCTGCAGGAAGATATCCGGGACGAGGCGCAGGCGATCGGGCTGGAAAGCGATCTTGGCCTCGATCAGGCCACCTGTACCGCCGAGGCGATCACGCGCATTGACCGATTTGTCTGCGACATCAAGGAAAGCCAGTTCGGTGATGGGCTGCATATCTTTGGGCGCGTTCCCGATGAGACGGGCAATTTCGACGCTGCCCCCTCAGCCCAAGCTGAACGCTCTGCCCTGATTGACGCTTTAGCGGGCAAACGGATCGAGGCCGGGCCGTCCGGTTCCCCCTATCGCGGGCGTACGGATGTTTTGCCGACCGGGCGGAATCTTTACACGACCGACCCACGCTCGGTTCCCACGCGCGCGGCCTATACACAAGGCGTCAAGCTCGCCGAGGAACTGGTTCGGCGGCACCTGCAGGAAGAAGGCGACTACCCCAAGGGCTTGATCGTCGATCTATGGGGTTCGGCCACTATGCGCACAGCGGGCGAGGAATTCGCCATGGCGCTACACCTGCTGGGAGTGAAGCCGGTTTGGGATAAAGGGTCTGAGCGGGTCTCGGGCATCGAAGTGTTGCCGATCACCGATCTCAGCCGCCCGCGTCTGGACGTAACACTGCGCGTCTCTGGCCTGTTCCGGGACGTGTTCCCGACGCTTTCAGCGCTTTACGGTCAGGCTGTCCGCGCATTGACCAAACGAGATGAAGCACCCGACTGGAATCCTTACGCCGGTCAGGAGCCTGCGGCGCGGGTCTATGGGCCAGCCCCCGGCAGCTATGGTCTGAACATGACTCATCTGTCCGAAACCTATACGGATGAGGCACGCGTGCAAGCGGGTGAGGCTTGGCTTGATGCCAGTTCCTTCGCTTTGGAAGGTGAACACATCGCGCAGGATAAGGACGGTATCTCGCAACGCGTCGCCAACGCCGACAGCTTTGTGCACCTACAGGACCTGACCGAGACGGACTTGCTGCTGGCCAATGATTATGCAACGCACGAGGCCGGATTTGCCGCCGCCAAGAAAATCACCGGCGGTACTGCGCAGCTTTATCATCTGGACAATACCAACCCGGACAACCCGCGCGCCCGCACCCTGCCCGAGGAAATCAGCCGCGTCGTCTATGCCCGCGCCGCCAACCCGGGCTGGATTGCCGGAATGCAGCGGCACGGGTTCCGGGGCGCCGCTGAAATCGCGGCGACGCTGGATCATATGGCATCTTTCGCGCATCTGTCCGGCACAGTCGCACCGCATCTGTTCGATCTGTACCACGACGCCACGCTGGGCAATGAAGAGGTCGACGCCTTCCTGCAACAGGCAAACCCGCAAGCACATCAGGCCATGCAGGATCGGTTCCGGGCACTGCTGGAGGCAGGGCTATGGCATACCCGCCGGAACTCGATCCGCGCCGACCTGGAGGGGTTGGGATGAGTGCGCCCATCGTGCAGGGCTGGTGCCCCGGTGCCCATCGCCCGATGATGTCCGGTGATGGGCTGGTCGTGCGTGTGCGCCCTCGGCTGGCGCGCCTGGATGCCCAACAGGCGATAGGGCTGTGCGAATTGGCGGAACGGTTCGGCAATGGCACGATCGACCTTACCAACCGCGCCAACCTTCAGCTGCGTGGAGTAAAGGAAACCGACCATCAATCCTTGTTGGCCGCGCTTTCCTCGCTGAACCTGCTGGACGCCGAACCCGGAATCGAAATTCGCCGCAACATTCTGGTCTCGCCACTCTATGAAGCCGGTGATCTGACCGCTCGGCTGACACAGGAATTGATCCAGCGTCTGGCCGAGCTTCCGGATTTACCTGCCAAGTTCGGCTTTGCCATCGACACAGGTTCCGAGCGTTTATTGGCCGATGACTCGGCGGATATCCGGCTTGAACTCGGTTCGGGCAGCCTGATCCTGCGCGCGGACGGGGCCGAAACCGGGCGAGTGGTGTCGGAAGCTCAAGCCATCGACCAAGTGATCGCGTTGGCGAAGTGGTTTGCGCAAACCCACACAACCGAGACCCGCCGCATGGCGCGGACCGTTGCCACATATGGTTTGCCCAACGAGTGGCAAGGCAGCGCGCCCGGCCCCATTGGCGTGCCTCTTCAACCGGGAGCCTGCGTGCAGGGGACACTCTATGGCGCTGCCTTTGGGCAGCTACCGGCGCGGCAACTCCATTTGCTGATCGAAAACAGCAACGCCACTGCCCTGCGGGTCACACCATGGCGGCTGTTCCTGTTGGAAGGCGGGGCGGCGATACCCGCCCTTGACTTTGTCACAGATGGCACCGACCCGCTGAGAACAACCGACGCCTGCCCCGGCGCGCCATACTGCCCGCAGGCGCAGGTCGAAACCCGCGGTGTGGCGCGCGCCCTGGCCGCGCGCGTTGCAGGCAGCCTGCATGTATCGGGCTGCGCCAAGGGATGCGCCCGAATGGGTCCGGCCGATGTCACTTTGGTTGGCAATTCCGGACGATTTGACCTTGTCAAACAAGGCCGTGCGGGGGATGAGCCCTGCCAACGCGGCCTGACCGAAGAAACACTCATGACCATGGACTTCACCTGATGCCCTATGAATACGAAACCGACGGCGCGGCGATCTACAAGCAGAGCTTTGCCACCATCCGATCCGAGGCTGATCTGGCCCGGTTCGATGCCGATGAAGAACAGGTCGCCGTTCGGATGATCCACGCCGCAGGGATGGTCGGGCTGGAAGAGTTCGTCCATTTCTCGGACGGTTTTGTCTCGGCAGCGCGTTCCGCGCTGGAAAATGGCGCGCCGATCCTGTGTGATGCCCGCATGGTCAGCGAAGGCGTCACCCGCTTTCGCCTGCCCGCTGATAACGAAGTGATCTGCACCCTGCATGACGAGCGCGTGCGCCCTCTGGCTGCCGAAATGAGCAACACGCGCTCTGCCGCCGCGCTAGAGCTGTGGCGTCCGCATCTGGAAGGAGCACTGGTCGCGATCGGTAACGCCCCTACCGCGCTTTTCCACCTGCTGAACATGTTGGAAGATCCCGACTGCCCACGCCCCGCTGCCATTATCGGCTGCCCGGTGGGCTTCGTCGGAGCGGTCGAGTCCAAGGATGCCTTGTGGGAAGCGCAGCCCGTACCCTCCTGCATCGTCAAAGGCCGTTTGGGAGGCAGTGCGATCACAGTTGCTGCCATCAATGCTATCGCGAGCCGCACGGAATGAGCGGGGGTAAAATATACGGCGTGGGCCTCGGCCCCGGCGATCCGGACCTGATGAGTGTCCGTGCGGACCGCCTGCTGCGCAATGCCCGCCATGTGGCGTTTTTTCGCAAACCTGGCCGCACAGGTCAGGCCCGCAAGATCGTCAATGGAATGATCCCCGGCGACGCCATCGAGTTTCCAATGGAGTACCCGGTAACCACCGAAATCCCGGTGACGGATCCAAGGTATAATGAACTCCTTTCGGTGTTTTACGAAGACTGTGCCGCACATCTGAAGTCGCTTACCGAAAATGGTGAGGATGTAGTGGTCCTGTGCGAAGGCGATCCGTTCTTCTATGGATCATTTATGCACCTTTACAATCGACTACGAGACATATCTGAAGTCGAAGTCGTACCTGCCATAACCGGCATGTCCGGCGCCTGGACCGCAACCGGTGACCCGATAACTTGGGGCGACGATGTCCTCACGGTTCTTGTTGGAACCTTGCCCGAGGATACTCTGACTGAACGCATGACCCAGACCGACGCGCTGGTTGTCATGAAGATCGGGCGGAACTTCGACAAGGTAAAGCGCGCGCTGAAACAGGCCGGGCTGTATGACCGCGCGTGGATCGTCGAATACGCTCAGATGCCGAACCAACGGGTCTGCAAACTGTCTGATAATTGCGAAGGAATCACGCCCTATTTCTCAATCATACTGGTTCATGGACAGGGACGCCGACCATGAGCGGTTGGGTCAAGATCGCTGGCCTTGGGCCTGGAAACGAAGCACTGGTCACTCCCGAAGTCACTGCCGCGCTGGCAGAAGCGACGGACGTGGTTGGTTACATCCCTTATGTTGCTCGGGTGGCCGAGCGAGAGGGGTTGACCCTGCACGCCAGCGATAACCGGGTCGAGATCGACCGCTCTCGGCACGCTTTGCAAATGGCGGCCGGCGGTAAACGCGTCGTTGTAGTCTCGTCAGGGGATCCCGGCGTGTTTGCAATGGCCGCTGCGGTGTTTGAAGCGCTTGAAAACGGGCCGAAAGACTGGCGTGACATACAGATCGACGTGCTGCCGGGGATCACTGCGATGCTGGCGGCTTCGGCCCGCGCTGGGGCGCCGTTAGGGCATGATTTCTGCGCCATCAACCTGAGCGACAACCTGAAGCCATGGCCACTGATCGAAAAGCGCCTCCGACTTGCCGCGCAGGGCGATTTCGCCATGGCGTTCTATAACCCTCGCTCGAAGTCTCGACCGGAAGGGTTTGAAAAAACGCTGGAAATCCTGCGGGAGGAATGTGAGCCGGAACGCCTGATCCTGTTCGCACGCGCTGTATCCCGCGAGGATGAGGCTTTGCGGATTTCAACTCTGGAAGAAGCCACGGCAGATATGGCGGACATGCAGACCGTCGTCATCGTCGGCTCGTCCCTGACCCGCATAGTCGAGCGCAACAGCGCCCCGATCGTCTACACCCCGAGATTCACGCTGGCCAAGGATTAAGTATGCGCCAGCCAGTCCAAGACCTGCGTGACATTTGCCAACTCGGTCCGCTTCGGCAGGGTCGGACGGTCTATCATCAGAACCGGCAAGCCCAGCGCCCTGGCGGCATCCAGTTTGGCCCGCGCGCCGGTGCCACCCGCATTCTTGGATACAATCAATTGCGTATGGTGACGTTCCATCAAGGCCCGGTCCTCTTCAACAGTAAACGGGCCCCGCGAAACGATCACATCGCTTTTCGGAAGCGGCAATGCGTCCGGATCGTCTACAAGCCGCAAAAGATAGTGATGCTGAGGTTGGGCTGCGAAGTCATGAAGATGCATGCGGCCAACTGCCAGGAAGACGCGGCGGGCTGGACCGGCCAGAGCTTCAACCGCACCTTCAATATCCGGTACGTGCTGCCAGTTGTCCCCGTCTTGCGCGACCCAAGCAGGTCGCGTCAAAGCGGCCAAGGGCGTTGCGCCCCCCGCACAGGCTTCCACCGCATTTCGGCTCATCTGCGCCGCAAAGGGATGAGTCGCATCGACAACATGGGTGACGCCGTGCTCGTGAATGTACCGCGCCAGTCCCGCTGCACCACCAAACCCGCCCACGCGCATCGGCACGGGTTGCGAGCACGGGTTATCGACACGTCCGGCGTAGGAATATGTAGCGGGAATGCCTTGATCGGCAACCGATTTTGCCAGAGCATTCGCCTCGGTCGTGCCACCAAGAATAAGGAGGTTGGGCATGTCTGAAACTCCGTGGTTGACCGTTCTGGGTTTGGGCGAAGATGGACTGGATGGCCTGTCCCCTGCAAGCCGTCAAGTGCTGGACCGCGCTGAGATTGTCATGGGTCCGACACG
Source organism: Ruegeria sp. CF1 (assembly GCF_056537445.1). NCBI lineage: Bacteria > Pseudomonadati > Pseudomonadota > Alphaproteobacteria > Rhodobacterales > Roseobacteraceae > Ruegeria > Ruegeria sp. CF1. Next base: position 503,696 of record NZ_JBQFRN010000002.1, on the reverse strand, counting down.
CCACCTGTCGTTGATCCCAGACAGCGCGGCGGAACGGATTGAATGGCCGGTCCCATTTGCCGATGGCCTGCCAATTCTGACCGCATTGCGCGGTCGGCAAACCGTTGTGCTGGCCTCGGGTGATCCGTTCTGGTTCGGGGCCGGGTCCGTTATCGCGCGTAATTTCGAAACGAACGAATGGATTGCCCTACCCGGCCAGTCGACCTTTTCGCTTGCTGCTGCGCGGCTTGGTTGGCCGCTTGAAAACACGTTGACCTTCGGGCTACATGCCGCGCCTCTGACGCGCCTTCGCCCTCACTTGGCACCCGGCCTGCGCGCGATTCTCTTGCTGCGCGACGGCAAAGCCGTAGCCGAGCTTGCGACCTATCTGGGCGAAACCGATTTTGCCGATTGCACTCTGCACGTCATGGAAGCGCTCGGTGGCCCCCGTGAACGCGCGCGCAGCGTGTCGCTGACCGAGGCGTTGCTTGGAACCTTCGAACATCCGGTTTGTGTCGGTCTTGATGTCGCGGGTACTGGGCGTGCCTTTCCCAAAGCCTCGGGAAAGCCCGATGACATCTTTGAAACCGACGGCCAGATCACCAAGCGCCCCATTCGCGCGCTAACCCTGTCGGCGCTTGCCCCTCATCGGGGTGAGCATCTGTGGGATATCGGTGGTGGCACCGGTTCGATCAGCATCGAGTGGCTGATGTGCGATCCGACGCTAACTGCAACGACTATCGAGCCGCGTGCTGATCGGGCCGAACGCATTCGCCGCAATGCCAATACGTTAGGGCAGGATCGGTTGTGCGTTGTGCACGGTTCTGCACCAGAGTCGTTGGCTGATCTTGACCGACCCGATGTGGTGTTCATCGGTGGCGGTCTGAGTGCGGATCTGCTGAACTGGCTACACGCTAATCTTCAGGCCGGCACGCGGCTGATCGCCAACGCGGTGACATTGGAAAGCGAAGCGTTACTAGCTGAATGGCACGACAAGCTCGGCGGAGACCTGCTGCGCATCGAACTGGCGCAGGCAGCTGCGCTTGGTCCACGGCGAGGCTGGAAATCTGCCTACCCAGTGGTGCAGTGGAGCCTCACGTTATGATCGTCGCGGGGTTAGGTTTCTCATCCTCTGCTACGCTGGCCAGTCTTCGTGCCGCTTTCGAGCTTGCCTCGACAGGAAAAACTGTCGATGCCCTTGCGACCGTTGCGGACAAGGACGGACACACCGCACTTGCCGCGCTTGCAGAAGCAACTGAGCTGCCGGTACATTTCATTCCGGCAAATGATCTTGCCGAACAACGCACACTTACTTGCTCAACCCGCAGTCGCGCCACATATGGCACCGGCAGCGTGGCCGAAGCATCCGCTCTTGCCGCCGCCGGACATGGCGCGCGGCTGATTTCACCCAGACAAATCTCGGACGACCGGCTTGCAACCTGCGCCGTCGCCATCGGAGGACAGACATGACCGTTCATTTCATCGGCGCCGGACCGGGCGCCGCCGACCTGCTGACCCTGCGCGGGCGCGATATCATCGCCTCCTGCCCGGTGTGCCTTTATGCGGGTTCATTGGTACCCGAGGAGATTCTGGGCCACTGCCCCAAAGGCGCGAAGATCGTAAACACCGCACCCATGGATCTGGATCAGATCATGGCCGAAATCGAAGCAGCGCATAAAGCTGGACAGGACGTGGCGCGGCTGCATTCCGGGGACCTCTCGGTCTGGTCGGCGATGGGTGAGCAAATCAGACGTCTGAAAGAGATGGGTGTCCCGGTCAGCGTCACGCCCGGTGTACCCTCGTTTGCGGCTGCGGCTGCAGCGCTCGGGACCGAGCTGACACTGCCCGGTCTGGCGCAATCAGTGGTCTTGACCCGCACGCCCGGGCGTGCGTCTTCGATGCCGGAAGGCGAGACACTGAAAAACTTCGCTAAAACAGGTGCGACTTTGGCTATCCACCTTTCGATCGGAAATCTGGATAACGTCATCGCCGACCTGACACCTGCCTATGGGACAGACTGCCCGGTCGCCGTGGTCTACCGCGCTAGTTGGCCGGATGAGAAGATCATCCGCGCAACGCTTGCCACGTTGAAGGAGTCACTGGACTACAGCATCTCGCGCACCGCACTGATCATGGTTGGTCCGGCGCTTGCAGGTGAAGGGTTTGACGAAAGCTGTCTGTATTCCAAGACATATGACCGCCGCTATCGCCCTCAAAGCGCCGACAGTCCGTGGTCGAGCTGGAGCCATGGTGATGACTAACCCCCCCGGAATACTGATTTCCGCTCCGTCATCGGGTACAGGCAAGACCACTGTCATGCTGGGATTGCTCCGGGCTTTGGCCGAGGACGGCTTGACCGTACAACCGTTCAAAAGCGGGCCGGACTATATAGATCCGGCGTTTCACCGCGCTGCAGCGGGCCGTGCCTCGTTCAATCTGGATAGCTGGGCGATGGGGGAGCCGCTGCTAAGCGCGATCTCTGAGCAGGCCACGGGCGCGGATATTGTGGTGGCCGAAGGCTCAATGGGTTTGTTTGATGGCGTCGCCAAACCCGGAGAGCTGGGGCATGGGTCGAGCGCTGAAACGGCGCTGCGCATGGGATGGCCGGTCGTTCTGGTCCTGGATGTCGGAGGACAAGCGCAATCGGCGGCGGCGACCGCGCTTGGCTTTCGGATGTATAACCCCGATCTACCTTTTGCCGGCGTGATCCTGAACCGCTGTGCCAGCCCAAGACATGAGCGGCTGACGCGGCTGGGCATGGAACGGGCTGGATTGCCGGTTCTGGGCGTTCTTCCGCGCCGAGGTGATCTGACCCTGCCCGAAAGACATCTAGGCCTGATCCAGGCGGTTGAGCATCCGGATCTGGAAACGGCAATCGCCGGATATGCCGCATTCCTGCGTGAACATGTCGATTTGGTTGCGATCAAACGGGCGGCCTCCTCAGGCCCTGCTAGGCCATCGTCAGCCGCGCTGCCGCGACCCCCGGCGCAGCGGATCGCACTGGCCCGTGATGCAGCGTTTTCATTTACCTACCCGCATCTGCTGGAAGGGTGGCGCAGCGCCGGTGCAGAAATACTGCCCTTTTCGCCACTGGCAAACGAAGCGCCAGCTGCAGACGCTGAACTGGTCTGGCTACCGGGGGGCTATCCCGAGCTGCACGCAGGAACATTGGCGGCAGCAGATACATTCTTGACCGGGCTGCGCAAACACGCGGAAACGCGACCTGTGCATGGTGAATGCGGGGGGTACATGGCATTGGGGGAAGTTCTGGTCGACAAGGAAGGCGCGCCACATCAGATGGCAGGGTTGTTGGGTCTGCAAACCTCATACCAAAAGCGCAAATTCAACCTTGGCTATCGTAGGGCTGAGCTTTTGGCGTCGATGCCGGGCTTTGCCAAGGGTACCGCCTTGCGCGGACATGAGTTCCACTATTCCTCGATCATCGAACAACCTGACGCTCCTCTTGCGCGAGTCTTCGATGCCGAGGGGGCCGAAGGCCCTCAGACAGGATCGCGACGTGGCAATGTCACCGGCACATTTTTCCATCTTATTGCAGAGGCCTCGGCATGACCGGTTTTGTCTCTTTCATTGGCTCCGGTCCGGGTGATCCGGAGCTACTAACGCTCAAGGCCGTAGACCGGATGCAGAAAGCCGATGCGGTGCTGTTTGATGATCTCAGCAGCGGCCCGATCCTGACCCATGCGCGTGACGATGCTGATCTGGTTGGTGTTGGCAAACGCGCCGGTCGCCCTTCGCCCAAGCAGGATCACGTCAGCCGATTGTTGGTGGAGTATGCGCAGACCGGTCAGCAGGTGGTACGCCTGAAATCCGGTGACGGAGGATTGTTCGGTCGACTGGAAGAAGAACTGGTCGCGTTGCAGGCAGCCGGCATCAAGTACGAGATCATTCCCGGCATCCCCTCTGCCGTCGCGGCGGCAGCTGCAGCTGGTATTCCTCTGACCCGACGCCTGACTGCACGTCGCGTTCAATTCGTCACCGGGCATGACGTAAGTGGCAAATTGCCGACCGATCTGAACCTTCCCGCCCTGGCTGATGCTAGCGCGACGACGGTCGTATTTATGGGCAAGCGCACTTTTCCCTTGCTGGTCGAAGCCCTGAGCGCGCATAGCTTGCCGTTGGACACGCCTGCTTTGATGGCCGAATCTGTTTCAACTCCCGAGCAATCCTTGGAGCGCTCCACAATCGGAGACCTGTCCGACAAGCTGCGATCCGAGGTTGGAACCGCCCCGGCCCTGATCCTGTATGGCCCGCTGGCAGAGTTCGAAGATGTTTGAACTGATTCTGATCGGAATCGGCACGGGTAATCCCGACCACCTGACCTTTCAGGGGGCGAAGGCGATCAGATCAGCGGACCTGATCCTGATCCCGCGAAAAGGAGAGAACAAAGCTGATCTGGCCGGTGTGCGCGAAGACATCATCACGCAGGTCACCGACAAACCTGCACGGATCGCCTATTTCGACGTTCCCAAACGCCGGGCAGATGACGGCTATCTCCGAGGCGTCGACGAATGGCACGACGCAATTGCCCTGCGCTGGCACGAGGCGATTTCAGCCTACCCGGACGCGCAGAAGGTGGCGTTGCTGATCTGGGGTGATCCGTCGCTGTATGACAGTTCGCTAAGAATTGCAGCGCGGCTGGACCCGCAACCACAAGTCCAGGTTATGCCGGGAATCACAGCGTTGCAGGCGTTGACTGCAGCCCATGCGATCCCGATCAATGATCTGGGCGCGCCCTATGTCGTGACCACAGGCCGTCGCATCCGCGATGATGGATGGCCTGAAACGGCGTCGAAAGTGGCCGTAATGCTGGATGGCGAATGCTCGTTCCAGAGCCTGAAGATGACCGATTATGACATCTGGTGGGGGGCATATGTGGGCATGAAAGAAGAGATTCTGATCAAAGGCCCATTGGCGGATGTGGCGCAAGACATTCTGGATACCCGCGCGCAGGCCCGTTCTGATCACGGCTGGATCATGGATATCTATTTGCTGAAGAAACGTGCGGCCTGACGCGCGCACAGGATTGTGAGCCCCGTTTCAGCGCTTTTCTGTCATCAATTCCCCAGTCAACAGGAAGGGAAAGAACATGAGGGCGCTTTGGGCTGCGATCTGCCTGCTGGCGATGCCTGCTTGGGCCGACGGCATCGAACCTCTTACTGGATGGGCGGTTTACTCCAGCGGAAAAAGCTATGAGACCCTCGTAGATGACACAAAGGCCGCGGTAAAGGAAAACGGCCTGATCGTTGTGACACAGGCCGGGCCGACCAAAGCGGCGGCCTCGCGCGGTATCACCATTCCGGGCAACCGGGTGATTGGCGCATTCAACAACGATTACGCAGTTCGGGTTCTTGAAACCTCGACCAACGCGATGATCGAAGCGCCCATCCGTTTCTACGTGACCGAGAACGAGGACGGCACTGCAACCCTTTCTTACAAGACACCCAGCTTCGTCTTTGCCCCTTACGCAGACGAGGGCGGAGACGCTCTGCGCGAGATTGCCATAGAATTGGACGCAAAGTTTCAGGCCGTGGCGGAAAACGCCGTCAAATAGTCACACTGACGTGAACCTGCTTGCGTCCGGACGCGTCCTCCGCAATCTGCTGGCAGATAACTTTGTCGGAGCTTGATTAATGCAGGACCTGTCTCCCCGCGCTGCGGATTTGTTGGCACAACGCCTTTTCGAGGCCGGATGCCGCCATGCGTTCGGAATGCCCGGCGGCGAGGTTCTGACATTGGTGGATGCGCTGGAAAGCGCGGGCATTGCTTTCCACCTTGCAAAACACGAAAACTCTGCAGGTTTCATGGCCGAAGCGGTCCACCATCGCGATGGTGCACCTGCAATCCTCGTGGCCACACTCGGGCCCGGAGCGATGAACGGGATCAATGTGGTCGCCAACGCCCTGCAGGATCGGGTGCCGATGATCGTGCTGACCGGATGCGTCGACGCGGATGAGGCGTTGACCTACACCCATCAAGTGATGGATCACGCGCAAGTCTATCGCTCGATCACCAAAGGCAGCTTTATGCTGACGGCCGACGGGGCCGATATCATCGCCGACAAGGCGGTATCGCTTGCCAACCAAGCGCGCCCCGGCCCGGTACACATCGATGTGCCTATCTCGGTGGCCGATACGCGCGTATCAGGGGTTAAACGTCGTCGACTGGCAAAAGTTGCTCCTGTCGCGCCTGGCGCGGAATGTCTGGAAAAGGCCCGCCGATGGGTGGCCGAGGCTGAGCGACCTTTGGCGATCATCGGTCTTGATGTTCTTTACGACGACTCGCGCTGTGTGGTGCGAGCATTTTTAGAGCATTTCAACATTCCCTTTGTCACCACCTACAAGGCCAAGGGGGTGGTGCCCGAGGATCATCCACTCTGCCTGGGCGGGGCGGGTTTGTCTCCGCTGGCCGATAAGCACCTAGTCCCGCTGGTGGAACAGGCTGATCTAGTACTGTGTTTGGGATATGACCCTATCGAGATGCGCCCCGGCTGGCGCGAGATCTGGGACCCAGAAACCAAGCGCGTGATCGACATATCAGCCGTGGTGAACGATCATTACATGCATCAGGCTGGGCTAAATCTGGTCGCCGACACCGGCGCAACGCTTGAGGCCATTGCCAAGGGCAACCCTGCCGGCAAGACTTGGCCGAATGGTGAGCCTGAACAGGTCAAGGCTGCGCTGGCGAATGCTTTTCCGACAGATGAAGACTGGGGACCGGCGGCGATCATCGCAGAAACTCGTGCCGTTCTGCCACCTGAGACCCTCGCCACGGCCGACAGCGGCGCGCATCGCATTCTGCTCAGTCAGATGTGGGAGTGTTCGGAGGCACGAGGGTTGATCCAGTCCTCGGCGCTCTGCACCATGGGGTGTGCCGTTCCGATGGCGATCGGTCTGAAATTGGCCGAACCGGATCGCCCCGTGATCAGCTTTTCAGGCGATGCCGGGTTTCTGATGGTTGCAGGAGAGCTGTCGACTGCCGCCGAATTGGGTGGCAACACAATCTTTCTGGTCTTTGTCGATGCCAGCCTTGCGCTGATCGAGCTGAAACAACGCCAGCGTCAGATGGGCAATCGCGGAGTGGATTTTGACCGCCATGACTTTGCCGCTTTAGGCCGCGCACTCGGCGGTTATGGTCGCACAGTTCGTAGCCGCGATGATTTGCGGGCTGCATTGGATCAGGCGTTGAAAGCAGACAAGTTCACTGTCATTGCTGCGGAAATTGACCGTGGAGGATATGATGGCCGCATCTGAAGGACCGCTGAAAGGCGTCAAGGTACTGGACCTGTCTCGCATTCTGGCAGGACCCACTTGTACGCAGTTGTTGGGCGATCTTGGCGCTACCGTCATCAAAATCGAAAACCCGGCGACCGGTGGTGATGATACGCGACAATGGGGCCCTCCTTACGCCGAGGATGCGGATGGTAACCGCTCGGACCTGAGCGCATATTTCATGTCCTCCAACCGCAACAAGAAATCGGTCGCATTGGATATCGCAACACCCGAAGGACAGGCAGAAGTCCGACGCCTAGCCTCGCACGCTGATATACTGATCGAGAATTTCAAGCCCGGTGGACTGGCGAAATACGGGCTCGACTACGCAACCTTGTCCAATGAGTTTCCCGACCTCGTCTATTGTTCAATCTCAGGCTACGGGCAGACAGGCCCAAACTCATCGAAGCCCGGATATGATCTAATGGCGCAAGGATATGGCGGGATCATGTCTCTGACCGGAGACGCCGAAGGCGCGCCGATGAAAGTAGGCGTCGGAATTGCTGACGTGATGTGTGGTATGTATGCCTGCGTTGGTATTCTGGCTGCGCTGCGTCATCGCGACATGACTGGCGAGGGTCAGCAGATCGATCTGGCGCTGGTGGATGCACAGATCGCTTGGCTGATAAATGAGGGCGTGAATTATCTGACCTCGGGCGAAGTGCCTCAGCGGCGCGGCAACGGGCATCCCAATATTGTGCCTTACGAGGTCTATCAGACGGCGGATGGGCACGTGATTCTGGCCGTTGGAAATGACAGTCAGTTCAAAAGATTTTGCGGCTTCATCGAAAAGCCAGAGCTAGCCGAAGATCCCCGATTTGCCACCAACCCGGCCCGTCTTGAAAATAGGGATGCGTTGAATGCGATCCTGCGCCCGGCAGTTCAGGCGCTGGATACAGGCAGCGTTATCGCGGGGCTTGAAGACCTGAAAGTCCCTGTTGGCCCGGTGCGGACGCTCGATCAGGTTTTTGCCTCGGATCAGGTCGCTGCCCGCCAGATGCAGATCTCGATGCAAGCTGAGCCTGGCGAGGTGCAACTGATCGGGAATCCCCTGAACCTGTCACGCACGCCTGTAACATATCGCAGCGCACCACCGGTCTGTGGGGCTGACACACAGGCTGTTCTGAACGCGGAAAACCCCTTCGAAGATTGAAACACTCTGCCCGTTTAGGCGGCAAGTTGCTGAAACATGCCCTTGAATCGGCGGTTTTTTTCGCGTTTCTCACACACGGGATTTCACCAATTCGAGAGCAGGGTCGATACTGTTACGACCCGGCTGCACACTCTGTTACATCGAACAGTGTAGAACGTCGCAATCAGATTGGACCCGAGTATGAAACAAGACGTCTTTGGACAGATGAACACCCTGAACCAGCCCGCAAGCGTCGAGGCATGGGATGGTGTTCTCCTTGGGTTCATGGCGCATGCCGCTATAACACCGCAACATCTGGGCAAGGTTCTGGAGCTTGAGCCGGACTTTACGCTGGGCCATGCGGTCAAGGGGCTGTTCATGGTTCTGCTGGGCCGGCGTGAGATGATCGCGGTCGCTGCCGAAGCGCTGAGTGCCGCGAATGCAGCGATGGAGCGTCAGCCCGTTTCAGCCCGGGAAAGGCTATATGTCGAGGCGCTGGGTTTGTATATGGCCGACCTTCCATCACAGGCCGTTCAGAAATTTGAAGAGATTCTGCGGGCGCACCCAACGGATACTCTGGCCATGAAGCTCAGCCATGCGACGCGCTTCGTTCTGGGCGATGCGGCGGGGATGCGTCGGTCGATCGAACGGGTGATGCCTGCGTATGAACCCGACCACGCCGGACGTGGATACTTGCTGGGATGCCACTCGTTCGCGCTGGAGGAAACCGGCGCCTACGAGAAAGCCGAGATCGCCGGTCGTCAGGCCTTGTGGATGGTTTCGGACGACGCCTGGGGATTGCACGCTGTAGCGCACGTGCACGAGATGACGGGCAACGCGCAGCTGGGACTGGACTGGCTCGCGGGACGCGAGGACGCTTGGGCGCATTGCAACAATTTCCGCTATCATGTCTGGTGGCACAAGGCGCTGATGCATCTGGATTTGGGGCAAGTCGATCAAGTGATGGCGCTTTACGATCATCACATCCGCCAGGACAAAACCGACGACTATCGCGATATCTCGAATGCAACCTCGCTGCTGTCCCGGCTAGAGCTTGAGGGCGTTGATGTTGGCAACCGTTGGGAAGAACTGGCCGATCTCAGCGCAGCCCGAACCGAAGACGGATGCTTGATCTTCGCCGATCTTCACTACTTGCTGGCATTGACCGGGGACAATCGTTCGGAGGCTACAGCAAATATGCTGCAGCGTATTCAAAATGACGCCCAGCGCAATCAGGGTGACACGCCGATCCGCATGTCCGACCCGGGCATTGCCGCCGCCAAGGGGCTTGAGGCCTTTGGAGAGGGCCTTTACGGCCAAGCCTTTGATTTTCTTTCAAATGCCCGGGGTGGGATGCAACTGGCGGGTGGCAGCCACGCCCAACGTGATGTATTCGAGCGCATCACCATTGATTCCGGCCTGCGCGCTGGCCGTCTGGATGCTGTCGAGCGCATCCTGGACGACCGCCGCGCCAAACGTGCCGGGGGAGAGGACAATTACGCCCTCGCCCGCCGAGAATTGATCGAGGCCGCACGCGACAGCGGCGACGCACAAAGCGTCCCCGCCGAATAACAACAATAAAAGACCAAGAAGGACAGAAACCGTATGGCGACCGCATCGCCCGCTTCTGATTTTGCTCCGGTGGCGTCTCAGGTCGCCGCCCCCGCCGCTACGCGCGATCCGCGGTTGGATTTCTATCGCGGCATCGCGATGTTCATCATCCTGATTGCCCATATTCCGAACGATCCGTGGGCCAAATGGATACCTGCCCGCTTTGGCTTTTCGGACGCAACCGAGATCTTCGTATTCTGTTCAGGCATGGCTTCGGCAATTGCTTTTGGGGGGGCGTTCATGCGCAAAGGCTGGTGGATGGGCACCGCACGCGTGAGCTTTCGCATCTGGCAGGTCTACTGGGCGCATATCTGCCTGTTCTTCTTTGTCGCGATGACAATGGCGGCCCTGAACCAGAGTGGGCTGTTCGAGAAAAACTATATCTCCTCTCTCAATCTACAGCATTTCTTCAACGATCCGGCGTCACAGATCGTCGGACTGTTCACCCTGACCTATGTGCCGAACTACTTCGATATTCTACCGATGTATCTGGTGGTACTGGCGATGATGCCCCTGTTTATGGGGCTATATCGTATCGGATTCTGGGCGGTCGCCATGGCCTCGGTCACGATCTGGCTCGTTGCACAATTCGACTACCTTGACCTGCCGGCCGAGCCCTGGTCAGAGCGCCAGTGGTTCTTCAACCCATTCGGGTGGCAATTGCTGTTCTTCACCGGCTTTGCGTTCATGCGAGGTTGGATTCCAGCGCCGCCGGTGTCGAAAACTCTGATCTGGGCGGCAGCATTGTTTTTGATCTTCTCGATGCCGTTCGGCTCGTGGAAGGTATTCACTTGGATCAATGCAGCAGCCCCTGATCTGGCTGATGAGATTCGCAAGGTCTGGCCAGTGACCAAAGAATTTCGCGACAAGACCGACTTTGGTCTATTCCGATATCTGCATTTTCTGTCGCTTGCCTATCTGGGTTGGGTTATCGCCGGTGAGCATGGCCGTCGCCTGATAGCGACCGGTCATGGGGCAGCCGCAAAAGTCTGGCAGTTCCTGCTGACCATCATCACCAAAGTGGGTCAGCAATCGCTCGCGGTGTTCGTATTTTCTATGGCAGCAGCACGACTTATCGGCGTCGGACTGGACCTGAGTGGGCGGGATGTTGCCAGTGTGTTCATCGCCAACATGATTGGCTTTGCCATGATCATCGGCGTGGCTTATCTGGCCGCCTGGTTCAAGTCACAACCTTGGAAATCAAAGAAATGAACTTTACACGTCGCGCTTTTCTCGCCTCATCAACCGCTCTGGCCTTCGCCCCAGCGGCATATGCCACAGGTGGAGAGACCCCGTTCAGCCGAGACGACGTCATCGCAATGGCCCGCGACCTGGCCAGCCGTGATTATGCCGAGCGTGAGATGGTTCCGCAGGAGTGGCAGGACCTGACGTATCAGCAATACCGTTCAATCCGGTTCCGGCTGGATCGCGCGCTGTGGTACGAGACCGAGACGCCCTTCAACGTCGATTTTTTCACGCCGGGCCTGTATTTTCCACGCACAGTGAAAGTGTCGACCGTCGAGGACGGTATGACCAAGCCGGTCGCCTTTGATCTGGCCATGTTCGATAAGTCTGAAGACGTACCAGAGCTGCCCATTGACGACACGCTGGGCTTTTCAGGTCTACGCCTGCGTACTGAGATGCACCGCCCTGGCGAGACTGACGAGTTCTGCGTTTGGCAAGGGGCCAGCTATTTCCGCGCCATCGGTTTGCACGAAGTCTATGGCCTTTCGGCCAGAGGGCTCGCCTTGAAGACCGGCGATCCAGATGGCGAGGAATTCCCCGAATTCATTCGTTTCTGGTTGGAGCGTCCAGAACCGGATCAACGTAACATGGTCGTTCATGCGCTCATGGACAGCCCCAGCGTTACAGGGGCCTACCGCTTCCACGTTACCGCCGGTTCAGATTGCGTGATGGATATTGAAGCCACCCTGTTCCCACGTACCGAACTGCCCCATGTCGGCATCGCGCCCGGCACATCTATGTTCCTGTTCGATCAGACCAATCACAGCCGTTTCGATGATTTTCGCCCCGCAGTGCACGACAGTGACGGGTTGATGATCCGCAACGGCGCAGGAGAGGTTCTGTGGCGCCCGCTTGCGAACCCGACTCGCCTGCAGATCTCGTCTTTTGTCGACACAAACCCCCGCGGCTTTGGCCTGATGCAACGCAAGCGCAAGTTCTCGGACTATGCCGATCTTGAAGCCAATTATCACAAACGCCCAAGCTTGTGGGTCGAACCCAGCGAAGACTGGGGTAAAGGCACTGTCACGCTTGTCGAAATCCCAGCGGATCAGGAGATTTATGACAACATCGTCGCCTATTGGCGCCCGATGGAACCCTACGCAGCAGGCAGCCAGATTGATCTGTCCTATCGCCTGATCTGGGGCGAGGAACCGCAGCACACCCCTATGGCCCGCGTGATCAACACCGCGATGGGCGACAACACGTTCGGCGAGGGCCGTTTGGCTGTGATTGATTTCGAAGGCAGTGAGCTGCTTGACGATCCCGAGGCCATCACGGTGTTTGTCGACTCGCCCCATGCCGAAACTTCAGAAGGCGTTCTGCAGCGTAACCCAGACACGGGCGGGTTGCGGCTGGCGTTCTCATTCGAACCAGGCGAACGCAACCACGTGGAACTGCGCGCGCAGTTGCTGAAAGACAAACAACCAGCCTCTGAAGTCTGGCTTTACCGTTGGACCATATGAACCGCGATCTTCATATCATGCCGCCCGAGGCCCCTCTAGCGATGCCAGCCCAGAACTTTGCGCAGGGATTCCGCGATGCGCAGGTACCTGCCGGGGGTCGAAATCCCTCTGTCGGGTTTTGGCGCGCGCTGGTCTTCTCACCTGCCATGGCGGCGGCTTTGGGTCTGCTCTGGGTCATGTCCGACTGGTTCAGCGCCGAAGGGATCAATCTGGTCGAAGGTATCCTGCTGACGCTAATCTCGTTCAATTTCTTCTGGATTTCCTTCACGGTCTGCACCGTACTGCTGGGCATGGTCTCGCTGTCCCGGCAAGAGCAGCCAAAGCGTGAAGGACGCTCGCAACCGTTGCGCGTGGCGCTGTTGACGCCTGTCTATAACGAAGTGCCATGGAACGTGCTGGGGAACGCCCGTACGATGCTGGAAGACCTGCAGAAACGCGGTGGTCAGCACCACTATGCCATGTTCATTTTATCCGACACGCGCGACCCCGAGATCGCCGCGCAGGAACAGGCCAGCGTTGAGGCGTTGCGGACCACGCTGGCACCGGGGCTTGAACTCTATTACCGCCGCCGCCCCCAGAATACGGATCGCAAGGTCGGTAATATTGCCGATTGGGTCAGCCGCTGGGGCGCGGACTGGGATGCGATGTTGGTGCTGGATGCCGACAGCCTGATGACGGGTCGCGCGATCTCGCGCCTGACCGATGCTTTGGCCCGCGATCCCGGCGCAGGCCTGATCCAAAGCTATCCGCAGCTGATTGGCGCGCAATCGGTCTTTGCCCGGATGCAGCAGTTTGCCAACGGCGTCTATGGTATCGCCTTTGCCGAAGGCCTCGCGCGCTGGTGCGGGCAAGAAGGCAATTATTGGGGCCACAACGCCATCATTCGCACCTGTGCATTTGCTTCTAGCGCAGGTCTGCCCAAGTTGCGGTCGCTCAACGGACAAGACAAGCTGATCATGAGCCACGATTTCGTCGAGGCCGGATTGCTGCGCCGCGCAGGATGGGCCGTGCGCTTTCTGCCGCGCATACGCGGATCATATGAGGAAACGCCCCCCACCCTCATTGACCACGCAATGCGCGATCGCCGCTGGTGTCAGGGCAACCTGCAGCACCTGAAACTGCTGGGTTCGACCGGCTTCCGCGCAGTCTCGCGGTTCCATATGTTCCACGGTGCGGTCGGATATCTGATGTCGCCGCTATGGTTCGCACTTTTGGTGATGTGGGCCTTGATCGGTCAGGGCAAGGACGCCTCGGTCCTGCATTACTTCAGCCCGGACAATCCGCTGTTCCCGCAATGGCCAGAAATGTCCGAAACACGGCATGTGCTGATCATTCTGGTGATGTATGCGATGCTATTGGCGCCCAAGGTTTTGGGCGTCGCTGCCCTGCCCCTCAGCGGTGTGCGCTATTCCGATTTCGGCGGAGCGCGAAAATTCTTCACTTCATTTCTGTCCGAAGTCATCCTGTCGATCCTCTATGCCCCTATACTTATGGTGCAGCAGATGATTGCAGTGTTCCGCACCGCGTTGGGCATTCAAAAGGGCTGGTCCCCGCAAGCGCGCGATGGTGGCAGCTACGGGCTGCGCACGCTGATCCTGTGCCACAGCCTTGAGACTATCATCGGCGTCGCGCTTAGCGTTGGCATCCTCGCCGGTCTGGTCTCGGTCTGGCTGGCCCCGATTGCGATCAGCCTGGCACTGGCGATCCCATTGTCTGCGCTCAGCGGCGTATCGGCAGGCACCGCACGCCGTATGGTTGGTATGCGCGAAGATGTCAGTGAGCCTGCAATTACACGCTCGGCCCGGCGCTATCGCGATGAGTTGAAGCGATTGATCGAAGGTAAGGGCGTGATCACACCGGCGGAATGATCACCCGCCGGGCAGGCCCTCGTACCAGTCTACCATCATATCAGCCCAGCCGTTTGGCACCGTATGGCCACCCGGGAACAGAGCAAATTCCAAGGCGCTGCCTTCGGCACACCCCATCCAGTTGCGACGCATAAACTGGCCCGTGGTAGAAAACCCGCTGGGCTTGGTATCGGCACACTCATTGGCGACCCGCCAGATTTCCAATCCGGCAAAGATATCGCCCTGGTGGAAACGGCCTCCGCCCAAAAGGCGGCCCTCCAGCGGCACCACATTGTCCGTCCAACCATGGGTGTGGAACATGCGTACCGGACCATCACAGCTTTCGGGATGTGGCCGCCAGAACCCGCCTGAAACCGGGACATAAGCAGAAAATGAATCCGGCGCAGCGCAGGCGAGGTAATAAACCATGAACGCGCCAGCCGAGAAGCCGCCCAGCACCACGCGATCCGGGTCGATATCAAACCGGTCGGCAGCGTCCTGCACTACTTCACGAAGAAACGCGGGTTCATCCCGACCTTCCCAACCGGGAAAGAAGTTCCAGCTTTTTCGGCCGTTTCTCTCGGACCCTTCCGGTGCCATCACTGCGTAGCCGCGCGCCAGCAGTGGCTCGACCATGGATCGGTTCTTGAGCGTACCGGTGGCGCTGCCGCCATAGCCGTGCAGGAACACAACCAGCGGAGGGTTCTCCGCTTTCGGCAGTTCGATGTGATATCCGCCTGATGCGGTTTCGCACATCCCCTCGGTATCGCCACAAGCCGCAAGGCCGGGTTGCCCGGCAAAAACAAAGCACGCGGCCAACCAGTGTCTGACACTCATCCCGTTTCCTCTTCATAAGCGTTGACAGGCAACCCAGCCCGCACCCAACCGGGCCCGGCCGCCGAACCCAGCATGCCCTCGGGCACGTCGATGATATTGGTAAATCCAGCCTCGGTCAGTCGATTGCTTAATCGGGCCGAGCGCACCCCGCGTGCACAGATCAGTGCGACAGGTGCAGATCGGTCCCCCCCGAGCAGATGGTCCAAGGCCTGCACGAAATCCTCACGGCGCATGTCGAGCGGGTGGGCCGCTTCGGCGACCCCGGTCGCCCGCCATTCGCGTGGCGTTCGGATATCGATAAGATGGATCGCGCCGTCGAGGGCCTGTTGATAGGCTGTGGCCGCCGCAATCTGACCACCAGCATAGGCCTGCGGGATCAGCCGGTATTCGCGGATTGCGAAACCCGCTGCAATGGCGGCCCCTCCGCCCAATAGGACCCATCTGCGGGTTCGGCGTTTCCCTTCTGCCATGCGGTACTCTCCTGCATTGTCAGATCGGTATTATCATATGGCAATTCGCGACGCTTTCAGGAAATCCAACCCTCAGATCAAGTTCGCGTCATAGTTACACAGGTAGATCACGTCCAATATGTGCGTTTTAGGACCTTTCGGAACCTTGCAATTTCCGGACAGTCAATAAATTATCCCTAGTAATTCAGTCATATTGACCGCACAGACCGGAGTATCGCACTTGTCCCTATTCCTTATCGCGGCCCTTCCCTTCCTCGGAGCTGTCTTTCCGGCCCTCCTGATCCGGGCAGGACGAAACGCAGCAGCATCAGCGGCTGGGTTGACCACCTTCCTCGCGTTGATGGGATTGCTGATCCACATTCCCAGCGTCATGCGCGGTGATGTTGTGACCGCGCGGTTCGACTGGATACCCGGGCTTGGACTAAACGCGAACTTCATGCTGGACGGCCTGGGTTTTTTGTTCGCCCTGCTGATCCTGGGCATCGGTCTTCTGATCATCCTCTACGCACGATTCTACTTGTCGCGCGAGGATCCGATGGGGCAGTTCTATACCTATCTGCTGCTGTTTCAGGGCGCGATGGTGGGAATTGTTCTGTCCGACAATATCCTGCTTCTGCTAATATTCTGGGAACTTACGTCGCTCAGTTCATTCTTGCTGATTGGTTACTGGAAGCACTTGCCCGAGGGTCGTCAAGGCGCGCGTATGGCTTTGGCCGTGACCGGTTCGGGCGGGCTGGCGATGATCGCAGGGATGCTTATCCTCGGCAATATCGTGGGATCTTATGACCTGAGTGTCATTCTGCAGAACAAAGAGCTGATCCAGTCCTCGCCGTACTACCTTCCTGCGCTGATCCTGATCTTGCTTGGCTGTTTCACCAAATCGGCGCAATTCCCGTTCCATTTCTGGCTGCCGCACGCGATGGCGGCTCCGACGCCAGTGTCGGCCTATCTGCACTCGGCCACAATGGTGAAGGCAGGCCTGTTCCTGATGGCCCGGATGTGGCCGGTTCTGGCGGGTACGGATGCGTGGTTCTACATCGTCGCCACTACCGGTTTGATCACCATGCTGCTGGGTGCGGTGATTGCGCTGTTCAAGGATGACCTAAAGGCGCTGTTGGCGTTTTCGACGGTGTCCCATCTGGGTCTCGTGACGATGCTACTGGGCTTTGGCACGACGATCGCCGCTGTTGCAGCCGTCTTCCACATCATCAACCACGCGACGTTCAAGGCGGCCTTGTTCATGACCGCCGGGATCGTGGACCACGAGACCGGCACACGCGATGTCAAACGGCTGGGTGGTTTGCGGCATCTGATGCCGATCACGTTTACTATCGGCACCATCGCTGCCCTGTCGATGGCCGGTCTGCCACCGCTGAATGGTTTCCTCTCGAAAGAGATGATGCTGGAAGAGACAGTCCACACGACTTGGCTTAACTCGCCTTACTTGGTACCCGGCTTGGCGCTTTTGGCTGCGCTATTTTCAGCGGCCTACTCCTTTCGCTTTGTCAGCCATGTCTTCCTTGGGCCCGAGCGGGACGATTACCCCGCGCATCCGCATGACCCGCCTGTCGGTCTTTGGTTGGCGCCGGCGTTCCTTGTGGTGCTGGTTGTCCTGATCGGTCTTTATTCCGCAGCCATCGTTGGCCCGCTTGTCGCGGTTGTCTCCAGCGCGGTGATCGGGGGCGAGAAGCTGCCTTATTACTCGCTGAAACTGTGGCACGGCTTTACACCTGCGCTTTACATGTCGGTGGTCGCGACGCTGGGAGGCCTGTTCCTGCTGTCGTTGCACAAACGCGGCGACCAGATATGGAACGCCCTGCCCCGGCCCGAGGCAAAGGTGATCTTCGAGGCAATCATCGACGCGCTGACCCGTCTCAGCCGCTGGATTACGGACGAACTGCATAATGGTGTGCTCAGCCGGTATGCGATCATCTTCGTGGCTTTTGTCGTTGGGCTTGGCTACTACGCCTACACCACCGGCACCATTGGCGTTGAAACACGCGTACCGCTTGAGGCTCAGGTCATCCCGATCATCGGCTGGATCTGTCTGGTGGGTGCGACGCTGGCGATCATGTGGTTCCACCGCAACCGTCTGCTGTCACTGGTGTTGATCGGGGTGGTTGGCCTGATCGTTTCGATGGCATTCAACTACCTTTCTGCCCCCGATCTGGCGCTGACACAGATTTCGGTCGAAGTGGTGACGATGATCCTGCTGTTGTTGTCGCTGAACTTTCTGCCTACCGACACACCCTGGGACAGCAGCGCGGCACGGCGTTGGCGTGATGCGGCAATTTCGGTGGTTGCCGGGATCGGCTCAGGCGCTTTGATCTATGCGCTGATGATGCGGGATTTTGCTTTCCCAACGATCTCGGAATTCCATCTGGCCAATTCGTACAAAGGTGGCGGTGGCACCAACGTCGTGAACGTGATCCTCGTCGACTTCCGGGGTTTTGATACCTTTGGCGAGATCATCGTGCTGGGCATCGCAGCCCTGATCATCTACGCCCTGACCGAAGCAGTGCTGAGCACAAATGTGCGCAGTTACCTGCTGAACCGCAAACCACATTGGCCGCAGTCGGGTGACTCTCACCCATTAATGATGGTGGTCGTCACCCGCGTGATGATGCCCATAGCATTGATGGTCGGGGCCTATATCTTCTTCCGAGGCCACAACCAGCCCGGCGGCGGCTTCATCGCAGGCCTCATCGTCGCGATCGCCTTCCTGATGCAGTACATGGCCAGCGGCTATACCTGGGCGATTGAACGGCAGCGGTTCTACTATCACGGCACCATCGGTTGGGGCGTTCTGATCGCCGCTGCCACTGGTCTGGGTGCATGGTTCAATGAACGCCCGTTCCTGACCAGCGATTTCGGATATATCCACTGGCCCCCGCTGGAAGAATTCGAATGGGCCACCGCGATTCTATTCGATACCGGCGTCTTCCTTGCGGTACTGGGCGCTGTGATGCTGGCGCTCGACAGCCTGTCGCGCTTCGCGTGGCAGCCGGGAATGGCACAAGAATTTCCGATGGATATCAACCCGCTGCGGGATAGCCCTCAGGATGAAGATAACGAGAAGGAGCAGGCCTGATGGAAGCGCTCGTAGCCTCTGCAGTCGGCGTCATGACCGCAGCCGGGATATTCCTGATCCTGCGTCGTCGTACATTCCCAGTCATTCTGGGCCTGTCCCTGATCACCTATGCGGTGAACGTGTTCCTATTCGCCACCGGGCGGCTGGCGCTGAACGCACCTGCCGTTCTGAACAAATATGAAGATGTCCCCTATACCGACCCGCTACCGCAGGCGCTGGTGTTGACGGCCATCGTGATCTCATTCGGGATGACGGCGGTGATCGTGATGATCTCGCTGTCTGCCTATCTGTCCTCGAAGGATGACCATATCGATATGAGCGCAAGCGATAGCGTGGACGCGCCGGGAGAAGACGCATGAACCATTGGATCGTCGCGCCGATCGTCCTGCCCGCGATCCTGGCCCCGTTTATCATTATGGTGTTGCGATATCATTTGGACCTTCAACGCATCTTCTCGGTCGCCGGCGTCGTGGGATTGCTGGGTATCGCCTTGACCATTACCGCCCAGGCATCGGGTGGCGAGGTTCAGGTCTATGAGCTCGGCAACTGGCCCGCACCGTTCGGCATCGTGATGGTGTTGGACAAACTTTCGGCCATGATGGTGTTGTTGACGGCCCTGCTGGCCCTGCCGGTTGTCCTTTATGCCATCGGCTCTGGCTGGGATGAGAGAGGCAAACACTTCCATGCTCTACTCCATTTTCAGCTAATGGGTGTCTGCGGTGCTTTTCTGACCGGCGATGCCTTCAACCTCTTTGTGTTTTTCGAGGTCCTGCTGATTGCCTCTTACGGCCTCATGACGCATGCAGGTGGCGCAGTGCGGTTGAAGGCCGGTGTTCAGTACGTCGCCTATAACCTGCTCGGCTCGACCTTGTTCCTGTTTGCCTTGGGCACGATCTATGCTGTGACCGGCACGCTCAACATGGCTGATCTGGCCGTTCGCGTGGCCGATATCCCACCCGAAGACACCGCCTTGCTGCGGGTTGGAGCAGTCTTGCTATTACTGGTTTTCTGTATCAAGGCTGCAGTCTTGCCACTGCATTTCTGGCTTCCTGCAAGCTACGCAAATGCGCCGCTGCCCGTTGCAGCGCTGTTCGCGATCATGACCAAAGTCGGTGCTTATTCGATCCTGCGGGTCTATACGCTGGTCTTTGGGCCCGATGTAGCCGCAACCGAAGGGCTAGTCGGTAGTTGGCTACAACCTGCAGCGCTGCTGACATTGGCCGTTGGCGCTATTGGCATTCTGGGCTCGCAACATATCGCGCGAATGGTGGCCTTTTGCGCCATCGCGTCGATGGGCACATTGCTGATTGCGATCTCGTTGTTTAGCGAGGCCGCGACGGCGGCAGCACTCTACTATATCTTCCATTCGACGCTGGCGACGGCCCTGCTGTTCCTTGTCGCGGACATGGTAATGGAGCGCCGTGGCGGAGCCATAGCCCCTTCGACGCCGATGCCGCAATCCGGTCTGATCTCAGCCCTGTTCTTTGTCGGCGCCATCGCGATGGCTGGCATGCCGCCACTATCGGGTTTTGTGGGCAAGCTGCTGGTACTGGACGCCTCACGTGGCGCGCCCGATGCAAATGCGGTCTGGGCCGTGATCTTGATCGGGTCGTTCGTCACAATCGTGGGTCTGGCCCGCGCGGGAACGCTGATCTTCTGGAAAAGTCACGACGCCCTACATAATGTGACGCCTGAGCCAACCGACGAAGACAGCCTACCAACCGCGCCCGAGCCCTATCCGGGCCTCGCCTTTACTTCGGTGTTCGGGGCGGTTCTGGGACTTGTGCTGCTGACACTGTTTGCAGGTCCGGCGCTGCAATATGCCAGCAACACGGCCGTGCAACTGTTCGCGCCGGAAGATTACATTTCGGCCGTGCTGGGAGGGGAAGAATGATGAAGCTTCTGCACCGTATATTTCCGCATCCCCATCTGACCGCACTACTTACACTGGTGTGGGTGTTTCTGGCAAACACCGGGTCTTTGAACTCGGTGGTCTTTGGCCTGCTACTGGGCATCATCATTCCGTTTATCACTCAGCCCTATTGGCCGGATCGCCCGAAACTGCGCAATTGGCCGATGGTGGCGGAATACATGTTGGTTGTCTTATGGGATATCGTGATGGCCAATATCGCGGTGGCCCGGATCATCCTGTTCAAGCGCGATGCAGACCGCCAGCCAAGCTTTGTCAGCGTCCCGCTGGAACTGCGCACGCCCGAGGCCATCACAGTTCTGGCCGGAACCATCACCATGACCCCTGGCACCGTCAGTTGCGATTTGTCCGCACAAGGGCACTACCTGCTGGTTCATTGTCTGGATGCACCGAACCCCGAAGAGGTGCGCGACCAGATCAAACAACGCTATGAGCGCCGCCTGAAGGAGATTTTCGAATGATCACCTATGCGATCTACTTTGCTTTTGCCTGCTTCGGCGCTGCGATCATGATGTGCTTGTGGCGTATCATTACAGCCGACGGTGTCAGTACCCGTGTTCTGGCCCTAGATACAATGGTGATCAACACCATCGCTCTGCTTATCCTTTACGGCTTGAGTATCGAGACCGAAATCTTCTTTGAATCCGCCATGATCATCGCCATGCTCGGCTTTGTCTCAACCGTGGCTTATGCGCGCTTTATGCTGCGTGGCAATATCATCGAATGAGCGTGGCATGACCTTTATCTTCGAACTGCTCATCGCATTCTTCCTGATCGTATCGGGCATTTTCGGCTTTGTCGGATCATTCGGCATGATCAAGCTGAAAGACCCCATGTCCCGCCTACACGCACCCACCAAGGCAACTACGCTGGGCGTGGGCGGCGTCCTGCTAGCCTCGATCGCGCATTCGGTTTTGCTTGAGGGCAAACTGTCGATGCACGAGTTGTTGATCACGCTCTTTCTGTTCCTGACGGCTCCGATCACGGCCCTTTTCATTGCCAAATGGCACATTCATCGCCATGAAAAGCCCAGCGATCTGCCAGACGCAGGCGAGGATGAGCTTTGGGCCACCCACGCGGTCGAACAGGTCGAGGACGTCCCGGACCACAGTACGAACTGAGACCCATGCACACACCTCTGCTGCCCCTAACCCGCGATCTGGTTCTGATAGGCGGAGGACACACGCACGCGCTGCTACTGCGGAAATGGGGCATGAAACCGCTGTCCGGCGCGCGGGTTACGGTGATAAACCCCGGTCCTACCGCACCCTATTCGGGCATGTTGCCAGGATTTGTCGCGGGTCACTATCAGCGGTGGGAGCTTGATATTGATTTGGTGCGTCTGGCCCGCTTTGCCGGTGCGCGGGTGATACTGGGCGCAGTTGAAGGTATCGACCCGGACACACGCCAAATCCATGTGCCCGGACGCCCGCCGGTGGCGTTTGATGTGGCCTCGGTCAATGTCGGGATCACCTCGGATATGCCAGCATTGCCGGGATTCGCCGAGCATGCCGTTCCGGCCAAGCCGCTCGGCCTCTTCGCCGCGCAGTGGCAAAGCTATCTTTCAGGGACGGGCCGCGCCTCGGTCGCCGTGATCGGTGGTGGCGTTGCGGGAGTAGAGCTAGTCATGGCGATGGCCCATGCACTGCGTTCCAAAGGACGTGAAGCGCAGGTTACGTTGATCGACAGTGCAACAGCCCTGACAGCGACTGTCCCGAAGGCATCCGCTACCATCCGGCAGGCGATGGCGCACCTGGGGATCGAAGTTCTGGAAAACGCATCAATCCAGAAGATTTCTGCGGGCGAAATCGAGCTAACGGACGGTCGCCAGATACCGGCCGATTTCATCACCGGTGCTGCAGGCGCGCGGCCCTATGAGTGGATATCCAATACCGGCCTCGCGCTGCATGACGGTTTCATCAAAGTGAACGCGTCCCTGCAATCCAGCGATCCGGCGATTTTCGCCGCGGGAGATTGCGCCCATCTGTCCGAGAACCCGCGCCCCAAGGCAGGGGTCTACGCAGTGCGCGAGGCACCAATATTGTATGACAATTTGCGCGCCGCGCTAGGGTCTGGGAATATGCGGCGTTACGTGCCGCAGAAGGATTACCTGAAACTCATCTCTCTGGGTGGAAAATCCGCACTGGCCGAGCGATTGGGAACATCATTCAGCGGGCCGCTCATGTGGCAATGGAAAAACCATATCGATCAGAAGTTCATGTACCGGTTCCGTGAACTGCCCCAAATGCCCACCACCGCATTGCCCCGTCATCACGCAGCAGGGCTGCAAGAGGCGTTGGGAGAAAAACCAATGTGCGGCGGGTGTGGTGCAAAGGTGGGTCGAGGCGCTTTGCAGGCCGCATTGCAGGAGTTGCCGCAGCTCGACAGGCCCGACATTACACCCCTGCCCGGTGACGATGCGGCGGTGCTGCTAACCGGTGGCACGCGACAGGTTATGACATCGGATCACTTACGCAGCTTCACCAACGATCCCGCCTTGATGACGCGTATCGCCGCTGTCCACGCGCTTGGTGATATCTGGGCAATGGGCGCTCGTCCGCAGGCTGCGACAGCAACGATCATCCTGCCGCGCATGTCAGCTGAGTTGCAGCAGCGCACAATGGCTGAGATCATGCATATTGCCAGCGACGTCATGCACCAAGCCGGGGCTGAGATCGTCGGCGGCCATAGTTCAATGGGTGACGAAATGACCATCGGGTTCACTCTGACCGGGCTCTGTGATGCTGAACCGATCACGCTGGGTGGCGCAAAACCTAATGACGCTTTGATCCTGACAAAGCCGTTGGGCAGCGGTGTTTTGATGGCGGCCGAAATGGCGGGCAAGGCGGAAGGCGCCTGGGTCGCGGCAGCTTTCGCGCAAATGATACAGCCGCAGGGTGAGGCGTCCCGCATCCTGAAAAATGCCCATGCGATGACGGATGTCACCGGTTTTGGTCTGGCGGGTCACCTGCAAGGGGTATGCGAAGCGTCTGGCTGCGGGGCAACCCTGTCTTTGGACGCGATTCCAGCTCTGGAAGGTGCGGCAGAGCTCAGTGATCAGGGCATTCGATCTACAATCTACACCGACAACCGTGCCATCGCCCCAGGCCTTCCGACCGGCGGCAAGGCGGATTTATTATTCGATCCTCAGACTGCGGGAGGTCTCTTGGCGGCCGTCGATGCCAACAAAGCCGAGCAAGTATGCTCGGAACTACGCGCCGCCGGTTACCCTGCCGCCCTGATTGGTCACATCGACGCTACATCGGGCCTGCGTGTTCAAAGCTGATCCAGAACATTCTTAATCCGAGCCACCGTCGCCGACAGCCCGGTATCATCAAGTGACGGTGCCTCAATCTGCGCGATCACTTCGGCACGCTGCGCCTTACGCGATTTGGCATAGGCCGGGTCGTAATGCTGTTCCATCAATGCCTGTGTCAGTCCACGCTTGTCGCCGGCATTGATCAATTCAAGCCAACCATCCACAACCTCATGACCGCGATGAATGCGCAGTGGAGACAATCGATCACGTAGCCGTTCGCTATCCGACAGAATGTCATCGTAGGCAGACACCAGATACGCGGTGCGCGCAGCAATCGGTGCTGTGATCTGGATGCGAGGTGCAGCACACAAGGCCGACCACAGGCTGGGCGGGAGGATCAGGTTTCCGATCTTGGATGATTCTGCTTCAACAACCACCGGACGCGCTGCATCCAGCTCGCCCAAGGAAGCGGCGAGCGCGGATTCGAAGGCTTTCTGACTGGGTTGCCCACCCGGCATTTCGCCCAACAATGAGCCTCGGTGATTGGCCAACCCTTCAAGGTCCAGCACTTGCGCGCCTTGCGCCTTTAGATGGCCCAACAGGTCTGTCTTGGCCGTCCCGGTATAACCATCCAGCGCGACTAATCGATATGGCAACACTTCATCATAGAGGAACTGCTTTACCAGTCGGCGATAGCTGCGATAGCCGCCTTCAACCACCTCGGCGCGCCAGCCGATTTGTTGCAACATCCAGGTAAATGATCCTGATCGCTGCCCGCCACGCCAGCAATAGACCAGCGGTTTCCAGTCGCCCTCATGATGGCTCAGGTGATCCTCGATATGGCCTGCCGCGTTGCGAAACACCAGCGCAGCACCCAGCTTGCGGGCCAGAAACGGGCTTTGCTGGACGTAGATGGTACCGACCCGTGCCCGTTCTTCATTGTTCAGAACCGGCAGATTGATAGCGCCCGGCATATGGTCTTCGGCGAACTCAGCCGGGCTACGCACGTCGATAATCGTATCAAACGTGTGGTTGTAGAATTGCTGCAGGCTGGAGACTTTCAAAACCATATCAACGGTCTATCCCGCATGGTGCCGGAAGAAAACCCAAGCCGCTGTTGAAGGTACCAGACCATAATACGGAACAGCCATTGCAAACCATCTTCGCTTGGGTAATGAACCATCGATACTGGTTTCTTATTGGCATGGGACGTGCGCACAAATGGCACAGCAGACCGCAAATTCCCTCAAGAGCAAAGCATTGGCCGATCTGGAGACAGGGAAGTTGCCGCAGGCCTTGAAAAAAGCGCAGCTTGGCATCAAGAAACACCCCAAGGATGCCGATTACCAAGCAATCGCAGGCTTTGTCCTGACCGAGATGAAGCGGTACAAGCAATCCATTCCACACTTCGCTGAAGCATCGCGAATGAAACCGGACGATGCTCAATTTGTCGAAAACCTCGCCAACGCGTTAATGCAGACAGGTCAAATTCCGCGTGCGCTGTCCTATGCCGAGCAGAAACTTGAACGCTTCCCGAATAACAAAGAACTGGTCCGCGTCATTGATGAAATTCAGCTCAAGGGACAGAATTGGCGCCTGATCATCGACCATACGACGAAAAAACTGGAAAAAGACCCTGACAATGCAGATTTGCTTTGGTTGCGGGCCCGCGCCTACGGAGAGGTCGGGTTCTCCGATCACAGCTCTCAGGACATTGCCCGCGCTTTTGGGATCGCACCTGAAAATGAAAAAATCGCATTGTCGAAAGCCGTAGACTTGTATCAAACGGGCGACAAAGAGGGCTCAAAAACCATTTTGCGCGCTGTACTCGAGAGAAACAAGTTTTGCGCGGCGGCACTCTACCAAATGTCTCTAATGGTGGACAATGACCATGCCGAGAGCCTTGCGCTTGCTGTCGACACCGCAATTTCAGGAAGTGATCACGCCAACTCGGTGCTTGAATTCGCAAAGGCGCACTTGATCTCCAAACGTGATGGGCTGTTCTCGGCGCTCCCCCACTTTGCGCGGGCCAATGCCATTCAACACAACGTGAATCCCTATGACAGTACGCAAGAAGAGAAACGGTTCGAAGAAATCAGCACGTTTTTTCCCCTGAATGTACCCCCTGCGACTGCAGGCGTAAGCGATGGGCCCAAGCCGATATTCGTGGTCGGACAGCCACGATCAGGCACAACACTGATGGAAATGATGCTTAGTTCGGCGCCGGATATCGCCGGCTGTGGAGAGCTGACGATTGTAGGTGAATTATCCCAAAAGGTCAGAGAGAGCGGCAAACCATTTGACGCAGACGCAGCTGCTGAATGTGCAGCAGAGTTTCGCAGGCTGATGCCACCCTTACCCGAAAGCTCGACCGCATTCGTTGACAAGATGCCACACAACTATCAAAGGCTCGGCTTCATATTGTCAGCGTTCCCGAATGCCCGCGTGATCAACATGTTGCGCGATCCAAGGGATGTGGGGCTATCAAAATGGATCAGGCGTTTTCACTCACCGGGTATGCGCTATGCATCCAATCTTGAATCGATTGCCCACTCGGCCAACCTGTACCGGTGCTATCTTTCTCATTGGGAAAAGCTGTTCGGTGATCGTATTCTAACGGTTCGATATGAGGACCTGGTAGTCGACCCCAAAACCTGTATCCAGCAAGTCGCCGCCTTCTGCGGTATCGACTGGGATGAGCGGATGATGACCCCTGAGAAAAATACCAGGAAAGTCCGCACCGCCAGCACCGATCAGGTGCGCAAGAAAATCTCAACCGGGTCAATTGGTGGCTGGCAAGAGGTTGCGGATCAAATTCAGCCGATGTTAGATGGGCTGGATCAGGCGTTGTGGCCCGAATACAGGTTCGATTGACCAAAAAAAAGGCCGCCCCGAGAGACGGCCTTTTTTGCTTCTCCGGTCACATCACTTCTGTTTGATGCGCCCGTCCAGATAAGGCTGATACGGGGCGTTCTCGGCTAGATATTCCGCCGTAACATCCGCTAGATCAGGCCCGAAATCATAGGCGTTTTTGTCATCACCCGAGAACACAGAATAACCATCGCCGCCATTGCGGACATAGTTGTTTGTCACCACCAGATATGTCGCAGCTGGATCAATAGCTTCGAAACCGCCATCCTTGGCGACCATGACCTCAACAATCCGGCCCTCATTCGGGGCAACCGATGGATCCCAGGTAAATGTCATTCCTGCCACCTGAGGGAAGCGGCCTTTGACCTCTTCAACTTGGCTCACCCCGTTTTCAAGAGCATCAATCACGCCCTGACCGCTGATCTCGAAGGTCGAGAGCGTGTTCTGGAACGGCAGAACTGTCAGCACCTCACCCATGGTCACCTCACCCGGATCGATCGAGGCGCGCAGCCCACCCGAGTTCGCAATCGCAATCTGGGCGCCCTGATCGGCAACCCGCGCCAGCATGGCATCCGCAACAAGATTGCCCATTTCACATTCCTGCACGCGACAAACGGACCGGTCGCCTTCAATCGAAGCTGACGCTTCCGCGACGACCTTGTTGCGAATTTCATCGAGCGGTACGGCCAGCTCGGCGATGCGGTCCAGCGCGGCCTGATCCTCGGTCACCGCATTGTCCATGATCAGCGGTTCACCCTCAGCGGATACAACATTTCCGTCATCATCGAACGTCACATTCAATTCACCCAGAAACTTGCCATAGGCATAGGCCTGAACGATCTGCACCCCGTTTACGACGGTAGGGTACGGTCCGGCGGCCTTGTCGGATGTGTTCGAAAGATATGTGTTCGAATGCCCACCCACGATCACGTCAACGCCCGTGGTCTCCTGCGCCACGCGCTGATCGACGACATAGCCTGAGTGGCTGAGAACGATGATCTTGTTCACACCTTCGCCGGTCAGCTTGTCGACCTCAGCCTGAACGGCAGGAACTGGATCAGAGAAGGTGATGTTTGGACCGGGTGACGCGATATCGTGCGTGTCTTCCGGCGTCAGTCCGATCAGACCGATCTTTTCGCCGCCCACTTCGATCACAGCCGATTTCTTGATCTTGTCGGTCAGCAGTTCCTCATCCGCATAATCGGCGTTGGACATCAGCACCGGGAAATCGACCGAGTCGATGAAGCCGCGCAGCACCTCAGGGCCATCGTCGAATTCATGGTTGCCCACAGTCATGGCGTCATAGCCCAGCTTGTTCATGAACTCAGCCGCAACCTTACCCTTGTAGTAGGTATAGAACAGCGAGCCCTGGAACTGGTCGCCCCCATCAACGAGGATCGAGTTATCGGCCCGTCCGCGGGCCTCTTCGACTGCCGTCACAAGGCGCGCCGATCCACCAAAGCACTTGCCTTCGGCATTGTCTTCGTCGCCACAGGCGCTGTCGTACTTGTTGATCGGTTCAAAGCGCGAGTGGAAATCGTTTGTATGCAGAATCGTAAGCTTGTATTCGGCAGCCGCCATACCGGCGCTGAGTGCCAATACCGCAGCCGAAGCCAGAAAACGGGTGAACATCGTGAAACTCCCTATGATTGTTTTGCGCGATGGTGCGCGTTGCGTGGCGAAGAGTCAAAGGGGGAAATCCGGCTTGATTCTACCCGTCGTGCGGGGCATCAGGACTTCATGCTGATTTACAAGATCTTCCGCGCCGATGAATGGGCAAACCTGCAAGCACAAGGGGCTTCGGATGGTGCACCGATTGATGTTTCGGATGGATATGTTCATTTCTCAACCGCAGAACAGGCCGCTGAAACCGCTGCCAAGCATTTTGCCGGGGTCGAGGGCCTAACCCTCTTGGCCTGTGATAGCCAAGCAATGGGCGATGATCTGAAATGGGAGGTTTCGCGTGGTGGCGCATTGTTCCCCCATCTCTACCGCCAGATTCAAATGTCGGATGTGGTCTGGTCACGCGATCTGCCCTTTGACGGTCAGGCGCACCAGTTCCCGCAGGAGATGGAATGACACGCTTCATCGATCCCGAACGCGAACAGTTCGAGGCGTTTAAGGCCCTCGATCGAGACCATCCTATCGAGATGCTCAATCTGGTGAAGTTTCGCGAAACAGCTCAGTATCCGTCCGATCACGCACTGGCCGGCGCACATCTGACCGGCGCACAGGCCTATGGCAAATACGGGTCTGAAACCGCGCCTATCGTCGCCCGCATAGGAGCGTCGATCCTTTGGCGCGGCGCATTTCAGACTATGCTGATCGGTCCACAAAATGAGGCTTGGGATGCTGTGTTCATCGCCCGCTACCCCACCGCCCACGCATTTCTTGAGATGGTGACCGACCCTGCCTATCGCGCCGCGGTGATACACCGGCAGGCCGCCGTTGAAACCTCGCGCCTGATACGTTGCGCGCCGACAGAGGGTGGAGATTCCTTCGGATGAAACTGACCGAAAAACTTGGGCTCGCTGCGCTGCACCGTCTTGACCCGGAAACCGCGCATGGGCTTTCGATCAAGGCCCTGACCTCGGGGCTTGCACCGACGCCTGGGCCGGTCACATCGGACCGGCTGAAGACCCGAGTCGCGGGCCTGGATTTGCCCAACCCCGTCGGACTGGCCGCAGGGTTTGACAAAAATGGCGAAGCACTGTTGCCGCTTTCACGCGCCGGGTTCGGGTTTATCGAAGTCGGGGCGGTGACACCCCGTCCGCAGACCGGCAATCCTAAACCGCGCTTGTTCCGCCTGACCGAAGATCGCGCCGCCATCAACCGCTTTGGCTTCAACAACGAGGGAATGGAGGTCATGGCCGCGCGTCTGGCGCAGCGTCCAAAGGACGCGGTGATCGGTTTGAACCTTGGGGCCAACAAAGACAGTGATGATCGGCCCGGAGACTTCGCAAAAGTGCTTGCCCATTGCGCTGCGCATTTGGACTTTGCCACCGTCAACGTGTCCTCGCCCAATACCGAAAAGCTGCGAGATTTGCAGGGCAAAGCGGCGCTAACTGCGTTGCTGAGCGGTGTGATCGAAACCCGAAACGCCCTGCCCCGCCCGATCCCGATCTTCCTGAAGATCGCCCCGGATCTAACTGAGCACGAATTGCAGGATATCGCCGCTGTCGCCCGTGAAACCGGCGTGGACGCGGTGATCGCCACCAACACCACACTGTCGCGCGATGGCCTGCGCAGTGCGCACAAGGATCAGGCCGGAGGCCTGTCCGGCGCGCCGTTATTCGAGAAATCGACGCGGGTGCTGGCGCAGCTCAGCCAGTTGACAGGCGCAGATATCCCGCTGATCGGGGTCGGCGGCATCAGTACGGCAGAACAGGCCTATGCCAAGATCTGCGCCGGAGCGTCCGCAGTGCAGTTCTACACGGCGATGGTCTATGGCGGGATTTCCCTGGCCGCTGACATCGCACAGGGGTTGGACACGCTGCTGGAGCGCGACGGCTTCGATTCGGTCGCGCACGCGGTGGGCAGCAAACGAGAGGACTGGCTATGATCGAATACTGGCACAATCCGCGCTGTTCCAAGTCCCGCGCGGGGTTGGCGTTGCTGCAGGAAAACGGCGCAGATCCTGAGGTGCGCAAATACCTCGAAGACGCGCCCTCGGCCGATGAAATCCGGACGGTTCTGGCCAAACTGAATATCCCGGCGATCAGCATGATGCGCACCGGAGAGAAAACGTTCAAAGAGCTTGGCCTGGCCAAGACCTCGCCCGATGAGGAGCTTGTTCAGGCCATGGCCGAACACCCGATCCTGATCGAGCGTCCGCTGGCCATCGCGGGCGACAAAGCCACTATCGGACGCCCACCCGAGAACCTGCTGGACTTGCTTTAGGCGATCTGTGCCTCAAGTCGCGGATAGCGCCAACCAAGCGTAAGGCCCCGTGCGATGTTCAACACCATCAGCGCGGCCCAAAGCCCATGATTGCCCATCGTTGGCACCAGCACGAACAACGCAACCACGTACAGCGCGACTGACTGGATCATCGCGTTGCGCATATCGCGGGTCCAGGTGGCGCCGATATAGATACCGTCGAACATCCAGCTTGCCACTCCGATGATCGGTGCCAGAGCAGCCCAGAGCAGATACTCGCGTGCCGTCATACGAACTTCAGGCGATGTCGACATCAGATCGATCAGCGCAGGCCCTGCCAGGTAAAACACCAGCCCAAGCCCGATGGCCCCGCCAACGCCCCATTGCGAAGCCATGACCGACGCGCGCCGGACCTTCCGGCGGTCGCGAGCACCGACGGCTCCTCCGACAAGAGCTTCAGCCGAGAAAGCAAATCCGTCCAAAGCGAATGCGGTGATTTCGAGAAACTGCAATAACACCTGATTGGCCGCCAAATTCACGTCGCCCAGATCGGAACCGACAAACAAAAACGTGGTGAATGCTCCGGTCAACAGAACCGAGCGCACCATGATATCGCCATTCACCTGCATCATCCGGCGCAGCCGTGCGGAATCAAAAATACGCGGCCAATCCCGCCATTGCTTGCCGCCAAACGCATCCCCACAAAGCCACAAACCCAGGGCAAGACCCGTCCACTCGGCAATCAGTGTCGCGATGGCAACGCCCTCGACACCCCAGCCCAGGCCAAGCACAAACCATAGATCCAGCGCTATATTCAGCCCATTCATCCATATCTGCAGGATGAATACACCTCGCGTGCGTTCGACTGCGATCAGCCAGCCTGTCACCGCATAAAGGGCAATCGTGGCCGGAGCGCCCCAGATGCGAATCTCCAGATAGGCGCGCGTCAGAGACTCGACTTCGGCGCTGGCGGGCGACAGTGCAAAAGCTCCAAGGAATACCCAAACCTGCGCGGCAATGAAAACCAATCCTGCTGTTCCGCCCAGCAGCAAGCCTCGCATGAGCAACGCTCCGGTTTCTGCAGTGTCACCTGCACCGCGCGCCTGTGCCGCCAGCCCGGTGGTGCCCATCCGCAGAAAGCCGAATATCCAGTAGATCGCCGACAGGATCACCGCACCCATACCCACAGCCCCGATGGGGGCGGCCTGCCCCATCTGACCGACAACGCCGGTATCCACTGCCCCGAGGATCGGTACGGTCGCGTTCGACAGCACGATCGGCAACGCGATTTTCAGGACGCGCCTATGGGTAATGGGCGCTGAGGCGTCCTCCATCTTTAGTCTTTCGGTGTCGGAGATTGCGGCATCAAGAAGTGCCCCGTACCTTGCGCAAAGAGTTTGGCGTGATTGTCTTGCCAGGCTTCGACCCGGACAGAGGCATAACGTCGACCCGAGCGATTGATGAAAGCGCGCGCATAGGCGTCTCGCGGCAGGCCAGACCGCAGGTAGTCGACCGTGAAGTCGATGGTTTTGGGAAAGCGGATATTCACGTCAGTCAGGATGTCCTCCGCACCGATCTCACCGCTTTCAATCCTGGGAAACATATGTTCCCAACTCAGCGTGATTACGGCAGTGACTTCCAGAAACGCCGCTGTCACCCCACCGTGGATAGCGGGTAGAAAAGGATTACCGATCAACTTCTCATCGAAATTCAGAACGCCTGTCAGTTCGTCCCCCCGCCGGTCGAATGTTATATTAAGGAACCGAATATACGGCACACCTTCGACCAGCGCGGTCAATGCGGCATCACGGCGTTGCTTGACCACCTGCATAGGTTCTGGGCGAGGTCTTGCCATCTTAGCGACCCTCCACGGTGAAGGCACCTGAAGCGGTGGCAACGGGACGGTCGCTGTCATCATCCGTCGCCGTCGCCCGCACAAAAGCCACGTTGCGCGTGATGTGATAGCAGGTCGCGCGGGTCCGGATACTTTGACCCGGCGTTGCGGCCCGCATGTAATCAATACGCAGATCGATGGTGGCGGTTCCTCCCGGGGCTGAGGGGTGGCTCATCACTGCGGCACCGCAACAGGTATCCAGCATGGCCGACACAGCCCCGCCATGGATCACGCCAGTCCGAGGATCGCCGATCAGTTGCTCGTTATAGGGCATCGAGATTTCAGCCTCGCCCTCTCCGATGTGGGTCAGATCAAGCCCCAAGGCCTTGGCGTGCGGAATCGCCTCGATGAACTGGCGCGCTAAAACTGTCTTATCGACCATGGGGTTGGGTCCTGTCCTTGTACCTGCCCCTTTATGGGCCTGCGTTTACACCAAGGGCAAGCCCACCTGTTGCGCTTGCCGCAACGACGCCCTAGGTTGCTGCCAAGGAGACCCGGAATGTCCGACACCCGTTTGTCATTCAAAGAAATGTGCGCCGAGTTCGACGTGACCCCACGCACCCTGCGCTATTACGAATACATCGAATTGCTGCAGCCTGACCGTGAAGGCAGGTCGCGGTTTTACGGGCCTCGTGAATGCGCCCGGATGAAACTGATCATGCGTGGTCGAAAGTTTGGATTTCCTTTGGAAGAGATTCGTCAGTGGCTGCTGATCTACGAAGATCAGGGCAATCAGGCGCAGATGGCGACCTTTATCGAGATGGCCGATCGTCAAATGGAAGAGCTGCGCCAGCAGCGCGCGCAGTTGGATGAAGCAATGGATGCGCTTCAGCAATTGCGCGATCAGACCGTCGGCCTGCTGAAATAGCCCCTTCCCCTACGGCAAGAAAATTGCCGAAACCCCTGCTTACGCGACTGGATGTTACGTCAACTATTTTGTGACGCAGCGTCCGCATTACGTAAACGTCACTTGTGTGTTGTAAAACGCTCATCGACTGCGCAACTCAGATTGCATGACGCCAGTGATGAGAGTTTGAACCATGACCGAAGATCTGCTGACCATCCGCGAAATGTGCGAGACCTATGATGTCACGCCCCGCACATTGCGGTTCTACGAGGCCAAAGAGCTTTTGTTTCCGATCCGCGAGGGCCAAAAGCGCTTGTTCACCAAACGGGATCGTGCACGCCTGAAACTGATCCTGCGCGGCAAGCGCTTTGGCTTCAGCCTCGAAGAGATCCGCCAGCTTCTGGACCTGTACCACGTGGGTGACCAGCAGCTGACCCAGATGTCCCGCACTTATGAAATCGCGTGCGAGCGCCTTGCTGACATGGAATCGCGCCGCGAAGAGCTGACGCAGGCCATTGACGAACTAAAAGAGCAGTTGCGCTGGGGCGAAAAGGTTATCGCCTCGATGAAACAGGAAAAGAAGGCCGCCGAATAAGCCCGGCCTTTCGGACATATGAATTAAGGGAGCTTCACATGCCCGTCTATAACGCGCCAACCAAAGATACGCAGTTCATCCTGCACGATGTTCTGAAAGTCTCGCAGTCGGATATCCCCGGCTATGATGAACTGGAGGCCGAGTTTACCGGCGCGGTTCTGGAAGAAGCGGGCAAAGTTGCCACCAATGTGTTGCACCCGCTGAACGTGGTTGGGGACATCGAAGGGTGCCGGTTGGAAAACGGGATTGTGTACACCCCAACAGGTTTCAAAGATGCCTTCGAGCAGATGAAAGAAGGCGGCTGGACTGGCCTCGACATGCCGGAAGAGTATGGCGGCCAGAACATGCCTTATGTGATTGGTACTGCGGTAGGCGAAATGTTCTCGGGCGCGAACCAAGCGTTTGTGATGTATCAGGGCCTGACCCACGGCGCAGCCTCAGCCATTCTGGCGCACGGAACCGACGAGCAGAAGAACACGTACCTGCCCAATATGGTCAGCTGCGAATGGACCGGCACCATGAACCTGACCGAACCGCATTGCGGCACCGATCTGGGGCTTATGCGTACCAAAGCCGAGCCGCAGGACGATGGCAGCTACAAGATTTCCGGTCAGAAAATCTTTATCTCTGCGGGCGATCACGACATGGCCGACAACATCATTCACCTGGTGCTGGCCAAAATTCCAGGCGGACCCGAGGGCATCAAAGGTGTGTCGCTGTTTATTGTCCCGAAGTTTATCGTGAACGAAGACGGTACTCCGGGCGAGCGGAATGGTGTTTCGGTCGGCAAGATCGAGGAAAAGATGGGCATCCACGGCAATTCGACCTGCGTCATGAACTATGACGAGGCCACCGGCTGGCTGCTGGGCGACGAGCACAAAGGCATGCGCGCCATGTTCACGATGATGAACGAAGCGCGTCTGGGTGTGGGCATGCAAGGCCTGTCCCAGGCCGAGGCAGCGTATCAAAACGCCGTCGAATACGCCAAAGACCGCCTGCAGGGCCGCGACGTAACAGGTGTGAAGAACCCGGATGGCCCGGCCGATCCGCTGATCGTGCACCCGGACATCCGCCGCAACCTGATGGATCAGAAAAGCTTCACCGAGGGCGCACGTGCGTTCATCCTGTGGGGCGCGACCATGATCGACAAGGCGCACCGCTCGGGTGACAAGGATGCGGACGGGCTGATCTCGCTGCTGACACCGGTCATCAAGGGCTTCCTGACGGATGAAGGTTACGACATGACCGTTCAGGCGCAGCAGGTCTATGGCGGCCATGGCTACATCGAAGAATGGGGCATGTCGCAATACACCCGCGACGCCCGCATCGCGATGATCTACGAAGGGGCAAACGGCGTTCAGGCGTTGGATCTTGTTGGCCGGAAGCTGGCGCAGGATGGCGGCAAGCATGTCATGGCGTTCTTTGAGATGGTTAAAACCTTCTGCAAGGAAAATGCCGGCAAGGATGAAGCTTATGACAAAGCGTTCATCGAACCGCTGAAGGCCGCGTCCAAGGACCTGCAGGCCGCTGGCATGTATTTCATGCAGGAAGGCATGAAGAACCCTAACAACGCGCTGTCCGGTTCGTATGACTTCATGCACATGTTTGGTCATGTTTGCCTGGGCCTGATGTGGGCTCAGATGGCGAAAGCCGCTCGCGAAGCGCTGGATGGTGGCGCCTCGGACAAAGAGTTCTACGAGACCAAGATCAATACCGGTCGCTTCTACATGGCCCGTCGCTTGCCCGCGACAGCCATGCATTTGGCGCGCATCCAAACCGGAGCGGACACGGTAATGGCGCTGGACGCAGCGAACTTCTGATCTCAGTGTGGGCTCGGGCGTCGTAGCCCGAACCCACCCTTGGAGGAGACAAGATGCCAAAACGCTTTCGCCTGACCCGCCGCTTTCCCGTCGCCATGACCGAGGATGGCTATCGCAAACTCCGCGGTTTCGCGCGAGAGGCGGGATTGGATGAAGGTGAGGCTTTGTCGTTCCTGTTCGAGAATTTCAATAGCGTGATTGATCACGAGAACCTGACGCACAGATTGCGCATCTTTAACTCCGAGCTGGACGCAAGAAAGCGCTGAACGCGCAATACGCCTTGGGAGGGGCGCTCAAATGACCATCAAACTGCATTGCTTCGGTGAAAGCGGCAACAGCTACAAAGCCGCTCTGGCGCTTGAGATGTCAGGTCTGGAGTGGGAAGCAGTCTTTGTCGACTTTTTCAACGGCGCAACGCGCACCACTGAATTCCGGGCCGAAGTGAACGAAATGGGCGAAGCACCCGTACTGGTCGATGGCGATTTTCGCACCAGTCAGTCTGGGGCAATTCAGGCCTATGTCACCGAGAAGTCCGGCAAATTCGGCGGCAAGGATCGGGATGAGAACTACGAGATTTTCAGATGGGTTCTGTGGGACAATCACAAGCTTAGCTCAATGGCTGGGCTGACCCGTTTCCTGATTAACTTCCTGCCCGAAAAGCACCGCAACCCGGATGTGATCGCGTTCAATCAGGGTCGCCTCAAGGCTGCTTATCAGACACTGAACGCCCATCTTGAAGGCCGCGACTGGATCGTTGGTGACGGCGTGACCAATGCTGATATCAGCTGCTGCGGCTACCTATACTATCCCGAACCATTTGGCTTTGATCGCGCCGACTGGCCCAACATCGATGCCTGGCTGACGCGCCTTAGCGAACAGCCCGGTTGGAAACACCCCTACGACCTGATGCCCGGCAACCCGTCGGATCGAGCTTAAGGAGAAGACCCCATGACCGAAGCTTATATCTATGATGCCCTGCGCACGCCGCGCGGCAAGGGCCGCAAGGATGGCAGCCTGCACGAGGTAACCTCGGTGCGCCTGTCCGCCCTGACCCTGAACGCAATGAAAGAGCGCAATAATCTGGAAGGTCACGCCGTCGAGGATGTGATCTGGGGCAACGTCACGCAGGTGATGGAGCAAGGTGGCTGTCTGGCGCGCTCGGCAGTTCTGGCTTCGGATCTAGATGAATCGATCCCCGGTCTGGCGATCAACCGTTTCTGCGCCTCGGGCATGGAAGCTGTGAACTTGGCGGCAAACCAGGTCAAAGGCGGCGCGGGTGAAGCCTATATCGCAGGCGGTGTCGAGATGATGGGCCGGGTGGCCATGGGCAGCGATGGTGCGGCGATTGCCGTTGACCCGTCGTTGGCGATGGAAACCTATTTTGTGCCGCAAGGTATCTCGGCCGACATCATCGCAACCGAATATGGGTTCAGCCGCGATGATGCCGATGCTCTGGCCGTTGAATCCCAAAAACGCGCAGCAGCGGCTTGGGAAGACAACCGGTTTGAAAAGTCGGTGATCACCATCAAAGATCAGAACGGTCTGACCATTCTGGACCGCGACGAGTACATGCGTCCCGGCACAGACATGCAGTCGCTTGGCGCGCTGAACCCGTCTTTCGCAATGATGGGTGAGCAGATGCCGGGCTTCGACAAGGTGGCGATGATCAAATACCCGCATCTTGAGCGGATCAACCACATACACCACGCGGGCAACAGCTCGGGCATCGTGGACGGTGCGGCCGCTGTGCTGATCGGTAATAAGGAGTTCGGCGAGAAATACGGCCTGAAGCCGCGCGCGCGCATCAAAGCAACTGCCAAGATCGGCACCGATCCGACCATAATGCTGACCGGTCCGGTTCCGGTGACTGAGAAAATTCTGGCCGACAACGGAATGAAAATCGGCGATCTTGACCTTTTCGAAGTGAACGAAGCCTTCGCCTCGGTCGTGCTGCGCTTCCAGCAGGCGTTCGACGTCGATCCGGCGCTGGTGAACGTGAACGGCGGCTCGATCGCGATGGGTCACCCGCTGGGTGCAACCGGCGCGATGATTATCGGTACGCTGCTGGATGAGCTTGAGCGTCAGGACAAGGAAACCGGTCTGGCCACACTCTGCATCGCATCCGGTATGGGCGCGGCAACAATTATCGAGCGCGTCTGATGCCCAAACTGGATCTTTCTCAGATACCGTTCAAAGGCGGTTCATCTTATCCCGGCAAGTTAGCCGAGGCCACCGCGGGTCGTTTTGTCCAGCGCGTCGGAGATGCAGGCGGGCTGACCCAATACGGGGTCAACATCGTACGTTTGGAACCCTCAGGGCTATCCTCGCTGCGCCATTACCACATGGAGCAGGACGAGTTTGCCATCATGCTCAGCGGCAAATGCATGCTGATCGATGATGATGGCGAGCATGAGATGCTGCCTGGTGACTGCGCCGCTTGGCCTGCAGGTGAGGCCAATGGCCATCACCTTGTGAACAAAACCGACACGCCCGCAACCTTTCTGGTGGTGGGCACCCGGACCCCGACCGAGACCGGCTATTACAGCGATATAGACATGATGGTGAAAGATGATGAGAACGGATTCTCTTTCACTCGCAAGGATGGCAGCCCGCTGACGGCTGACCAGATTGGAGATGACAATGACTGATTTCACTCTCAGCAAAGACGCCGATGGCGTCGCCTTCATCACCTGGGACGTTCCCGGCAAATCCATGAACGTCCTGTCGCGCGAGGCCTTCACTCTGGTCGGTGATCTGATCGATCAGGCGCTGGCGGATGATGAGATCAAGGGCATCGTTATCACCAGTGGCAAAGAAGGGTCGTTTGCAGGCGGCATGGACTTGAGCACGCTCGCCACGATCCGACAGGAGGCCGGCGACGAACCCGCGCAGGCACTGTTCGATTTCGTCATGAGTGGCCATAACATCCTGCGTCGGCTGGAACTGGCAGGCATGGACCCCAAGTCCAAAAAAGGCGGCAAGCCGGTCGCCTGTGCCATCAACGGCACCTGCGCAGGGATCGGGACCGAGATCGCATTGGCCTGTCATCACCGTGTGATGACCAGCAATCCGAAATCCAAGATCGGCCTGCCTGAGATTCTGCTGGGTATCTTCCCCGGTGGAGGCGGCACCATGCGCTACAGCCGTATGGTCGGCGCAATGGCGGCGGCACCCGTCTTGCTTGAAGGCAAGATGATGGACCCAAAGAAGGCCAAAGGCGCGCAATTGATCGACGCGGTGGCGGATGATCCGGTTGCGGCAGCCAAGGAATGGGTACTGAACGCCAAGGATGCCGATCTGGTAAAGCCGTGGGATGCCAAGGGCTACAAGATGCCCGGCGGCGCACCCTACCACCCCGCCGGTTTCATGACCTTCGTGGGCGCAAGCGCCATGGTGAACGGCAAGACCCAAGGTGCCTTCCCGGCGGCCAAGGCTCTGCTGAGTTCGATCTATGAAGGCGCATTGGTTGACTTTGACACCGCCTTGAAGATTGAGGCGCGCTGGTTCACCAACGTGCTCATGAACCCGTCTTCGTCAGCGATGATCCGGTCGCTGTTTCTGAACAAGGAGGCGCTGGAGAAAGGCGCAGTGCGACCCAAGGATGTACCCGATCAGCGGGTCAAGAAGATCGGCGTTCTGGGTGCCGGCATGATGGGGGCTGGTATCGCGCTAGTCTCGGCACAGGCCGGGATGGAGGTCGTTCTGATCGACCGCGATCAGGCGGCTGCCGACAAGGGCAAAGCCTATAGCGAAAGCTACATGGATAAAGGGATCAAGCGCGGCAAAGCGACGGCTGAGAAGAAAGAAGCCCTGTTGGCCCGTATCACCGCCACGCCCGATCTGGAGCACCTGAAAGGCTGCGACCTGATCATCGAAGCCGTGTTCGAAGACCCCGGCGTCAAGGCTGAAATGACCAAGAAAGTCGAGGCGATCATCCCCGAGGATTGCATCTTTGCGTCGAACACCTCGACCCTACCGATCACAGATCTGGCCAGGGCCAGCATACGGCCCGAGCAATTCATTGGCATCCACTTCTTCTCACCGGTCGAGAAGATGTTCCTGGTCGAAATCATCAAAGGCAAGGAAACCGGCGATCGTGCTGTCGCCAAGGCGCTGGACTATGTGCGCCAAATCCGCAAGACACCGATCGTGGTCAATGACGCGCGCTTCTTCTACGCCAACCGCTGCATTATTCCGTACATCAACGAAGGTCTGCGGATGATCACCGAAGGCGTCAGCCCTGTTCTGATCGACAATGCGGCGCGTCAGTTGGGCTTCCCCGTAGGACCCATTCAGCTGAACGACGAAACCTCGATTGACCTGGGGGCCAAGATCGCCCGCGCTACTAAGGCAGCTATGGGCAACGCTTACCCGGAAAATCCGGGCGATGATCTGATCTTTTGGATGGAAGAACAAGGTCGTCTGGGTCGCAAGGCCAATGCAGGATTCTTCGACTATGACGACAAGGGCAAACGCGTCGAGTATTGGAAGGGCCTGCAGGACAAATACCCACATGCCGCAAACCAGCCCGACCTGATCGAAGTGCAGGAACGTCTGATGTTCGCGCAGGTTCTGGAAGCCGTCCGTGCGCTGGAAGAAGGTGTTCTGGAAGATATCCGCGAGGGCGACGTGGGTGCGATACTTGGCTGGGGCTTTGCGCCGTGGTCCGGTGGCCCGCTCAGCTGGTTGGACATCATTGGTACGCCCTACGCCGCCGAACGCTGCGATCAACTTACCGAAGCCTATGGTGAGCGCTTTACCTGCCCGCCGCTGCTGCGCGAGATGGCGGAAAAAGGTCAGAGCTTCTATGGCCGCTTCAACCCCGAAGCACAGGCCGCCTGAACAAAGACAGCAGGCGCATGAGCCCATGCGCCTGCTTTATTCTTATACACGTACTATTGCAGCTGCCATTCAGGCCGCAAGAACAGCGCAGGCATATTGGGCCGCCCCGGTCGCCCGGGTCGACGTACGCCCAACGCAGGCCGAATCGGGAAAATCGGTTCTTGCGGAATGGGTGCAGGTAACGCGGCCAACGGGTTGGTCAAAGCCGAAAGGTTCCCTTTGCCGGTCACGGCCTCGATCAGAAGATCGGCGTGTTCAGCATCCGCGACTTCATAGGCCTCAGGGTTTCGACTTGACCCGGTATTCATGCGACCGGACGGGCAATAAGCCTGAAATCCGCCCTCGATAAAAACCAGCTCATCCTCGTCAAAGAATAATGACGTGACATCGAATGACTGCGCAGGCGTGCTGGATTCAAGACGCCCCACCCCGCTGAGCATTCGAGCTGGAATGATCGAGACCCCCTCGATTCCAACACCAAGCTTGCCTTGATCCAATGCCATACCCTGTTCCGGCATCAGCCAGACTGGGCGCCCATTATAAGCTGCTCGGGATGGCACAAGGATCGGCAGATGCTCGGGCCGACGCTCGTCTCCAGCCACAACAATGCGGTCGACGCAAACGCGCCTCAGTTCTCTGAACCCATGGTCCCGTGTCCGCACCAGATCACCTGCAACCAGTCTTTCGACCCGTTTCCAGCCCCCTGTTGTGGACACTTTGGTTCCGTGCAGCAATCCCCCACGACGCGCTGATGCGGCCTGTCCCACAAAGGCCTGTCGGCCTTTAACTTCACGTTTCGAATACCCCGAAACACTCACTAACTCTAACACGTGCCGTCCCCCTGTTGGCACCTTCAAACAACTCAGAAGGTCTTAGAGTTGTGCCTCAATTGGACTTAGTTTTGCCACATTTGAGGCCAAATTAGGTCAGTTTCGCCGCAATTTACTGGTTTTGAATAAACAAATCAGTATTCCGAACGGGCTTTGATCTGCAAATCGAAACGATACTATGACGGATACAAGCCGATTCTATTCCGTTCTTACTGCGCCGCCTGCTGTAGCGAGGATATCCGCCGCTCCCGCCACCCAAGCAGCACTCCGGCAGAGGCGATCATGCCAATACCGATAATTTGCATCTGCCCGACGGACTGCCCAAACGCCACCCAGGCAAAGAGCGGGCCAAATATCATGACCGAGTATTCAAAGACTGCGACATATGATGGCTCACCCAGTTGATAGGCTTTGATCAGCATAAAAACGGCAATTGTTGAGCCCACGGCCTGAACCACTACCCAAGGCAACGCGTCTTGCATCGGCCAAACCCAACCGCGCATCGCGAAGCCATCCGGCCCGACTGGCACGCCAACCGGAAACAGGGCAAGCCAGATCAGTCCGATCGCCCCCGCAAGCCCCAGTGTGACAACCATCGCCGCCAGCAGCGCAACAGTGCTTTCGTCGGAACAGTAGGTGCGCGTTACAACAGCGCTGAGTGCGTAAAAGAAGCCACCAGC
Organism: Ruegeria sp. CF1; assembly: GCF_056537445.1. Classification (NCBI taxonomy): domain Bacteria; kingdom Pseudomonadati; phylum Pseudomonadota; class Alphaproteobacteria; order Rhodobacterales; family Roseobacteraceae; genus Ruegeria; species Ruegeria sp. CF1. The sequence continues at coordinate 461,285 of NZ_JBQFRN010000002.1, read as the reverse complement.
GACTGGCAGTAGCGTCTTTACGTCAAATGATGTCGGGTCCGGCTGCAATACGCACAGAATTCCCGAAAACCCCAATAAAACAGCCACGATCCGCCAGGGACCTATGCGCTGCTTCAACAAAAGGGCCGAAATCAACAGCACGAATATCGGCGATGTGAATAACCCGGCAAGCGCCTGAGCGATGGGCATCAATGCCAGCGCGCTGAAATAGAAAAGCATTGCCAGCGTGATCAACACGCTGCGCACCGCGACGACACCAATCCGCCGGGGTCTCAAGGTGCCCAAACCCAATATCGACAACACCGCGATCAGCGGCAGCATCAGTAAGGCGCGACTTAGGTGAAACTGCCAAAGCCCCACGCTCTCGGCCACGCGGATCACGAAATTGTCGATCACGCCGATAATGGACATGGCCGCAACCATCAGCAACGACGCCATGATTGAATGGGTTTGTTGTTGTGACTGCATCCGCGCCTCTGCCCTTAATCAGCCCGTTCTGGCCGAAACTTACCCGGCACACTCAGCACATTTCACAAACACTGCGCAACAGGTTTGCGCCGCTGGTTTTCGCCATGCTAAGCTTGGCGCAAAATAATATTCGAGCAGCATTACCCGATGACCGCACTCAAACAGTACCAGCGGATCGAAGCCACCGGTCTGTGGCGTCCCTCGCCCGATGAGCAACGGCGCGAAGTAGTCGTATCGATTGGTGAAGCCACTCTGACGATTTCTGACTTCAATGACAGCGCGCTGACCCATTGGTCGCTGGCGGCGCTAGAGCGACAAAACCCCGGAACCTACCCTGCAATATTCAATCCCGACGGCGATCCCGGCGAAACACTGGAGCTTGCAGAATCTGAAACCACAATGATCGAAGCAATTGACCGGCTGCAGCGCGCCATCGACCGTGCCAGACCACATCCCGGACGGCTGCGTTGGCTCAGCGTTGCAGGGGTTGTTCTGGCGGTCTTGGCAGTGCTTTTGTTTTGGCTACCCAGAGCACTGCAGCGCCATGTTGTTTCGGTAGTGCCAGAGGTCAAGCAACAAGAAATCGGCGATGCAATCCTGCAGCGGATCGAAAGGGTGTCAGGCAAGGCTTGCTCTTCGCCTGATGCGCAAGCGTCGCTGGATCAGCTGGCGCGCCGCACCGGTGTCCGCCAAATCGTGATCCTTCCAGCAGGTCTGCCTGACAGCCTGAGCCTGCCGGGTGGAACCGTACTGCTAAACCGGGCACTGGTCGAAGATCACGAAGACCCAGCCGTTGCCGCCGGATACATCATAGCCGCGCGCGCGCGGGCAACTCAGCAGGAACCGCTGGACGATCTGTTGGACCGTACAGGCCCGAGTGCCGCATTTCGGTTGCTGACCACCGGCGAATTGACGCCCGAGATCGTGGACACCTACACTGAGCAGGTTCTATCCGGTCCACAGCCGCAGCTAAGCGATGACGTGCTGCTCGCGGTTTTTGCACAGACCGCACTGCCCTCGACCCCATACGCCTATGCGCTTGATATCACAGGCGAGTCCGTGCTTGGATTGATAGAAGCCGATCCGATGGCGGGTCGTACTTTGGAACAGGTACTGCCCGACCGCGATTGGGTCCGGCTACAGAATATTTGCGGGCAATAGCACCTATTTGGTCCCGAACATCCGGTCGCCAGCGTCACCTAGTCCAGGCATAATGTAACCCTTTGAGTTCAGCTCACGATCCAGCGCGGCCGTGACGATTTTGACATCTGGGTGCGCCTCTTTCATGCGCGCGACGCCCTCGGGGGCAGCCAGCAGGCATAGAAAGCGGATATCTTTCGCCCCCTGCTCTTTCAGCAAATCAATGGCCGCAGCCGAGCTGTTGCCGGTTGCCAGCATCGGATCAACAGCAATGACCAAACGGTCCGTCAAACCCTCGGGAGCTTTGAAATAGTATTGGACCGGCTTCAGCGTCTCTTCATCCCGATAAAGCCCCACGAACCCCACTCGGGCAGAGGGAATAAGCTCCAGCACGCCGTCCAGCATCCCATTTCCGGCCCGCAGGATCGATACCAGCGCCAATTTCTTGCCCGCCAGAATGGGAGCGTCCATTTCTTCCATCGGGGTTTCGATATGGCGGGTGGTCAGCGGCATCTCGCGGGTGACCTCATAAGCCAGCAAAAGCGTGATTTCGCGCAGCAACTGCCGGAACACAGCGGTTGAGGTGCCTTTGTCCCGCATGAGCGTCAATTTGTGCTGCACCAGTGGGTGGTCGACGACGGTCAGGTGATCGCTCATGATGTCTCCAGTCTTTTCTTGACCCGCGCGCGGGTCTCTTCATCGCAAAAGGCCGCGTTCAGGGCTGTTTCATTCAGGGCAGCAAAATCTTCGGCTTGCCAGCCGAACGCTGCATTCAGCATCTCATACTCGCGCCGCATCGTGGTATGAAAAAACGGCGGATCGTCAGTGGATACCGTGACGTTGACGCCTGCATCACGCAATTTCGCGATGGGATGTGCGGCAAAATCAGGAAACAGGCCCAGTACCACGTTTGAACCCGGGCAGACCTCAAGCGTTATGCCCCGGTCAACTAACTCGTACACAAGATCCGGGTCTTCGATGGCGCGGACGCCATGGCCTATGCGCTCGACCCCCAAATCACGGACGGCATCCCGAACACTCTCTGGACCGCCAAATTCACCGGCATGGGTCGTCAATCGCAACCCAGCCTCGCGCGCGCAGTCAAAGGCCCATTTGAAATCGCCCTGCGTTCCGACGGATTCGTTGCCGCCCATACCAAATCCGGTAATCCAGTCACCTGCGGTTTCAGCCGCACAATGGGCGCTGGCCTTGGCTTGCTCGGGTCCAAAATGGCGCACGCAAGTGATGACACCACGCAGGGTGATCCCGAATTTGCGCTCGGCCTCGTCTGCGGCGTCCTGAATCGCAGTCAGGTAATCCTTCCATGCATGCAAATCGCCACCGCCGCAGAAATCCGGGCTAAGGAATGTTTCGGAATACACCACACCATTCGCGGCGCTCTCTTCCAGAATGGCCAGCGTCAGGCGGCGGAAATCTTCAGGTGTTTTCAGCACCTCGCACGCAGCCTCATAAACGCTAAGGAAATGGGCAAAGTCGCGGAAATCATAAGAGCCGTCGGGTTTGAATATCCCGCTCAGGTCCACTCGTTTCTCATGGGCCAGTTGGCGTATGAAGCTAGGCGGAGCGGCGCCTTCATGGTGCAAATGTAATTCGATCTTAGGCAGGTCAGCGACTGTCATATAAAAGTCCTTCCCGGCCCTTGCACCGGTATGTTCAGGTGGTGCGCGATACTGGCGGCGATATCGGCAAAGTTCACGGGACCGATCTCGCCCATGCCCTGCCCTGCGATCAGCACGGGCACTTGTTCACGGGTGTGGTCAGTGCCGCTCCAACTGGGGTCGTTGCCGTGGTCTGCGGTCAATAGCATCAGATCACCGGGGCGCAGTTTTTGTAGGATCGCGCCAATTTCACGATCGAACCATTCCAGCGCACGGGCATAGCCGCTGATATCGCGCCGATGGCCATACAGACTGTCGAACTCGACAAAGTTTGCAAATGTCAGACTGCCCTCTTCCGCCTCATCAACGAGGTCCGAAAGGTGGTGCATCAACTCTGCGTCCGAACCCTTTCGCAGCGTGTCGATCCCCTGCATTGAAAATATATCGCCAATCTTGCCCACCGCATGCACACGGCGACCGGCATCCTGTGCCCAATTCGTAAGAACGGGTTCAGGTGGAACGATGGCAAAATCCTTGCGGTTGGTTGTCCGGGTGAACCCCTTTTCGGGCGTTCCGACAAACGGCCGGGCGATAACGCGGCCCACTTTCATCTCGTGCAATCGCGGCGCAAGGGTGCGGCACATATCCAGCAGGCGGTCGAGCCCAAAGCTGTCTTCATGGGCGGCAATCTGGAATACGCTATCGGCAGACGTGTAGCAGATCGGCCAGCCGGTACGTATATGCTCGGCCCCCAGTTCTGAGATGATCGTCGTCCCCGAGGCATGGCAGTCGCCTAATATTCCGTCGGTCCCCGCTACCTCGGCGGCAGCCTTGCTTAGCGTTTCGGGAAACGCTGGTTGGCGATCCGGGAAATAACGCCAGTCCCAGGGCACAGGTAGACCCGCCAGTTCCCAATGCCCTGAGGGCGTATCCTTTCCCGGAGAATATTCACGTGCGCAACCCCACAAGCCCGTCGGCGCGGCCTCAAGGCCCGGCGTCGGTGCGCCCGAGGCCAGACGGGTCGCCGCCCCCAGCCCCATGGCATCCAGGTTGGGCAGTTGCAACGGTCCGCTCCGCCCTTCTTCCGCACGCCCCTCGGCACAAGCTTGTGCTATGTGGGCCACTGTATTCGCGCCTGTATCGGGTTTGGTGCCGTTGTAAAACTGATCGGCATCCGGCGCGCCGCCGATACCAACCGAGTCCATTACCACAAGGAAAGCGCGGCTCATGCGCTGATCCTTTCATGGATTTGAGGCGGCTGTGCTACCGGTTCGTCACTCAGCGTGATGGCATCTAGCACCACCGCGGCAGCCCGTTGCGCTGCATCTTCTCGCCCCGCATGAACAACCGCCAACGGAGCGCCTTTGGTCACCTTATCTCCGACCCTCAGAAGGCCCGACAGGCCAACCGCCGGATCAATCTCATCGCTCTCGATCTGGCGCCCACCGCCTAGGGCCACGACTGCGAGGCCCAGCGCCTCGCCATCAATGGACGAGACATATCCGCCATGCGGAGCGTGAACTTCCCGGATCACATTGGCCTCCGGCAAAAACCGATCCCATGTGTCAACGAAATGCACCGGTCCACCCACGGCAGCCATCATGCGTCCGAACCGTTCGGCTGCACGACCATCGCGGATCACTTGGGCTATACTGGCGTTTCCTTCCTCTGCCGTAGCGCACATACCGGCATCCGCCATGAGAACGCCCCCCAACTCGGCCGAGATTTCGGCCAAAGGCGATCCCTGCCCGCTGGTCAAAGCTTTCATCACCTCGGCCACTTCCAGCGCATTGCCAAGTGCGGAAGCGAGGGGCTGACTCATGTCGGTGATCACTGCGGATGTACGGCAACCAGCGGCATTAGCCGTTTCGGTCAAGGCCTGTGCCAAATTGCGTGCCTCATCCAGCGTCTTCATGAACGCGCCGCTGCCCACCTTAACGTCCAGAACCAACGCATCCGGGCTCGCCGCCAGCTTCTTGGACAGTATTGATGCCGTAATCAGGTCAAGGCTCTCCACCGTCGCCGTCACATCGCGCACCGCATACAGCCGCTTGTCCGCAGGGGCGATCTGGCCCGTTGCCCCCACGATGGCTGCCCCTGTGTCTTTCAGCACCTGCGTCAGTCGCGCCTGACCGATCTGAGTGGTCACTCCCGGTATGGCCTCGAGCTTGTCCAGAGTGCCCCCGGTATGGCCCAGACCACGCCCCGAGATCATCGGCACATACGCCCCGCATTCCGCCAAAGCCGGGGCAAGCAGCAGGCTGACGCAATCGCCGACCCCACCGGTCGAATGCTTATCGACCACCGGCCCGTCCAAATCCCACGTCAGCACCTCGCCGCTGTCGCGCATGGCAACAGTCAGATCAGCCCGCCCATTGGCCCCCAGACCGCCCATACAGACAGCCATCGCAAAGGCCCCGGCCTGCGCGTCACTGACGCCACCATCGGCCAGGCCTTGCGCGAACCACATTAGTTCGTCACCAGTTGGCACCTCCTGACGGCGAAGTTTGGCGATGATCGAGCGCGCATCCATGAAGTCAGACATCCTCCATATGCGACGCGTCGAACGCACCGGGCAATAGATCGGCAATCGTGGTTTTGGTTTCCAGACCATCAACCGTTGCCATTGTAACGACCACATCCCCGTTGCCGAATTCGGCCAGTTTCTGACGGCATCCACCACATGGGGGCACCGGCTGCGGGCTGCTGGCGACCACGTAGACCTCGGTCAGTTCTTTTTCACCAGCGGCGACCATTGCCGCGATTGCCCCGGCCTCGGCGCACGTACCTTCGGGGTAAGCAATATTTTCGACATTGCAGCCAAAATAGATCACACCTGAACTGGACCGGATCGCCGCTCCGACCTTGAAATTCGAATAAGGCGCGTGGGCATTTTCCCGAACGGCCAAAGCTGCATCTTTCAAAGACATGGCGAATCCCAATTTTTGATCATCTGGTCAGAATATCATACCCTACTGGAAAGCGACGGGGGAATTGAAGCCCCCTTGACGCCATTATCCACTTCTTCTTGGACTTAACCCAACGTCGTATTGAAGGTCCCCGGTAAAGTCACCTCAAGCAGTTCCACATCCTGCGAGGGGTCTGACAGCCGTGTTCGCATTCCCGGCGGGATGACGAAGGCATCGCCTTGTTCCAACCGATAGGGCTCGCGCCCTTCACCCTCAAGAGTCACCTCGCCGGTCATCACGAAGGTAAAGTGTATGTCGGTGTCGTGGCTCGCCCATTGAGGGTTACCCTCGCCCCGGCGCACGACCTGAACGCCCGCCACGCCTTTGGTATTCTCGGCAATCGTCGTGTCACGGCAGATGTAACCGGGCAAGCGGAATGGCACCCAGTCGGCATCATTGGCTTGATTGTAAACGAACCGCTGCCCATCCCATTCCCGATCCGGACGGAAATGCGGGGTGGGCAGTTCCATCTCATGATCAATCTCCGTGACATGCTCGGCTGGGACACCAATCTCGATCACCTGAACGTTGTCTGACGCTTCCAGCACGCGGTGGCGGATTTCAGGCGGCTGAATAAAGCAATCGCCTGCCGTCAGGCGCATCTTGTCGCCCTGATCTTCGTAGACCACATCGACCCAGCCGTGGATGCAGAAGATCAGCTGAAATCCGACTTTGTGGAAATGCACCATATCGGGCACAGGACCGCCATCTGGGATACGTATATGGCTGGCGATAATCGATCCGCCCAGCCGGTCCGGCACGAGATCGCGATAATGCATCCCTGCCCGTCCAATGATCCACGGCGCCTGATCCTTGAGCCTACGGACAACAAAAGAGTGGACCGTATCCGGCATGACCAGCGGCGGGTTCAACTCGTCAATCTCGATCCGGGTGCCGTTTGGGGCTACAAGACTTCGTTGACCTTCTGCAAAACCATCTGGATCGGATGTCAGAATGCGCAACGTTCCCGCCGCTTCAGCTGCATCTTTCTCGATCCGCAAGCGCAGACCGTGACCAGAGAACACGGCAACCCGAGGGTCATCTGCCGGATAGATCATATCCATCCGCATCCCCAGTACCTTGGTATAAAACGGGATATCGTTGCGCAGTTCCTGCGTCGGCAGTCGGATTTCAGCGCGCGTGAGGGAGTCGCCGGTATTGCTGGTCATTCTGTTTCTCTTCGGATTTTGGTTTTGGCCATCCGATCAGAACAGCAGCCAAAATGCCAATCGAAAAGTACATCTCCAGCGTTTCTTCCATCACGAACAAACGTGCAGCCATCGCAACCGAAAGGTATTCTTCGAACAATCCGCTGATTTCCTCAAGAAGCTGAGCCAGCACCGCAACACTTCCAGCCAGGAAAAAAATCATCAAAAAAGGCGCGCGGATCTTCAGTGCCTTAATTCCGTTCGGTATCCCATGCCAGAGCAAACCACCAATGACGATCGCAGCCAAAACGATCCTTACTGCAGTCACATCAAGCAATAAATCAACCCAGTTTAGCACCACGAAAGGCGCGCTGCCTTCTGTGTACACCTCCGCCTCCAATTCGCGCTCGGCCAACAGCAGGCAGACCACCGCGATGTAAAGCCGCGAGACGCCTCGGTAACGCGCCAACGCGACCAGCCCGGAAACCAGTAACGCAGTGGCCGATATCGTCTCAATCAACCCGCCTTCCTGGATGAAAGCCGCAGCCGCTTCGGGCCAAATCATAACCACAAAAAGAAATGAAACCGCCGAAACAAGCACAACAAAGAAGACATTCCGATTGACACCAATCCTGATTGAAGGGTTGGCAAATTGCGCATTAGCACAAGCTTTGTCTTCATGACGCATGATAAGGTCCGCCGCTTCTGGTGTCCGTCAGGTTCCCCGGAATTGGCTGTACATAAAAACGATGCAGCAACTCTCAACCAACGTTTCGTTAACGTATCCGTGAGGCCTGTCTCTGACTGCGGTCCGAGGCGACATAGCCAAGCGCTGAGAAATAGTTTAACCATCAAACGAATATTGGAACGGAGTTGTATTACCGATGTCTGACACACCGAACCTGAGGCAGGCCGCGCTTGACTATCATGCGCATCCAAAGCCCGGAAAGCTTGAGATCAAGACAACCAAACCAATGGCAAATGGTCGTGACCTTGCGCGGGCATATTCGCCAGGCGTCGCCGAAGCCAGTCTTGAGATAAAGGACAACGCCGCCAATGCTGAGAAATACACCGCCCGCGGCAATCTTGTTGCGGTTGTGTCAAACGGCACCGCAGTTCTGGGCCTTGGGAATATCGGCGCATTGGCCTCGAAACCGGTAATGGAAGGCAAGGCCGTCCTGTTCAAAAAGTTCGCAGGCATCGATTGCTTTGATATCGAGGTGGATCAGCCTGACCCAGAAAAGCTGGCAGATATCGTCTGTGCTCTGGAGCCCACATTTGGCGCGATCAACCTTGAAGATATCAAGGCACCGGATTGTTTTATTGTCGAAAAACTGTGCCGGGAACGGATGAACATCCCGGTGTTTCATGACGATCAGCACGGCACGGCAATCGTTGTTGGTGCCGCAGCTAAAAACGCCCTGTATGTGGCAGGAAAGAGCTTCGAGGATATCAAAGTAGTTTCGACCGGCGGCGGTGCTGCCGGGATCGCCTGCCTCAGCATGTTGGTGAAGCTCGGCGTTAAACGCGAGAATATCTGGCTGTGCGACATTCACGGGCTGGTCTATGAAGGCCGCGCCGAGGATATGAACCCGCACAAAGACCAGTTTGCACAGAAAACCGATCTGCGCACTCTGGATGATGTGATCGGAGGTGCCGATCTGTTTCTGGGTTTGAGCGGACCAAATGTGCTCAAGCCTGAGATGGTCGAGAAGATGGCCAAGACCCCGATCATCTTTGCGCTGGCCAACCCAACTCCGGAAATCCTGCCACAGGCGGCGCGCGAAGTTGCCCCTGACGCGATCATTGCGACCGGTCGCAGCGACTTTCCGAACCAAGTGAACAACGTGTTGTGCTTCCCGTTTATCTTCCGAGGTGCCCTGGACGTGGGCGCGACTGAAATCAACGACGAGATGCAGATCGCCTGCGTCGACGGCATCGCCGACATGGCCCGCGCGACGACGAGCGCTGAAGCCGCGGCGGCCTATAAGGGTGAGCAGCTGACTTTTGGTCCAGATTACCTGATCCCAAAACCCTTTGACCCGCGCCTAGTGGGGGTCGTTTCGTCATCGGTTGCACAGGCGGCTATGAAGAGCGGGGTCGCAAAACGACCCATTGATGACCTCGAAGCCTATAAAGAACGCCTGAACCAGACCGTGTTCAAATCTGCACTGTTGATGCGGCCAGTGTTCGAAGCCGCAGCCGTCGCATCGCGTAGAATTGTCTTCGCAGAAGGCGAGGACGAGCGTGTTTTAAGGGCTGCGCAAGCGATATTGGAAGAAACCACGGAAACCCCGATCCTGATCGGGCGACCGGACGTGATCAGCGCACGGTGCGAAAGGCTAGGCCTGACAGTACGACCGGGGCAGGATTTTCAAATCGTGAACCCTCAGGACGATCCCCGTTACTACGATTATTGGAATTCGTACCATCAAATAATGCAGCGTCGGGGGGTCACTCCGGATCTGGCCAAGGCCATCATGCGCACCAACAACACCGCCATTGCAGCAATCATGGTGCATCGCGGTGAGGCGGACAGCATGATCTGTGGCACTTTTGGTGAGTATCGCTGGCATCTTAACTATGTCGAACAGGTTTTGGATGATGGCGATTTGCGCCCGCATGGCGCGCTTTCGCTGATGATTCTGGAAGATGGCCCTCTGTTCATTGCAGACACGCATGTAAGACAATTGCCGACACCAGAAGAACTTGCCGAATCCACCATTGGAGCTGCTCGTCACGTGCGGCGGTTCGGGTTGGAACCCAAGATCGCATTTTGTTCGCAATCGCAATTCGGCAATCAGGCCGAGGGATCAGGCAAGCGGCTGCGGGCTGCGCTTGAGATTCTCGATTCCGAGCCACGCGACTTCAGCTATGAAGGCGAGATGAACCTTGATCTGGCTTTGGATCCTGAATTGCGTGCACGTATCTTCCCGAACTCGCGTTTGGAAGGCTCTGCAAATGTCCTGATCTTCGCCCATGCGGATGCGGCAAGCGGTGTGCGCAATATCCTGAAGATGAAAGCGGACGGGCTTGAGGTAGGTCCAATCCTCATGGGAATGGGAAACAAGGCGCATATCGTAACGCCTTCGATTACGGCCAGAGGACTGCTGAACATGGCGGCCATCGCAGGTACGCCAGTCGCGCACTACGGATAAGCCCAGCGCCTATATCATTACGAAACATGACCGGGCACCAGATTAGGTGCCCGGTTTGATTCTGTTAGCGCCAGCACATTTGCAGTAATAAATTTGCAGATTTGCAAATCCTTACATATGACACTCAGAAGTCTGCTCAGATCAGAAGATTTGCAAAAATTTGCAAGCCAAACTGCAAGGTTCTGCAAAGATTTTGCGATAAACTGACGCGCCGTTATGCGCATCGCTTGCTCGAAACATCCACGATGCCTAACACATAGCTCAAGGAATTTGGGAGGAGGCCATCATGGCATATCAGGACGTCTACGAGAGCTGGAAGAACGACCCCGAAGCATTCTGGATGGATGCCGCCAAGGGGATCGATTGGGTTCAAGCGCCCAGCAAAGCTCTGTTTGACGACAATGCGCCTCTTTACGAATGGTTCAGTGATGCCAAGGTAAATACGTGCTGGAACGCAGTTGATCGCCATGTGGAAAATGGTCGTGGTGAGCAAACCGCGATCATCTATGACAGCCCCATTACTCATACCAAACGCGAAATCTCATACGTCGAGTTGCGCAATCGGGTTGCTAATCTTGCTGGCGCGCTCCGTGCAAAAGGTATCGAGAAAGGTGACCGCGTCATCATCTACATGCCTATGATCCCCGAAGCGCTGGAGGCAATGCTGGCTTGCGCCCGGCTTGGAGCAGTGCATTCAGTGGTATTCGGCGGCTTTGCCAGCAACGAACTGGCCGTACGTATCGACGATGCGAAACCCAAGGCGATCATCGCTGCCTCATGCGGGATGGAGCCGGGACGCGTTGTGCACTACAAACCTCTGCTGGATGGCGCGATCGATCTGGCCGCCCACAAACCCGAATTTTGCGTAATATTCCAGCGCGAGCAGGAAGTCGCACAACTAATCGAGGGGCGCGACGTCAACTGGCACGGTTTCCAATACGGTACGGAGCCCGCAGAATGTGTACCAGTCAGCGGCAATGATCCAGCCTATATCCTCTATACATCCGGCACCACTGGTGCGCCCAAAGGCGTCGTGCGCCCGACTGCCGGCCATCTGGTCGCGCTGAACTGGACGATGAAAAACATCTACAATGTCGATCCGGGAGATGTGTTCTGGGCGGCTTCGGATGTCGGCTGGGTCGTTGGCCATTCCTATATCTGTTATGCCCCGCTGATCCACGGCAACACGACGATTGTTTTTGAGGGCAAGCCCGTCGGAACACCTGACGCCGGAACTTTCTGGCGCGTGATATCCGAACACAAGGTCAAAAGCTTCTTCACTGCCCCAACCGCCATTCGTGCCGTAAAACGCGAAGACCCAAGCGCAGAATTGATGGCGAATTACGATCTATCCTGCCTTAAGGCTCTGTATCTTGCAGGAGAGAGGGCTGATCCAGATACGATCATCTGGGCGCAAGATGCGCTGAAAGTTCCGGTCATCGATCATTGGTGGCAAACCGAAACTGGCTGGACCATCGCTGGCAACCCGCTCGGAATCGAAGAGCTTCCGGTCAAGCTGGGATCACCTGCCAAACCTATGCCGGGCTATGACGTTCAGATTCTGGACGAGGGCGGCCATCCTATGAAACCGGGCGAGTTGGGCGCGATCGCAGTCAAGCTCCCGCTTCCGCCAGGCACATTGCCAAACCTGTGGAATGCCGAGGCGCGCTTCAGAAAATCCTATCTTGAGCATTTTCCCGGCTATTACGAAACCGGTGATGCGGGCATGATCGACGAAGATGGGTATCTCTATATCATGGCCCGTACCGATGACGTGATCAACGTCGCCGGGCACCGACTTTCGACGGGCGGGATGGAAGAGGTGTTGGCCGCCCACCCCGATGTGGCAGAATGCGCCGTGATTGGGGTTTCTGATCAACTGAAGGGTCAGATGCCTGTCGGTTTCCTGTGCCTGAATGCCGGTTCCGACCGGAATCACGCGGAGGTGGTAACCGATGTGGTCCAGATGGTTCGTGACAAAATCGGCCCAGTCGCTGCGTTCAAGAAAGCCGTGGTGGTGGATCGTCTGCCCAAGACACGCTCGGGCAAGATCCTACGTGGTACGATGGTGTCGATCGCGGATGGCAAGGCGTATAAAATGCCTGCCACAATCGATGACCCAGCAATTCTGGACGAGATCACGGTGGCCCTGCAAACTATCGGCTACGCGCAGTAATTTCACGGTACGATCAAGCGGAGCGCCTTACGGCGCAACCGATTTGCGCTGTCGCGCGTGTGCGAGGCTCTGCCTCGCGCTCCGAGATATTTTTGGCCAGATGAAGGTTGGATCCGTTTTGCGATTGCGGGGCTTGTCATTGGGTCCTCCTCACCTCAGTTTGAGGTGGGGAGGACGAGCATGACACAGGGCGATATCTGGCGTTTTGATGCAACAGAATTGGCTGCGCTGACCCAAGCTGGCGAGTTGAGCGCAGAAGAGGTGATCAGTGATGCATTGGAGCGGATGCATCAGGTAAATCCCTCGCTGAATGCTGTCGTGGACGATCTGGGCACAGAAGCGTTAGAGCGTGCATCTGCGCTTGATCAGGCGCGCCGCAATGGTGCCTCGGTTGGACCGCTGCACGGGGTACCCGTGACCATCAAAGTGAATGTCGACCAGAAGAACCATGCCACCACAAATGGTGTGGTTGCCTTGAAGGATGTCATTGCCCCTGATGACGCACCGGTGGTTTCAAACTTGCATAAGGCGGGGGCCATTGTCATCGGGCGGACCAATACGCCCGAATTCTCGTTCCGCGCTGACACGGATAATCCACTTCATGGGCGCACGCACAATCCTTGGGGGCGCCATATCTCGCCGGGTGGGTCGTCCGGGGGCGCGGGGGCTGCAGTCATGGCGGGCATCGGCGCACTGGCGCATGGCAACGATATCGGAGGTAGCTTGCGGTTCCCTGCTGCAGCCAATGGTGCGGTTACAGTGAAACCGGGGCTGGGCCGCGTACCGGCCTGGAACCCCAGCCAGAATGCAGAACGCGGGATGCTGGCACAATCGATGTCGGTACAGGGCTTGATCACAAGAAGCGCAAAGGACCTGCACCTTTCGATGCCCAGCCTGATCGCCCCGGACGCCCGCGACCCCTTCCATGTGCCAATGCCTTGGCGCGGCGCGGGGCCGGATATCCCAATCAAAGTTGCGTTCACCAAAAATACGTTCGAATACGCTTTGCACCCCGAAGTGGACAAAGCGCTAAGTACCGCTCGGGAGGCGCTGGTAGATGCCGGATATATAGTTGAAGACATTGATCCGCCGGATGTGTTCGAATGCGGGCGCATCGGCTATCGCGCGCTGATGGGTGAAGTGCTGACGTTGATGAAAAACGATATCGAGGCAGCCGGGTCTCAAACCATCCGTGATATTTTCGAGGTTTATTTTCAGGAGTTTCCTCCGATCGTAGGCGACGAACTGATTCAGGCGTTGGCGCAACGCAGCCATTTTGCGCGCCAATGGTCGCTATTCATGCAGAAATATCCTTTGGTCCTGTCTCCATTCCTGCCGCAACCGTTCTTCAGACCTGATCGCGATACCGAAGGTGCGGAAGGCGTTCATGAGGTGTTAGGATGCGCGGTCTATTCTTATGCGATGAATTTCCTCGGGCTGCCCGCCGCCAGCGTTCCCGCACGCTTGGCCGAATTGCCGAATGGGCCGCAACCGATCAATGTTCAGATTGCTGCTCGACGCTGGCGTGAGGATATGGCGGTGGATGCAGCGGTCGCGATCGAAGCGCGTGTGGGGCAGATGGCTCCGATTCTGTGGGATCGAATGAGCGCGCAAACCTGAGACATAGTCACTCAGGCCTCACAAATGAAATAGACCCCGGGATTTTGTCCCGGGGTCCGCATACTAAAATATGCCCGGATTAAGATGACGAGCGTAGCACCACCCACCCTCGCCAGCGCGAAAACTGCGCAATCATTCGAAAACACCTTTAGATGGCCACTCACTTCCACCTCGGCGTGTTCTCCGGGCAACTTGAAGTTAACAAACCCTTATCGCGTTGCATGTGAACTGGTTCACACAAGCGGTGGAAAAATGATCAACACGCTGAGATTTAAGTAAATTGTTCGGAGATCAATCGTTCTTCCAGGCCGTGGCCAGGGTCAAATAGAATACGATGCTGGATCGCAATCTCAGACCTGATCTCGACCCAATCGATATCCGGAAACGATATGGAATCGGCCGCAACGATAACCGGGCGTTTGTCAGCCTCGATCACATCGAATCTGACTTTCGCAACTTTCGGCAGCAAGGCGCCACGCCACCGCCGGGGGCGAAACGCGGCGATTGGCGTCAATGCCAGAACGTCCGCGCCAATGGGTACAATGGGTCCGTGAGCGGAATAGTTATATGCGGTTGAACCCGCCGGCGTGGCAAGCAATGCACCATCACACACGAGTTCGGCCATGCGTACCCGCCCATCAACGCTGATCCGCAACCGCGCTGCCTGCGGCCCCGCACGAAGCAGCGAAATCTCGTTGATTGCAAGTGCTTGGTGCTTTTGGCCCGCCTGGTCCATTGCAGTCATCGCCAATGGATTGATGACTTCTTCCTCTGCCTCTGCTAGCCGGGCCATCAGATCAACTTCGGCATATTCGTTCATCAGAAACCCGATGGTACCGCGATTCATTCCATAAACCGGCTTGTCCAAATGCTGGACGCCCTGCAGCGTCTGAAGCATGAAGCCATCACCACCCAGCGCCACCACAACATCTGCGTCTCTCGGCGCTGCATTTCCGTAGCGCGCCACAAGCGCATCCCGGGCGGTCTGCGCAACCTTGGCATCGCTGGCCAGAAAGGCGATTCTCTTTGTCATGTTTTATAGTTTCCAGTGCTGCACATTTGGTTCCGAAACAAACATACCTTTCCGCAATAGGCCAGAGTTGACGCCATAGAGGGCCATTTCGTCGCTTTACAACCTTTCTGACACACGTCGTTTCCGATAGGAAATCCGCCAGATACACCCCAGCCATGCGGAGCGCACATGAACGCCAATCTTCGTGACAACGGATTTTTCACCCAGTCCCTCGCGGATCGTGACCCCGAGCTGTTCGGCTCGATCACATCTGAATTGGACCGCCAGCGCGACGAGATCGAACTGATCGCCTCGGAGAACATCGTCTCTGCCGCCGTGATGGAGGCGCAGGGCTCGGTCATGACCAACAAATATGCCGAAGGTTATCCGGGCCGCCGGTACTATGGCGGTTGTCAGTTCGTCGACATTGCCGAGAACCTGGCTATCGACCGTGCCAAGCAGTTGTTTGGGTGTGAGTTTGCCAACGTCCAACCGAATTCGGGATCGCAGGCGAACCAAGGTGTATTTCAGGCGCTGATCAAGCCCGGTGACACCATTCTGGGAATGTCGCTGGATGCAGGTGGTCACCTGACCCATGGTGCGGCGCCGAACCAGTCAGGCAAGTGGTTCAACGCGGTACATTATGGCGTGCGCAAGCAGGACAACCTGATCGACTATGATCAGATCGAAGCGCTGGCAAAGGAACATAACCCCAAGCTGATCATCGCCGGAGGCTCGGCCATCCCGCGCGTCATCGATTTTGCCCGCATGCGTGAAATCGCTGAAATGGTCGGCGCCTATCTGCATGTGGATATGGCCCATATCGCCGGTCTGGTTGCCGCAGGCGCGCACCCTTCGCCCTTCCCGCATGCGCATGTGGCCACCACCACCACGCATAAAACCCTGCGCGGCCCGCGCGGCGGCATGATCCTGACCAATGATGAAGCGATTGCCAAAAAGGTAAACTCGGCGATCTTCCCGGGCATTCAGGGTGGCCCGCTGATGCATGTGATTGCTGGCAAGGCCGTTGCCTTTGGCGAGGCACTGCGTCCTGAGTTCAAGGACTATATCAAGCAGGTCGTTGTGAATGCGCAGGCCCTTTCAGATCAGCTGATCAAGGGTGGCCTGGACACTGTGACCCACGGCACCGATACCCATGTGGTTCTTGTCGACCTGCGCCCCAAAGGCGTTAAAGGCAACGCAACCGAGAAAGCTTTGGGCCGGGCACATATCACCTGCAACAAGAACGGTGTGCCGTTCGACCCCGAAAAGCCCACGATAACCAGCGGTATCCGTCTGGGCTCGCCCGCCGGAACCACCCGCGGTTTTGGTGAGGCCGAGTTCCGCCAGATCGCAGACTGGATCATCGAAGTGGTCGACGGTCTGGCCGCAAATGGCGAAGACGGAAACGGTGCGGTCGAAGCCAAAGTCAAAGCCGAAGTCGCCGAACTTTGCGCGCGCTACCCGCTTTATCCGAATCTCTGATCCAATACGGATCTTAGAACAGAAAACGGCGCCCTGATCGGCGCCGTTTTTCTTTGAGGCGTGCAGCGGTCAGATATACCCGCGCCATCGTAGTACGAACACAGCCAACGCCGCCAACACGATCAGGCCCAACGCAAGCGAACCAAGAAAGCTCAGGAACCATCCCCAACGTCGATCTGCCAGATTGATCGCGTTCAGGTGGCCTTGCACCTCGTCCGACGCTTTTTCGAGCCGGGGCATATCCAAAACCATCCGCAGTTTGGGATGCTCGGCCATCTGCTCGGCCTCTGCCAGAACCAAGGCCTGTTTATAGACCTTGCGCGGCAAACGCCGCTTTGCGCGCCGGATCGAGGCAATCAGGGTCTTGTCTTTCACGCCAAGCTTTTTACGCAGCAACCGAATGGTCTCTGCGATCCGGGTCTGGATATCGATTTCCTGCGTCATTGGCGCCTCCTGACGGGACAATTTAGCCGCGCGTCACACCGGCGACAATGGGGCTGGTTGTTCCGCGCGGTGACGCGTATCACAGAAGCATGCTGAATACGATCATCCATGGCGACCCGACCGATCATCCGCCCCTGCTGATAGCGCATGGCCTCTATGGTTCGGCGCGCAACTGGGGAGTCATTGCACGGCGACTGTCGAACGAAAGACAGGTGATCGCCGTCGATATGCGCAATCACGCCTACAGCTTTTGGGATGCTCAGCATGGCTACACAGATTTGGCGCATGATCTGGCCAAGGTCATCGACAGCGTTGGCGGCATCGCCGATATCGTCGGGCATTCCATGGGTGGAAAAGCTTCGATGGTGCTGGCGCTGGAATATGGCAATCTGGTGCGCAAGCTGATCGTCGCCGACATCGCACCAGTGGCATACAGCCACAGCCAGATTCAATTCATCGAGGCAATGCGGGCGGTCGATATGTCCCGCGTTCAGCGTCGTTCAGATGCCGAAGCACAGCTGGCCGATCTGGGCGTCGAAAAGGCGCTGCAGAGCTTTTTTACGCAGTCTTTGGATGTTGAGGGAGGCCGGTGGCGGCTGAACCTAGATGTACTGGCCAGCGAAATGCCAAAGATCATGGGCTTCCCCGAGATTTCGACCCATTGGGACGGCCCCGCTCTGTTCCTGTCTGGCGCAGCATCAGATTATGTTCAGCCCGAATACCGAGAGCAAATTCGCACCCTGTTTCCTTCAGCTCGCTTCGCCAAAATTCCCGGTGCGGGGCACTGGCTGCACGCCGAGAAACCCCGCGAATTCGAAGCTGCAGTCAGGACCTTCTTGAACGCTTAATCAAGCGCCTTGATACAGGCGTTTTGCCACCAGCCACGACACCGGCGCGGCAACAACCGCCCCTGCTGCTGCGGCGGAAACGATGGCCATCCAGGTCACCATTCCAACCGCTAGGACCGCAATCACGGCAGAACCCGCGATGGCTGTGGCGATCAAAGAATAAAGCGTGGCTGCTAGGCGTATCATGGCCAGTATCCTGTGTTTAAGCTTCTGGCCTTTACATTACAGCAACGGAATATGTGTGACTTTGATTTGGGTCAGATATGTAGCTACATCCCGCGATCCATGGGCCCGGTCGCCTCGCCGCCGCCATTCACCCAATCCGCAAACCCGCCCAGATTATAGACGTGTAAATACCCCATATCCTTGAGCAGTTTTCCAGCCAGCGCCGCCCTGCCACCAGATGCACAATGCAGGATGATCACCCGGTCCTTGCGCAGTTCCGCGTCATGGGAAGGCAGCTCGGGATCGGCCCGAAACTCCAGCATACCGCGCGGGATATGATGCGCACCGACCGCGCGCCCTGTCCTTTCCAGTTCAGGCGCATCGCGAATATCCAACAACAAGGCACCCTGCCCGATCAGTTCTTTCGCCCGGCTGGCATCGATACGTTCAACCACCGCGTTCGCAGCTTGCATCATGTCTTTGACCGTCAATGGCATTTGCACCCCTCCAGGAAATGAATCCGTGAAAGGCTAACATGCAGAAAATTGAAGGTGTAGACGTTCAGACGCTTAATGTTCGCGGAAAGCACGCGACATACTGTCAACCACTGGCTTGGCGATATAGGCCGCAAAGGTGCGTTCCTCGGTCTGGATCATGATCTCGGCGGGCATTCCGGGTGTCGGCACGAAGCCCCGCACGCGCCCCATCTCTTCCGTGGTCAGAGAAATGCGCGCCAGATAGACCTCTTGCGGCATACCGGCAGAATCCTCGACAAGCGAGTCAGCCGAGACGTAATAGACCTCGCCCTCAAGCACTGGGGTTGTCCGTTGATTGAGCGCGACTAGGCGCACCGTCGCGATCTGCCCGGTGACCACGCTGTCGATCTCGGTACGCGGGATCTGCGCCTCGATGATTAGCGGTGCATCGGCGGGCAGAATCTCAGCAATCTGTTCGCCAGTTTCGATCACCCCGCCCGGCGTGTGGTGATGAAGTCGCACCACTGTGCCTGTCACCGGTGCACGCACAACGGCACGGGCCAGAACGCTACGGGCCTGACGGGCTTTTTCACGCACACTTTCAAGATCGGCTTCAATAACGCCCAACTCGTCCAGCGCAGCCTCGCGGTAGGCTGAGCGGGTGCGCAGAATCTGCTCTTCATACTTCAGCAGCATCTGGTTTACCTCAGCCGTTTCTGCGCGCAGACGCGCCAGTTGACCTTCGGCTTCGGCCTGCACCCGGCGGATCGTATTCAGATCACCTTTGCGCACTAATCCTTTTTCAAACAACGAATATTTGGTCTCGTATTCTTCCTCGAGAATCTCTGATCGCCTTTCCATGCTGACCAATTGTGCTTCAAATCCTGACGCACGGATTTTCAACGCCTCCATGTTGCGCTGCAGCAAAGCAATATCGTTCAGCAGCGTCTTTCGCGATACATCAAAGCTGAGTTTCTGATTGTCGAGGATCGTCATGACCTCGACGTCGTCCGATGCTTCGATCAATCCGGGCGAAAACACGAGGGTTTCCTGTTCGCTATGCTCAGCCAGCAACCGTTCGGTCATGGCCTGAAGGCGAAGTTTGCGAATGAACAATTCGCGTTCACTCGCCTCGGCCGAGGTCTGATCCAAAGTCATCATGATCTGTCCGGCTTGAACAGATTCACCTTCCGAGACCAGTATGTTCTCGATGATACCGCCTTCCAAATGCTGCACGATCTTGTTGCGACCGGTCGCGACAAAGCTGCCTTGCGCGATGACTGCAGCGGCCAGAGGTGCACGGAAGGACCAGACGCCAAAGCCGCCAAAACAGACAATAAGCATGATAAAGCCAATCACGATGAATTTGGTGATCGAGCGCGGAACCTCAGAGTACCAAAGACCGCCTTCATCGGTGCGTGCCACGTCGTTCATCGCTTAATCCCCCTTGCCCTGTATTTCGGGCGGTTGCTGGCGCGGCCCGTTGAGCTGTTCCAGCACCTGTTCGCGCTGCCCGAACAGCGCCACGCGCCCATCGGTCAGCAGCATGATCTTGTCGACAACATTCAACAGAGTCGGCTTTTGCGTAATCACCACAACGGTGATCTTGCTTTCCTTTGCTTGCTCAATCGCACGCGCAAGCGCCTTGTCACCCGCCACGTCGAGGTTCGAGTTCGGCTCATCCAGAACAACCAAACGTGGGTTGCCGAAGAAGGCACGCGCCAAAGCAATACGCTGCTTCTGGCCACCTGAGAGAGGTGAGCCGTCCGCAGCAACCACCGTCTCATACCCCTGCGGCAGTGTAGCGATCATGTTGTGCACGTCGGCCAAAACGGCGGCATCGTGGATCTGCTCATCCGTGGCATCGGCACGCATCCGGCCAATATTGTCTTTGATGCTGCCGGGGAATAGCTGTACGTCTTGCGGCAGATAGCCAATATTTTCGCCAAACTGACGGGGATCCCAGTTGCGGATATCCATCAGGTCCAGCCGCACACTGCCCGAGGTCGGCAGGATCGACCCCACCAGCGTTTTGCCAAGCGTCGTTTTCCCCGCGCCTGAATTCCCGATGATCGCCAGAGTTTCACCCGGGTTCAGCGCAAAGGTAATCCCGTTCAGAACCACCCGCTTGGTGCCGCCTGGGACATATAGCAGGCGTTCGACATCCAACCGCCCCTCAGGCCGTGGTAGGCGCAGTTTTTCATATTGCAGGGCCGAGTTCGACAGCAGAGCCTTGATCCGCCCAAAAGCGCCGCGCGTCAGCAGGAAAGTATTCCAACCCTCAATCGAGCCTTCGATCGGCGCAAAAGCCCGCCCAGCGATGATCGAGGCGGCGATGACCATACCGCCGGTAATTTCACCTTGAAGGGCCAGAAAGGCGCCCCAGCCCAGAATGCCGATCTGCGTCAAAAGACGGACGGCACGTGAAATGGCCGCGAAGATCACGTTACGATCCTGCGCCTTGACCTGCCATGTCAGCGATTGTGCGGTGTCACGCCCCCAGATGCGCACTGCCTCGGGGATCATCGCTAAAGCGTTGATGATCTGACTGTTGCGCGACATTGAATCCAGATGCTGGTTCGCCAGGGATTGCGCCTGGTTGGCCTTTGCAAAGGGCTTGGCGGTCATTTTCTGGTTGATCAGCGCGATAATCATCAGGATCACAGCGGTCGTCACCACAATCATGCCAAGTTGCGGGTGCACTAGAAAAATCATCAGTATGAATAGCGGCGCAAATGGAACATCCAGAAATGAGATCAGAGTGCCCGAGACCAGAAAGCCCCGCACTTGTTGCAGATCCCCAAGAGTCTGATATTCGCGCCCATTGCCGTGCAGCGAGGCATGAGCGGCGGCGCTGAGAACCGGGGCACCAAGACGGGCAGCCACCTCGACCGCTGTGCGCATCAGCATGAACCGCCGAACGGCATCAAAGGCTGATTGAAATATTACGGCTCCGGCAACGATTGCCGTCAGCATGATCAGCGTATCCAGCGAGCGACTGGTCAGAACCCGGTCGCTGATCTGAAACAGATAAATCGGGATCGCAAGGATCAGGACGTTGGTCGCGCAGGTCAGCACCAGCACGAAAGCCAGATTGCGCCAGATCGCGCGCAGTGAGGTGCGCAGCGTCTTCTGGAAATCCTCAGGCGGCGTGCGTTTGTGGAATGTTTGGGGTGGCCCCTTGCCATCGCCACCACCCGTCCCCAGGCGCAGCAAGGGTTGGTTGGCCTTGGCCTCGATCGTGGTGCCCATGCGGTCTTTACCATCCGACGGCGCAGAGGGGGTCATGCGTGCTGTCGATTGGTCGGCGGTTTCACAATCGGGGGCTTCGGTATCGGCCACCCCAGTGTCGCCACCCGCAGGATCCTTATCTTGCGCGGGCCGCGACGACGCGCGCCGAAGGGGAGAACCAGCGCGCGGTTGTGATGTTTGATCCAACTGCTCTGCCTGGGTCTGCCCCGGATCATCCGGTTGTGTCGTCGCCTGAGGCGCTTCTGATTGTTGCCGCGAACGTTTCACGGGTTTTGCAACCGAGGTGTCACTTGCATCCAAGGTATCCGGTTCGGGTTCAGAATCCGCCAACTGCATTTCGCTTGTCAAACGCAGACGGGACGCTGTTTTTGCAAGTTTACTTTCATTTGGTTTTGCTACTCGATCTCGGGGTTCAAGGGTCAATGGGCCTCCGCCTCCGTGCCGGTCCAACGGACTTGCAAAACGGGTGCGGCGCGACGAAAAAACGATCGACATAAACTAACCTTCCGGTCACTCGTTAATCAGGAAATATCAGGCCAGCATGGTCTGCAGGCCATCAGAGGAATTCGCCATTTCGCTTGGCGTGAGATCGTTACCATTCGGGCCAATGCCGTTCTCGTAACCGGGCATTCCCGCCTCTTCCATCAAGGCGGCTATCGCCTCGTTGGTCATCTCTGCAATGTCCTCATTCGTGGGTATGTCGAGCAGGCTTGCCTGATGCAGCAACAGGTCAGAAAATGCCCCGTCCTCGGCCATGACAACCGAGTCTACTCCGGCCTTGGTTACATTGGCGGCATTCAGCATCGCATTGCTGCCTGCCAGAACCTCGGTCTGGTTCGCGTGGGGACCATTCAGATATACGTCATCCTGATCGGCAAGCATCGTCGATTGCTCGGCTACGTTGACCTGCACCAACGATCCGTCGATCTTGAGCACTCGCATCTGCTCCATGCCCGCGAACATCGGATCGTTCATCAGCGCCTCTTCCAGCGCCGCCATATCGTCCTCGCCCAAGGTCATTGCGCTGGCCATGGAAACGTTCATCGCCTGATGCGTGTCTTCGCCTTCTTTCATGAGAGAGACCTGGTTCATGACCAGGTTCTCGTCCGATCCATCAATGGGTCCTGGCAATCCGCCCATCACCACGTCGTCATCCATCAAGACGTGTGTCTGGATAAACGCATCGACCGATATCATGTCACCTTCGATCATGATCAGGTCATAATAACTGCCAAGTTGAAGAATATTGGTGACATCGATCAACTCGTTGTCGCCCAATGCGTACAGCGTGGTCGTCGCGTTAATCTCGGTATCAATATGATCGATATCCGTTGCGTCGATGTCCTGCTTGACAAAATTAGCAACGATCAGGTCGGTCGTAATCCAATCAACATGCACATATGCCGGGGCATCGTCTTCACTTGAACCTGTCTTAAGCCAAGGGGCTGACTTGCCTTCGACTTCGATCGTCGACGAGTGCACCACATTGGTGCCCGAGCCGCCATTCGTGCCCTTGTCTGTGTCAGATACAACGGCGACCTGGCTTACCATTGCCAGTTCGATCGCTTTTCCACCGACCGCGATATAAGGCGCATCGATCCAGGCTACGGTTGCGTTCATCTCGTTGATCGCAAGGTTGCCGCCTGCAATCACCGTGTGACCGTCGGCAAATTCGTCTTCCTCATCCTGATCCCATTCGGCGGGCATCATATCGGGCGTGTCGTCTTCTTCTTCCTCGTCCGGTCTATGATGCGCGGGCAGAAGATCGTCCCATTCCGGGGCTTCGTCCACATACTCACCATTGACGATCACGCCCATCGCTTCTTCGCCGTGGAACTGATAAACAACTGCACCTTCAACTTCGACATTGATCGGCGCCAACATCGCTTCGGCCAAAGATTCTACATACTCAATCGACAAGTAGTCCGAGATCGAGAACGAGGGCACGGCAAACGCGTGCATCGATGCTGCGACCTGCGCAGCCGCCTCGGCCAATGCGATCAGCTGATCGACATCGCGGAAATCTCCCTCGCCGACAACGTCATTGTCGCGCAGGAAAATCGTCTGGAACGTGTAGGTCACAGCAGACCCGATAAGCTCTGTCACAATCTCCAGCTGCTGCTCGATCACAAACGTTGCACCTAGGCCGGTTGTCGCTTCGGGTAACGGCGGACCGTCTGAGAGTGGTGGTTCAAGTACAACGACCGTTTCAAATTCAGGGCCGTCGGTTGGGGGTGGAAGTTCAGGAGTGGCGGGGGGGGTGTCAAACCGATAGGAAAGCGGACCATATTTGCCCGGGTCCAGTTCCAGATCTGCCTTGATCCGGATCTTTGCAGGTTCTTCCAGTTCGTCCAGTTCAGCCTTGCGCCGCATGGCGGTGAACTCTTCGTACTGATCCCTCAACCGGGCTTTTTCAATCGTAAGATCAAAAGATCCAATAAAGTGTGCAATCTTTTCGGTAACACTATCGAATAACATTTCGATGATCCCTTACCCCCTTGCCAGCTAAAATTTCCGGTTCGGGATTTGCTGGGCCGAGGCCACATTGCGCGGCCCCGGCGATTTCATTGATCGGGGGCCGAGAATGCGGCCCCCGATTTTTTGTCTTAGACGTCAGTGTCGTCGCTTGCGTAGGACGAGGTCATCGAACCACCAACCATGGTCGTATCGACTGAGTTACCTAGCACATTGGCACCCTGTACGATCGATTGGTTGAAGGCGTTCGTATCGACTACGGCAGCGGCCGAGGCGTAGGATTCACCGGTCACGATGCCATCGCCACCGTTATTCGAACCCCAATCACCGCCATGGCCTCCGGCACCGCCGTCACCCGAATAGGCACCGGCTGCGCTTCCGCCTGTCGTGTTGCCGCCCATTGTGTCACCAGACATGACGTCAACCATTGACGCGCCGCTAGTTCCACCTGCTGCAGTACCAGCAGCACCTGCACCGCCATCGCCGCTGTATGCGGTACCAGTGGCATTGCCAGTTGCGGACGAATCCGAGTCATTGTCCGATGCAGATGCACCGCCGTATCCGGCAATCGCCTCAGCGAGGCTATCAGCAGAACCATCCGTGTCGGTCTCTGAGAATACATCTGATGCACCACCCAGACCACCTGTGGCCTCGGAAGCGCCAGATCCAGCAGCACTGGCGTTTGAATCCGATGCAGCAGAACCAGTTCCACCTGCACCACCATCACCATCAGCCGTTGAAGTACCTGTACCCGTGCCATCACCGGAACCGTTGGCAGCGTTCGAACCACCATCGCCACCATCAGCGTCCGCATCACTTGCGTTGGCAGCCGAACCGTCAACATCACCAGATGTCTGATCGACACTTGGGCCTTCAGCGTCTTGATCACCTAAACCTTGAACATCGGCATCAGCTGCTGAACTTCCGTTGTTGTCTCCGCCGTCTCCGTCTCCACCGGTGGATGAACCACTGCCAGAATCAGCTCTGGAATTACCGGTGTCGGCATCTGCATCACCACGGCCGCTTTCAGAGATTTCCTGCTGGAGGCGCGCGATTGCTTCTTCGACTAGGCGCGAGAATCCACCCGAGCCATCGCCGCCGTCGCCTGAAGCGTCGCTATCGGTAGTACCAGTTCCTGTTCCGTCAGCTGTGTTGTCACCGCCGTCATTGTCGTTGGCGTCGGTGTTGTTATCGCTGTCGTTATCAGCGTTGCCATCCGCATTCGAGTCGCCGTCGCCACCATCTGCACCAGATGCATCTGCGTCGTTATCCGCTACACCCTTGCCTTTGGCGCTGGACTCTGAGTCAGCATCACCACCGTCAGCATCAGCATCGGACTCGCTGTACGCCTTACCATAGCCTTTGCCTACACCTTCGGAATCGGCATAACCGCCATCTCCGCCTTCGCCATCAGTCGTGTTATCGCTGTCGGTGTTGTTGTCAGCATTCGAGTCGCTGGTGCTGTCACCACCGTACCCGCCAATGCTCTCACCATCAGCGTTCGAATTGGATTTGGCTTTGCCGGTGCTTGCATTGTCGGCATTACCTGAATCGCCACCGCTACCACCTTTGGCATGGGCATCAGCATCACCAGTGTCTCCGCCTTCACCGTAAGCGTCGCTACCAATGGTCTTGCCGCCTACAGCTTCACCGCCATAACTGGTTCCGCCTTTTCCGGAAGCTGCACCATTTGCATTGGAACTAATACCTTCCGCAGCGTTGGCTTCGCCACCATTGGCATCACCGTTTTGCTTGAATTCTCCGTAGTTACCAACTTCGGCATTATCCAACTGATCGTTGTCTTCCAAGCTTGCCAGCTGATTGTTGATCGACGACATATCGTTGCCAGGACCATCCAGCGAAATATCAAGGTTCAGATCATCACCGGGATCATAATTCAGGTCGCGACCGGCGGTGATTACATCACCAACGCTGGCGTTGTCGCCCAGATCCAAGTCTACCTGATCGTCATCGCGGGGAATCCATTCGCCGCCACCGAAGTCAATGTTGACCGCATTATTGTTAGAGTTGTCATTATCATTATTGTCTTCGCCACCATTGGTGTTTTGCTGCTGCTGCTTCTGATTTTGATCCTGATCTTGCGCGTTGTCATTGTCGTTATCATTTTTAGAACGCTGTGACTGATCTTGTCCTTGTGAATCAGAGTTGTTCGCAGAGTTTTCAACGTCCTGGTCTTGCTTTTGCTTCTGAGCGTTGATGTCAGCTTCGATATAGGCTTCGTCTACCGCTATATCTGTTTCGAAATCGGCGTCCAGATTATCGATTTGGACGTCATCAATTGTGGTCACGGTTGTTGTTTGGTTGGGTTGGCGTCTCATAAAATTTTCCACTTTTACTGAAGCACCGGGCCGCCATTCATCTACAAAGCGGCTACAGGCGCGGTTGAAAACAGAGTTCGCGCACAAGGTGTCAAACTGGACACTCGCGCGGCAGTGAAAGTCTTCTGTTTGGTTTGCCCCCCTTTCTCGGCTAAGCCGATTCCATGACCACGAGAAATTCGCTGAAATACGCGGACCGCAGACACGTCAGGTTCAAGTTCACTTCACAAATAGAAGCCTAGGAATGGTCGCAGCGATAAAGGGGTATGCATAGCTGGCCGAAAGCATTATTTTCTGCAAATCACTGTTTAATATATATTTTTTTGAAATTCGCCTTATTTCGCGCCAGATTTTACCCGGAAACAATCATGCGCAAACATATAGGATTATTAACCCTGATATTTCATGGAGTTACGCTATAACCAGATGCGAAGAACCTGATCAAAGGTTCTAGTAAGCGGTATTGCAGAACCCGCCTTTGGTTGCTGAAACACGTACTTTCAGCTATGATAAGGTACTATTTGAGTTCAAAGTTAATGTTTCGCGCCACCCAGCTCTGTACCCGATTTAAAGATTCAGAGGGCGGCGTTTGTATTAGTGGGGGGAAAGTCAATGAATATTTCATTGCAAGAAGACGCCCGTGATCAGATTGAATATCCCGAAGAGCTGTCGATCATTTTTATCGGCAAGGAATTGTTCTACTCGAACCAAACCCTGAGAAGTGTTCAAAGCGAATTCGGCGTTCGTGCGTCAAGATATGAAAGCCTTGACGACCTGCTTGCCGAGAGTGGGAACTCTGTTCCCTCCGAGCGCATCATTGTCGTGGATCAGATGATGCTCGAAGATCTGTTGGCGCGGCCCGCTGATTACTCCCGGCTCGCCGAGACGGGATGTCTGGCCTTCGCCTATCGCAAGAAAAGTCCGGCCCGGGTTCTGTTCGAACGCTGGGATCGCACCCGTTTCGGCAGTGTCGGGTATTTGCCCATGAACGTGGCGCCGGATGTTTGGCGCGCAATATTGCGCCTCCTGATGCACGAAGAGCTGCACCTGCCCTGCTTTCTTGCCGACAGCATGACCGCAACACAAAGTGCGCCAGGCACACCTATCGAAAAACAGCCTGCAACCAGAACCCGGTCGCCTGACAAACTGTTGCGATACTCAAAGCTGACGCGCCGCGAAAAACAAGTCCTGAGGCTGGTATCGCAAGGCAAGAGCAACAAGACCATTGCGTCGAATCTGGGCATCACCGAACACACCGTCAAACTGCATATGCACAATGTCTCGGGCAAGATCGATGTGAGCAACCGGACTGAAGCTGCGCATTTCTACTTTGAGGTCGCGCCGAACGAAGCGCGCAACGCGCCCGTTGGATGAGGCATTCGAAACCCGGTTCGACCGGCTCATTCTGTTGGTGGGTCGGCTCAACTATATGTGGACGAACACGGAAAGCCTGCTGATCCACCTGATCGCAGGTCTGACCGGGGCCAACAAAGATGTTGCGGTCATCATATTCCTGACGCTTAACACCACACGTGCCCGTATCGATCTGGTCGAACGTCTCGCCAAGATGGAGGGTCGCCCCCCTGAAATCCGCGATCCGATTCTCGAACACACCCAGCGGTTGTCGCGCCTGTCCTCTATTCGAAACAAGTACAATCACTGCATCTATTCTTTCGATCAGGAAAGCGGAAATCCAAAGACCATCCTTATGCGCATTGCTGATCGCAAGACCGACATCAAACTTGGTCGTGAAGACACAGTTGACGACAAAGCAATGAAAGAAATCGAGGATGTTGTCACTCAGCTCTCGAATGCCAACAGGGATATCTGGAAATTGATCACCCAGCTGGGTTTCCCTGTCTGAGATGGTACTGGTGCGGGCGGTGGGACTCGAACCCACACGGCACTAAGGCCTTCGGATTTTAAGTCCGATATGTCTACCATTCCATCACGCCCGCACATCATCGTCGAAGTTTTGTCTCACCGCGCCGATGTCGTGTGCAGACACTTACAACCAACCAAAACGATTGAAAAGATACTCATTCATCAGATCCAGGGATGCATGCAGAACACGAACACAATCCTGCTGAATCAAGGCCGAGCTTGACAGCCTTCGGCCAATTCGTTCACGTCGGCGCAACACAAGATCAGGGAGCGAGCGATGAAACTAGTCAGTAACCCGTTTCGAGGTGGTTCTAAGCTTTCGGATCAGGCCCCTTATCCCTCCGTAGAGACAGATGGGTTGGGCCGGCATCGATTCTTCTGCCCCGACTTTGTCGAAACGCCCCTTGTGAATGCATCGGCGCTGGCACCCGTCGCGAATCTCTGGGTTAAAGATGAGCGAAGCCGTATGGGCCTGGGATCGTTCAAAGCGCTGGGTGCGGCTTATGTGATCGCCTGCGAAGCGAATGACATCTCGGTCACGCCAGATGGTAACACGCTCAAAGGGCGCACCTATGTTACGGCAAGCGCGGGCAATCACGGGATGAGCATGGCCGCGGGCGCGCGCACTTTCGGAGCTGATGCAGTTGTCTACATCGCAGAAACAGTTCCAGAAAGCTTTGCAGATCGCCTGCGCGCTCAAAACGCACAAGTGGTACGGGCGGGTGCGGATTACGCCGCCAGCATGGAAGCAGCCAGTCAAGCGGCGCAGGACAATGGCTGGACTTTGCTCTCGGACAGTTCCTGGGAGGGGTATACTGAACTACCGTACTTGCTGATGGAAGGGTATCTGCAAATGGCGGTCGAAGCCGCCGAGCAATGTACTGAGGCACCAACGCACATTCTTCTGCAAGCCGGTGTTGGCGGCATGGCCGGAGCCGTCGCTGCCTATGCGCGGGTCGTTTGGGGAGATGCTCCGCAGATCATTGTTGTTGAGCCAACCTCTGCCCCGGCGCTGCAGGCCAGTATCGAAGCGGGGCATTGTGTGTTTGCTGACGGGCCCGACAGCATCATGGGGCGACTGGATTGCAAAGAGCCCTCGCTGATCGCCTTGAACGGCTTGGCCCGAGATGCCGATCTGTTTGTGACAATCGAGGATGACACTGTCGAAGCACAGCTTCCGGCCATGGCGAAGGCCGGGTTGGAAACCAGCGCCTCGGGCGGTGCTGGCATTGCGGCCGTTCTGAACGACGCGATCCGTAGTGAACTGGGTATTGGACCGAATTCCAAAGTGCTCTGCATCTTGAGCGAGCAACCTGCATGAGAGGTTTCGCACCAGAGGAATTCGCGACCCGCGTTGCGCGCGCCCAGCATCGGATGCAAGAAACCGGTCTATCGGCCCTATTGCTTACGACTGAGCCCCAGCTTCGCTATTTCACCGGTTATCTCACCCGTTTCTGGGAAAGCCCAACGCGGCCTTGGTTTATGATCGTTCCGATTTCTGGCAAGCCGGTTGCAGTAATCCCATCCATCGGTGCTGCATTGATGGCACAGACATGGATCGACGATATTCGAACCTGGAGTGCACCCGACCTTGAAGATGATGGGGTATCCCTGCTGGCCGATACACTGAGAGAGTTGACGCCTGAAAACGCCTCAATCGGCTGCCCCGACGGGCATGAGACCCATGTAAGGATGCCACTGGCCGATCTAAGGCATCTCGAATCCGCAATTGGAGCGCGCCAAATTACGGGTGACCATGGCATCCTGCGGGCGCTGCGGATGGTGAAATCTGACGCCGAGATCGCAAAGATTCGAACTGCCTGTCAGATTGGTGCCCACGCCTTTGCACGAGTGCCCGAGGTTGCCTCAGCAGGGACACCGCTGGATCAGATATTTCGAAACTTTCAGAGACTCTGCCTTGAAGAGGGTGCCGACTGGGTGCCCTATCTGGCCGGAGGGGCCGAGCAAGGCGGGTACTCGGATGTAATCTCACCCGCGACACAGACCCCGCTTCGTATAGGCGATGTGCTGATGCTCGACACCGGCCTCGTCCACGATGGCTATTTTTGCGACTATGATCGCAATTGGTCCGTCGGCCCAGCGAGCAAGGCGGTACGCGATGCACATGCCAGATTGGTCGAGGCTTCGGATACAGCGTTTGATCAAGCCCGCCCAGGCGTGACGGCTTCTCAGCTTTTTCATACGATGAACACCATACTCACCGATGGCAGCGCGGGAACCGATGCAGGGCGTCTGGGCCACGGGTTAGGAATGTCGTTGACCGAATCGCCTTCGCTTATTCCGGATGATCATACTGAACTGCAACCAGGAATGGTTTTGACGCTTGAACCGGGTATTGCGGTCGATGGCAAAATTCTCGTGCACGAAGAAAACATCCTGATAACCGAAGGCGCGCCCGAATTCCTCAGCCCCCGGATAGGACCGGAGATTGCCGAAATATGAGCACGTTGCCGTACACACTGGATCCTGACGATCCCTCGGCCGTACCAATGGGGCTGATCGTTTTACAGACCGACGAGACAATCGAACCTGAGTTTCGTAGCCTTTTTATCGATGACAAAAGCCCGCTTTATGTCAGCCGCATTCCCAGCGGGGCCGAGGTCAACACTGACACGCTGGCGCAGATGGAGACCGACTTGCCTGCAGCGGCTGATTTGCTGCCAAAGGCGCGGCCCTATCGAGTTGTTGGCTATGGATGTACGTCAGCCAGTTCGGTTATCGGCTCGGATCGGGTTGAGCAGATGGTCATGCAGTCCTGTAATACATCGACCGTCACCAACCCGTTGCGGGCAGCCTCTGCCTGCGCGAGACATTTGGGCGTCTCAAAATTTGCGCTGCTGTCGCCTTACATTGAAGAAGTAAACACTCCGTTGCGACGCGCGTTTGCAGAACAAGGCATCTCGATGGATGTGTTTGGCACTTTCGGCGAATCCGAAGAAGCCAAAGTTGTGCGGATCTCAACCGATTCCGTGGTCGATGCCGCCGTGCGACTGGGAGGAGATTCAACAGTCGACGCCGTATTCCTTAGTTGTACGAACCTTCGGACACTGACGGCTATCCCAAGGATCGAAGCGCAGATCGGCAAACCTGTCCTGTCAAGCAACCAGAGTTTGGCCTGGCATATGAAACAACTGAACGTGTCGCAAAATTAGGCAAATGCGGCGTTTACGCGACTCCAATTGCTTTACGGGCTTGCGACCATTTGTTAGCCTCGTCATCAATGCACGAGAAGATCAATGAGGCCCGGACCAACCGGGTAATCATTTGACGCAACAGGGGGTCTTGTGACCGACACAAATAGCGACGCCGCGTTTGTTGAATTTCAACGCGTTCAAAAGTCTTATGATGGCGAGAACCTCGTCGTCAAAGATCTCAACCTGGCAATGCCAAAGGGCGAATTCCTGACCATGCTCGGGCCGTCCGGATCAGGTAAGACGACCTGCCTGATGATGCTTGCCGGATTCGAAACCGCCACACATGGCGAGATTCTTCTGGATGGAAAACCCATCAATAATATCCCTCCGCACAAACGTGGCATCGGGATGGTGTTCCAGAACTACGCTCTGTTCCCGCATATGACTGTAGCCGAGAACCTTTCGTTCCCGCTGGAAGTCCGCAAGCTGGTTAAGTCCGAGCGCGAGGAGAAGGTCAAGCGCGCGCTGGACATGGTGCAGATGGGTGCCTTCGGCAATCGTCGCCCCGCGCAGTTGTCGGGTGGTCAGCAGCAACGGATCGCACTGGCACGTGCGCTGGTGTTCGAGCCCGAACTGGTGTTGATGGACGAACCGCTGGGTGCGTTGGACAAACAACTACGCGAGCATATGCAGTTCGAAATCACCCGTCTGGCGCATGAACTGGGCATTACCACCGTCTACGTGACCCACGACCAGACCGAGGCATTGACCATGTCCGACCGTGTTGCGGTGTTTGACGATGGCCGCATTCAGCAATTGGCCCCGCCGGATCAACTTTATGAAGAGCCCGAAAACAGCTTCGTCGCGCAATTTATCGGTGAAAACAATACGCTAGAAGGCGTTGTTAAATCGATAGACGGTGACACTTGCCTTGTACAGCTGGATGACGGTTCGGAAATTGATGCAGTTCCGATCAACGTGCACAATCCGGGTGAGCGCACCAAGGTCTCGATCCGGCCCGAGCGTGTGGAATTCAACAAGGACCGTCTGCATGCCGATGCGCATACGCTGAAAGCCACGGTCAAGGAATTCATCTATATGGGCGACGTGTTCCGCTTCCGCATGTCGGTGGCGGGCAATGACGAATTCATTGTCAAAACACGGAATGCCCCCGACGCCATTCGCCTGCAACCGGGGCAAGAAATCGAAATCGGATGGTTGGCACAGGATTGTCGTGCGCTCGACGCATAGACCAAGCCGCGCGATACAAACGTGGTTTACCGAGGGACCAGCTGGCGAAAACCCGTGCGTCAGCTGACCAAACAACAAACGGGAAGTACTGGGAGTAACACATGAAAACTACCAAAACACTGCTGACAGCAGCTGCTATTGCGACAGCGGCTGGCGGCGTTTCCGCCGAAGAGATGACCATCGTCTCGTGGGGCGGCGCCTATTCCAAATCACAGCTCAAGGCTTATCACGAGCCCTATTCGGAGAAGACCGGCGTCACCATCCTGAACGATGACAGCTCGAACGAGGCCGTCGCCAAACTCCGCGCGATGAACGAAGCGGGCAACATCACATGGGACGTGGTTGATGTGGTTGCGGCGGACGCGATCCGCCTCTGCGACGAAGGTCTGGCACTTGAGATCGATTTCGACACTCAACTGGCCCCTGCCCCCGATGGCACGCCTGCCTCCGAAGATTTCGGTGACCTTCTGGTCAGCGACTGCTTTATCCCGCAGATCGTCTATTCAACCACCTTCGGTTATCGCACCGATCTGGTCGGTGATACTCCACCAACCGACATCTGCGCAGTATTCGATCTTGAAGCCTATCCCGGCAAGCGCTCGCTGGAAAAGCGCCCGATCAACAACATGGAATGGGCGTTGCTGTGTGACGGCGTTGCAAAAGACGACGTCTACGACGTTCTGGCCACTGCTGAAGGTCAAGACCAGGCACTGGCCAAACTGGATACCATCAAGGACAGTGTCGTCTGGTGGTCTGCCGGTGCCGACACGCCACAATTGCTGGCTGATGGTGAAGTTGTCATGGGTTCGACCTATAACGGTCGCCTGTTCAGCGTGATCGAAGAGCAAAAGCAGCCGGTAGCGATGCTGTGGGATGCTCAGGTATTCGATCTTGATGGCTGGATCATTCCGGCTGGCCTGAGCGAAGAGCGTCAACAGCGCGCGCTGGACTACATCATGTTCGCAACTGACACGCAGCGTCTGGCAGATCAGGCCAAGTACATCTCGTACGGCCCGGCTCGTGCCTCCTCTGCACCGCTGGTGGGTCAGCACGCCGATCTGGGCATCGACATGGCACCACACATGCCGACCGATCCGGAAAACGCCAAGAACACGTTCCTGTATAACTACGAGTTCTGGGCGGATTACCGCGACGATATCGACGCCAAATTCCAGGCTTGGCTGGCGCAATAAGCGTCTGATTTCCTGAGATTGTCGGGGGCGGCTATCGCCCCCGACCCCAAAAATACCCAAGGGGTACCGATGACTGACGCCACCCAAAATACTGGTCCCATGCTGGCCGCGGACGGCACGCCACTCAAGCAATCGCTGGCCCGGTCTCTGCGACGGCAAAAGCTGCGGGCCCTGATGCTGGTCGCCCCACTGCTGCTGTTCGTTATGTTCTCGTTCATCGTGCCTATTGCGGCGATGCTGTTCCGATCTGTGGAAAACAGCATCGTACAAGAGACACTGCCCCTGACGGTCGAAGCATTGCAAAGCTGGGATGAAACCAGCGGCGAGTTGCCCGACGAGGCCGTTTATGACGCCTTTGTCCGCGACATGGTCGTGGCCGTCGATAACAAGACACACACCCGGCTGGGTTCGCGTCTGAACTACGAAGAGACAGGCATGTCTTCGATGTTCCGCCGCTCGGGTCGGAAAATGGGTAAGCTGGACCCCGAAACCGATGGGCCGTTCAAAGACCAGGTCATCGAGATTCACGACGGCTGGGGTGAACCGCAGACATGGGCGGTTATCAAGACGCATTCGCCCGCTGTCACCAATGGCTATTTCCTGAACGCTGTGGACATGCGCCGCACGCCCGAGGGCGCGCAGGCGCAGCCCGAGGACAAGCAGATCCTGATCAAGCTGTTCGGGCGCACTTTGTTCATGTCGCTGGTGATCACCGCGTCCTGTATCCTGCTGGCCTATCCGGTCAGTTATTTGCTGGCGACGCTTCCGATGCGGGTGTCGAACCTGCTGATGATCCTCGTGTTGTTGCCCTTCTGGACGTCATTGTTGGTGCGAACCTCGGCGTGGAAGGTGATGTTGCAGCAACAGGGCGTGATCAATGAAACATTGGTCTGGCTGGGACTGGTGGCCGACGACGCCAGGCTGGTGATCATCAACAACCAGATCGGCACGATCATAGCTATGACGCATATCCTGCTGCCGTTCATGATCCTGCCCATGTATTCGGTGATGCAGACCATACCGCCCTCGTACACCCGCGCCGCAAAATCCATGGGCGCGACCAACTGGACGACATTCTGGCGCATCTACTTCCCGCAATCCATTCCTGGCATTGGCGCGGGCTCAATCCTCGTGTTCATTCTGGCGATCGGCTACTACATCACGCCTGAAATCGTTGGCGGCACCAAGGGTGTCTTTATTTCGAACCGGATTGCCTATCACATCTCGTCCTCGCTGAACTGGGGGCTGGCCGCGGCATTGGGAACGATCCTTCTGGGCGTCGTACTGCTGCTCTACTGGTGCTACGACAAGATTGTCGGCATTGATAACGTGAAGCTGGGATAATCGACATGGCCGCACTTACTCCGATATCCCGCAAACCTTTGTCCATGGTTTTGCCAAGCGTTGCGCTGGCAGGCGCCTTCGCCGGTATCTTTGTCGGCGCGGGCAATGGCTCGGTCTTCCTCGGCATCATTGGCGGTGCAGCCTTGATCGCCGCTGTGGCCTGGGTCTACATCACGATACTCAAGAACGAAAAACTGGCACGATGGATCAATATCCTTGGCTTTGGCATCGTCGGTTTTCTGTTCTCTGGCCCAATGGGCGGCGTTCTGGGCCTGTTGGGTGGATGGTTCTTCGTCTGGTTTATCTTTTGGCTGTACGAAGGTCGATATCGCCAAAAACTGTTGCCCTATCTGACCGCGAAGCAAGTGTTCTATCACTACTTGTTCCGGGTGATCTGCGGCGCGATCTTCGTGTTCCTGATCACCCCGATCCTCGTGGTTTTGCCGCTCTCGTTCAACGCGCAGGACTTCTTTACCTTCACGCCAGAAATGCTGCGTCTGGACCCGGAAGGGTACTCGCTAAAGCACTACCGCGATTTCTTCACCAACAATGAATGGCAGCGCAGCTTCAAGAACTCGCTCATCATTGCGCCGATTGCGACGATCATCTCGGTCTCGCTGGGCACGCTGGCGGCGATTGGCCTCAGCCAGAGCCACGTTCCAGGCCGCCGCGCCATAATGGGCATCCTAATCTCGCCAATGATCGTGCCGCTGATCATTTCAGCCACAGGCATGTTCTTCTTCTACAGCGATATCGGCCGCTTCATGGAGGGAACACTGGGCATGAACAAGAACTTTGTGGGCTATGTGAAAGTGATCCTCGCTCACGCCGTTCTGGGTATTCCATTCGTCATCATCACCGTGACCGCAACGCTAGTGGGCTTTGACCGCTCGCTGACGCGGGCGGCTGCGAATATGGGCGCGGGTCCGGTGCGGACATTCTTCAAGATTCAGATGCCCTTGATCCTGCCGGGTGTGATCTCAGGCGGCTTGTTTGCCTTCATCACCTCGTTCGACGAGGTGGTCGTGGTACTGTTTGTCGGCTCGGCTAGCCAAAAAACGCTGCCATGGCAGATGTTCACCGGCCTGCGCGAACAGATCAGCCCGACCATTCTGGCGGTGGCCACGATCCTCGTGGTGATCTCGATTGCGCTGCTGACCACGGTCGAGCTGCTGCGCCGTCGGTCCGAGCGCCTGCGAGGCCTTTCCCCCGCTTGACGCAGGCCTAGGTCTGATCTAACGATTCACCTGTTCATCCCAGCCGCGATGGCGTCGCGGACGCACTGGGATGATCGGCTCTCGGACCCCGAGACCGCCTGTCCTGAACGCCGGGACAAGTGGCCGGGTTTGCCGCCCGGCAATGATGAGAGACCAAGTCATGACAGACACAACAAAACGCCCCGAATTCTTCACCTGCCACAATGGCGACAAAGCGCCCCTGCCGTTCAGCAAGGGCGAATACGACCGCCGCCTTGGCGCCCTGCGCGCAATCATGGCCAAGCATGACGTCCCCGCCGTCCTGCTGACCTCGATGCAGAACATCGCCTATTATTCCGGCTTTCTGTACTGCTCTTTCGGCCGCCCCTACGGCTGCGTGGTAACACAGGACGCTTGCACCACTGTCTCGGCAAACATCGACGCGGGCCAACCGTGGCGGCGCTCGGTTGAGGACAACGTCATCTACACCGACTGGAAGCGCGACAATTACTGGCGCGCAGTGGCCAGCCTGATCGGCGGGGCCAAACGGATCGGGATCGAAGGCGACCACATGACATTGGCGGCGCGCAACACGGCGCTGGACATGCTGGGCGGACCGGAACTGATCGATATCGCACCTGACACGATGTTTGCCCGCATGGTGAAATCTGCAGAAGAAATCGAACTGATCAAAGGCGGCGCACGCACCGCTGACGTGGGTGGGGCCGCCATTCACGCAGCGATCCGTGAAGGCGCCACCGAGATTGAGATCGCCATGGCTGGACGCGACGCGATGGAAGAGGAAATCGCCCGCGCCTACCCGGATGCCGAATACCGCGACACATGGGTCTGGTTCCAGTCGGCGCTTAACACCGACGGCGCACATAACCCGGTGACTAAACGCGTGCTGCAAAAGGGCGATATCCTGTCGCTGAACACCTTCCCGATGATCTCGGGCTATTACACCGCGCTGGAACGCACGCTGTTCCTGGACGAACCCGACGCCGACAGCCTGCGCCTGTGGAAGGCCAACGTTGCCGCGCATGAGCTGGGCCTAAGCCTGATCAAACCCGGCGCGACCTGTTCGGGCATCACGGCTGAGATCAACCGCTTCTTCGCGGATGAGGGCCTGCTGCAATACCGCTCATTCGGGTACGGCCATTCCTTCGGTATCCTCAGCCACTATTACGGGCGCGAGGCCGGTCTGGAGCTGCGCGAAGATATCGACACGGTGCTGGAACCCGGCATGGTCGTCTCGATCGAGCCGATGCTGTGGATCCCCGAAGGCCAGCCCGGCGCGGGCGGCTATCGTGAACACGATATCCTTGTGGTTGGTGAAGACGGGGCCGAGAACATCACCGGCTTCCCCTATGGTCCCGGCCACAACATCATCGATCCATGAAAAAACGGGTGGGGCGACATGCCCCACCTTCTATCGCTGGGCGCGTTCGTGAAAGATGAAGCCCAGAAAGTTCAGCAATAGCTGCGCCGCTAGAATTTGGGTACTTTCCGTCGGGTCGTAAGCAGGCGCGACTTCGACCAGATCGATGCCCACAACATCCCCGCGTTTGGCCAGACCCTGTAGAATTTCCAGTACATCGTAGTAGAGAAACCCGCCATGGCTGGGCGTACCTGTGCCCGCCGCGATTGAAGGGCAAAAAGCGTCGATATCTATCGTTACGTAATACCGTGCCCCCTGCGGGATACGCGCCAGCACTGCCTCGGCCCCCAGTTTGCGCACCTGCCGCACAGACAGGATGTCCGACCCGCGCGCACGGGCGTCGTCATAGCCTTCCTTCGCGGTGGATGAGACATTGCGGATGCCCAGCTGCGTCATGCCTGAGACATAGTCTTTCTCAATCGCCCGCCGCATCGGGTTTCCGTGCCCGGCAGTCACCCCGTGGCGTTCATCGACAAAATCCAGATGCGCGTCGATCTGCACCACATGGATCGGGCCGTTCTGCGCGCAATCCTCGGCGAAGGCATTGATACAGGGGATGTTGATCGAATGGTCCCCGCCAATTATCACCGGCAAGGCCCCTGCTTTCAGGATCTTGCCCACCCCCAAGGCGATATTCGCATGGCTCTCGTCGGTCTTGGTATGGATAATATCCGCATCCCCCAGATCAACGATCCGCACCGAGCCATCCAGATAGGTTGCGTCATCTTCGTGATCATAAGCCCCGGCGTGGCCGAAACTGAACAGGGTCGAGGCTTCGCGAACGGCCCGAGGTCCAAACCGCGCCCCCGGTCGCCATTGGGTCCCGAAATCGAAGGGCGCGCCGAGAACGGCGATATCCGCCTCTATCTCATCCCAATTCTCAACATATGGAGATTTGGCGAAGGTTGAGATGCCGACAAAAGGCAGGTTTAGTCGCCCCGCCTTATAACCATGGTCTTGCATGGGTATTTCCTTTTTCATTGCCACTGTCACGTTCGATGACATCAATCGCAGCAGCATCTTGTGCTCAGGATGGACCAATGTCGAGATGCCCGGCGTGCAGCTTCAGTATTTCGAGCCACTCACGCGAGTGTTGCGTGTATGTGATCTGCTTTGCAGGCAAGATCGAATATGAACCCGATCGGAGGATGCCATGTCGATTCCACGTCGCAGCTTTGTCGGCCTGTTGGGGGCAAGCGCTGTAGCCCCTCGCGCTCTTTGGGCGCAGGATGACCCTGTCTACGATGCCGTACGTTCAACTTTGTATGACAATCGGACCGATTTCGAAGCCGGGATGGCGTTCCTGACCGAGCGCGGCAAACCGGACGTTGTGCCCGCGCTTCTGACGGCGATGCGCTATGGTAGACGGCGAGAGCGAGACATTGCCAAAGTCATGGAAGCGTTGAGCGGCGCGCGCCACGGCACAGACTGGTTCGAATGGATGCTATGGCAAGAACGGAACGCTCAGATTGTACCTCATCCATCTTTGATACCGTTCAAACGCGAAGTTCTTTTGGGCATCGATCAGAACTTCGACGTTTTCCTGAAACCCGAATATTTGCAACGCGACAACATGAAGATTCGGTTGGAAGAGATCAGTTGGGGTGGTGTGCTAAAGGACGGTATCCCTTCGCTGGACAATCCCAAGCTGATCCCGGCGGCGCGGGCGGACTACATGAAAGACGACGATTTGGTCTTTGGCGTCTCGATCAACGGCGATGTACGCGCTTATCCGCTGCGCATCATGGGCTGGCACGAGATGTTCAACGAGGTGATCGGAGGCGTTCCGGTAGCACTGGCCTATTGTACGCTGTGCGGATCGGGGATTTTGTTTGAAACGCAGGTCGAGGGGCGGCGGAAGCCGTTTGTATTTGGCTCGTCCGGGTTCCTGTATCGGTCGAACAAATTGATGTTCGACCGTGAGACGCATTCGTTATGGAACCAGTACACAGGTAAGCCCGTGGTCGGACCGCTGGTCAACAGTGGAATCGAGCTGAAGCAGCGTCCTGTGGTGATCACCCGCTGGGACAGCTGGAAGGCGTCGCATTCAGATACGAAGGTGCTGTCGCTCAGCACCGGTCATCGGCGCAACTATGGCTCGGGCGTTGTGTATCGCGATTACTTTGCCTCACCCGATCTGATGTTCCCGGCCTTGGTCGATCAAAGTCGGCATCGCCAGAAGGACTACGTGTTCGCCGTGCGCCAGTTCGGCGCGGCGCGGGCCTGGCCGTTGGACGCGTTCAAGGGCAAGCCGGTGATCAACGATGCGATTGGCGGGCGGGCACTGATGCTGATGGGCGACCCGGACAAGCGCAGCGTGCGCGCCTACGAGCGTGGATCGCGCCAGTTCCGCGCGACCACCGATGGCGGGCTGCTGGACGAAACGGGCAACAAGTGGCGCGTCACCGAAGAGGCACTAATTGGCCCGGATGGCGCAGAGTTGCCGCGCGTCGCGGGACATATCTCGTATTGGTTTGCCTGGGACAATTATCTGGGCGACGCAGCCAGCGTTTACGGACGCTGATCATGAATGTTCCTCGGCCGCTGTGGCGGCCAGCGCGCGGTTGTAAGCTTTCAGCGCGTCGATGTGATAGAGCGCGCCAACGGGGTTTTCACAGCCGTCCTTGTCGATGATCACCACCGGGATGCAAGGGATGTCATCGCGGTCGAAATATGGCATCGCGGCCTCAAGCGTGGCGCTGGCCTTGACGCATAGGCCTTGTTCGATCAATGCCTGCGCGTCTTCCTTGGAGATC
Source organism: Ruegeria sp. CF1 (assembly GCF_056537445.1). Lineage (NCBI taxonomy): Bacteria > Pseudomonadati > Pseudomonadota > Alphaproteobacteria > Rhodobacterales > Roseobacteraceae > Ruegeria > Ruegeria sp. CF1. The sequence continues at coordinate 420,271 of NZ_JBQFRN010000002.1, read as the reverse complement.
GAACGCGCGTCCCCCAGCGGGCGCATCACCGCGCCTGCCCGCAACATTGCCAGCAGGTACGCCTGCGGCCCGGCGGCCAGGTGCACATTGCGCCGTTCCAGCTGGGTCAGGAAGAAGGACCGGTCTACAAGGCGCGAGGCCAGCGCAGTGGACATCGAGACCGAAACCATCACGGCGAGGCCGATCTGCCAGTCTCCGGTCAATTCAAACACGATGAGCGTGGTTGAGATCGGCGCGCCCAGCACCGCCGCCGCCACCGCGCCCATCCCGGCAAAGGCATAGAGCGTATGGGTGCCTGACACATCTGGCAGCAATCCGGTGGCGATCAGGCCGAAGGCCAACCCGGTCAACGCTCCGATCATCAATGAAGGGGAAAACACACCACCACCCATGCGACCGCCCATGGTAATCGCCACTGCGACGGTCTTGATGACCGCGAACAGGATCGCGGTCGTCAGCACGAGGTCCCCGGTCAAGGCACGGATCGTGGTTTCGTATCCCACGCCGATGATGTGCGGAAACCAGACCGCCAACAGGCCGAGCATCGCGCCCGAAACACCGGGGCGCAGCCAGCGCGGCAGAGACATGCGGTTTTGGATATGCGTGCCGATATCCTCGGCGAAGAAGATCGATCGCATCAACAGCAGCGAGACCAGCCCGCAAATCAGGCCTAGGATCAGGAAGGCGGGCAGCTCGACATAGAATTGCAACGACCCGGGCGTATCCAGCGTGAATTCGGTCACGTCACCATAAGCCAGCCGGTTGATCACGGTCCCCGCGACCGAGGCGATGACAATGGGCGCAAAGGCATGAACGGCGAAGTGGCGCAGCACAACCTCAAGCGCAAACAAAGCACCGGCGATGGGGGCGTTGAAACTGGCCGAAACTGCAGCAGCCACAGCGCAACCCAATAGGTCGCGCCCGGTGATGCCGTCGGCGTGGATACGGTCGCTGACCCAAGTCGAGATGACCCCGGCCATATGCACAACAGGTCCTTCCCGCCCCGTGGATCCGCCTGAGCTGAGCGTGATCAGCGAAGCGAAAAAAGATGCGATACCAGCCTTCTTTTCGACCCGTCCATCAGTGATGGCCGCACCCTCGATCACATCAGCTACCGAACGCACACGGCCATCATCGGTGTACCTGTTCAGGATGATCCCGACGACCAACCCGCCGACCACAGGTGTAAGGAAAATCCAGAGCCAATGCAGCTTCTCAGCATGGCTGTGCAGGAATAGGATATCTTCGGTGTTGTAGAGATAAGCCTGCAACGACGAGATCGCCATCCGGAATCCCAGCGCCATGAAGCCTGCAGCGATCCCGATGACCAGAGCGATAAACCAGAACTGAATCTGGCTGGGGCCACGATGAAGCATTACCCGCCATGCATCCCGCAGCGCCGAGAGGGCTTGATTGAGCTGATTGCGCAGCACGGTGCGGGTCGATTGGGTCATTGGCCCTCGTTGGGGTGGTCGCCTGACCCTTAGTAAGCCACGCGCGCGCCTTATAAAAGTCGGTTCACGACAAGATGCTCACAGAATGCGCGTCATGCATCCAACAGGGCACGGGCAGCGGCACGTGCCTCATCCGTAATGGTGTCGCCTGCGACCATCCGGGCGATTTCGTCGACGCGGTCGGGGTCGGCCAGCGGGATCACGGTGGACAGGGTCTGATCGCCGGTGACCTGTTTCTGCACCCGCCAGTGATGCGCCGCCCGTGCGGCCACTTGCGGCGAGTGGGTGACGACCAGCACCTGCCCGCCCTGCGCGAGTGCGGCCAGACGGCGGCCCACCGCGTCCGCCGTAGCACCGCCGACACCACGGTCAATCTCGTCAAAGATCATCGTGCGGGCACTGTCTTCGCCCGTTAGGCAGACCTTAAGCGCCAGCAGAAAGCGGCTGAGTTCGCCGCCCGAGGCGATTTTGTTGAGCGGCCCTGACGGCGCCCCCGGGTTGGTGGCGACGGTGAAGGCCACCGCGTCGATTCCTTCGGGGCCCGGGTCGGTCGCGGTGATCTCGGTCCGGAACACGGCGCGTTCCATTTTCAGGGGCGCGAGTTCAGCCATTACTGCGGTGTCCAACGCACTGGCGGCCTTACGGCGCGTTTCGCCAAGCGCGGTGGCCGCGTTGTCATACGCAGCCTGTGCCGCGTCCACAGCAGCGCGTTTGTTGCTGAGGTCGGCGTCACCCGCATCCAGCCGGTTCAGGCGGTCGCGCAAGGTATCGGCGAAGGTGCCCAGATCATCGGGGGCCACATCGTGTTTGCGTGCCAGCGCGCGAATGGCAAAGAGGCGTTCCTCGGCCTGTTCCAGTTCCGCTGGGTTAAAATCGAGCGCTTGCAGACAGGCGTTGACCCCATCCTGCGCCTCGCCCAGTTCGATCAGGGCGCAACCCAGCGCTGCAATGGGGCCTTCCAACTGGCCACCCGCATTGTCCGACACGCCTTCCAGCCAGCGCACGGCATCGGCCATCGCGCCCTCGGCCCCGTCGCCGCCTAGCAAGGCAAAGGCACGGGCCACGTCGTCGCGAATCCGTTCGGCCCCTTGCATCATGCGGCGGCGGGCGTCGAGATCGGCATCCTCGCCCGGTTGCGGGTCAAGCTGATCCAACTCGACAACGGAATGACGCAGGAACTCTTCTTCGGCACGCATAGCCTCCAGCGCTGCCTCAGTCTGCGCCAGAGCTTTGCGGGCGATGGACATCTGGCCCCATGCGGCACGCACGGCGGCCAACTGATCCCCTGCCCCGGCATAGGCATCCAGCGTTGCGCGATGCCCGCGTGGGTTCAGCAGGCCTCGGTCATCATGTTGGCCGTGTAGTTCGATCAGAGTTTCCGACAGCGCCCGTAACACTTCGCCCGAACAACGGCGGTCATTGACCCATGCAGTCTTACGTCCCTCGGCCGTGTTGACGCGGCGCAGGATCAGCTCCTCGCCACCGGGCAGACCCGCCTCGGCCAGAATCGAATGGGCAGGGTGATCGTCAGGCAGTTCAAACTCGGCCACAACTTCGCCCTGTGCGGCCCCCTGACGAACCAGCTCGGCGCGCCCTCGCCAGCCCAGCACAAAGCCCAGCGAATCCAGCAAGATCGACTTGCCCGCGCCGGTTTCACCGGTCAAAGCATTCAAGCCCGGCTGAAACGTCAGGTCCAGCCGGTCGATGATCAGCATGTCGCGGATATCAAGGGCGCGCAGCATCGGGTCTTTAGCGTCCCAAGCCTTTAGCCATGGCCGTTACAACCACTCACCCTTGACGGTCTGGCGATAGATCGTGCTGAGCCAATTGTTACCTCGGCTCTTTAGATCGAGACCACGCGACGTCAGCAACGTGTACCCCGCGTCGTACCATTCCGAGGACTGATAGTTGTAACCCAGAATCGCACCCGCGGTCTGCGCCTCGTCCACCAGTCCCAGCGCCAGATACGCCTCGATCAGGCGATAGAGCGCCTCGGCGGTATGAGATGTGGTCTGAAAATCCTCGACCACCACGCGGAATCGGTTGATCGCCGCAGTGAAGTGATCCTGACGCAGATAATAGCGCCCGATCTCCATCTCTTTGCCAGCCAGATGGTCAAAGGCAAGGTCGAATTTCAGTACGGCAGATGTGGCATACTCACTGTCTGGGTAGACTTCGATCACCGTGCGCAGCGCCTGCAGTGCCTGAAAGGTCAGCCCCTGATCACGACCCACTTCGTCGATCTGATCATAGTAGCTGAGCGCCAGAAGATACTGGGCATAGGCGGCGTCTTCGTCAGTGGGATAGAAATCGATATATCGCTGCGCGGCGGCGCGGCTTTCTTCATAGTTCTGGTCCGAATGGAATGAGAACGCCTGCATGATCAGCGCACGTTTCGCCCAATCGGAATAAGGATAAAGCCGCTCTACTTCAGAGAAATACCAAGCCGCGTCGTCCGAGCGATTCTGCGACAGCTCATATTCACCGCGGGTGTAAATCTGTTCAGGTGTGAAACCTTCGAGGTTTTGGCTGCGGTCTGCCCCACGGTTACCAAACAGACCTCCGGCATTGCCACATGCCGTCAAAGTTGCTGCCAGAAGAAGCGCACCTGCGATTCTGACTGCCGCTTTGCTGCCAACCATTCCGCCCATCCTTGTCGTCTACTTAGCGGGAATTACCCCTGATCGGGCCTCGGTCTAGCACATAAAATTCCAGTGCAAAACGCCTTATCCACCCTCATGGCGCAAATGTCGTCAGAGTTGATCAGATCACGCAACCTGCGGGATTTCGCTCCGCACAAGGCCCTGGCCGGGCAGACGCGCGGCTTGTTCAGGGGTACAAAGGATCGGACGCACAGCGCCCGGTGTTTCGAACAGTTTGCGCAGCAATGTGTTGGTCATCGAATGCCCCGACTTCTCGCCGACAAAGCGCCCCAGAATCGGACCGCCTGCAAGATAGAGATCACCCAGAGCGTCCAGCATTTTGTGGCGCACCGCTTCATCCGTGTGACGGAAGCCACCCGGGGTCAGGACTTCGTGGCCCTGTACGACTACCGCATTGTCCAATGTGCCGCCCAAGGCCAATCCGTTTTCACGCATCGCTTCGACATCTGTGCGGCGGCAAAACGTGCGACTGTCGCAGAGTTCACGCGCAAACGAACCATTGCGCATGTCCAAAACCTTTGTCTGGCTGCCAATGGCGTCATCTTCGAAATCAATGTGGAACTCGATCTCCAGACCTTCCGCAGGCGCGATCGATGCCTTTGCGCCTTCGCGTTCAACTGAGATGGGTTTAAGCACCTCATAAGCCAGTACCGGACTGGCCTGACGACGAACGCCTTTGGCCATGATGCCCTGAACAAAGGCCACGGACGAGCCATCCATGATCGGGACTTCGGGACCGTCGATTTCAATCAGTGCATTATGCACACCACATCCGGCAAGTGCCGCCATGATGTGTTCCACAGTCGATACCGACACATTCGCATCGTTAACCAATCGTGTGCAAAGAGGCGTCCGCTCAACAACATCATAGATAGCGGGGATCAACGCATTGCCCAGCTCGATATCAGTCCGTTTGAACCAGATTCCATGACCTGCCGCTGCAGGCTTCAGAACCATCGTCGCAGGCTTGCCGCTATGCAGCCCAGTGCCCACAAACGTGACTGAAGATTTGAGCGTATGTTGCAATGTGAGCCTCGGTGAGTTGTGTCCAGCCTATCAGGGGCTGTGTTGCACCCTCAACTAAGGAAGGGGGCGTTAAGGCTCAACTCACCTTTTGCAACCGAATGAAACATGAATGTGACACATCGGCAAATCCCTGCTTACACCAGCTCAACACTTTGTGTTTCCACAAAAAAGGGCCGCGCGATGGCGGCCCTTCGGGATGATTTTGTTACCGCGATCAGTTGGCCTGACGCCGTAGGAAGGCGGGAATTTCGATGCGCTCCTGATCAGGATCGGCTTCATCCTGAACAGGTGCCGTCGCGTCAACCGACCGCATCGCAGGCTGTTGGCGTACCGGTTGAGCGGGCGTATCGGCCGCATGGCCGGTCATCCGGTCAATCAATCGGTTGAAGCCAAAACGCGGGCGATCCTCGGTCGTTTGCTGCGGCTCAGAGGCCGGTTCGCGAGGTACCTCAGGCGTCGGACGCAGCCGGTTCGAAGGTACTTTCTGAACTGCGGCCTGCAACCGCTGCATCGCTTCCGGAGACGGTGTGCCGGGGGTCTGGGCACGCGGTGCGTCGTAGGAGTCGACTGTCTCTTCGACTTCGGGTTGCGGTTCGAACTGTGCAACCTGAGGCTGATAGGCGGGCGGAGGCAGCCCGTCATCTTCCTGCTCGGCAGCGGGTTGTTCGTCTTGCCAGCCATCGTTGAACTCGACATCTTCGATGGACTCGAAGAGCGTGGGCGCAATGTTGTCCTCAGCCAGGGCCTCATCTGCAGCGATTTGTTCAGGCGTGGAGTCTTCTGCCGAAACCGTGCGTGTCAGCGGAGCCGACATCGAACGGCGGGCGACCGGTACATCTTCGGTTTTCTCGCTGGCATCGATACCGGTGGCAACGACTGAAACGCGCATTCCGCCTTCCATCTCGGTGTCCAGGGTCGAACCGACAATGATATTGGCCTCGGGGTCCACTTCCTCGCGGATGCGGTTGGCGGCCTCGTCCAGTTCGAACAGGGTCAGGTCGTGCGCACCGGTGATGTTGATTAGCACACCCTTGGCACCCTTGAGGCTGATTTCGTCCAACAGCGGGTTGGCAATGGCCTTCTCGGCTGCCTGAATGGCGCGATCTTCACCGGTCGCTTCGCCTGTGCCCATCATCGCCTTGCCCATCTCGTCCATCACGGCTCGAACGTCGGCGAAGTCGAGGTTGATCAGACCCGGACGCACCATCAGGTCGGTTACGCCTTTGACGCCCTGATACAGGACATCGTCGGCCATCGAGAACGCCTCGGTAAACGTGGTCTTTTCGTTGGCCAGACGGAACAGGTTCTGGTTCGGAATGATGATCAGCGTATCAACGACTTTCTGCAGCGCATCAACGCCGTCTTCGGCCTGACGCATACGCTTGGCGCCTTCGAACTGGAAGGGTTTGGTGACAACCCCAACGGTCAGAACACCCAACTCCCGCGCTGCCTGCGCGATGATCGGGGCTGCGCCGGTGCCCGTGCCACCGCCCATACCGGCGGTGATAAAGCACATATGCGCACCCGCCAGATGATCCACGATCTGCTCGATGCTTTCTTCAGCTGCTGCAGCACCCACGGTCGGACGCGCACCTGCACCTAACCCTTCGGTGACTTTGACGCCCAGCTGCACCCGCGCCGACGAACGGCTTTGCTGCAGCGCCTGTGCGTCTGTGTTGGCGACGACAAATTCAACGCCGTCCAGCTGTTTTTCAATCATGTTGTCGACAGCATTGCCCCCAGCGCCGCCAACGCCAAATACGGTAATCCGAGGCTTGAGTTCGTCGTGCCCGGGCATCGAAAGATTTAATGTCATGCTCTGTCCGCCTGTTTTTTATGTTGCCGCAAAATGCGGTTTTTCTGACCTATCCACAGTCGATTTTACTGTGTCATTTCGGAAACGTCACCAGAAAAATCGCACGAATCCACAAAATATGGAGGAAATAAGGCAGCAAACAGCGGCATTTCGCTGTTACCGCGACATGTTGCGGCGAAAGGCTCATGCGCCACTACACACGGAAAGACCCCACCCGCCTTGAGGGGATGCGAAAACTTTTAGTCACTCGTTTGGTCGCGGAAAACTGCTCAATGTCCTGCCGCTGGGCCTCTGCCGGGCCTTGAACCTTATTTTGCGGCAATTTGGCAGTTGCCGCAACTGATTTCTTTAGCCTACCGGGGCACTTGGGCAATTCAGGCCATCTTCAGAGATGCTACGGACCTCTTGCGTTTCGCTGCCGACGAAGCGCGCCAGCCGCACCATCAGCCGGTCATTGTACAGGTAGGGCCACCAGCAGACTGGCAGGCCATCGGGCGCATCATCGTACAGAAAACAGATCTGGCCATTTGGCGTGGTGATCTGGCCATAGACACAGCCCCGCCCCTCCATCCGCCAGACCGAGAGAGTCGGGCTGAGGAATTCCTCGGTCCCGACCAACATACCGCTTCGGATTTCATGGAAGGTGATCGTTTTGCCAACGACGGCGCTCAGAAACGCCTCTGGCGTAATCAGGGTTTGAGCCGGGGCCGCAGCGGGCCCAAGGGCCGCGCCAACGGCTGCACCACGCAGGGCATTACCAATTGTCACGGAACCAGCGCACGGCGCGCTTGAACGGGCGCGCGGCATAGGTGTCGACCGGGATCTCAAAATCCCACCATTCGTCCTGAGGATGCGCCGCAAACAGGCTAAGCCCCACTGCCGAAGAAAAACCGGGCCCGGTCGCAGATTGCGGCAGGCCATGAACGCGCAGCGGGCGGCCCAAACGAACACGCTGACCCAGAATCCGGCTGGCAAGCCCGTCTAGCCCCATGATCTGGCTGCCACCACCAGTCAGAACGATCTGCTGGCTTGGCAGGTGGTCGAAACCGGCAGCGTCCAGACGAGTACGCACCTCTTCGAGAATCTCCTCGACGCGGGGGCGCATGATGCCGATCAACTCGGCACGGCTGACGGTACGGCGGTCATGCTCCCAATCGCCTGTATCGCCACCGATGTCGATCAGGTCGCGATCATCGGCTCCGGTCGCGTGAACGCCACCGTTAAAGGTCTTGATCCGTTCGGCCACCGCTGCGGGCACGCCGAGGCCCATCGAAATGTCGCTGGTCACGTGATCCCCGCCCATGCGCACGCAATCGGCATAGATCATGTGTTTCTTCATGAAGATCGAGATGCTGGTGGTGCCGCCGCCCAAATCAATACAGGCCGCGCCCAACTCCTGTTCGTCCTCGACCAATGCGGAAATGCCCGAGACATAGGCTGAGTTCGCAATCCCTGCCAGCTCCAGATCGCAGCGCTTGATGCAGCGGACGATGTTCTGGATCGCCACCGCATCGACGGTTAGCATGTGCATATCCACTGCAAGGCTCTGCCCCAACTGTCCACGCGGATCGATTAGTCCCGAGCGGTTGTCGAGCGCGAAATTCACCGGTTGCGCATGCAGTACCTCGCGCCCTTCGCCGTAATCGGGCACGTCGCAGGCGTTCAGGACACGACCGACCTCGGCTTCGGTAACCAATTGGCCTTCCAGATCAACCTGCGCATCCAGCCCGTAGGAACGCGGGTTCGCCCCTGAGAAGGATGCAATCACGTGATCGACGCGGATATCGGCCATCTTCTGCGCCGCCTGCAGCGCGGTGCGGATGGCGCGCTCGGTTTCCTGCATCGCGGTAACCTCGCCGAACTGCACCCCGCGCGAACGGGTGGTCGCAGCGCCAATGACCCGGAAACCGGTTTGTCCGGCCATCGAGCCGATCGAGTTATCCTCGGACAACCGCCCCGTCCCGTCGAAGCGCAATACAAGGCAAGCGATTTTGGAGCTGCCGACATCCAGGATAGCAACTACACCGCGTTGCATTGCCTGTCGGCGCATCTGCCGCATAGCCCTTTGGGACTGATAAAGATCGGTCATCATGGTCGTTACTGCCCGCTACTCACATCTACTTTTGTGTTCCACCAGTCTTCGCTGGCCGTTTTGTTCATTCGGATGGTCGGTCGCTGCCCCAGTCGCATGTCGACCACGGCCACGTCACGTTCCAGAAGGTCCTGAACCTCGTTCACCGCCAACACGCGTTCCAGCGCGCGCGCCGGACGTTCGGTCGGCAACATGATGCGCTGGTTTCGATCCAGCACCAGATCCCAGCGCCGTTCGCCAACGCGCACCAAACCGCGCACGCGTTCGCCCAAGCTGCGGGCTGTGGTCAGGATTTGCAGCGCCTCGGGGACATGTTTGTTCGCGCCCTTCCCTGCGATCAGTGGCAGGGCTGCGTGATCGGCGCGTGCTGAAACACGGTCAACATGAGCTCCGGTTTCATCCAATAGCTCGATCCCGTCTCGGGTGCGCCAGACGATGACCGGCTGGCGTTCGACCACATCAACCTGAAGAATCCCGCCAGGGCGAATGCGTACGGTTGCCGATTTCACCGGGTCAAGCCCGGTGATGGTGTCGCGGATCAACTCCACATCCAGATCCCACGAGCTGAGCGGGAAATCGAGCGGCACGATCTCGCGGATATCCTCAGACAGTGCGGTTCCTGCCCCGTCGATGGCCATCAAATTGACCATGAATTCGGGGCGCTCCTGGATCGAGGTCTTGATGTCGGCGATATAGGTACTGACCGCCTCACGACGTTCTTCGGCGGCAAAGAAGCCACCCACCAAACCAAAGACGGCCAGAACCGGCAGGCCAATTTTTAGCCCGCGCCGGATGCCGGGGGTGAGCATCCAGCGCTGAAAGCGGTAGCTGAGGCGCGAGGGCGCGGGGTCCGCGTTGCGCGCACGGCCAAAAAGACGCGCCCCGCGCAAATGCAGCTTAGGTTCGGTTTTGGGCTCGGGCCTTGGCGCGGCGGTGAAATCGGCATCCGGCCCCGCCAACGGTTTGGTCCGGTGGATCACCGGCGCGCGGGTGGCGGTCAGCGGTCGCATGAGGCATCCTCCACCATCCAGGCGCAGAGCTGGCCGAAACTGATGCCAAGATGCTCGGCCTGTTCGGGCACCAGCGAAGTCGGCGTCATGCCGGGCTGGGTGTTGGTTTCCAGCAGGAACAGCCCGTCGGCACCCTTGCTGTCATCCCAGCGGTAATCGGTGCGGGACACGCCGCGACACCCCAGCGCAATATGCGCCTTAACCGCATAGTCCATGCAGCGGTCAAAGATATCCTGCGGGATCTCGGCGGGCAGCACATGCCACGAGCCGCCGGGCTTGTACTTGGCATCATAATCGTACCAACCGCCATCGGTCATGATCTCGGTCGCCGTCAGGGCGCGATCGCCCATCACGGTCACGGTCAGTTCCCGGCCCGCGACGTATTTCTCGACCATCACCTGATCAGGCATCGCCTCGTCCAGTTGCGGCGGGCCGTTGGCATTTTCATGCACGATATAGATGCCGACGCTGGAGCCTTCGTTGTTGGGCTTGGCAACATAGGGCGGCTCCATCACATGGACCTCGACCACCTCGACCTTGGGAACGATCAGGCTGGGTACGATGGGTAATCCTTCGGCGGCGTAGACCTCTTTGCTGCGTTGCTTGTCCATCGCAAGGGCCGAAGCCAGCACGCCGGAATGCGTGTAAGGAATGCGCATCCATTCCAGTAGCCCCTGCACACAGCCATCCTCGCCCCAGCGTCCATGCAGGGCGTTGAACACCACATCGGGTTGGATATCGGTAAGGCGAGCAGCAAGGTCCGGACCTGCGTCCAGTTCGACCACTTCAAAGCCTTCACCCACAAGAGCGGCTGCGCATTCGCGCCCAGAGCTGAGAGACACCTCGCGTTCCGCCGAGGGGCCACCCATCAATACCGCCACTTTGAGGTTTGTCCTGCTCGACATACCCAATGTGCGCCTCAATGTCCCCGGACCTTATGTGGTGGTCCGTACTGCGTTTATGCCTTTGATCCGTCGTCCTAATTTGCCTGTTATGGTCTGACGGTCGGGGCTTTATTCTTCCAGCGGATCACCGACCCGCATGATTTCCCACTCTAGCGTGATGCCGCTTGTTTCGTAAACCTTTTTTCGCACCTCTTCGCCCAGACCTTCGAGGTCTGCGGCGGTGGCGTCGCCTGTATTGATCATGAAATTCGAGTGTTTGGGACTCATCTGCGCGCCACCTTTTGTGGCCCCGCGCATACCCGCGTCATCGATCACTTTCCACGCCTTGAGGTCATGCACATCGTCCGCGCGCCCAGTCGACGAGAACCCGGCTGGATTACGGAAGGTCGACCCGGCGCTGCGGTCCTTGGTGGGTTGAGTTTCGTCGCGCTTTTTTAGCTGCGCCTCCATGCGAGCGTGCAGCTCAGCTGGATCGCCCGAGGGGCCTTGAAACGTCGCCGAGATCAGCACCGCGCCTTCGGGCAGGTCGGACTGGCGATAGCGGAAGCTGAGGTCTTGCGGGGTCAGGTCCACGATCTCTCCGGCGCGGGTGACCACGGTAGCCTTTTGCAGCACATCCGCCGTATAGCTGCCGTAGCAGCCCGCGTTCATGCGCACGGCCCCGCCGATCGAGCCTGGTATCGTGCGCAGGAAAGTCAGGTCCACACCTCCATCCGCTGCTTTACGCGCCACATGCGCATCCAGCGCGGCGGCACCCGCGCTGACGGTGTTGCCGTCGACCGAGATACCATTGAACCCGCGCCCCAATCGGATCACCACCGCCCGCAGACCACCATCACGTACGATCAGATTGGATCCGACACCCATAGGAAAGATGGGAACATCCGCAGGCAGATCACGCAGAAACGACTGAAGGTCTTCGGTATCGGCGGGTTGAAACAGATAATCCGCTGGTCCGCCGACGCGCAGCCAGGTGAGTTCGGAAAGAGAGCGCGCCGCGGACAAGCGGCCACGGACGTCGGGCAGTTCGCTCATGCGCCTTCCCGGGATGCAAGGCTGCGCCCGCCTACTCCACCCATGATCACCGCAAACAGGAAGGGCAGGACCGCACCGGTCAGCCAGACGAAGGGGCCGAACGCCTGTTCCTCTTCCCCGGTGCCGACACTGGCCAGCATTATGATCAGTACCAGACCAAGGGCCGAGGTCAGCCCGATCAGCCACAGCAGTGCCTTGAGGCCGATCCAGCGCGCGGCGACAAAACCCGCAAGCGTCCCGAGGATCAAGGTAATCAGCGGCAAATAGGCGAAAGTGGCGATGTCGACCATAGGGGCCTCCTGAAAATGGCCAGTTACTTGTTCGCCGCCTTCATGCCCTGCATTTTCGCCTTTGTCCAACGGGTGAGGTAAATCACCGGCCAGCGCAGTACTGACATACCTGCCGCCAGAACCAGCAGCCCAATCCATGGACCATTTTCATAGGTGACATAGCCTAGGATGGGGACGCCAACGGCGATCAGGAAATAGGCGCGCCGCCAATGGTTGTCCTTGCTGGGCAACATCGCCAACACGTTGGCGACAACACCCCACAGACCGGCAAGCGCAATCGACCAGTTCATTCCGACACCTCTTTACCCGTCCACTTGCGCCAGTAGTAGCGGATCGGGTTGCGGTACATCGAAACAAAACCGCCAGCAGCCAGGACTCCGACGAACCAGCCATAGTCTAAACTCAGCCAAAGAATCAGAGCAGGCGCGCTGGCAAACAGTACAACACCCGGTGGGAATTGCAGGTGCATCGGCAGCATCGCCACAATGGTGGAAGCGAAGACCCAGACGCAGGCGAGTATGAGCGACAACGCCACGAGGTTAGCTCGCTTTGGCGATTAACCGGTCAGGCAAACCGTTGGCCCAGGTACTGATCGTACCTGCGCCGAGGCAGACAACCATATCTCCCGGGCGGGCCTGTTCACGGACAAGGCGGGCGAGGTCTTCTTCGTTCAAGATCGCGCGCGCGTGGCGGTGGCCGTGGCGGATCAGGCCCTGCACAAGATCGTCACGGCTGGCACCTTCGATCGGATCTTCGCCTGCAGCAAAGACCTCCGCAATAGCGACCACGTCGGCGTCGTTGAAGCAGGTGCAGAAATCGTCGAACAGGTCGGACAGGCGGGAGTAGCGGTGCGGCTGGTGGACTGCGATGACGCGGCCCTCGGTGGCCTGACGTGCGGCCTTGAGAACGGCGGCGATTTCGACCGGATGGTGGCCGTAATCGTCGATGATGGTGACGCCGTCAATTTCTCCAACCTTCGTGAAACGGCGGTTGACGCCGCCGAAATTGGCCAGCGCGTCGCGGATTTCACTGGCCTTCATGCCCAGATGACGGGCCACGGCCACGGCGCTCAGCGCGTTAGAGACATTGTGGTCGCCGGGCATTGGCAAGGTGCAACCTTCGATCACCTTGTCTTCATGGTGTAGGTGGATGTCGAAATGGGCGACGCCACCCTTATAGGTCAGGCTTTCGGCCCGCACATCGGCCTGTGCGTTGAATCCATAGGTGCGCACACGACGGTCCGAGATGCGGCCGACCAGAGCCTGCACCTCGGCATGATCGGTGCAGCAGACCGCCAGACCGTAGAAAGGCAGGTTCGAGACGAACTCGTAAAACCCGTCCCGCAGCTTATCGAAATCGCCCCAATGCTCCATGTGTTCAGGGTCGATATTGGTGACGATGGCTATGGTTGCAGGTAGGCGATTGAATGAGCCGTCGCTCTCATCCGCTTCAACCACCATCCATTCACCCTGCCCCATGCGCGCGTTGCTGCCATAGGCGTGGATGATGCCGCCATTGATGACGGTGGGATCGAAATCGCCGGCGACCATCAGTTCCGCCATCATAGTGGTTGTTGTGGTCTTACCGTGAGTTCCGGCGATGGCAATGTTCGAGCGCAGGCGCATGAGTTCCGCCAGCATGTCGGCGCGACGGACGACGGGCAGGCCCTGCGCGCGTGCCTCGTCCAGTTCCGGGTTCCCCGGTTTGATCGCAGTTGAGACCACGACCACGGCGGCGTTCTGCAAGTTCTCGGCACGCTGGCCTTCGAAAATCTCAGCACCCAGCCCAGCCAGCCGGTCAGTAATCTTCGAGGTTTTCAAGTCCGAACCTTGTACACGGTAGCCAAGGTTCAAAAGCACCTCTGCGATACCCGACATCCCGATCCCACCGATGCCCACGAAGTGGATCGGTCCAACGTCCTGCGGCAGTTTGGTTGCTGGATTCATGAGGTCTCCTTCTGCGCCAGTTGCTCGACAAGGGCGACCAGACGCTCGGTGGCGTCCGGTGCCCCGACCGATAGCGCGGCATGGGCCATTTGCTGTGCGGCTTCGGGGTTGGTGAGAACCGTGGTCATTTGCTGTGTCAGCGCGGGAACGTCAAGGGCGTTTTCGGGGATCATGATCGCCCCACCTGCCTGAACCAACCCACGCGCGTTGGCTGTTTGATGATCTCCGGCAGCCGTGGCAAGCGGGATCAAAATCGACGGGCGGCCAATCACGGAAATGTCGGCGATACTGGAGGCACCTGACCGGCTGACAACCAGCTGCGCGTCGGACATACGGCGAGGTACGTCGTCAAAGAAAGGCTGTACATCGGCGCGTATGCCGTGATCGGCGTAAAAGGCCTTGACCCGTTCACCATCCTCATCGCGGGCCTGATGCGAGACGCGGATGTACCCGCGCAGATATTCAGGCAGCGCAGCGATGGCCCCCGGCACCACGTCACTGAGGATACGTGCGCCCTGTGAGCCGCCCATCACCAGGACGGACATCGGGTACTCCCCAGGCGGGATATAGGGGGCAGCAGCGCGTTCAAGAACGGAGGCGCGAACCGGGTTACCAGTGTGTATGCCCTTGGACCCTTCAGGCAGATCGGTGGGCCAGACACCACAGGCCACTTGAGCCACACGCGTGGCAAACAGTTGGTTTACCCGGCCCAGAACGCCATTTTGTTCATGGATCATACGCGGCAGCTTCAGCAGGATGGCCGCGCCCAGCGCCGGTATCGACGGATAGCCGCCAAAGCCCACCAACACATCCGGCTTGTCACGCATCATCTGCGCAGCCATGCTAGTGACTCCAGCAGCAATCTTGGGTCCAACCAACATCTTGGCCGCTAATCCGCCTCGGGCGAAGGTGGCTGAGGATGCCTCGACAATCTCGACGTCTGCGGGGAACGCGCCGGTATAGCGCGCTCCGCGCGGGTCGGTGGACAGGCGCACACGCCAGCCTTTCTGTAGCATCGCCTCGGCCAACGCCTGCGCGGGGAACATGTGGCCGCCGGTGCCACCTGCTGCGATTAGTAGATAAGGTTTGCCCATCAGCCTCGTCCGCGCAGAATGTCGCCCAGCTCGCCCTGCGGGCGGGTTCGGGTGAAGGCCAGCAACATGCCAACCGCGATGCCGCCAGCAATCAGGGACGATCCGCCATAACTGACAAACGGCAGCGTCATGCCCTTGGCGGGCAGAAGACGCACGGCGACGCCCATGTTGATCATAGCCTGCACGCCGAACATGCAGGCCAGACCAGTGCCAGCCAGACGGACGAACATGTCGCGTTCGCGCATCAGCCGCAGCAGCGAACGCACAACGATCAGCGAGTACAGCGCGATGATAATCAGCACCAGAATCAGCCCGTATTCTTCGGCCGCGACCGCGATGATGAAATCCGTATGCGCATCAGGCAGAGACCACTTGACCTGCCCCTCACCCACGCCGACGCCGAACAGGCCGCCTTCGCGGATAGCATTGGTGGCATACCCAAGCTGGGTGGTCGGATCGAGTTCCTGATTAAGGAAACCATCGATACGACGGGCAAAGTGCTCGGAATTGGAATAGGCAAACATGCCGCCCAGAACGACCGCCCCGGCCATGCCGACCAGCAATAGCATCGGGGCTCCGGCGACAAAATACATCACACCCCAACCAAAAAGGATCAGGCAGGCCTGCCCGAAATCGGGCTGCATCACCAGCATTGCCACGATGGACATACACAGTGCAAAGGACCACAACCGCCCCGGCGGGCCGTTGATTTCCTGTGATGCGGCCAGCAGCCATGCGGCCACCACGACAAAACCGGGCTTGAGGAACTCGGATGGCTGCAACGAGGCAAAACCCAGCGAATACCAGCGCACCGCGCCTTTGCCAAAGTCTGTACCGAAGACCGGCAAGAAGGCCAGCGCCACGAACGAGGCCAGAAAGCCCAGAATCGCCAGCCGCCGCACTAGTGTCGGCGACATCATTGAGGTCAGCAGCATCGCGACCAGCGCCAGCCCGCCAAAGATCGCCTGACGTTCTACATAGTGGAAAGGATCGAACCCGTTACGCCCCGCTAGTGGCGGCGACGAGGCTAGCCCCAGCAAAAGCCCGATGACAAACAGGATCAGGACGCAGGACATCGTCCAGCGATCAATCGTTCGCCACCACTTCGGAAGAATCGGTTCTCCGCGCTGGTCCTGGACCGCGCCATACACCATCTCAGTCATGAGATACCGCCACTATCTGCCTCGTTAACGTCCCGTTTTCGGGATCTGATTGAGAGTCTACAGGGATTTTTACATTTGGGCTAGCAGAATGACAGGCAGAACTGGAATTCCGGAACAATGAGCCGACGTCGACAAACGCGCATGCATTCAAGCAGCGCAAGTTGCCTGTTCTGATCGAAGGCCAGTTGAGACACGGCTTAAGTTCATCGGAATATCAACCGCGCCCAACGTCATTGTTTAAAAAGTAAATCGTCAGTCTTTGATGGGGTATCTGTCAGGCTCTTCAAACACATCGATCACTCGGGAACCCGCCTTGATGCGCCCGCCATGCTCCACTCCGGCTGGTATCGAATAACTGTCGCCGGGTAGATAAACTTTCGTCTCTCCGCCAATGGTGAGTTCAATTTCTCCTTCCACCACCGTACCCCATTGGGCACCATGTGAATGTAGTGGGAGTTCCATTTCTTTAAGAAAAGTAAAAAAGGCGACCAAACCAGCATCAGATCGAATGACTGCCGTCTGCACGACGTCTTCGGGAAATGGCACGTCTAGTCTTGGAAAGTCTGTAATGAAGTTTGGAAAGCGCATATTTCTATCCCTTTAAATAGATCTAACCGGCAAGCATTAGCACAGAGCCTAGCATGTCAGAATGCACTACGAGTAAAAATCCACATACCATATGGCACAAACCCAAGTGCTGCTGAGAAATTCCGTGGCCAAACCCACACCGTTTTTGGTCTGCGCTCTTGCCATCGCTCACAATCCACGCCATGCGCAGCATATGGATTTCGAGACGATCATCCTCGGTGCTGGCGCGGCCGGCATGATGTGCGCAGCCCATTGCGGTGGCCAGGCGCTGGTGATCGACCATGCAAAAGCTCCCGGAGAAAAGATCCGCATCTCGGGTGGTGGACGATGCAATTTCACCAATATGTATGCGGGACCGGGCAATTTCCTGTCTCAGAATCCGCATTTCAGCAAATCAGCGCTGGCGCGATATACACAGTGGGACTTCATCGAACTGGTCGATCGCCATGGCATTGCATGGCATGAAAAAACGCTTGGGCAATTATTCTGCGACGGGTCTTCGAAACAGATCGTCCAGATGCTGCTGAATGAAATGGTCAAGGCCGAGGCCGAGCTCTGGGTGCAGACGTCGCTGCGCAACTTGCGCAAAACCGAAAGCGGTTTCGCTTTGGATGTCGAACGCGATGGCAAGCACATCCCTCTGACCTGTCGTAATCTGGTTCTGGCCACGGGTGGCAAATCGATCCCCAAAATGGGCGCGACGGGGTTGGCCTATGACATCGCGCAGCAATTCGGGCTGCAGATAACCGAGACACGAGCGGCGCTGGTGCCGTTCACCTTCTCGGACGGTCGGTTCAAGGATTTGTCCGGCGTCTCCCTGCCCGCTCGACTATCAAACGAGCGCACCAGTTTCGACGAGGCTTTGTTGTTCACCCATCGCGGGTTGAGCGGTCCTTCGGTGCTGCAATTGTCTTCGTACTGGCGCGAGGGTGAGGCAATATGGGTCAACCTGATCCCCGATTTGCCTTTATACGATCTGCTTCGCGATCAGCGGCAGGCTGTTGGGCGCAAGGCGCTGACCACCGAATTGGCACGCCACCTGCCCACGCGTCTGGTGGAATACCTCGCACACCATATCCCGATGAAGGGCAATCTTGCGGATCAGTCCGACACGGCGCTGTCGGAACTGATCGCCGCATTGTCCAACTGGCGGCTTACGCCGTCGGGCACCGAGGGCTATCGCACCGCCGAGGTCACTCTGGGCGGGATCGACACTGACGGGCTGTCGTCTAAAACGATGGAGGCCAGGGATGTCCCCGGCCTCTATGTCATTGGTGAAGCGGTGGATGTCACCGGCTGGCTTGGCGGTTACAACTTCCAATGGGCGTGGTCCTCGGGCCACGCCGCCGGAAGTGCCATCGCAAGCCGTTAGCCTACGACGTTGTAACCCCGTCCGCGCATACAGTTGCGCACAATGACTTCCTTGTTCTGGTTCTTGTTGATCACGTCAGCACCTGCACCAACCAACGCACCGGCAACGGCGGCGCGACCCAGGTTGTCGCTGCTGTCCTGAACGATGCCGGTGACGGCTGCAGCACCTGCAGCGCCGATTGCGGCATTACCTGCGGTCGATCCGTCAACGCTGGCCTGCGAGGCTGCAAGTTGCTGGCACTGATACAGGTCCGAATTGTAGTTCGGGCCTACAGGGCCATCGATCACGGGCTGATAGTTGGCCCCGGTATTGGTGCAAGCCGCAGCAGCCAGCAGCGCTGGAACGACCAGAAGAAGTTTACGGTTTGGCATATTCATGACCTCGTGTTGAATTTCCTGAAGGCAAAAACCAATGCAGGCAGTGCGTCAAGCAGATAGGCCCACAGCTTCGCCGAACCGGCGATCTATTGCAAACGCATTGCTTTCAGAGGCGTTTTTTAACCTGATCCACGAAGTCATCGCCACGTTGTTCGAAGTTGTCATACTGGTCGAAACTGGCCGCAGCAGGTGCCAATAGAACGGTTTCACCGGGCTGCGCATCGGCCATGGCCTGCATAACCGCCGCTTCCATAGTGGTGCAGACTTGCGCATCGGCCTGCAACTGCATTGCAAAGCTCGCCGCCTCACGCCCGATGACGTAGGCCTTGATTACGTGGTCCCCTGCCCCGTTCAGCGCCTCAAGCCCGCCTTCTTTCTCAAGCCCGCCACAGATCCAACGTATCTTCTTGAACGCGCTCAAGGCTTTGAGGGCGCTATCTACGTTGGTGGCTTTCGAGTCATTCACATAGGTCACGCCGTCCGCCTCGGCGATGATCTGACTGCGGTGCGGCAGACCCGGGAAGCTGTGCAGCGCGTCTTCGATCACGCGCGGAGCAAGGCCCAGCGAACGGCAGGCGGCATAGGCGGCGCAGGCGTTCTGGTGATTATGCGCACCGGGCAGGCCCTTGATCTCACGCAGGTCGATCGATCCGGCCTGACGGCCCTTGCGGTATTCCGACAGGAAACCCTTGCGGGCAAAGACCTGCCAACCCGACCCGGTCAGCTTGCGCGCCACCGAGACGCGGATCACCCGGTCATCCGACGGCCCCTCGGCCAGTTGCCCGGCTAGAAACGCGCCCTCGGCCTCATCTATCCCGATCACGGCGCGGTCTGGACCTCCTTCGGCGAACAGGCGACGTTTGGCGGCAAAGTAACCACCCATTCCACCATGTCGATCCAAGTGATCAGGTGAAAGATTGGTGAAAACCGCCACATCCGGCGTCAGTGCGCGGGCCAGTTCGGTCTGGTAGCTCGATAGCTCCAGTACCACGACCGATCCATCGCCACCTGGGTCGATGTCCAGCACGCCGCGCCCAATGTTACCCGCCAGTTGCGAGTCGCGCCCGGCCTCGGTCAGGATATGTTGGATCAACGCAGCGGTGGTTGATTTGCCATTCGATCCCGTCACCGCGATGACGCGCGGTGGGATGTCGTAGTTGTTCCATTCAGGGCCTGCGAAAGAGCGAAAGAACAGACCTATATCATTGTCGACCGGAACTCCGGCTTCCAACGCAGCGGCCGCAACCGGGTTCGGCGCGGGGTAGAGATGAGGGATGCCGGGCGAGACAATTAGTGCGGCAATATCGTCAAACGCCCCGTGGCGGCGCAGATCGACACACGAGAATCCCTCGACCTCTGCCGCTTCACGCGCGGCGGGGTTGTCATCCCAGCAGATCGGCTCAGCCCTGCCAGCGCGCAGCGCTCGTGCGGTGGTCAGACCCGACCGACCTAGCCCCAGAACCGCTACTTTCTGCCCTGAAAACCCTTTGACCGGGATCATTGCCATACACCTTCTATCCGAGCCGCTCTTCCAGCCAGTCCGACCGCCAAGAGACCGGCCCTTTTGGAACGTTTTCTATTACGAACCCATAGTCTGGTAACCGGTCGCACAAAGCATCGTATTCCGCAATAGCTGCGGCCAAGTTGTGCCGCCGGTCATCATCCTGTTCGAATATCTCAGGCCAAGGAGGAAAGAGAAACACGCATGGGTCGTAGCCCAAGTGCAGTATCTGTTCACGCACTTTGGTCTCCAACGGTGTAACGGTTCGATCAAACCAAATCAGCGCGTCCAATGCCGAACGATCAAATAGCACAAGATCATCTTTGGCATTGTTGAAGTCTGATATCGCAAGTTCAATGATCCGGCGGCAGAATACCTCGGAGTTGACCCAAGGCAGAGCGCGACCACCACCTTGTCTTTCCTCGGCAATGACACGACGACCCGGCTCGGAAACTGTTGAATATCCGCGTCGGGCCATCTCCTCCAGCAGTGTTGATTTGCCACCACCGGAGCATCCAGAAAGCACGACGCAACGCGGGCTCATCTGACTTTCAGCGTCGCCAGCCCGATCATCGCTAAGATCAGTGAAATGATCCAGAACCGGATCACGATGGTGGGTTCAGCCCAGCCCTTTTTCTCATAATGGTGATGGATCGGCGCCATCAGGAACACCCGCTTTCCGGTCCGTTTGAAATAAAGGACCTGGATGATCACACTTAAAGCTTCAACCACGAACAGCCCGCCCACGACTGCCAATACCAACTCGTGTTTGGTAGCCACGGCGATCGCGCCCAGCGCACCGCCCAGAGCCAGTGATCCGGTATCACCCATGAAAACCGCCGCTGGAGGGGCGTTGTACCACAGGAATCCCAGCCCCGCACCAAACAGCGCTGAAGTGAAGATGAAGATTTCACCGGTGCCAGGCACATAGTGAACATCAAGATACTCGGTGAAGTCGACCCGCCCAACCGCATAGGCAATCACACCAAGGGTCGAGGCCGCGATCATCGCGGGCATGATCGCCAGCCCGTCCAGACCATCTGTCAGGTTCACCGCGTTGGCCGCACCCACAATGACGATCACCGCAAAGGGGATATAGAAAAGGCCAAGATTGATCAGCGTATCCTTGAACACCGGCAGAGCCAGCTGGTTCTGCAAATCGCTGGGATGGTGCAGCGTCGCCCAGAGTGACGCCAGCACGGCAATGATGATTCCCAGCGCCAACCGCATCTTACTGGAAACGCCCTTAGTGTTCTGCTTTGAGACCTTGGCATAATCGTCCGCAAAGCCGATGGCCGCATAGGCCAGCGTCACGAACAGTACCATCCAGACATATGGATTGTCCCAGCGCGCCCAGATCAGGGTCGACGTGACCAGAGCGCCCACGATCAGCAGACCGCCCATGGTAGGGGTTCCAGCCTTGGACAGATGCGCCTCGGGGCCGTCATCGCGGATTGGTTGACCTTTGCCTTGCCGTTTGCGCAATACGTTGATCAAGGGTTTTCCGAACAAAAACCCAAAGATCAGCGCAGACAGAAAGGCGCCCCCTGCCCGGAAGGTGATATAGCGGAAGAGGTTCCAGAAATCCCCTCCGTCCGACAGGGCGGTTAACCAATAGAGCATTACAAAACCTTTCTCACAATACGGCGGCTCTCTGGCGCGCTGCCATGCCCCATTTGCCGCAGACCGTCAACGATCTGTGCCAAAGCCATGCTGAGAGAGCCCTTGGCCATCACTACGTCGCCGCTGCGGATCAGTTCCGGCAGATGGGCGGCCATCTCATCGCTGGTTTCCGTCCACAGCCCGCGCTTGCCTTCGGGCAGAGCCTGATGCAGCGCTTGCATCAACGGACCGATGCAATGAACCTGATCAACATGCGCCATCGCAGGCACCTCGGCCATGGCGGCGTGCATCGCCTGCTCTTGCGCACCAAGCTCTTTCATGTCGCCCAGAAACGCGATCTTGCGTTTGCCCTCCGACGCAAACAGCACGTCGAGAGCGGCCTCCATCGAGGTTGGATTGGCGTTGTAGCTGTCATCGAGCAGTTCAATCTGCCCGCCATCTGGCAGCGCGATCACTTCGCGCACACCGCGCCCTTTGACCGGAGACCAGCCGCGCAGACCGGCAATCGCCTGATCCAGATCGACCCCCAGCGCGACACAGGCCGCCAGAGCGCCCAGCGCATTCATAGCAAAGTGAGTTCCCGCGGATTGGACATCGAATGTGATGTCTGCTCCGCCGACAATACCGTGTCCCCGCACCGAGTCAGGGCCTTGGAGCACGTTGGTCAGGGCATAGTCCCGCGCCTTGTGGCCAAATTCGACGATCCTTGCACCATGCGCAGCGGCGCAGTCGCGCAAGATGCCCGCGTGTTCGATATCGGCGTTGACGATAGCGGTGCCGCCCTCGGCCAGCCCGTCGAAGATCGCAGCCTTTTCAAAAGCAATACCCGCAACCGAGTCGAAGGCTTCGAGGTGGACGGCGGCTACTGTGGTCACCAGCCCCACATGCGGTTGCGCCTGACGCGCCAGCGGAGCGATTTCGCCCGGATGATTCATGCCGATCTCGATCACCGCGAACTCGGTGTCGCGCGGCATTCGCGCCAGCGTCAAAGGCACGCCCCAATGGTTATTGTAGCTGGCGACACTGGCATGAGTTTTGCCTTGCGTCTCCAGAATGCTGGCCAGCATTTCCTTAGTCGAGGTTTTACCCACGCTGCCAGTCACCCCCACCACGCGCGCACCTGTCCGGGCGCGAGCCGCCTGCCCCAACGCCTCTAGACCCGTCTGCACATCGTCGACGATCAACAGCGGTGCATCTTCGGGCACGCCTTCGGGAATATGCGACACAAGCGCTGCGCCTGCGCCTTTTTCAAGCGCTTGGGCGACGAAATCATGGCCGTCGCGGGCAGCCTTCAACGCAACGAACAGGTCACCCGGCTGCAGGGTGCGCGTGTCGATGGAGACGCCGTTCACCTGCCAATCGGTGGGGGCGCGCCCGTTGGTGGCCTCTGCGGCCTCGGCTGCAGTCCAGAGCGTCATGCGACCCTCCCGTCCAGCGCGGCAACGCTGATACTGGCCTGTTCCACATCGTCAAAGGGCAGGACCTGATCTCCGACGATCTGGCCGGTTTCGTGTCCCTTGCCCGCAATCAGCAGAGCGTCGCCCGGTTGCAGCGCGTCGATGCCGCGCAGGATGGCCTCGGCCCGGTCGCCGACTTCCGTGGCTTCGGGTGCGCCCAACATGACAGCACCGCGGATGGTGGCCGGGTCTTCGCTGCGTGGGTTGTCATCGGTAACAAAGACCAGATCGGCGTTTTCAGCAGCGGCCCGCCCCATCAATGGGCGTTTAGTGGCGTCTCGGTCACCGCCTGCACCAACAATGGCGATCAGACGTCCCATGACATGCGGGCGCATCGCCTTCAGTGCAGTGGCCACGGCATCCGGCGTATGCGCGTAATCGACAAACACCGCCGCGCCGTTGTCGCGGGTGGCAGCCAGCTGCATCCGTCCGCGCACGGTGATCAGGTGCGGCAAGGTTTCGAACACGCGGTCGGGGTCCTCGCCCGCCGCGATGACCAATCCGCAAGCCAGCAAAACGTTCTCGGCCTGAAAGCCGCCGATCAGATTCAGGCGGGTTTGATAGGCCTTGCCTTTCCATGAAAAGCGCAAATCCTGCCCGGTCGCGTCAAAGCGTTGATTCAGAAGACAAAGATCAGAACCCTCAGGGCCCACGGTGATGATATTCTGGCCGCGTGCCTCGGCGATCTTGCGCATCTCAGCACCCTTGGGATCACCAAGGTTGACCACAGCGACCCCGTCTTCGGGCAGCACACGATCAAACAGACCCGCCTTGGCTGCGAAATAGGCCTCGAACGTGTCGTGATAGTCCAGATGATCCTGCGTGAAATTCGAGAAACCGGCAGCGGTCAGATGCACCCCGTCCAAGCGACGCTGTTCAAGCCCGTGCGAGGAGGCCTCCATCGCCGCATGGGTCACGCCATTTTCGGCAGCTTCGGCGAGACAGCGGTGCAGAGTGACCGGCTCGGGTGTTGTATGGGCCAGCGGCGCAGTCCATGCGCCCTCGACCCCGGTGGTGCCTAGGTTGACGGCGGCAAGTCCAAGCTCGGTCCAGATCTGGCGGACGAAACTGGCGACCGAGGTTTTTCCATTGGTGCCGGTGACCGCCACGATAGTCTGCGGTTGCGCGCCAAACCATAGGGCGGCGGCCCCTGCCAGTGCCTGACGGGGGTCTTCCGTGACGATCAGCGCAGCATCGGATGCGGCCAGTTCGTCGGTGGCGATCTCGGCCCCTTTCGCGTCCGTCAGGATCGCGGCGGCCCCCATGCGCAAGGCGTATTGGATGAAGTCTCCACCATGGACTCGGGTGCCGGGAAGGGCTGCAAAGAGGAAACCGTCTTTGACCTCGCGGCTGTCAACAGCCAGACCGGTGATTTCGGGATTGGCCCCTCCCCGTGCGGTCAGGGCCAGTTCGCTGAGTTTCTTTGACCGATTGCCCATGACCCACCTTTCGCTGGACAGCCTAATTTGAGGTCAGCGTTATAGCAGCGCGCGCCTCAGGCTCAAGCCGGGGTCTGAGACCCAATAGCGGCGCCACCCGTCCAATCAGTTCGGCAGCAACGGGAACGGCAGTCCAACCCGCCGTGCGGCGCTTTTCGCCATAGGCCACGATGGACGGTTCATCCAGCGTGACGATTAGCACATATTTCGGATCATAAGCCGGGAAGATGGTGGCGAAGGTGGCAATCACCTTGTCCTCATAGTACCCGCCACGCGGCTTGGGTTTATCGGCAGTACCGGTTTTTCCCGCCACGTCGTACCCTTTGACATCACCAAAGCTGGCGGTGCCATCCGTGACCACTTTGCGTAGCATATTTTGCGCCTGCTTGGCGGTGTTTTCGGACATCACGCGAGGGCCGTATTGCGGGCCATTGCGGCGCAGGATCGTGGGGCTGACATAGTACCCGCCATTGGCAATCGCTGCGTAACCAGCGGCTAGATGCATGGGGCTGGTCGAAAGGCCGTGGCCATAAGAAATCGTCACGGTGCTCAACTCACCCCATTTCTTGGGCTTGAGCGGTTGCCCGCCCTTGGCCTCGACAATCTCGAATGGCGTTGGGTCGAACATGCCTAGCGCGTTCAGAAAATCCTGTTGCCGGTCGGCCCCGATTTGCAAGGCCAGCCGCCCGGTGCCTCGGTTCGAGCTGTACTTGATTACATCCGAGACACTGATCTCACCATAATTCTTGCCGTTAAACTCGCCAATCGGGAAGCGCCCGATTTTCATCGGGCCGGAAGTGTCAATGATGGTGTTGGAGTTCACCAGACCTAGCTGCACCGCCTGTGCGGCGGTGAAGATTTTGAACACCGAACCCAGCTCATAGACACCCTGTACGTAGCGATTGAACAGCGGGCTGTCCGAGGGATCGAAGCCCGAGGTCGGCGGGCGCGGACGGTCATTGGGGTCAAAAGACGGCAACGACGCGGCCGAGACGACCTCGCCCGTATGGGCGTTCATCAGAACCGCCGAGGCTCCTTTGGCGTTCATGATCTTCATGCCGCCATATAGCACCTGTTCTACCGCCGCTTGAACGGTCAGATCCAGCGACAGTTGCAGCGGCTTGTTGCCGTTGGCCGGGTCGCGCAGATAGCCGTCGAACTGTTTTTCGACGCCAGCTACGCCGATCACCTCAGCTGCGCTGACACCTTCGCGGCCAAAGCCCGAGCCGCCCAGAATATGCGCCGCGAGTCTGCCATTGGGATATAGCCGCATTTCGCGCGGGCCGAACAGGATGCCGGGATCTCCGATGTCATGCACCGCCTGCTTCTGCTCGGGCGAGATGCGCTTCTTGATCCACAGGAATTTTCGCTTACCGGTGAAGTCTTTGACCAAACGCTCTTTTTCCAGATCAGGGAAAATAGCGACCAGTTGCTCGGCTGCGGCGATCGGGTCAATCATCAGCGGTGGCTGCGCATAGACAGAATAGGTGTCCAGATTGGTCGCCAGAATACGGCCTTCGCGATCCACGATATTGGCGCGTTGCATGGCGATGGAGGCCCCCGGCGCACTTGCCAATGGTTCTTGCGCCTCGGATGTCGCCAGAACGCCCATACGAAAGCCTACGACCGAAAAGGCGCAAAAGAAGAAAAGACCCAACACCAACAGGCGGCCCTCGGCGCGTGCGCGGGCGCGGTCTTTCATGTCTTCGTGGCGTTTGCGGATGTTCTCTCGTTCAATCGCCTTGGGGTTTTCACCCTTTGCACGGGCGTCGAGGATACGGGCCAGAGGGCGAAGTGGTGTACGGGTCATGGAACCTGCACCTCGATCAGTGCCTGAATGTCAGTGACGTCCTGTATTTCAAGCGGGTCGACGATGGGCAGATCCGGGTCCTCGCCATAGGAAATCTGATCGGCGCGACCAAACTGCTCAGCCCGCAGAGGCAGCAAGCTGAGACGTTCGAAATTCAAGTCCGCCAGCTCACGCAAACGATCAGGCCGGTTTAGATAGGCCCATTCGGCATTCAGCACGGCGAGTCGCGCCTGCGCCATACCGATCTGGCCTTGCAGCGACTGCGTTTCCTTCAGCACCTGCTGCGTGCGGTAGTTCTCTTGATAAGCCCAAAGCGCCAACCCGAACACGGACAGTGCAGTCAACACATACAGAATACTCTTCATCTTGCCCTTCCCCCCAATTGCGGCATGCCGATGGCCCGGGCCTCAATTTTCCCTGCCGGGGCATCCGTTCTTATCGCGACACGCAATTTTGCAGAGCGTGCACGTGGGTTTTCTTCAAGTTCCCGCTCATCCGGCCCAACGGCCTTGCGGGTCTTGAGTGTGAATTGCGGCTTCTCCTGCTCCATCTCAGGCGCATAACGGTTGGCGCGTCCGGTTTTGCCCGCGCGCGATTGGAAGAACCGCTTCACCATCCGGTCTTCTATGGAATGGAAAGTCACAACGGCCAGTTGCCCCCCCGGCTTCAAAGCGCGCTCGGCGGCCATAAGCCCCTGAAACAGTTCTTGGTATTCTGCGTTCACCGCGATCCGTAGCCCCTGAAAGCTGCGCGTCGCCGGGTGCGATTGGCCCGGTTTAGGGCGCGGCAGGCAGGATTCGATAATCTCGACCAGCCGCAGAGTTGTTGTGATCGGTTCTTCGGCCCGCGCCTTGACGATGGCCTTTGCTATACGACGACTGGCGCGTTCCTCACCGAAATGGAACAGGATGTCGGCCAATTGCGTCTCGGTTGCCGTATTCACCAGATCAGCTGCGCTTTCACCGTCCTGGCTCATCCGCATGTCGAGCGGGCCATCTTTCATGAAGGAAAAACCGCGTTCAGCCCGATCCAACTGCATGGATGAGACACCAAGATCCAGCACCACGCCGTCCAAATCCTGTGCATATTCATCCATGCGAGAGAACACGCCCTGCTGCATCACCAACCGATCACCGTATTCCCCAGCCCAGTTAGCGGCCATTTCAAATGCCAGCGGGTCGCGATCGACGCCAATGACTTTCTCGGCCCCGGCCTCCAGCAACGCACGAGTATAGCCGCCTGCGCCGAATGTGCCGTCCAGCCAGGCACCGGACACCGGCGCCACGGCGGCCAACAACGGGCGCAGAAGAACGGGGATATGAGGTTTGTCCGATGAGGTCTGAGCGCCGGCCATGCCGTCACCCATCCCCGATGCCATCGAGATACTGCATCGGATCGAAATCATCCGGCAGATCGTCAAGCCATTCCTCGGTCGTGGCCAGTTCCTCGGCCTCGTATGTCTCGGGCTTCCAGATCTGGAATGTATCACCGGCAGCGATAAAGAACGCCTCGTTCTCAAGGTCGATCTTGTTGCGCAGCTTTGCGGGCAGCACCAAACGACCCGTTTCGTCCACATTGGTCGGGAAGGACTGACCGTGGAACATCCGCTGAAGCATCCGACGCTGCATCGAGCCACGTGGCAGCGCATCGATCTTGGCATCCACCTCGTCGATCGCTTCCATGGTGTAACATTCAAGGTATTTGCGGCGGTGGTCGCCATAGACAATCACGAGTTCAGGATTGTCGCCAGGCTGCCAGTTGGGATCCGAGGCTTCAAGCACGCGACGAAACGAGGCCGGGATCGAAACCCTGCCCTTCGTGTCCACCTTATGCTGGCTTTCGCCTCTAAACCTGCGCGCCAAGACGACTGTCCCTTTCGCTTGCGCCCCACCTCAAAATTCACGTTCCCCCCGGAAGTAAAACGGCGGGTTGATCTGCTGCCACTGATCAACCCGCCGCATTGACCCGCTTTGCGGGATGTCCAGCTGCGCGCGCCACCTGGGGGGATGTCTGCTCGCCCGCGCGCCGGATCTGTTAAGTGATGAAAGCGAGATGCCTGTATGAAACCTGTTTTTGTATTTTTGGTTCGGGGTCGTTTGGTGCCCCTCAACTGTCCTCGCCCTCATCGGGTACACAAGGGATGCCATGGGAATTCATGGAAATCAATAGGAAATTTGCGTGGAGAGGCCTGGTGCAGGCTTCAGATCAAGACTAATACAATCGAAACTCGGATCAGATATGCCACAAATTGTGCCCCTGGTGCCTACTAACACTAAATATGTAAGAATTGACGCCTAAATTATTTCTCCCATGAATTCCCAATAATTTTCAGAATTATGGATTATTTGGCGCAGACACCCATTCATGGCAGCCGAAGAGGACGAATCACGGTCCCTTTACAGGCCATTCCCATAGTCGACCCATGCTTTCCCATAGCACCACCACCCCAGGCGTCGGACCTGCGGTGAGAAGATTTGCCCCCTCTTGAGTTGACACAACATGCCCAAACAAACACCAATTCCGCTCAATAGATAAGCGGTCACCATCACAGGGTCTGGACACACGAAACGTCAACCACACGTGAAAACCAGTATTTTAAAGGCAATTATTGGGGCGTACCGGATTATCCTGCCAATCCATGCATTTGCTGCATAGCAGCATTGACGACGCGAACTATTGTGCAATCGCAGCATTTGCCTATCTTCAGTCTCAAGCAAACGCCGGACGATACCGGCAACAGTAAGAATGAACGGATCATGAAGATGGCAGTCGCAAGCACACAAACAGCCCTGAAAGGCACACCGGCATATGGAATCTCAACGCTGGTTGAGACCCTAAAAACCCGGGTTGCTCGTTATCGCCTGTACCGTCAGACAGTCAACGAATTGTCGGGACTGTCAGATCGGGAATTGGCTGATCTGGGCTTGCACCGCTCGATGATCCGCCGGCTGGCCCAACAGGCCACCGAAGAGCAGATCGCGCGGTAAGCGCAACAAGAACACCGAGATCAGGTCCGTCCTCCTCCCTTTCGGACCTGTATTTCAGCGGCAGCGTCTCTCCTCCTCCCTGACGTTGCCGCACCTAATACCGGCCCTGACCGCCGGAACCTGATACATCGGGGCTCTCCTCCTCCCTGCCTCGATGTTGAAAGCGCGCGGCGACGTCTTCCTCCTCCCTGACGTCGCCGCGTCTTCCTCATACCGGGATCAAACCCGGGTACGGATACATCGGGGCTTCCTCCTCCCTGCCCTGATGTAGAAAAGAACGGCGGTTCCCCTCCTCCTCCCTGGGAACCGCCGTTTTTCGTTTTTTGCACACAAGATGTAGGCTGGGGTCGTGAACGATTTGTCAGGAGTCTCCCATGGCCGCTTATTTCATCGCCCAGATTTCCATTCATGACCCGGATGGGTACCAGAAATACCTCGAAGGATTCATGCCGATCTTTGACCGGCATGGCGGAAGGCTTCTAACCGTATCCTCAAAACCCGTTGAAGTGATCGAAGGCAGTTGGGAAGAAGATGGGATCGTCCTGATGGAGTTTCCGGATATGGCTGCCGCAAACGCGTGGAAGGACGATCCGGACTATGTCGAATTGGCCAAGATCAGGCAAAAAACGGCGACGGCGAATCTTGTGCTGGTCGAAGGGTTGTAAGCTTCAGAACGGCACGTCATCCTTGTTGGTCAGAAAGCGCGAGACCACTTTCTTAACCCCTGCCTTGTCGAAATCGACCTCGACTTTATCACCTTCGATGCCGATCACTGCGCCATAGCCGAATTTCTGGTGAAACACTCGCTCGCCCAGCGTAAAGCTGGCCACGGCGGTCGCATCAATCACAGTATTCCGGCTTTCTTTTGGCTGTGACATGCCATATTGCCCCTGCCGCGCCTGCATCCGCTTCCAGCCCGGAGAGTTATAGACATTCGCCTCGGCTGCGCGGGTTTCGATCCCGGCTGCCTGCTGACCACCCCCATAGAGCCCCGGAGGTGTCAGCACTTCCACATGATCTTCGGGCAACTCATCAATGAACCGGGACGGCATCGAATTCTGCCATTGTCCGAACACCCGTCGGTTGGCTGCAAAGGAAATCGTACAGACTTCTTCTGCACGGGTAATACCGACATAGGCCAGCCTTCGTTCTTCTTCGAGGCCTTTGAGACCGGATTCGTCCATCGAACGCTGAGAGGGGAACAATCCATCCTCCCACCCCGGAAGGAAAACCGCGGGAAACTCCAGCCCCTTGGCCGCGTGCAGCGTCATGATCGAGACTTTGGCCCCGTCGCTGTCCTGCTCGTTATCCATCACCAGACTGACATGCTCCAGAAACCCTTGCAGGTTTTCGAAATTGTCCAGCTGATTGACCAGTTCTTTTAGGTTTTCCAGCCGCCCCGGCGCCTCGGGCGTCTTTTCGTTCTGCCAATGCGCGGTATAGCCGGATTCGTCCAAGACGATCTGCGCCAGCTCGATATGCGTATGCTCGGGCGCGCCGTATCGGATCGGTGAAACACCGTCATCAATCACCGTATCATCGTCCACCTCAATCCGAGGCCCACGTGTCATTGCATTCCACCGCGCCAGACCGTCGATCAATTCACGCAGCGCCTTGCCGCCCTTGCCCTTGATCAGGCCGTTATCGACCGCAATCCGCGCGCCTTCGACCAGAGACACTCCGTTCTCGCGCGCCACCACCTGAATCGTCTGCTGCGCCTTGTCGCCGAGGCCGCGTTTGGGTGTGTTCACGATCCGCTCGAAGGCCAGATCATCCTCGGGGCTGACCACCAGCCGGAAATAGGCCATGGCATCGCGAATCTCCATCCGCTCATAGAATCGAGGGCCGCCAATCACCTTGTAAGGCAGACCAATGGTCAAAAACCGATCCTCAAACGCGCGCATCTGGTGCGAGGCGCGAACCAGAATCGCGATCTCATCCAGATAGAATCTCGGGAAAGCCGCCTCCAGTGAACGACCTTCTTGCTGCCTCATCGTCAATTCCCAGATGAGACTTTTCCGGTGATCGTCTGCCAAAAAGCTCTCGTGGCTCTTAAGCTGATTTAAAACTTGTTCTCTGCTATTGAGCCCTTTTAACGCACCAAGTTCACCGAGGCGCTCAACCTCTCTCATCATTTGCTCTGATCGAGAGTTTTCCCGCCTTTTGGCAAGAGGAGAACTACCATTAACTAGGTCGTCGATTTGCTCGCCGATCCAGCGCGCTTCTTCCTCGCCGTCCCAATGGCCGATCAAACGAACCTTCTCGCCAATTTCTGCGGCCGTCCACAGCTCCTTACCCAAACGCTTCTCATTGCCACGAATGACGTTCGACGCTGCGGCCAGAATATGCGGGGTTGAGCGGTAGTTCTGCTCCAGCCGCACAACGAAGGCACCGGGAAAATCCTTCTCGAACCGCAGAATGTTTCCCACCTCTGCCCCGCGCCAGCCATAGATCG
Organism: Ruegeria sp. CF1; assembly: GCF_056537445.1. Lineage (NCBI taxonomy): Bacteria > Pseudomonadati > Pseudomonadota > Alphaproteobacteria > Rhodobacterales > Roseobacteraceae > Ruegeria > Ruegeria sp. CF1. The sequence goes on along the minus strand of NZ_JBQFRN010000002.1, from coordinate 388,168 downwards.
ACTGATCGTCGTCTCCGACGCAACAGATGTTCTTGTGGCCCCCTGCAAGCAGACGAAGCCAGAGATATTGGGCTACGTTGGTATCCTGATACTCGTCCACAAGGATGTAACGGAACCAGCGCTGGTATTGCTCCAGCACGTCCGGGTGGGTTTGGAAAATCGTGACCATGTGCAGCAACAGGTCGCCGAAATCCACCGCATTCAGCTCGCGTAGGCGGGTCTGGTATTGGGCATAAAGCTCGATGCCCTTGTGATTATAGGCCCCCGCATCCGCAGCAGGCACCTTGTCGGGCGTCAGCGCTCGGTTTTTCCAGTCATCGATGATCCCGGCCAGCATCCGAGCGGGCCAGCGCTTGTCGTCAATGTTGGCGGCTTGAGTAAGCTGTTTCAGCAGCCGTTTCTGATCGTCAGTGTCCAAAATTGTGAAGTTCGATTTCAGATCGACCAGTTCCGCATGGCGACGCAGCAGCTTGACGCAGATTGCGTGGAAGGTGCCAAGCCACGGCATCCCCTCAGCGGGTCGGCCCAGCATCCGCCCTACCCGCTCTTTCATCTCTCGCGCGGCCTTATTGGTGAAGGTCACCGCCAGAATCTCATTCTCGCGCACCCTATGTGTCCTGAGCAGATGGGTGATCCGAGCGGTCAGAGCTTTTGTTTTGCCCGTGCCCGCACCAGCCAACATCAGCACCGGACCATCCAGCCGCTCAACCGCTTCGCGCTGCGCCGGGTTGAGATCGTTGAGGTACTCAGCCGAGGTCGCAGGCATCGCCCGCGCCGACAGCGATGCGCCTTCGAAGGCGTCCATTTCGTCAAAACTGCTCATGCCGGTAAACTACGCCGGATGGGCGCGGAGGGAAAGGGTTTGTTCACGGCTTGTTCGCTCAAATCAAATAGAATCATCCCTTCAAAGGGCGCAGCGAGGATATTCGGAGAAACGGGCATTATTTGCTCTTTCCCACGGGGGATTGATGCCGCAATGCAGCATGTGCAATAAGTTTGCGCAAAAGGGCGGCGTTTGCGAGCGTTAACATGCCGGTTCTACCCAGAACTACATATGTACGTGGCCGTATTGTCCGCCTATGCACAAGGCCACAGCCATTAAGACCGGGACCTGAAATGACAGACTTCAAGAAAATCCTGATTGCCAATCGCGGCGAGATTGCCATCCGTGTGATGCGGGCAGCCAACGAGATGGGCAAGCGCACCGTCGCGGTCTTCGCCGAGGAGGACAAGTTGGGCCTGCACCGGTTCAAGGCGGATGAGGCCTATCGCATTGGCGCAGATCTGGGACCGGTTGCGGCGTATCTGTCGATTGACGAGATCATCCGGGTGGCCAAAGAAAGCGGCGCAGATGCGATCCACCCCGGTTACGGTTTGCTGTCCGAAAACCCGGATTTCGTGGATGCCTGCGTTCAGAACGGCATCACCTTCATCGGACCCAAGGCCGAGACCATGCGCGCGCTAGGCGACAAGGCCAGCGCTCGGAAAGTGGCGATTGCCGCCGACGTTCCGGTTATCCCGGCGACCGAGGTGTTGGGTGACGACATGGCAGCCATCAAGGCCGAGGCAGCCGGGATCGGCTATCCGCTGATGCTGAAAGCGTCTTGGGGCGGTGGCGGACGCGGGATGCGCCCGATCCTGTCCGAGGATGAGCTGGAAGAGAAAGTGCTGGAAGGCCGCCGCGAAGCCGAGGCCGCCTTTGGCAACGGTGAGGGCTATCTGGAAAAGATGATTACCCGTGCCCGCCATGTTGAGGTGCAGATTCTCGGCGATAAGCACGGTGAGATATACCACCTCTATGAACGCGATTGTTCGGTCCAGCGCCGCAACCAGAAGGTCGTGGAACGCGCGCCTGCCCCGTACCTGACCGAAGAACAGCGCGCCGAAATCTGCGAGCTGGGCCGCCGTATCTGCGCCCATGTGAACTATGAATGCGCGGGCACCGTCGAGTTCCTGATGGATATGAACACCGGCAAGTTCTACTTCATCGAAGTGAACCCGCGCGTGCAGGTGGAACACACCGTCACCGAGGAAGTCACCGGCATCGACATCGTGCAGGCTCAGATCCTGATCGCCGAGGGCAAGACCCTGATCGAGGCCACCGGCAAGGCCACGCAGTCCGACATTCGCCTGAACGGCCACGCGCTGCAGACCCGCGTGACCACCGAGGACCCACTAAACAACTTCATCCCCGACTATGGCCGCATCACCGCCTATCGCTCGGCCACCGGCATGGGCATTCGTCTGGATGGCGGCACCGCTTATGCAGGCGGGGTGATCACGCGGTATTACGATTCGCTGCTGACCAAGGTGACCGCTTGGGCCCCAACGCCAGAAAAGGCGATTGCGCGGATGGACCGTGCGCTGCGGGAATTCCGTGTGCGCGGTGTTTCCACCAACATCGCATTTGTCGAAAACCTGCTAAAGCACCCGACTTTCCTGTCGAATGAATACACCACCAAATTCATCGATGAGACACCGGACCTGTTCCAGTTCAAGAAACGCCGCGACCGGGGCACCAAGGTTCTGAACTATATCGCCGACATCACTGTGAACGGGCATCCCGAAACCAAGGATCGCCCGATGCCGCGCCCCGACCTGAAAGAGGCCAGGCCCCCCGCGCCCAAGGCCGAACCGCAGATGGGCACCCGCAACCTGCTGGAGCAAAAAGGCCCGCAGGCGGTGGCTGACTGGATGAAGGCGCAGCGTCAGCTGCTGATCACCGACACCACCATGCGCGACGGGCACCAGTCGCTGCTGGCAACCCGGATGCGCTCGATCGATATGATCAAAGTAGCACCTAGCTATGCTGCGAACTTGCCGCAGCTATTCAGCGTCGAATGCTGGGGCGGTGCAACCTTCGATGTCGCCTATCGCTTCCTGCAGGAATGCCCTTGGCAGCGCCTGCGTGATCTGCGTGAGGCGATGCCAAACCTGATGACCCAGATGCTGCTGCGCGGGGCGAACGGGGTTGGCTATACCAACTATCCCGATAACGTGGTGCAGGAGTTTGTGCGTCAGGCGGCCAAGGGTGTCGACGTGTTCCGCGTGTTCGACTCGCTGAACTGGGTCGAGAACATGCGCGTCGCCATGGACGCGGTGATCGAAAACAACAAGATCTGTGAAGGCACCGTTTGCTATACCGGCGATATTCTAGACCCGGACCGTGCTAAGTATGACCTCAAATACTATGTCGGAATGGCCAAGGAACTGCGTGACGCTGGCGCACATGTGCTGGGCCTGAAGGATATGGCCGGACTGCTGAAACCGGCCTCCGCCAAGATCCTGATCCGGGCGCTGAAGGAAGAGGTCGGGCTGCCGATCCACTTCCACACCCATGACACCGCAGGCATTGCAAGCGCCACCATTCTGGCCGCCTCCGAGGCCGGTGTGGACGCGGTGGATTGCGCGATGGACAGTTTCAGCGGCAACACCTCTCAGGCAACGCTCGGCACCGTGGTCGAGGCGTTGCGCCATACCGAGCGAGACACCGGGCTGGACATCAAGGCCATCCGTGAGATCAGCGACTATTTCGAGGCAGTGCGTGGCCAATACGCGGCCTTCGAGTCCAGCCTGCAGGCCCCGGCCTCCGAGGTATATCTGCACGAAATGCCTGGTGGTCAGTTTACCAACCTCAAGGCACAGGCGCGTTCGCTTGGACTCGAAGAACGCTGGCACGAGGTTGCTCAGATGTATGCGGACGTGAACCAGATGTTCGGCGATATCGTCAAGGTGACGCCGTCGTCCAAGGTGGTCGGTGACATGGCGCTGATGATGGTCAGCCAGAACATGACCCGCGCGCAGGTCGAAGACCCGAACACTGATGTCGCCTTCCCCGACTCGGTGGTGGACATGATGCGCGGCAATCTGGGTCAGCCTCCGGGCGGGTTCCCCGATACCATCATCCAGAAGGTCCTGAAGGACGAGGCCCCCAACACCGAACGCCCCGGCAAGCATGTCGAAGCGGTCGATCTCGAGGCCACCCGCGCCGATTTGTCCAAACAGCTTGAGGGCAAAGAGATCGATGACGAGGACCTGAACGGATATCTGATGTATCCCAAGGTGTTCCTCGACTATATGGGCCGTCACCGCACCTATGGCCCGGTCCGCACCCTCCCCACGCGCACCTTCTTTTACGGCATGGAGCCGGGCGAGGAGATCACCGCCGAGATCGATCCCGGCAAGACGCTGGAGATTCGCTGTCAGGCCATCGGCGAGACGGACGAGAATGGCGAGGTTCGCGTGTTCTTCGAACTCAACGGTCAGCCCCGCGTGATCCGCGTGCCGAACCGTTTGGTGAAAGCATCAACCGCTCAGCGGCCAAAGGCCGAAGTTGGTAACCCCAACCATATCGGCGCGCCAATGCCGGGTGTCGTTGCAACTGTTGCCGCTGTCACAGGTCAAGAAGTCAAAGAAGGCGATCTACTGCTGACCATCGAAGCGATGAAGATGGAAACAGGTATCCACGCCGAGCGCGACGCGGTGGTCAAGGCCGTTCACGTCCAGCCCGGAGGTCAAATCGACGCCAAGGATCTGCTGGTCGAACTGGAATAACCGGTTTAGCCTTCTAAGCTAATAAGGGCCGTTCGGGGAACCGGGCGGCCCTTTCAACATCAGGAGGCCGCATGCTGACCATCACCCCGATCTACGCCGCGTTGATCGCATTTCTGTACGTCGCACTCAGCGTGAATGTCATTCGGCAACGCCGGGTGGGCAAAATATCGGTCGGGGATCATGGCGACAAGGCCATGATCAAGGCAATGCGAACGCATGCGAACTGCGCCGAATACGCTCCCTTTGCTTTGCTGCTTATCGCCATGGTCGAACTGCAAGATGCTGGCGGCTGGCTTGTGAACCTGCTGGGGATGTTACTTTTGGCGGGCAGGCTTCTGCACGCTTATGGTTTTGGCAAGACCCCACAGATCATCATCCTGCGCCAGATCGGAATGGGTCTGACCTTCACTGCAATTCTGATTGCCGCGATCGCGAATCTCGCATTGGCTGTTTGAGCGCGCGATTTAGCCCGTCAAAACCTGCGTTTCGATCAAAGGAGCATGCGGGAGGCTAGGCTGCGCCTCTGCCAGTGTTTCATCGCTCTGACTGTAGATCACGGTGGTAAGAACAATCAGCGCCGCCAATGCCGCCATTTTAATGTCTGCAATATCTTTCATTTCCTCTGCCCAATCCCTTATTTCGTTCATTGCTATATCTCTTGAACACCGCAGCCCCGAATTTCCGTCGAAAGATTTTTGCCGTTTTTTGTGTTTTTCCGCTTGCAGCCTCGTGTGGGAATTTATACATCCCTCCTCACTCAACGGCGCGGGCGTAGCTCAGGGGTAGAGCATAACCTTGCCAAGGTTAGGGTCGGGCGTTCGAATCGCCTCGCCCGCTCCATTGAGAGGTCTACGGACCATATAAGTATCTGATGCGGGCGTAGCTCAGGGGTAGAGCATAACCTTGCCAAGGTTAGGGTCGGGCGTTCGAATCGCCTCGCCCGCTCCAGATACCAAACTCTCCGAACATGCTGGTTCTTTCGCGATTGCTGCGGCATCTTTGCTGCACATGAAATTACGACGGAGATGCGGATATGCCCGATTACGTCATTCGCGCCTTAACAGCAGACGAACTTCAAACCGCTGTAGATTGGGCGGGACAGGAAGGCTGGAACCCCGGGCTGCACGACGCGGTCTGTTTTCGCAGTTCGGACCCCGAAGGATTCAAGGGCGGTTTCCTGGACGGCCAGATGATCGCGTCCGCATCCGCCGTGAACTACGATGATGCCTACGCATTTCTTGGCTTCTACATCGTGCGTCCCGAGTTTCGCGGCTCGGGATACGGATTGCAGGTCGCCGAAGCGGTCAAGGCACATTGCCAGGATCGTAACATGGGCATGGATGGTGTGGTCGAACAGCAGGACAACTATCGGAAATTCGGTTTTGAACTGGCGTATGACAATTATCGATTCGCGGGCACCGTCGGCGGCATCCTGGATGCCCTGGGTCGCGTGGAGGACACTCGGGTTCGTCCAATCAACGCACTAACCGATGATCTAAAGTCGTATGACCGAGGCCTGTTCCCCGCCGCGCGCGACACGTTCTTGCGCGGCTGGTTGGAGGCACCCAGCCACGTTTCGCGGGTGTTTGAGGAAAATGGGCGGATCAAAGGCTATGCAACGTTGCGGCGCTGCCTGAGCGGGTACAAGGTCGGGCCTCTGTTTGCCAACAATCCACAAATCGCGCAGGCGCTTTTGGTTTCCCTTCTGACGACGCTACCCGCCGATCAGGCAAAGGCCGAGGTATTCATCGACAAGCCTAATCCAAACGCACAAGCCATGGAATTGGCCAAACAGTTGGGGCTGACCAAGGTATTTGAAACGGGGCGTATGTATTCCAGTCACGCGCCGGACATCGACCTTGACCGGATATATGGCATCACGACGTTTGAACTGGGTTAGAACGCCTTGAACGTCATCGTGGTCAGCGAGCGTTCGATATTGGGAATCACCAGCAGGTTTTCGTTGATGAAATGGCCCACATCCTCGGTTTCGGGGATGTAGAGCTTCAGCAGCAGGTCGTATTCGCCGCTTGTGGAATACAATTCGGAATGGATTTCACGCAGCGCGATCTCTTCGGCGACTTTGTAAGTGGTGCCGGGTTTACAACGGATCTGGATGAAAACGCAGGTGGACATGGGCCGGGCCTTGTTGGTTCGTGTTGCCCGCAGGCTGGCACGGGCCGCGTCCGGGTGCAATCCCCTGCAACAGTTTGCGACGAAGGCTTAAAGCGGTCTGGATAGGTCGCCCATCCGGGTCTATAAGCGCGCCTGTAGCAAAAGGAATTCGCCCATGCGCAGCGCTAAGATCAGCCGTCAGACCGCCGAAACCGAGATTTCGGTCGAGGTCAATCTGGACGGCACCGGCCAGTATGACAACGAGACCGGCGTCGGGTTCTTTGACCACATGCTGGATCAATTGGCGCGGCATTCGCTGATCAACATGACGATCCGTGCCAAGGGTGATTACCACATCGACGACCACCACACGGTCGAAGACACCGGGATTGCGCTGGGTCAGGCACTGACGCAGGCGCTAGGGGATAAAAAAGGTATTCGTCGGTACGGAGAATGCCACCTGCCGATGGATGACGCACAGGTGCGTTGTGCGCTGGATCTCTCGAGCCGTCCGTTCTTGATCTGGAACGTGGATCTACCGACGCAAAAGATTGGCACATTCGACACCGAGCTGGTGCGCGAGTTCTTTCAGGCGCTCAGCACCCATGGCGGGATCACCCTGCATATCGATCAGTTGCATGGTTTCAACAGCCACCACATTGCCGAGGCCGCCTTCAAGGCCGTTGCCCGTGCTTTGCGCGATGCGGTCGAAACCGACCCACGCAAGGCGGATGCGATTCCCTCGACTAAGGGCGCGCTGTAGATGCTGACAGCCATCATTGACTACGAGAGCGGTAACCTGCACTCGGCGGAGAAGGCGTTTCAACGGATGGCCCGCGAACTGGATGCGGGCGAGGTCGTCGTGACATCGGATGCAGATGTTGTCGCGCGGGCTGATCGATTGGTTCTGCCCGGTGATGGCGCTTTCCCGGCATGCGCCGCCGAGTTGCGCGGCCACAAAGGCATCTATGACGCTATGGTAGAAGCCGTCGAGCAGAAAGGCCGCCCGTTTCTGGGCATCTGCGTCGGAATGCAGCTGATGGCGACCAAGGGCCATGAATATGCTGAGACCGACGGTCTGGGCTGGGTCGCAGGTGATGTTGTGAAGATCGAGCCCTCGGACAGCGCGCTCAAGGTGCCACATATGGGCTGGAACGATCTGATTCTGGAAAGCGACCATCCGGTCTTTGACGGGATAAAATCAGGCGATCACGCCTATTTTGTGCACTCCTACCACTTCCGGGTGATGGATCTGGCGCAACGGCTGGCCTATGTGGACTACGGGCAAGAGGTCACGGCCGTGATTGGCCGCGACACTATGGTTGGGATGCAGTTTCACCCTGAGAAAAGCCAAGACGTTGGCCTGCGGATGATCGGCAATTTCCTGACCTGGAAGCCCTGAGATTTACTGAACCCGTGTCCAGACCTGACCTCGGCAGACCAGACCCCCAACGGCACATCCCTTAACGGTCAGTTTGTTCTGGCTGTCCAGCGTCATTTTCGAGCTATAGGTTTTGTCGCGATCCGGGGCCCAGATTTTGCCGTCGTCATAGCTGCCGTTGCCCTCGGGGATCATGTCCCAGATGATCTGCTTGCCAAGGTTTTCGTACTCCAGCTGTTGGTTGCCTTGAGCATCAAATGCGCTGTCGATAGTTCCGCAGATGGCGCTGCCACATTCCGAAATCGACACATGCAAATAGCCGCCCGTATCGCCCGGAGCGGTCTTCCACAGCCCGTCTACTGGATCGGCAGCAAAGGCGGTGGTGGCCATCGCAGCGAAGACCGCTGCAAGAGAATATGTCTTCATGGTTATCTCCCTGTCTTTCCGGTCAGTCTGACCTGCCGTTCGGCACCGGGCAAGAATGACTTAGCGTCGCGTTGCGCCCCTGCCCTGCCTGTGCGATATCCCGCGCGTGTAACAGTGATATAGGGCCGCCCGAAATGATCCTCTACCCCGCCATCGATCTGAAAGACGGCAACGCCGTGCGCCTGCTGCGTGGTGAAATGGAAAAGGCGACGGTCTTTAACGAAGACCCTGCTGCGCAGGCCCGCGCCTTTGTCGAGGCTGGTTGCGAGTGGCTGCATCTGGTTGATCTGAACGGTGCTTTTGCCGGGGAACCTGTTAATGCGGCACCCGTTGAGGCAATTCTGAAAGCCTGTGACGTGCCCGCGCAGCTAGGCGGCGGCATCCGCGATATGGCCACGATCGAAACCTGGATCGAGAAAGGTCTGGCGCGGGTGATTCTGGGCACCGTTGCAGTCGAAAACCCTGATCTGGTGCGCGAAGCTGCCAAAGCCTTCCCGGGCAAGGTAGCCGTCGGTATAGATGCCCGAAACGGCATGGTTGCCACCAAGGGCTGGGCCGAAGAGACCGACGTACAGGTCACCGATCTGGCGCACAGTTTCGAGGACGCGGGCGTGGCAGCGATCATCTATACAGACATCAACCGCGACGGTGCGATGCAGGGTCCGAATATCGAAGCCACGGCGGCGCTCGCGCAGGCGGTTTCGATTCCGGTGATTGCCTCGGGAGGCGTCAGCTCACTGGACGACCTGATCGCCCTGCGCGATTGTGGCGTCGAGTTGAACGGCGCGATCTCTGGCCGCGCGCTATATGATGGCGCGATTGACCTAAAAGAGGCCATTCGCGCCCTGAACTGAGTTATTGAGCAGCGGCGGCGGTCAGTTTCGCCAAAGCGCCGCGCATCTTTTCGATGACGGGGGATTTCTCGACTTCGTCGAGCTCGTCCATCGTCTCTTTCGGATCTTCATAAGCCAGCCAGACCTGTCCGTTTGCGTCTTCGTAGGCCTGCACCTTCAGCGGCAAGAACAGCCCCGCGCGCGGGTCGATCTGCATGGCGGGAGTGCCCAGAGCCGGGTTGCCGAAAATCAGCACCTGATTGGCCGGGATCGGCGTTCCGACCTTTTCCGCCCCCGCCGCGTGATCCACGCGGGCAAACACGGTAGCGCCCGCATTGCCCACGGCGGCTTCCAGCGCGTCCAGCGCCTCGGCCACAGATTTGTTGGTTTCCACTTTGATGATGTCGTCAGCCATGGCGGACAGGGCGCCTCCGAATGTGAGAATTGAAGCCAAAAGAAGTTGTCGCATTTGCGTAATCCTTTTCATAAATTTCACCCCTAATTTCCATGGCTTCGCGACAGATCACAATCACAAGTCTGGCATCGGCGGGGCTTTGCCGGTACAGGTGCCCCGAGCAAAGGAAAGCCCATGCTGAAAACCCGCATCATTCCCTGTTTGGATGTCGCCGATGGCCGTGTGGTCAAAGGTGTGAATTTCGTTGGCCTGCGCGATGCTGGTGACCCCGTGGAATCGGCCAAGGCATACGACGCCGCCGGAGCGGATGAGATCTGCTTTCTGGACATCCATGCGACGCATGAGAACCGCGGCACGATGTTCGATGTGGTCCAACGCACGGCAGAGCAGTGCTTTGTGCCTCTGACTGTAGGTGGTGGCGTGCGCACCAAAGATGACGTGCGGGCCCTGTTGCTGGCGGGGGCTGATAAGGTCAGCTTTAACTCGGCCGCCGTCGCGAATCCGGACGTCATCGCCGAAGCAGCGGATCAGTTCGGCAGCCAATGCATTGTCTGCGCCATTGACGCCAAGACCGTCAGCCCCGGCAAGTGGGAGATTTTCACCCATGGCGGGCGCAAGCCAACAGGCATCGACGCGGTTGAATTTGCCAAAACCGTTGTCGCCAAGGGCGCGGGGGAAATCCTGCTTACCTCGATGGATCGCGATGGCACCAAGGCCGGGTTCAACCTGCCCCTGACCCGCGCGATTTCCGACGCGGTAGATGTGCCGGTCATCGCCAGCGGGGGCGTGGGCAATCTGGATCATCTGGTCGAAGGTGTGACCAAAGGTGGCGCCAGCGCGGTACTTGCCGCCTCGATCTTCCATTTCGGCGAATACACCATCCACGAGGCCAAAGTGCATATGGCCGCCGCTGGCATTCCGATGAGGCTGACATGAGCATTCTGCACGATCTGGCGGCTACGATTGAGGCCCGTAAAGGGGCAGAACCAGACAGCAGCTGGACCGCCAAGCTGTTGGCCAAAGGTCCCGAGAAATGTGCCGAGAAATTCGGCGAAGAAGCCATTGAAGCAATCATCGAAGCCGCCAAAGGGGACAGGGGAAAACTGACCTCCGAGGCGGCTGATGTGCTTTATCACCTGCTAGTGATGCTGGCCGCGCGCGATGTTGCGCTGGATGATGTGCTGGGCGAACTGGCCCGTCGACAGGGCACCAGCGGCATCACGGAGAAGGCATCCCGACCAAAAGACTAAGCGGGTTTCGTGCGATGACCCGGCCCGCTATACTGCGGCTTCGGGTGCATTGAGGCAAAGGACGCGCAGATGATCAGAGCTTTGGTGTTCGCGGCAGCGCTTGCCACCCTCGCCGCCTGTGCCACCCCTCCCCCGTCTTCCGGAGATGAGGTCCAGCGGCTGGCGGCTGAAATCCAAAGCCTCGGCCCCGATATCGACCCGGAAGAGGCCACCCGCGCCGCCCGCATCGCCTATGCCTATACTGCGCAACTGGCGCAGGAATACGAGATCACCGACCCTCCGCTTATCCACAACGCCAAGGTCAACAAGGGTCTGCGTCCGCGTGGTCTGTGCTGGCACTGGGCTGAAGATATTGAGCGGCGACTGGATCAGGAGCAGTTCCGCACTCTGGAAATGCACCGCGCCATCGCCAACGCGGATAACCCGTTCCGCATCGACCACAGCACTGCCATTATCAGCCGCAAGGGAGAGAGCATGTACGAAGGCGTTGTCTTGGATCCCTGGCGCTATGGCGGAGTGCTATTCTGGTCGCCCCTGGTTGAGGACACCCGTTACGAGTGGGTTCCACGCGAAGTGGTTCTGGAAAAGCGGCGACAGGAACAAACATCCAGCCCGTGAGACTGAGCTTCTGCGGGCAGTGATCGAAGCGCCATAGCGACCCGACGAAAGCGTTACCCGTCGCGCCCCGGCTCGTTTGGATTGCTGGAAAACAGCGCGATTTTGTTGCCCTGAGGATCGCGCAGATAGCCGACATAGAAATTCGGACCATACGAGGCGCGAAAGCCCGGCTGGCCTTCGTCAGACCCGCCTGCGGCAAGCGCAGCGGCGTGAAGGTCGCGAACCTGCTGTTGGGTGCGCGCCTCAAACGCCACCATGGACCCGTTGCCAGCCGAAGCCGCGCCTCCATCAAAGGGTGATTTTACATAGAACTCGGGCTGAACCGGGGATTGCCCCGGCGGCACTGGCAGCGCATAGCTCAAGTCTCCGTGATACCGCTCCAACGCAAAACCAAGGGCGGGCAGGAACGCCGAATAAAACCGCTCGGCACGCGTGATATCGTCAACACCAACAGTCACATAAGCAATCATTCCGCATGGTCCTGTCTTATTGGTTTGCTGAATGGGTATAGGTCAATTGGACCTCCCCCTCAACAAATGCACCATTTCTGTTCAATTCAGGCCGGGACGTAGACACAAACGTCAGGGCCGTCACAGCTTGGACGAAATCACTCCAGTCGCAAACCCACCCATACGCAGTTCGCCAAACAAGCGCTGATATTCGATCTTGGGGCAGCGGTTCATGACTACGTCGATATCGCGGGCCTGCGCTTTAGCAGCGGCCTCGGCATGTTCAACTCCGATCTGCATCCAGATGGTGCGCAAGTCGGGAAACGCATCCAGCGCCTCGTCGACAATGGGTGGCACGGCCTCGGAGCGGCGAAAGATGTCAACCATATCGACGGGCTCGGGAATATCGGACAGCGAAGCCTGCACCGTCTGGCCAAACAGCATCTTGCCTGCATGGCCCGGATTGACCGGAATCACCCGATATCCCTTGAGCGACAGATAACGCGCCACGTAATAGCTGGGCCGCACCGGGTTCATTGAAACCCCAACCACCGCAACCACTTTGGTGCGCCTAAGGATTTGGGTCAGAACATCGTCGGAGTAGTCATTCATGAGCACACCATAAGCAAGCGCATGCAAAGAAAAAAGCGCCCAGGAAACTCCTGAGCGCCAGTTGTTGGAACGAGGGACAGTGAAATGACCCGCGGCAGTTCCATTCCGCGGTCACTGTGACATTTAAGCATGAGTTTTCTAAAAAAAAGAGGTCGCGCGCATTTTTGTGATGACACATCACAAAAGGCGGAATGCCGCCGAATGGGACCGTGCGCATTTCCTTCGGCGATCATGGTCAGAACGGCTCGTTACATAAGCCGCGCGCCGATCTTAAGCCAAGAGCAATAGGTTTTATTGGTAAAGAACCGCAGGCCAATGCCCCTCGGCCTCGCGGATGTAATTGGTGACATCGCGTTCCCAGATACGTTCGATCGCTTCCGAGTGGGTCAGATATAACCGCCCATCCACAATCTGCCATGCCTTGGGATCGGTACTGCTTAGCAGGCCTTTCGCCATCGCATAGGCGCAGTAACCACCAAACTGCGGGGCATAGGCGCGCGGATTGCGTTCAAATCGATCGCGATTTTCCTCTGACGCAAACCGCCAAATCGCACCCTTCCACATCAGCGCTATGTCGGGCTGACCCAACTCTGGTGCTCCAGCCTTGAAATAAGAAACCGCATCATAGCCTGAGACCGCCATCCCATCGTCCACGTAGAACATGGGCATTTCCTGCGCACCGACGACAGAGGCAAACGGGGTACAAAAGAGACTGATCAAGAAGGAACGTCGAGACAACATAGGTGATTCACTGGATTGCGGTTAGAGGGCTTCAAGATGCATATTTCAAACCGTATCTGAAACCCCCATGACGCCGATGTGAACGGGCGTGCGGTTGTTAATCGAAAACGTCTTCGATCACGTCCCAGGCTTCGTCCAACACCTTTGAGAACAGACCCCGCTTTTTCTTCTTTTTGTATTTTTTGTGCTTCTGTGCCGGCTGGTAACTTTTGATCGGCCGATCTGCCAGTTTGGCTTTTGGCACCATCTTGAGATTATGCAGGGGTGCGCCGCAGCTTGCGCAACTCAGCTCGTGCTGTTGCTTTCCCCGAAGAACCAATGCGGCACGGGTACCGCAATAGCAGCAGGTGGCAATTTTATGTGGAGTGGATATGGGGGCCTCCTGTCATCTGGGTTTGGATGCATATAGTGCGATAGCCGCGGCATTTGAGACGTTTAGAGAACCAAATCCCCCCGCCGCGTCAATTTTTACCAATTGATCGACGGTTTCTTTGGTTTTCTGCCGCAACCCGGGCCCCTCGGCCCCGAGCACCAGCGCCACCGGGCGATCACGCTTGTCGCCCAGCGTGGCTTCTATCGTCTGTTCGGCCTCACCATCCAGACCCAGGACTAAATACCCCATGTTCTGCAGCTCGATGATCGTATCGGCCAAATTGCGCACGCGTAGATAGGGCTGTCGTTCCAACGCGCCGCTGGCAGTTTTTGCCAAAGCGCCGGTCTCGGGCGCTGAATGGTGGCGGGTGCCAATGACGGCGCTGGCGCCCAGCACTTCTGCCGAGCGTAGAATCGCCCCGACGTTATGTGGGTCTGTCACCCGGTCCAGCAGAAGCACACGTGGGTTTTCCTGCCCGATACAATTCTCGGCAAGCCCACCCCATTCCAGCGGCTTGACCTCAAGTGCCGCGCCCTGATGAACCGATCCCGGATCAATCGGTGCGGTGAATTTTCGCGGATCAACGATCTCGGGTACAATCTCCGCAAATTCAATAGCTTCCAGCAGTTTGTCGCGGGCATTGCGCGTCACAATCAGGCGCAGCTTCTGCCGTTTCGGGTTCATCAGCGCGTCGCGTACGGCGTGTAGACCGAACAGCCAGACGGTTTCTGCCGCAGCCGCTTTGCGCGCCTGTTCCTTCTCAACGACCCACTTTGGTTTCTTCATGATACGGGCCTCCGGGCCGGGAATTCGGTTTCCTGCGTCAAAGCGGTATTTTCCTGTTGACGCCCTTTAGACGCGCTAGTAATCACGCCTCCACGTCAGGTGCAACGCCTGACAGTGGGCGACAGGCCGCAAGGTGTGGCAGGGGACTGTAACTCCCTCGCGGAGACGCACGCCTGGTTCGATTCCAGGGTCGCCCACCACTTACTCACCGAAAAAATTGAGCCATTCGTTCAGGCCGATATCTGGGTGATAGCAACGTTCGATGTCAACTTCCATGGTCCCCGCGCTATTGCGACACAGGTCCAAATGACAGCGTCATCTCTTCGTTGTTGTCAAAGCGGTATGGCGCTACCAAGGTTTTCACCTGTGCTGGGTCGACGTCCTTCGGGACATTTCGAGCCGATTCCCAAACCCGAAGAGCAGCATTTGGCGCGCGCGGGTCCCGATCGCTGTAAACAGGCTGATCGGGCGCAAAATAGGCCATGTTTCCGGAAATCCAATTGTCAGCAACAATTGCACTTTCGGGCGTTGTTTGCGCGATTATCTCAGAGGTCAAAGTAGCGAAAGGGGCCGCGCGTTTGGCATCCCCTGCCAGATTGTGATGCAGCATCGCCAGTCCGATAAACACCGCTAGAACGGCGCTGACCTGAGCAAATCGGTTTACGCCTTTACGACCTGTTCTGGGTAGTAGCCACAAACACAGTACGGGGCCGGCATAAATCAAAATCGGTTGCAGCCAGCGATCCTTTACGTTGGTGCTTCCGCTCACAAGCACTACAGCCGCCATAAGTAACAACGCCCAGACTAGAGTACGCGTCATCAATCGCCACAGATCATCGCCTTTGGCGGCCACCCCTTGCCTGAGATAGATCGACCAAAGGACGCCCAGTACGATCAGCAAGAGCGATACAAACCCAGCCGACGCCAAGGCCAACTCAACCAAGCCTTGCAGCGCGATCAATGTGGTTGGGCCATCGCTGCTCATGTCCAACTTGCGCGCGCTTGCAAATGCGTGTTCGGGATTGTTCAGAACCCATAGCACCGGTGGTGTGACAAGCAATGCGGCGACACCCAACGAAAGCAGCAGTCGAGGCGACCAGAGAGGCTTGCGCGTCTCAGATGCACTGAAAGCCGCCAGCAACATGGCCAGCAGCGCGATCGCATAGTTGTATTTTGACAAACTTCCCATTGCCACGACTACGCCCAGCAAGACGAATCCCCAAGTCGTCGGTTTGCGAATTAGCCCCCAAATCACCGCGAAGGTCAGAACCGAGCAGAGATTGGCCAGAACGGTATGCGTCAGCGCGCGTTGCGCCTCCCAACTAAACTGATAGAGCATCAGAAGTGACAGGACCGACAGCCCTGCCCACAGTGGCGCATGACGGGTTCGTATGGTCAGGTACAGCGTGACAACCGTCGCCAGCAGCATCCCGTTCTTCAGCAGTGACAGCCCTAATATGCCGGGACCGGTGATCTGAAAGATGCCCCATTGCAGCCAGGCATAAAGTGGCAGTTGCGGGCCGTAGCCCCATTCCAAGCGGCGCGCATCAAGAAGTATCTCAGCCTCATCCAGACCAAGCGCGCCGCCGGTTGCAACTCGCAATACGACATGAAGCAGAAAGTAAGCCGTGACTATGCTTAACCAGAAGCGATCTGTCGACATCAACCCATCGAGACGGGATTGCTTCGCTGCCGGGTCATCGACCCCGCAAGCGGCTTCCAGAGATCGCTCATCTGAGACGCACTGATCTTCGATCATGGATAAGCCCATTTCGTCGGCACTCGCCCAGGATATCTGGCCGCCGGATTGCAACTTTGACCGAAGCTAGACCCGATGTGTGGGCTCAAGTCCACCATTTTTGCGGCAGTTGGGCGCGTGAAACAATGCGCGCAGCTCAGCAGATGGATGCCTGGGCTTCAGCCGCCAGATGCCGCGGCGGGTTGAACGTCAGTTTGGGATATTTTGTCAAACCACTCAGTCAGGCTGCTGACATCGGGGCCAAGCGCCTCGGCTATGCCGCCGGCGAATTCCTGAAACTTTTCAATATTCAACTGATTGACGCCCACCAAGACGGGAATTTCACGCTCGAGTGCGTCGGCGACAATAGGGCGAAAGCCCCGCCCGTCCGCCTCGTGCTTTCCGAACTTGTTGATGATCAGCAATTGAGGGCCATCCTCAAGCGACCGCGTCACGAGGCCGACGGCCCGTTCCAATTCAGCCGGATCCAGACGGCAACCCCGAGCGTTCTTGCCAAGAGATTGTGAGATGCGAATGGTTTCCCCGGTCGGCATGACTTTCAGATCCATATCGCATTTATATCCGTCGGCACATTCGGTGTTGGTCTGCACAACCCCGGCAATCGGTGTTCCGGCCTGCACAAGACCATCCGCAAATTCGCTAAGCAGGCGATCGGTTGCGCCGCGATCGGTTGTCGTAACATAGGCCAGATGCATTTTTTGGACCTCAAAGTTCAATTGGTGACTTTTCAGATAGCACGCGTCGGCTTGTCCGACCACCTTCATCCATTAAGGCAACGGAGAAAGCCCGATCACCGATGCGTGCAGGTGGAGGAGAACCGCGTAAGAAGCCAAAGCAGTCAACCAGACCCAAAGGCTGGGCCAAGGGCGGGGCGCGCTGAGTGACAGGCGCGCGGTATTGCGGGAAAGGCGTACCCACTGCGTCCCCAAATTGCGCGCGGTGCGGTGATCAATGAGCGCCATGCCCATCACCGCAAAGCCAGCAAACAAGCCGAACAAGATGACATGCGACAGGCTTCCATTGGCCAACAGATGTGCCAAAGCCCATAGCATCAACGCCGCAAGTATCGGATGACGCGTCGTGCGCAGGATTCCAGGGTTTTCGGGATCGAACGGACGGTGCCCCAGCCCTCCGAATGAGAACGGGTTCCGGATCGACAGGCCCGCAATGGCCAACCAGCAGACTATAGGCATGACCAGCAAAGGCACCCAGCGAAAGATTGGAAGCGGCGGGATCACTTCGACATAGGGTGCATTTGCGGCGGCGATGATCAACCAGGCCAAAACTGCTAGCGAAATCATTGAATAGCTGGCGAAATATGCGCGCTTTCCCATCGTACCGATCAGCCAGCCGCGCACTGCGGGGCGTGCTGGAATCATGTGGCTAAGAAGGAATGTGGCAAGTGCTGCGAGGAAGAGGCCCCAACCGGTCATCGTAATCTCCGAACGTGTTGCGCCCGGTTTAGGCCGTGACAGCGCGCTGGTCTTTGTCCGAAATCAAGTGAGGGCAAAGGGGCGGTTACCCGCCCCTGCCCTGTCTTACAGGCCCAGTGCCTTTCGGCGTTCCTCGGCAAAACCCTGCACCATACGATCAGCGATCAGTGCTAAAATTGCCATGGCAGCACCGGCCGAGATGCCAAGCCCCACATCCGCCTGTCCCAGCGCCAGATAAATCGACTGGCCCAGACCGGTTGTCCCGATCAGTGCCGCAATCACCAGCATGGCGAAGGCATAGAGGATGGTCTGGTTCAGCCCCAGTAGGATGGTCGGTGCGGCATAGGGCGCGCGGACGTCGCGCATGATCTGCCACTCGGTCGCGCCGCTGGAGATTGCGGCTTCCATCATTTCCTCGGGTGTGTTGACCAGCCCGTGTCGCGTGTAGCGGATCATCGGGACGATGGCGTAGGCGCAGATCGCCAGGAAGGCCGAGAACTCACCGATCTGAAACACCATCAGAACTGGGATCAGGAACACAAACAGTGGGATCGTCTGCAGCATATCACAGATCGGGCGAACCACTTTCCAGACCGGCCCCCAAACTGCGCTGGCAAGACCGATCAGCCCTCCGACTACTGCGCAGGAAAACACTGCGGCACCGCTGAGGTAGAGCGACAGGAGTGCCCGCTCCCACAGGCCTGAAACGAGGATGGTACACAGCAGCCCAACCGACAGCGCTGCAAGACGCCAGCCACCCGCGACCCAACCCAGCGCAGCCGCGCCGGTCAGGACAAACGGCCAAGGCAGGTTTGATATGCCGGTTTCCAGCATGCCGATCAGGATAAGAACGATCAGTCCACCGGTCAGATGCCCGCGCCATGCCATCAGCAGAGCGATAGCCGCACCGGCGGCGAACAGACCCCAGCTCATGCTCGGGGTCCACTGGAACCCCCAGGTGAACGGTAGTACAGCCTGGTCCAGACCGATCCGCAAGGGCAACAACACATAGAAGAGAGAGTTGTTCTTGAGTGCGTCCAGCCAAGGCCCGTTAGCCTGCGTAAATGAGGTCAGGCCGGTGTCAATCGCCTCGGCCATCGGGTCCAGAATTGTAAGGTCAGACGGGTTCGGCAACCGGGACCAGAAGGCAGCGGTAAATAGCACTGCAAAGCCCAGCATCGCCCAGACAACGCGGCTGTCATATCGCTTGCGCTCGGTTGCCAAAGTACCGCTCATCCGGTCGATGATCACTGCGAAGACAACGATGACCAAACCGGCCATGAGGGATTCACCGAACTGTGCCTTGCGCATGGTCAAAAGGACTTCCCAGCCGATGTCGTTGAAGCCGCCGATGACCGCAGCGATGATCACCATCGACAGGGCGGCCATCAGGCATTGGTTCACACCAACCATGATCTGAGTCGTGGCAGCAGGAATTTCGACCTGAAAGAGCTGCTGCCAGCGCGTCCCGCCGGACATGATCGCAGCTTCTTTGATTTCGGGCTCTACCCGTTCCAGCCCCAGCATAACGTTGCGAGCCATAGGTGGCGCGGCGTAGATGGCCGAAGCGATCAGGCCGACCACCGGACCGAAGCCAAACAGAAGCAGCAGCGGCGTCAGATAGGCAAAGGTCGGCACCGTTTGCATGATGTCCAGTACTGCCTGAACAAAGGCCTTCACACGTGGCACTTCATTGGCAAGAATACCGATAGCCCCGCCCATAATCAGCGCCACGGGGACAGATACGGCGACAAGGGCCAGTGTATTCATGCTCTCGGCCCAATAGCCTGAAGCCAGAACGAAGCTGAGGCCAAAGAACCCCAGCGCCGCCATCGGCAAACCGCCCAGATACCAACCCAGCGCAGTGACGACCCCAATCAAGATCGGCCAGGGCGTGCTGCCGAGCACGTAGTTTGCAGCATTCATCGGATACGTCATCAGGTCCGAAAACAACCGCATCGCCGGTTTAATGCCATTCAGAAACCAGTCGAGAAACGCCCCAACCCATTGCGTTGCAGGCAGTTCCCATTCTTTGGGCCATGTGACCAGCCTTGGGGCGACGCCTTCCAGCGCAAGGCAAACCGCGCCAACGACAAGGGTAATCAGCGCGGCCTGCGCCCCAGCCGTCAGGCGGGCCTGCCGCGCGGGGATATCCGTCACAGCGGTCATGCTTCATCCACCTGCAGGGCTGCGGCGAGATCGGACGGATGAACCGTACCGACAATATTGCCGTCTGCATCGCGGACAGGAACGGGTTCATACAGCTCCATGCAATGTGCGAGCGCCGCGTCGAGCGTCATGGATGTGGTCAAGCCCGGATCATCCGGCCCACGATCAGCATCATCACGCATGACCGAA
Source organism: Ruegeria sp. CF1 (assembly GCF_056537445.1). NCBI lineage: Bacteria > Pseudomonadati > Pseudomonadota > Alphaproteobacteria > Rhodobacterales > Roseobacteraceae > Ruegeria > Ruegeria sp. CF1. The sequence continues at coordinate 368,065 of NZ_JBQFRN010000002.1, read as the reverse complement.
GCAACCTTGGCATGCTGGCCTTTGGCCACGTCCTTAGAAAATTCGCGCACGTAGTCGTCCACCGGACGCAGCACGATATCCGTCGGCGTGCCGATCTGAACGATCTTGCCATCGCGCATGATGGCGATGCGGTCGGCCAGTTTCAGCGCCTCTTGAATGTCGTGAGTGATAAAGACGATGGATTTCTTCAACGTCGCCTGGATGCGTAGGAATTCATCTTGCAGTTGGCGACGGATCAAAGGATCAAGGGCCGAGAACGGCTCGTCCAGAAACCAGATATCGGGATTCACCGCAAGGCTGCGCGCGATCCCTACGCGTTGGCGTTGACCACCCGAAAGCTGCCGAGGAAAGCTATCTTCGCGGCCTTCCAGGCCGACCAGCGAGATTACTTCCTGCGCACGCGCCAAACGTTCCTTTTTACCAACGCCTTGCACACGCAGCGGATAAGCCACGTTTTCGGCCACGGTCATATGAGGGAACAGGCCAAAATGCTGGAAAACCATGCCCAGCTTCTTGCGCCTTAGTTCAGTCAGGGTTTTCTTCGATGCACCGATGACATTCTCGCCATCCACACGGATCTCGCCGCCCGTACCGGGCAGAAGTTGCGAAATGCAACGAATCAGCGTCGATTTGCCCGAGCCGGACAGACCCATGATGACAAAAAGCTCGCCTTCTTTGACCTCGAAATTGGCATCCTGAACAGCAGGGATAAACCCCAGTTCGCGCAAATCGGCGGCGGCTTTGTCAGCGTCACTCCCTGACCGAGACAGCGCGTCGGTCAGAGCTTTGTCGGCACCTTGGCCAAACACCTGCCAGAGATTCTGGCAGGCGATGGCTGGCGTATTCGCTTCAGTCACTTAAGCGGACTCACTGCGTTGCCGCGTCAACGACGGGGCGCCATTTGTCTTCATTCTCGGCCATCCAAGCCGCGACGACTTCTTCGACCGCGCCACCATCTACGTCGATCGCCCCCATCATTGGCTGCTGGTCTTCGACCGAAAGCTGATAGTTAGTCAGGATTTCATAGGCAGCGGGCCACTTGTCTGCCATGCCGCTCCAACCGGCCTTGAAGATACGTGACGGCGAGAAATCGCAATCATTCACTGCGTTGGGGTTCGGGCCCCAAGACGGATCGTTAAAGCACGCCTCTTCGCCTGCAGGCAGTTCGACAAACTGTACGTCATATGCCGACATCGCCCAATGTGGCTGCCAGAAGGTGATCAGCAACGGCGACTTGCGCTCGGTCGAGGCGCGCAATTCGGCGATCAAAGCGCCCTCGGAACCCGCGGGGACCGCTTTGAACGGCAATTCAAGACCGGTCATACGATCCGCGCCGGGCGTACCCCAATCCGCTGGGTAATCGACCAGACGGCCACCGGGCAGAGTTTCAGCCGTAGCAAAAACTTGCGCACACTCTTTCAGCGCTTCCCACGCAGGCAGGCCCGGGCACAGCTCCGCTACATGTGCCGGGTAGGCAATGCCTTCCTTGGCATCAAGCCCTAGATCGCCGATTTCAACAACGGTGCCTTCATCAATCTTCTTGGCATATTCGTCGGACACGTTGGACGACCAAATTTCCAATGTCGCGTCAATGTCCCCATCGGCCAACGCCTGGAACTGATTCATCATCCCGGCGGTCACGTATTCTACGTTATAACCGGCGGCCTTCAGCATCTCACCTGCCACATGGGTGGTCACATGTTGACCGGTCCATTCGTTGATCGCCAGCTTGATCGGTTCATCGACCGCGCCCATATCTGCGGCATGGGCCGCCCCGGCCACTGCGATAGCCAAAAAGCTTACGCTTAGCTTTTTCATAACAACAACTCCCTGTTTTTTACGTTTGCCCCATGGCGATATCGAGCCCGCCCAGGATCATTTGTGGTCACAGCACATTTCGCAACATGCACAAGTTTAGCCGAAAAAGGAAAGGGAACAGTTGTTCCGGGTCCGACGCGCTTCATCTAGCGTGAAACCACGACCCATCCCTGCTGCTCCACTCGGCAATACATACACTTAACACCGTCAGTTCGGAACCGTCAAAGATATTGATTGACTAGTCAATATAAAACACGCGCTTCATCTCAAGATCTGATTTGCCTTGTCAAATCTTCTTAATAAGGCAGCATCTGGATAAGGGAGGGTCTGGGAGATGCGTCACTTTGAAAAGATCTACCAGATATCGGCTGATCGCCACGGCGGCCCCGCCGAACTGGAAAGCAAGCTAAGCAAGCCTAAACCAATCGCCGAATTGGTGTCGATGCCAGATGATCGCTGGTTATCGATTATTACGAAAACCGTGTTCCAGGCAGGGTTTAACTGGAAAGTGATCGAATCGAAGTGGGACGGATTCGAAACGGCATTTGACGGCTTCGACATTGGACGCTGCGCATTCATGGATGACGAGAAATTCGACGCACTGCTGCAGGACACCCGCATTGTCCGCAACGGAACTAAGATTGCCACAGTGCGCGACAATGCCGCGTTTCTGCTAGAACTCCGCGCGGAAGGTGGCGTCGGGCAAATTCTGGGCGGGTGGCCATCACAGGATTATGTCGGCTTGCTACAGATGCTCGCCAAGCGCGGATCACGGCTTGGCGGTGCTTCGGCGCAGTATGCTATGCGGTTTGCCGGACGGGACAGCTTTATTCTGTCCCAAGATGTAACAGCTCGTCTGATCGCTGAGGGCGTTATCGACAAACCTGCAACCTCCAAAAAAGCAATGGCCGCGGTGCAGGCCGCGTTCAATACATGGATGGGACAATCCGGGCGATCGCTGACGGAAATCAGCCGGGTTCTGGCGATGAGCCTTTGAAAACGACTTGCAGCGCCGAGCTGCCGCATTAGGCTTAATGCCATGATCCGCCCCCTGTTGATTTCATTGCTGTTTCTATGTGTAGCCTGTGGTCGACCTCTAACCGATCACGAGCGCGCATTTGTCAGTAAAATCCACGGAGACACATTGAATCTGGATCGTGTGCGATTGGTAGAGGGTGCCCCCGTCGCAGCGGTTACATTTACCCGCAAAGCCCGCCCTCGGGTTGCCTGCCGTGAACGGATCTTACCACCTGTCAAAGAGGAAACCGTGACCGGCAAACCCGCGGGCGTTGCGCTGTTCAATCATGTATACTTCACGAAGGACTGGTATCTGGACGACTACATGAGCCAGTACCCCGATCAGGTGAACCTGATCGGGGCAATGTTGCTTGCGCATGAATTAACCCATGTCTGGCAGTGGCAAAATCGCAAGACAACTGGTTATCACCCGTTCCGCGCTGCGGCAGAGCATGGCCGGAAGGACGATCCTTACCTGTTCGACCTTGATACTTCGCCCGATTTTCTGGCCTATGGCTACGAACAGCAGGGCGCCATCGTCGAGGAATATGTTTGCTGCCGGGCGCTCGACCCCGACGCACCTCGAACCAAGCGCCTGCACGATATGCTAAGCGCGCAATTCGAAGTCTCGAAATTGCCCGGTAACAGGCGTGAAAGCTCCGTCCTGATACCCTGGGCGGGCGCAGAGATTAATGGCATCTGTCGCTGAGCTTGTTAGTTTACTTGCAGGGTCTTCAGGTAAGCCACTAGATCCACGATTGGCTTGCTGGTCAGGATTGGCTGCCCTTCCGGCGTTTTGATCGCGGTGTCGTTACCTTCGAAATAGGGGCCATAAACCGGCATCGGGCTGCCATGGCTGACCAACGGTTCGCGCCCGTCAATCCGCGCCACGACGCGCGCTGTCGGAAATACACCATTTGCATCGGCCAGCGTTCTCAGGTTTGTTGGCTGGATCACCAGCACCCCGGCCATTGGCCCATGCCCCGTTGCATCCAACCCATGACAGGTAGCGCAATAGTGCTGATACAGCTCGGCCCCGGTCTCCACGTCCTGAGCTGAAGAGGCCTGTGGTATCATGGTAAGTACAGTCAGCGCGCCCGCGCCAAGTATTGATCGGATCATCACTTTTCTCCCTCCTGCTTGGCAAATCGAGACTTGCCGGGAGTTCTCGCTGGCGCAATGATCCAGATCAACGAAATAGGCGCAGGGACAAAAGGCAATGACACAATACGCAGCCATCATGCTGGCCGCCGGGATCGGCGTTCCCATCCTCGCCGCTCTGAATGCAGCCTTGGGCAGGTTGATCGGCTCACCCAATGCGGCCGCCGTCGTCCTGTTCGCGATCGCCTTTGTCGCTTCAGCGCTGGCGCTGTTGGTACTCGGTGGATCCGATGCCTTTGCCAAACTCACCCAAGCCCCCAAACATCTGCTGCTGGGCGGCGTATTAATCGCCTTCTATGTGCTATCAATCACCCATGTGGCCCCACATTTTGGCGTGGGCAATGCGGTGTTTTTCGTCTTGCTCGGCCAGTTGATCAGCACAGCTGCGATTGACCATTTCGGTCTGTTCGGCGCTCAGGTTACGCCGCTGACATTCATGCGGGCAGGAGGCATTGCAGTAATGGCAATCGGGGTCGCCATCACTCAGCTGGCCTGAGCACGCCCCCTTCCAGCCGCAACATCCGGTCCATCCGCGCCGCCAGATCAAGGTTATGCGTCGCGATCAGCGCCGAAAGCCCTTCATCCCGCACCAGCGCCATAAGGGCCGCAAACACCTGATCCGAGGTATCGGGGTCCAGATTGCCGGTTGGCTCATCCGCCAGCAGCACACGTGGCTGATTTGCCAGTGCCCGGCAGAAGGCCACGCGCTGTTGCTCTCCGCCCGACAAGGCTGCTGGCCGGTGATCTGCGCGCGGAGCGACGCCAACGCGATCAAGCAACTGCATCGCACGGGCTTGCGCTGCTTTCTCGGAAGCACCGTTTGCCAGTTGCGGCAACACGATGTTCTCCAGCGCCGTAAACTCAGGCAACAGATGGTGGAACTGATAGACGAAGCCAACATCGCGCCGACGGATCGCTGTGCGCGTGCGATCCCCTTTGCCCGTCGCGCCCTGCCCCGCGACTTCGACTTCGCCGGTATCCGGGATATCCAGCAGGCCCGCGATATGCAGTAGGGTCGACTTGCCCGCCCCGGATGGCGCAACCAATGCCACAGCCTCACCCGCGCGCAGCTCCAGATCGGCACCGCGCAGAACCTGTACTTCTCCGGGAGTGCCTTGCAGATAGGTCTTGGTCAGACCGCTGAGCCTTAAAGTCACATCACTCATAGCGCAGCGCCTCAACCGGGTTCAGCCGCGCTGCGCGACGAGCCGGGAAATAGGTGACAAGGAAAGACAGGCCAAGTGACAGACCCACCGCTTTCATGACGTCAGACAGGTGCAATTCGGCGGGCAATGCGTAGATGCCGCGAATGGACGGGTCCCAGACGCCGCCACCCATGACGTAGTTCACGAAGGAAAAAATCGGATCGATATAGATAGCGAAGAGGCAGCCCAGTACGACGCCCATCGCTGTTCCGATGATTCCCGTAAAGGCCCCGCAAATGAAGAACACCCGCAGCACTGATCCTTCGCTGAGCCCGATGGTGCGTAAGATACCGATGTCGCGCCCTTTGTTCTTCACCAGCATGATCAACCCCGAGACGATGTTCATTGCTGCAATCAGCACGAGGATTGACAGGATGATGAACATCACATTGTCTTCGACCTCCAGTGCCCGCAGGAATCCTCCAGAGGCATCCTGCCAAGTCCAGATCTGGCTGCGCTCACCTGCGGCCTCAAGGATCGGAATCAGGATCGGGGTCAGCTCTTCGGGGCGCTCGACCATCACTTCGATCTCGTCCGCCACGCCTTCACGATTGAAGAAGCTTTGCGCCTCGGCAAACGGCATGTAGACGCGCGTGCGGTCGATGTCATAGCGCCCGGCAGAAAAGACATAGACCACCTCATAAGCGTTCACGCGGGGAGATGTGCCAAATGCGGTTTTGACACCGTTGGGCGAGGTCAGTTTGACCCGATCCCTCACCGTCGCCCCGATGGCCCGCGCCACGCCCGAGCCGATGGCGATGCCGTCCGGGAACCGGGACAGGTCACCATAGGCCTCTTCGCTTTCTGCAATACCGGGCAACTCGGCCAGATCGTCGGGACGAATGCCAAAGACCTGCACGCCTGAACTGCGGTCCGCATTGGTGATCAGCACCTGCCCTTTGACAAGCGGTGCTGCCCGTTCGACCCCCGGCACCTGCGCGATCCGCTCGGCCATTCCATCGAAATCCGTGATGGTGCGGTCTAGCCGCCCCTGCGCATCGATTTCTCCGGCGGAATACACCGTGACATGTGCGTTGGCCCCAAGAATAGTGCCCACGAATTCTGACCGGAATCCGGACCGAACAGCCAGCGTCGCGATCAGAGCGAACACAGCGAGCGTAATCCCGATCAGCGAGATCCAGGTCATCACGCTAACGCCCCCTTCGGCCCTACGGGCACGGAGGTATCGCCAGGCGATTTTCCATTCAAAAGGGGCAAAGGGCGGGGGAGATTTGGCCATTCCTGCCTCGGGTTCAGATTTTTCGCGACCCTTTCGACATTTCGCCGGATGGTCAAGCCAGTTATCGTGCGGACACCGGCTCGGCGTTACTGCGCCCGATAAAGGGGCTAAAAGAACAGTTTGAAACGAATCATTTGCCCCAAGCGCCAAATCATCACCGGCAGCACGAGAAATCACTGGCCGCAAATTATACCAATGGTTGTGAACCCCTTCACAGACAAGGGCTTATTGTTTCAGTTATGAAGTCAATGTGAGATATCAGCACCCGACTGAGTCACAATCGCAACATTCAGGTGCGAAATATTGTTTCACAAATTGATTAGTGTGAGAAACTTTGTCACCCTATTTGTGTGGGGGACACATTTTAAGAGTTTAAGGGCGGAGGCACGCTCATGGGTATTCAAGAACATATGGAAGGTACGGGCCCGATTACTGCCCGTTCAGCAGCAACAGAACTGGATTGCGAAAGCGCCGCATTGTTGCGGGCAGCGATCAGGCCAGTTTTCACAAGCGCAGCAAGCTGGGCCGGGTTGGCCGACATACTGCGTGACAAAGGCTATCGCCTTGCTTTCCGGCAGGGGCGGCTGTGCATCACGGATCGCACCACTGACGAACGCGTCTGTGGATTGCGGTTTCTGGGCTTCGAACTGGCGGAACTTGTACGCCGCTTTGGTCGCCCGATCGTGGTCGCACGCGGCAGCGAAGCGGACGGCGATTTCCTGACCGCACGTCCGACCTCAGCTTCCTGAGCTAAACCGCCGAAGGTTGCACCGCCTTGTTCAGGCGATGCCCTCATAGATTTCTGCGATCTTGGTGACGGCCGCTTCGGGGCTGAGTTCCTCACTTTCGCCGGTACGGCGGCTGGTGAGTTCGACCACACCGTTCTTCAGACCACGCGGGCCCACTGTGATGCGCCACGGCAGACCGATCAGGTCCATGGTGGCAAACTTGCCCCCTGCCCGTTCATTCCGATCATCATAAAGCGGCTCAAGCCCCAGCGCAGTCAACGCGCTGTAGAGTTTATCGCACGCCGCGTCCGCCTCTTCATCACCTTGCTTCAAGTTCACAATGCCGCAATGGAATGGAGTCACGCCTTCGGGCCAAATGATGCCCTTATCGTCATGGCTGGCTTCGATGATCGCACCGATCAGGCGGCTAACGCCGATGCCGTGGCTGCCCATATGCACCGGAACCGGCTTGCCATCCGGGCCTTGCACAGTCGCTCCAAGAGCTTCGGAATACTGGGTGCCAAAATAAAAGATCTGCCCCACTTCGATACCACGCGCCACGCGGCGGCGGTTTTCGGGGATTTGGTCAAACAGGGCTTCATCGTGGGTTTCGTCCGTGCGGGCGTATTTAGAGGTGAACTCTTCGAGGATCGCCTGACACTGTTCGCGGTTATCATAGTCGATCTCACGATCGCCGAAGGTCAGATCGGTGACCGCGCTGTCATAAAAGACTTCGGATTCACCAGTATCGGCCAGTACGAGGAACTCATGCGTGTAGTCACCGCCGATGGGTCCAGAATCAGCACGCATCGGGATGGCTTGCAGACCCATCCGCTCATAAGTACGCAGATAACTGACCAAGTGGCGGTTATAGGCGTGCAGCGCGTCTTCTTTGGTCAGATCGAAATTGTATCCGTCCTTCATGTAGAACTCGCGCCCCCGCATCACGCCGAAACGTGGGCGGATTTCATCGCGGAACTTCCACTGAATCTGATAGAGCGTCAGCGGCAGGTCTTTGTAGCTGCTCACGTGGCCGCGGAAGATGTCGGTCACCAGTTCCTCGGCGGTTGGCGTGTACAGCATATCGCGACCGTGGCGGTCCTGCATGCGAAGCATTTCCTGGCCATAATCGTCATAACGACCGGATTCGCGCCACAGGTCGGCTGATTGCAGAATCGGCATCTGGATCGCGATGTGCCCAGCCCGCGCCTGCTCTTCATGCACAATGTTCTCCAGCTTGCGCAGAACTTTGAAGCCCAATGGCAACCAGGAATAAATCCCGGCGGCGGCCTGTTTGATCATCCCGGCACGCAGCATCAGCCGGTGGCTGACGATCTGAGCCTCCGAGGGGTTTTCCTTGAGAACGGGCAGAAAGTAACGGCTGAGGCGCATAACGTAACCTTACGGGTGAGAATTTCGCTGCAAGGTGATTATTCCAAAGCCTAGCCGGGGGCAATCGCACATCGGTGTTTTGCGACCCATGCGCAGTCGGTTTTTTGATTGACCGCAACGCCGGGGTTTTCAATGTTGGCGCAAACGTTCAACCGCGAGGCAGCAATGCAAACAATCACCGAACCCGCCCGCCAGATCCCCGTTGTTCACCAGACCGACGTATTGGTTGTCGGCTCGGGTCCCGCTGGATTGTCAGCAGCGCTGGCTGCCGCACGCGCTGGGGCCGAAGTTTCCTTGATGGACAGATTCGGTTGCATGGGTGGGAATATTACGGCAGTCGGTGTCGAAGGCTTTGCTTGGTATCGCCACGAACAAACTGTCGAGGCCGGTGGCATCGGCATGGAGTTCGAAACCCGCGCCAAAGAGATGGGTGCAGCGGTGCCTGAAAGCCAATCGCTCAGCTACGAACTCGACAGCGAGGGCTTCAAACTGGTGGCCGACAAGCTGGTTGAAGAGGCTGGCGTCCATCCGATGTTGCACCGGCAATTCGTCGCCCCGATCATGGAGGGGGATCGCATCACTGGGGTGATTACCGAATCCAAAGCGGGGCGTGAGGCGATCTTGGCCAAGGTTGTCATCGACGCCACAGGGGATGCAGATGTAGCGCATCGCGCGGGCGCCCCGACCCACAAGACGCCACGCGAGGACATGATGGCGGCCTCAGTGATGTTCCATCTGGCCGGTGTCGACAAACAGGCCTTTATTGAAGGTGTCAAAGCCGACCCGCAGACCTACAAAGACTGGGGTGGCGGTGGCGAATGGAATATCGAAACCTCGGGCAAAGAGGACGACATGTTCTCGCCCTTCGTCAAGAAACCCTTCCAGCAGGCGATTGATGAGGGCCTGATACCGGCTTATTTGAACACGATCGCGGGGACCTGGGGGGCGATGCACGATACCGGAGAACTGACCTATATGAACCTGATTCATATGGACCAGATCGATGGAACCGACCCCGAAAGCCTGACCTTTGGTGAAATCGAAGGCCGCCGACAGGCGATGCTGGCCATTGATGCCCTTCGCCGTTTCATGCCGGGTTGCGAAAACGCACGTCTACGCAATTTCGGAATGACCATCGGCATTCGGGATACGCGCAAGATCGATGCTGTCTACAACATGACCGAAAATGACGCGCGTCATCAGGGCCGGTTCGAGGATTCCATCGGTATCTACCCTGAATTCATCGATGGCTACGGCATTCTGATCTTGCCGACCACGGGGCGATATATGCAGATTCCGTATCGCTCGATGCTGCCCAAAGGGATCAAGGGCCTGTTGGTTGCGGGCCGGTCCCATGGCGCGGATCGGGTCGCTCACGCCGCGACGCGCAACATGTCCTGCTGCGCGGTGATGGGTCAGGGCGCAGGGATCGCTGCGGCGTTATCCTTGAAAAGCAATCAAGATCTCGACAGCATGAACCTTGTTCCTGTGCATCAGGAACTGGAACGACAAGGCGTGAGAATTAACTGATGGAGCATATTCCGACCATAGATATCAGCCCGCTGACTGATCCTTCTGGTCCGCTGTATCAAGCAACGGTCGCGCAGATCATGGATGCCTGCACCAGCATCGGGTTTCTGTCGATCACAGGGACAGGCATCACGCCTGAGCACATCGAGCAGGTGCGCGAGTGTGTCAGTGCGATCTTTGATATCGACGAGGCCCGAAAATGGGATCAGGCCATCACCCGCGAAAACTATCGTGGGTACATTCCGATGGGGTTCTTCACGCCCAATGACGGCTCGGGCGCGGCGGATAAGTACGAAGGGTACAAGCTGCATTTCGAAGCAGCCGAAGATGCGCCGATCCGGGTTGAATGCGCACTTTACGGCCCGAATATCTGGCCCCGAGAAGTGCCCCAGGCCCGCGCGGTAATACTGGATTACTGGCTACAGCTTGATGGCGTGACAGATCTTTTGCTGGGTGCATTGGAAGTGGGGTTAAAAATCCCGCCCAACACACTACGCGACGCCTTCCGCGACCCGATGACCAACATGACCCTGCTACACTATCCGCCACAATCCCCGGATGAGCTTGGCTATGGAATTCATCCGCATAAGGACACCGACGCGCTGACAATAATCGCTCCCGATCCGGTCGGAGGACTTGAGGTGCAGACCCGCACCGGCGGCTGGATCACACCGGACTGCCCGCCCGGCGGCTTCGTGGTCAATATCGGCGACATGCTGGAACTGTGGTCGGGCGGGCGGTTGAAATCGACCCCGCATCGCGTGGTTAATCGATCCGGGCGTGAACGCTATTCCTTCCCTTATTTCGCCGTTCCGCGCCACGATGTGGTGGTTGCGCCACTGCTGCCTGCCCTGTCCGGCTTTGATCGCCCGAAGGTACATTGCGGACACTGGTCGGCGGAAATCTGGCGCACCAACTGGCCTGATGAAATGGCCACAGGTGAGACACCGGAACTGGGTACTCTGACAGACTAGGGTATAAAAATCGCGCGCCATGAACCGCTTGCATCGCCGGGCGTCATGGGCCAAGAACACGGCAATGCTGTGCAAACGAGGGATTGCGCCATGGCCTTGCCGGTGAAGGATCAGCTTAGATACTGGGGCATTGCCGCCGCTGTTTTCGTGCTGCTTTTGTACCTGTTGGGCGATGTCTTGCTGCCCTTTGTGATCGGTGGTGCGATTGCATATTTCCTTGATCCCGTTGCGGACCGCCTGGAAACACTCGGCCTTTCGCGCATGGCTGCGACCGGGATCATTACCGTTGTCGGCGTGTTTGGTTTTGTTTTGATGATTCTTATGGTTGTGCCCGCGTTGATCACACAGCTACTGGATCTGATTGATGTTTTGCCAAGCCTTTTTAAAGAACTGCGCGCCTTTATTGAGAAACAATTCCCGGCTTTGCTCGATCGCGAATCAAATACCCACCAGATGCTGGTGTCATTTGGCGAGACGCTGAAATCAAAAACCGGCGATGTGCTGCAAACCGTTCTGGCCTCATTGGGTTCAGCGATAAATGTCGTCGTCCTGTTGGTTATCGTACCGGTTGTCGCGGTTTATCTGCTGATGGATTGGGATCGCATGATCACCCGGATCGGAGAGCTCTTGCCCCGTGATCACGCCCCCACGATCAAACGACTTGCTGGTGAAATCGACGCCGTTCTTGCCTCATTCGTGCGTGGAATGGGTACCGTCTGCCTGATCCTCGGCACCTACTATGCTGTCGCATTGATGCTGGTCGGTCTGCAATTCGGCCTGATCGTCGGCTTCATTGCAGGACTGGTAACCTTCATCCCCTATTTGGGCGCCCTGATCGGAGGCACCCTAGCCATAGGCCTGGCCCTGTTTCAGTTCTGGGGGGACTGGGCACATATCGGTTTGGTCGCCGGTATATTTGCTATCGGACAGGTGACCGAGGGCAACTTCCTGACGCCCAACCTCGTCGGTAGTTCAGTGGGCCTGCACCCGGTCTGGCTGCTGCTGGCCTTGTCGGTCTTCGGCGCGCTGTTCGGCTTTGTCGGAATGCTGATCGCAGTACCTGTAGCGGCTGCCTTGGGCGTGCTGGCACGGTTTGCGACCGAGCAATATCTGCACAGCCGCCTATATACCGGGCTTGAAGGGCTCAATCAGGAAGACGAATAAATGGCCATGCAGCTCAGCTTTGATCTGCCGTCCAAGACTGCCTTGGGCCGCGAAGACTTTTTCGTCTCGCCTGCTAATGCGCTGGCTGTTGCGATGATCTCTGCCACCTCATGGCCTGGCAACAAACTGGTGCTGAGCGGCCCCGCAGGATCGGGCAAGACCCATCTGGCGCATGTCTGGGCCGGCGAGACCGGCGGTCGAATCGTACAAGCCGCCGCACTTCGATATGACGACGTGCCGGACCTGGCGCGCGGTCCGGTGGCGGTCGAGGATGTGCCGGTAATCGCTGCGGACGCCGAGCAGCAGAAAACTCTGTTCCATTTGCACAATCTGGTTCTGGCTGAGGGCCACGCCTTGCTGATGACCGGGCGCACGACGCCGAAGCTGTGGCATCTGCCGCTGGCTGATCTGCAAAGCCGGGCCGAAGGTGCGCATCATGTGTCGCTTGAAGGGCCGGACGATGCGTTGCTGGGCGCAGTGCTGGCGAAGCTATTCACCGACCGGCAGCTCAATCCGGCGCCGGATGTCATAGCATATCTGGTCAAGCATATGAATCGAAGCTTTGAAACCGCCGCCCGCGTGGTCGAGCAGCTGGACGAAATTGCGCTAACCGAAAAACGCGACATCACGCGTGCGCTGGCGGTGCGTCTATTGAACACAGAAGCCGAACAATCGGATGCCTGCAATTGACCGAACAAGGGTGATCTCGCATCCTGTCGCGCAAAAGACCTGGGGACACCATGACCAAGATTGCCGAGACTGATTTCCCGGATCACGGGCTGTTCGGAAGGCCGCTGTTCGAAGATCCGGGCGCCCGTGCACTTTCCCGGGTCGGGGTTGTCGATATCGGATCGAACTCGGTCCGGATGGTGATCTTTGACGGCGCGGCGCGCTCACCGGCCTATTTCTACAATGAAAAGGTGATGTGCGAACTGGGCGCCGGCCTGTCAGAGACCGGCCGACTGAACCCTGAAGGTCGCAAACGGGCGCTGGCTGCCTTGCACAGGTTTCAGCATCTTGCCAGAGACCTCGGCCTGCCCGCCCTGCACGCGGTCGCCACCGCTGCGGTGCGCGAGGCCAGCGATGGACCGGATTTCTGCGCGCAGGCAAAAGCCGAAACCGGCCTGATCATCAACGTTGTCGATGGCGAGGAAGAAGCACGGCTCTCAGCTCAGGGCGTGCTGCTGGGTTGGCCCGGAGCTTATGGGCTGATTTGCGACATCGGTGGCTCGTCCGTCGAACTCGCTGAGATCGGAGGCGGCAAGGTCGGACGTCGCATGACTTCGCCCCTGGGGCCGCTCAAGCTGCGCGATATCAAAGGCGGTCGCCGGGCGCGTAAGGAGCATATCAAGAAGACGCTGGAAGAGATGCGCGACCGGATGGGCCCTCAACGTGATCGGCTGTTTCTGGTCGGCGGCAGCTGGCGCGCCTTCGCACGTCTGGACATGCTGCGCCGAGGCTATCCGCTGAACGTGCTGCACGAATACCGCATGACACAAAGTCAGGTACGCGAGACCATCAAGTTCATCGAACAGAATGATCCTGATGAATTGCGCGCATTGGCCGGTGTGTCGGGCTCGCGTATGGCATTGATCCCCTATGCAATGGATGTGCTTTCACGCCTGATCCGCACGTTCAAACCAAAGGACATCGCGATTTCAAGCTACGGCATCCGCGAAGGATTGCTGTATGAACAGATGCCGCAACGCCTGCGCGACCGGGATCCTTTGATCGAAGCCTGCCGGTTTGCCGAAGCGAAAGACGCGCGCTTGCCCGGTTTCGGCAAACACCTGTTCGATTTTGTCATGCCCTTGTTCCGTTCGGCGCCGGAACCGATGCTGCGCCTGATCAAGGCAGCTTGTCTGCTGCATGACGTCAGTTGGCGTGCGCATCCAGATTACCGGGCCGAGGCTTGTTTCGAATATGTCACCCGCGCCAACATGAGCGGGATCAAACATTCCGAGCGGATCTTTATCGGGCTCGCTTTGCAACACCGATATCGCAACAAACGCGAAGGGAGCCGCTTTACCGAGCTTTACGAACTGCTCGACGAACGCGGCCAGGAACAAGCCGAAATCCTGGGCAAAGCACTACGGTTCGGAGCGATGCTTTGGATGCAGCACGACGCAGCCATGGGCAAGATGCGTTACTATCCCAAAAAACAAAAGCTCGAACTGCGTCTGCCCAAATCGGCAGGCGCATTGTTCAACGAAGTCGCCGAGGCCCGTTTTAACTCGTTGGCCGGCGCGCTGAAATCAGAACCCAAAGTGATCATTCGCGGATAATCAGATATCGGTATAACCGTTAGAAGTCTCTTCTTCCGGCACAACTTCTTCGGGCTGATCTTTGGGCTTCTTGCGGATGATAATGTCGCCGTTTGGTAACATCTCGGGCGATTCATACGCGCTCCAATCCTGCACCTGAGCAGCCAACTCAGCCAGCGCCGGACCCATTTCCCGCATGAAAGACTGCAAAGCCGGACCAAATTGGTCCGCAAATCCACGCAGGTCTTCGATCGTGGGCTCCATCTCTTGCCGCAAGCCTTCCAGAAACAACTCGGCACCCCGCTCCATCAGCGACTTACCCGAATCGTCCTGTGCTTGGGCAGGCAGGGCCAAGGCGGTACAAATAGCGCTGATCAGCATGAGACGTAGCATAGCTTGAATATAAGCGAGCGTGCCGAGTGTTGAAAGGTCAGAGGTCGATATCCAACGTCACCGGGAAGTGGTCGGATGCGGTTAGCAAGGCATCCCTCAGCTCGGGGTTGCCCCAGCAGGCGGCATCGCGAAACGGATGCCAGATGCGCCAGTTCGGGTGGTGGGCGCGCAAATCCTCGCTAATCATGATGTAGTCCAACAACGCCTCAAGATACCGTCCCTCATTCGGCCGCGCAAATCGTGCAGTTGCTGGGACGGAACCGGGGCGCAGTTCCAATGCCCTTGCTGCATGAGGATCATAGAGCCCCGCCTGCAACAATATCTCGACCGACGATCGACCGAAGAGGTGTTCGAACTCATCCAGTCCGGGTCCGTCATTGAGATCGCCCAGCAAAATCACCGGCTCTTGCTCCGTCAAATGATGTCGGACCCGTCGACCCAGCCATACCGCCTGCGCCAACTGCTTACGGCGATTGGCAATCGAAATTCGTATCATCTCATCCCGCGATGCAGCGCCATGGGGCGCTTTGGACTTCAGATGCGCCCCGATCAGTCGAAACTCCTGCCCTGAGGTTGTTTGGATCGCCAATTCCATCGGAGGCTTTGAAAACCGCACAAGATCCTCGGTCGCATCCACATCCAGGTCGATCCGGAACTCGGCATCGAAACGCGGCGCGTTCTCGGCCTCCCTTGCGTCGTGTTTGGCTGTAAGAATTTCGGGATCATAAAGCAGGGCCAATTCCTGATGTGTATCATTGGGAAATCCCATGATTGCATGGCTTGTACGCAGACCGAACGCCTCGGCAAATCGCTGCAAGGCACGGACGGTATTCTGAGACTTGCCTGTGTTGGGGGCTTCGACGATCAGCATCGCATCGGCATCGATCGCCGTCAGCACCTTTGCGATCGCCTCAACCTGCCGGGCCTTGGTCACATCGTGACGCCCTGACCAGCTGCCATCGACAATCAGGCTGTCATTGCGATCAAACAGGTTGGCGAACCATTCGATATTGTAGGTCGCCAACCGCACGGATCAGACCCGAGCGCCGTTGATTTCATCCCAGGCGCGGTTGATGTCGATCATCTTTTTCTCGGCCAGCCGCACCGCCTCTTCCGGAACGCCGCGTGCCAGCATCGCATCGGGGTGAGTTTCTCGCACCAGTTGCCGCCAAACCTTGCGAATTTCGGTCAGAGGAGCGTCGCGGGGAACGCCCAGAACCGTATAGGGGTCTTTCGGCGCATCCGGTACGAAACGCGCGCGCAGGGCCATGAACTGAGCGTCGGTCTGGCCGAAAATGCGGCTGACTTCTTCCAAAAACTCGTTTTCGTTCGGATGGTAGAACCCGTCCGCCATAGCAATGTGAAACAGCCCTTCCATCAAATCGCACAGGGTGGTGCTATCTTCGGCGAACATGCGGGCAATCCGGCGGGCATAGTCCTGATATCCAGCAACGTCTGTCCGTGCCATGTCAAAGACCTTGGCCGCCCCGTCTTCATCTTCGGGCGCGATCTGAAACACTTCACGGAAAGCCGTCACCTCATCCCGCGTCACCTGACCGTCGGCCTTGGCCATCTTGGCGCCAAGCGCCACGACAGCAATCGCAAAGGCCACCGAACGTTCTGGCGGCGTGCGCAGTTTCTCAAACACCGCAGTCAGGCTTTCGCCCTGGGCAAGCGCGTTCAGCGCGTCGGCTATTCTGGACCAGATCGACATGGGCGCACCCTAGCGTGCCTTGTCACGACTGTCAGGTGCGACAGATGACTGCGGGCCGAGTATTTTCTGCATCAGGACAAGATCCAGCCGCTGCCCCCATTTGAACCCCACTTCAGGCATGCGTCCCACCTGCTTGAAACCAATTGCCTTATGGAAGGCGATGGCTGCGGGGTTGGCCGATGAAATGCCCGCCACCAAGACATGCACGTTATCCTCCCGCGCGATGGCTTCAAGAGCCTCCATCAACGAACGGCCAACATGCTGGCCTCTGGCTTCGGGTGCCAACTGTATCGAATGTTCGCGGCACTGCGCATATCCCGGTCCCGAGCGGAAGGCGCCATAGGTCGCAAACCCCTCGACGGCACCACTGCGCTCGGCGATGAGAAAAGCAGGGCCTTTGGTTTCGATCTCTGCGGCCACGCTTTCTACGCTGCGTTCATCGTTGGTGAACGTGATAAGCGTATTTCTGATGATCGCGTTTGCGATCGCCCTAATCGCAGGTGCATCTTGGGTTCTGGCCTGCCGGATGTTCATTCCAGCACGCGCAACCCGTGCGGTGTTTCGAATTCAGCGCGCAATGCAGCCGGGCCGCTGTCAAACGCGACATTCTCCAACGCCCCCAAACCTTTGGCTAAGTCGATTGCATCCGGATGGCACACTATAAGGCGGCGTAACCGGCAGCCACTGTCCTGAAGCATTTGCGCCGGATGCAGATCACCCTGCCACTCGATAAGCGCCGGAAAGAGGTTGTCAAATGGCAGACGTCCACTTGGGGGGACTGCCATACGCCAGCGCAGCGCGCCTCGGTTCAGATCGATAGGTTGTCCGACGCCGTCAGGGAAAACGGTCAGTGACGCTTCGATATCCGGAACCCGGCAAATCCAGTTGGTCAGGCGGGGTGATCCGGTGAACCGGTCCAGATCGAACCAGCGCGTCCTTTGCGGTTTGGAGGCTTCGGGGTCGATCGCAATCGCCTCCAGATAGAGCCCATCCCGCAAGCCCAAAAGTCGATTATACGTCCCGAATTTTTCATGCTTGCCGCCGTCCTGAAGCCGTACGCCCAGCGCCTGTTCGATATGGTCAGAAGCTTCTTCAAGCGTTTCGCCCGCAACAGCCAGATGATCCAGTAACATGAAGACGCCTCCTGATGACAAACGACCAGACCATTTGGGTCTGGTCGCATGTTTTCCGCAAAGGGGCGAAATCACAAGATTTTTCGTACGAAAAATCTTGGCGCCGGCGTCAGGTTTTGGCTTCGCCGATCAAACGCAAGATGTCTTGTGCCGCTTCAGGGATGTTCGTTCCCGGACCAAAGATCGCCTTCACACCGTGATCGTAAAGGAACTGGTAATCCTGTTGCGGAATGACCCCACCGCAGATGACTATGATGTCCTCAGCCCCCGCCTTTTTCAGTTCCTCAACCAACTGAGGCGCCAATGTCTTATGCCCCGCAGCCTGCGAAGAGATCCCAATCACATGCACATCATTGTCCACCGCGTCCTGTGCGGCTTCTGCAGGCGTCTGGAACAGAGGGCCGACATCCACATCAAACCCGATATCGGCAAAGGCAGTGGCAATCACCTTGGCCCCTCGATCGTGGCCGTCCTGCCCCATCTTGACCACCAGCAGACGCGGGCGACGCCCCTCGGCCTCGGCGAATTCTTCTATGGAATTCTGAATCGCGGCAAAACCTTCGTCACCCTCATAGGCCGCCCCATAAACACCGGCCAGGGTCTTCACTTCGGCGCGGTGACGACCGAACTCTTTCTCCATTGCCATGCTGATCTCTCCTACGGATGCGCGGGCTCGAGCGGCCTCGACGGCGGCGGCCAGCAGGTTACCTCCCTCGCGGGCGGTTGTTGTCAGGGCGTCCAGTGCCTGTTGGCAAGCCGCCTCGTCGCGCGTTGCACGGATACGCTCCAGCCGCGCGACCTGAGCTTCGCGCACGGCCACGTTATCGACGTCCAGAATATCGATCGGGTCTTCTTGCTCTTTGCGATACTTGTTGACACCAACGATGACCTCTTCGCCCCGGTCGATCATGGCCTGACGGCGCGCAGCGCTTTCCTCGATCCGCAGCTTGGGCATGCCACTGGCAACGGCCTTGGTCATACCGCCCATTTCCTCGACCTCTTCCATAAGAGCCCAGGCTTTTTCGACCAACTCGTTGGTCAGGCTTTCGACGTAGTAAGAGCCCGCCAGCGGATCGACCACATCGGTCACGCCGGTTTCCTCTTGCAACACCAGTTGCGTGTTTCGCGCGATACGTGCCGAGAAATCGGTTGGCAGCGCGATCGCCTCGTCCAGTGCGTTGGTATGCAGTGACTGTGTGCCGCCCAGAACCGCGCTCATGGCCTCATAGGCAGTGCGGACCACGTTGTTATAGGGGTCCTGTTCCTGCAGCGACACGCCCGAGGTCTGGCAATGAGTTCGCAGCATTTTCGACCGTTCGGATTTCGCCCCGAACTCGGTCATTACCCGATGCCAAAGGGTGCGCGCAGCGCGTAGTTTGGCGATCTCCATGAAGAAATTCATGCCGATGGCAAAGAAGAACGACAGACGACCCGCGAACTTGTCCACGTCCATGCCTGATTCCGTCGCTGCGCGCACATATTCGCGCCCGTCGGCCAGCGTATAAGCCAGTTCCTGCACCAGGTTCGCCCCGGCCTCTTGCATGTGATAGCCGGAGATCGAGATCGAGTTGAACTTGGGCATCTCATTCGAAGTGTAATCGATGATGTCCGAGATGATCTTCATCGAAGGCTCGGGCGGGTAGATATAGGTGTTACGCACCATAAACTCTTTCAGAATGTCGTTCTGAATGGTGCCCGAGAGCACGGCCTTGTCATGCCCCTGCTCTTCACCTGCAACGATGAAGCTGGCCAGAACCGGGATCACCGCCCCGTTCATCGTCATTGAGACCGAAACCTTGTCCAGCGGGATACCGTCGAACAGGATTTTCATATCCTCAACGCTGTCGATGGCCACACCGGCCTTGCCGACATCGCCCACCACACGGGGATGGTCACTGTCATACCCCCGGTGAGTCGCCAGATCGAAGGCGACCGAGACACCTTGCTGGCCGGCTGCCAGATTGCGGCGGTAAAATGCATTCGATTCTTCAGCCGTCGAGAAGCCTGCATATTGACGGATCGTCCAAGGGCGCCCCGCATACATCGTCGCTTTTACGCCGCGCGTAAACGGACCGAAGCCCGGAAGCGAGCCCATATGCGGCAGATCAGCCGTGTCTTCCTGAGTATAAAGCGGTTTGACGTCGATGCCTTCCAGCGTCTCTTTGGTCAGATCGCCCAAAGGTCGGCCGCGCAGCTCTTTTTCAGCCAGCACCTGCCAGTCGTTGGTGTCGGTCATGTCGATTTCCTCTGTTCAATTCTGGTTTCGGCGGGGGCGACCCCGCGTGCATTGCTATCTGTCCGGCAGATCAGTTCAGCCCTCCCATCGGCGCCCGAGGCAAGCCATTCCAGATCATCGGCATAATCAGCCCAAAGCTGCATCGCCTGTTCAGCGGTCAGACCATGGGGCGTGGGTTTGGGCGCAGCATTCAACGCAAGGCCATCGCTGAATTCGGGCGCGGTGCGACCCGTCAGCGCCTGAAGCTGCGCCTGTTGATGACCCGCAAATTCCTCAAACGGCAAAACGAGCAATGGGACGCCCGGGAAGGCGTGGCTAATATCGGTGATGACGTCTCGCCAGCTCCGCTTGCTTTGCGCGATGCGGGTCCACTTTGTGGGCTCTATTGGGGCGCTGCCACGTTTGAACTTATAGGCGGCCACGGAAGACCAATACATATCCAACGCGCGGATATTCAAAGCAATTTTAGTGACTCTTCCATCAAATGCCCTTGCCAAAAGCTGCCCACGTTCCTGCATACCTGGATAGAGCGAGGCAAAGGCAATATTGCGCTCCATTGAGCCCACGAAATTCTCTTGGCTGACCAATAGCTGCGTCGCGCCGTCTTGCTGACATACGTCCAACTCGCGGCGTAATCCATCACAGACCTCAGGCGTCAGTTTATTCAAGCTGTTGAGGCCATTGGAGCGTGTTCGCTCCGGCCCCCAATACGCCAGACCTTGATCTGCAAGGACCTGCACGTTCCGGCTCAGATAGTTCTGGAAACTGGTGCTTGCACATCGATGTGCACCGCAATGCAGGATCACTTCCATCGGCCTACTCTCCCCACACGAAGGCCGCGGGAACGGCGCATTTTGTAGGCAAATTGATAAATACGCATGGGTGGGTGCGGCGTCCACGAAGCAAATTTTTGGTGATCACACGCATTTCGTCAGTCGCATTCGCCCCAGCAGAGGCTATATTCATCACAACAGGAGGCCTCATGACACGCACGCTTGCCTTTGTTTTCTCGGCACTATTCCCGTTGGCCGCCTTGGCCGCCGACGCGACTGCCCCTGCGAATGACAGCTTTGTTCGTCCAGTAGCTGACAGCGATCTAAGCGATTTTCTCTGGACGCATCGCCCGATCGTCGTTTTTGCCGATACCCCGGCAGACCCAAGATTCCAGCAACAGATTGACATGTTACTCGAAGGCGAGGACGCAATGCGGGATCGCGACGTGATTGTCTTGACCGATACTGATCCGGCGGCGCGATCATCGATCCGATCAAAACTGCGACCACGTGGATTCCAGATGGTGTTTGTCGACAAGGATGGTGTCGTCAAACTGCGCAAACCCAGCCCATGGAGCGTGCGTGAGATTGGCCGATCCATTGACAAGACGCCTTTGCGCGAACGCGAAATCCGCGAACGACGTGAGGGCGGCTGAGCACCTGCGACATGCTTCAAGATCCCGGCGGAAGCCGCTGGGAACCTTGAAAGATATGTCGCAGGTGCGCGCATCATCACTCGAACTCGATGATCACATCGTCAACGGCCAGACTGTCGCCGGGGCCCGCGTTGATCTTGGAGACAACGCCCTTTTTCTCGGCGCGCAGGATGTTCTCCATCTTCATCGCCTCAACGGTACAAAGTGCCTGACCTTCCTGCACCTCCTGACCTACTTCCACATCAATCTTCACGATCAAGCCCGGCATTGGGCAGAGCAGCATTTTCGATGTATCAGGCGGCAGCTTCTCGGGCATCAGGCGGGCCAGTTCGGCCTGACGCGGGGTGCGCACATGTACCTTGAGGTCAGCCCCTCGGTTTCGGATACGGAACCCGCCCGATATCTTTCCAACCTTCAAGACCAACGGGCTGCCATCCACGTCCAACACCGCAAGTTGGTCACCCGGCGTCCAGTCAGAGGACACTCGCAGAGCTGACCCGTCTTTGAATTTGACAGTCGCGCCCTGTTTGTCAGCCTTAACCTTGACGCTGAAATCCTGCCCTTGCAGAGCGACATTCCAACGTTTGCCGACTTTCCGTTCATGGTTGTCCATCCGGCCCGATACGCGGGTGCGACGGATTTCGGCAACCCGGTGCATGGCAGCGCACGAGGCTGCGATGCGACGCAGATCTTCTTCGGGAAGGTCGACGCCTTCGAACCCGTCCGGATACTCCTCGGCGATGAAAGCGGTCGTCATGTCACCACTTACAAATTTCGGGTGATCCATGACCGCTGACAGGAATGGCAAGTTGTGACCGATGCCTTCGACTTCGAAACTGTCCAGCGCCACGCGCATGGCTTCAATCGCCTGTTCGCGGGTCGGTGCCCAAGTACACAGCTTGGCGATCATCGGGTCGTAATACATGCTGATCTCGCCGCCCTCATAGACGCCGGTATCGTTACGCACAGCGCTATCCCCTTTAGGCGTATCACCTTGCCATTTGTCATTCACAAGCAGCGGGCCGGCTGCGACCTCCTGCGGCGGGCGATAACGGGTAAGGCGGCCAATCGAGGGCAAGAAGCCACGATACGGGTCCTCTGCATAAAGACGGTTTTCAATCGCCCAGCCTGTCAGGGTGACGTCATCCTGCGTGATCGACAGTTTTTCACCAGCGGCCACACGGATCATCTGTTCGACAAGATCGACACCAGTGATCAGTTCGGTCACCGGGTGTTCCACCTGCAGGCGGGTGTTCATTTCGAGGAAGTAGAAGTTCTTTTCGCCATCCACGATGAATTCCACCGTACCGGCACTGGCATAGTCCACCGCTTTGGCAAGCGCGACGGCCTGTTCGCCCATCGCCTTACGGGTTTCGGGGTCAAGAAAGGGCGATGGCGCCTCTTCCACAACCTTCTGGTTCCGGCGCTGGATCGAGCATTCGCGTTCCCCGAGATAGATGCCATTGCCGTGACTGTCACAGAGCACCTGAATCTCGATATGGCGCGGCTGAGTCACGAATTTCTCGATGAAAATCCGGTCGTCGCCGAAGGAGTTCGCGGCCTCGTTCTTGGATGACTGGAAACCTTCCCGCGCCTCTTCGTCATTCCACGCAATCCGCATGCCCTTGCCACCGCCGCCTGCGCTGGCCTTGATCATCACCGGATAGCCAATGTCGTTCGAAATCTTCACCGCCTCATCGGCGTCTTCGATCAGGCCCATGTAACCGGGCACCGTCGAAACCCCGGCCTCCTGCGCGATCTTCTTCGAGGTGATCTTGTCCCCCATGCTTTCGATCGCACCGACCGGGGGGCCGACAAAGGCGACGCCTTCGGCATCCAGCGCCTCGGCGAATTTGGAGTTCTCGGATAGAAAGCCATAACCGGGGTGGACCGCCTGCGCGCCGCTTTTACGGATGGCATCCATCACCTTGTCGATGACGATGTATGACTGGTTGGCGGGCGGCGGGCCGATATGCACGGCCTCATCCGCCATTGAAACATGCAGGGCGTTCTTGTCAGCATCTGAATAGATGGCAACCGTGCCAATGCCCATCTTGCGGGCGGTCTTGATGACCCGGCAGGCAATCTCGCCCCGGTTTGCGATCAGGATCTTGTTGAACATGGAACGTCCTTTGGCTTGATGTTCTGGAAACGCAAAACGCCGCCGCGGGGCGTTGACCCCACGACGGCGTGATGCGCAATGACGGACGAGACTTTTCCAGCCCCGTTAAATTCAGCTTTAGTTACAGTTGTTCTGGGTCTTGCAGTAAAGCACGTTGCCCGCAGCCCCAACTGCCGCCCCAAGCAGCGGATCTGCACTGAGGACCGCCGCCCCCAGAGCCCCCGCACCGCCGCCAAGGATCGCCTGTTCGCCGGTCGAGCCACCGCAGGCCGCCAAACCCGCGCAGGTTGCCAACGCAAGGGAAATTCGTTTGATTCGCATGGTTTCTGCCCTTCTAGATTTTTTGCAGTCTTTGAGAGCAGATGCCGATTTCGCGCCTTGTTATGCAATAACACGGACCACAAACTTGCGAATTGCGCAGGTTTTTGCCGCTTTTTGTCCAATCCTGACAAAAAGAAAACCGCGGACAGAACTCTGTGGGGAACACAAGCCTGCCCGCGGAAGGAAGGGGTACGGAATAGTAGGTGCTTGTGCGACGCAGGCAAAGTAGAGCCGCACGGCCCAATCACTGTGCACAGCACAATTCTGGCCGCCAACCAGTTATTGTTTCCATCTGAGATTCCGGCTGAAACCTGCCCATCCAGCGCGGCACCACGCAGATTTGCGCCGACGTCGTAATCGCCCGGACAGCGACGACTACGTCTGAAATCCGTCACGTTCCTGTTACAAATCGAAGACTTGTAGCGAGGCAGTGCGCGAGGCACCTCACGCAACATCACTACAAACTCACGCAAAAATCCTTCCGGTGACAGTAACTTAGATTCCGGTTTCACCGCAGTGTGAAACGTCACATGTCTACCGACACTTTTGCTTGAAAAATTGAGAGCATCTTCTCTCAACTTGGTGATTTCCCAAGAATTCAGTTGCGTGGAACGGTGCCCCTGCACACTCGCACACAAGGAACTATCCATATGATAACAAAGGGTAAAACTGCTATCTTGCTTGCTGCCAGCGCGCTTTCCGTGACCGGTATGCAAGCCTTGGCGCAAGATGCACAAACTCAGGCTGAACTGGATGCACTGCGCGCCCGGGTCGAAGCGCTGGAATCCTCCAATCCCGGGTCTGGTACTGGGGATCTGCAGATCGGCAACACCACTCTGGACGTCTACGGTTATGTCAAAGCCGACTTCTTCTATGACTTCGAATACGATCAGGGCGACACCGCATTCGTAAACGTGATTGGTGAACCCTCGGCCGAGACAGATGGTACGTTTGGCGCCACAGTCCGTCAGTCTCGTATCGGGCTGCGCACCAGCACGCCTTCGGGAATCGGTGACATTCAGGGCCAGATCGAAGTCGATGCCTTCGGCTCGGACGGAACCGCCGAATTCCGAATTCGTCATGCCAATATCCGAATTGGGGAACAATGGCTGATCGGACAATACTGGACCAATTTCCAACCTCTGGACACCTACCCGACCTCGGTGGAATTTAACGGGCCGGTCGGGATCGCTTTCGCGCGCGTACCGCAGGTGCGCTACACCAACAATATCGGATCGAATACCACCTTCGCCGTTTCCGTTGAAGAAAACGTCGGCGGCTCGGATTCGGATGATCCCGTGCTGACTGGTTCGGTCGAATACAACGATGGCAAATACATCGCTCGTGCCTCGGCGCTCTACGGCAAGGCGCAATCCGGCGACGTCGAGGTCGATCAGACCGGTTTCTCTTTGTCGGGCTCGATCCGACCGTGGGAAGGTGGGTTGTTTCAGGTCAACTATGTCAACGGCGAGGCACTTGGCCCCTACCTGATCGGCTTGGGTGACGCAGTCGTCGGGGGTCAGGCCAACGATGTTGATGGCTACACCATCGAATTCCGTCAGGACCTGAGTTCCAAATGGAACGTCGGCATCGCCTATGGCAAGGAAGACTACGACCTGCCTACATCGACCGGTACTTTGTCGTTCACCGAGCTTGAGACGATCCACGTCAATGCCTTTTACAAGGCGACAGACAACCTGACGCTCAGCGCCGAATACATCTATGGAGAGCGGAACGATACAATTTCCGGCGACACATTCGACGGCAATCGTGTCCAGTTGGCCGCGCAACTCAACTTCTGATGAAAACAGCCTACCCTGCCCATTAGCGGGCAGGGTTCCAGTGTCACTGATCATCTGAGTGTTATGTGCGGCAGCCCCGGTCACAATCAGCGCACTCCGTCGAACACGTCAGGGAAAGATTGGCGCGCGGCGTCCAGATTGATCACCAGCAGAGCATCATAGCTTGCAGGATCAAACGGGTCTTCGGCGGCGACAACCTCGCGCCCGAACAGCCAACTTAGACGGCCCGCGTCCAGATTGCCCCGCTCAAAGGGCTGATCACCAAAGTGCGCCCATAACGCCTCAATAAACGCGACATCTGCGCGCTTGTCGGCGGGTTTGCGATCGCGAAAGCGTTCTCGCTGGGTCAGCGGCGTAACGCCCTTGGGATTGGCCCGCCGAATGGTGAACTGGAAGTCTGTTCCGGGCAAACGTCCGGGGAAACCGCGATGTTTCAGCATTGCGAAACCTCAATGGACAAGTTCCAGATATGGCAGGCCATCGGACATGCCTGCGGGATTGAAGTGATCATGCGAACCTCCAGAGCTGCATCACTGTATCGGGACACTCTGAGACCGTGACATTTTTGGTTCATGGTCAGAGCCCCTCCCAGATACACCGGGATTGATCCAGCCGGTAGGCTTCGAAGAACTGCGTTGCGTCAGGTTCGGAGGTGCCGAACGCTACCGGTCTGTCCGAAAACGAAATCACAATCCGGGCAGGCTGCAATTCGTGCTGGACCACGTAAGGCACCGCCAGTGTTTCACACAAATGCTCCATGTCGACTACGGCGACATCATATGTGATACGACCTGCAGTCGATCCGATCTTGGGTGCAATGAACCGAAACCGCACCCAAAGCTCACCCGGATTGGTGTCCAGAAGCACATCGCTAAGCTCGACCGGTTGACCCGATGGCACGGGCAGCAGGTTTGAGGCCAGCGCCGAACCTACTCCGACCAGCAACGTAATAACCCCGGCGCATCCCCGGATCCGCCAGCGGCGGTTTCCTTCCTCCGAGGGAGCGTGCAGAGCTGTTGCAACCTGCGCGGTCTTATGTCCGGTCAATCGGGGCATTTACGGCTCGGGCCTCCTCGGCGGGCATTTACAGCGGAATATTGTCGTGCTTTTTCCAAGGGTTCTTCAGTTGCTTGCCGCGCAGGCTCGCAAATGCACGTGATACACGGCGGCGGGTCGATTGTGGCATGATCACCTCGTCGATAAAGCCGCGCTCGGCCGCGACGAAGGGATTTGCGAACCGGTCCTCATAGTCCTGAGTGTGTTTCGCAATCTTGTCGGCGTCGCCCAGATCGGCACGGTGGATGATTTCGGTCGCGCCCTTTGCGCCCATCACCGCGATCTCAGCCGTGGGCCACGCATAGTTGAAGTCGCCGCGCAGGTGTTTGGAGGCCATAACATCATACGCGCCACCGTAGGCCTTACGCGTGATTACGGTGACCTTTGGCACGGTCGCTTCGCCATAAGCAAATAGCAGTTTCGCGCCGTGCTTGATCACGCCGCCATACTCCTGCGAAGTGCCCGGCAGAAAGCCCGGAACATCAACAAGCGTCAGGATCGGGATTTCAAAGCAATCACAGAACCGCACGAACCGGGCCGCTTTTCGGGAACTATCGATGTCCAAACATCCTGCCAATACCATGGGTTGGTTGGCCACGACGCCCACGGTCTGCCCTTCAAGCCGGATAAAACCGGTGATGATGTTCTTAGCGTAGTCTTCCTGAATCTCGTAAAAATCACCCTCATCCGCCACTTTGGTGATCAGTTCCTTCATGTCGTACGGCGTGTTCGGATTGTCCGGGATCAGCGTATCCAGCGATGTCTCGACCCGGTCAGGGCTGTCAAAAAACGGACGAACCGGCGGTTTCTCGCGATTGTTGAGCGGAAGGAAGTCGACAAGACGGCGCACCTCGGCCAGCGCCTCCACATCGTTTTCAAACGCGCCATCAGCGACCGACGACTTTTTGGTGTGGGTTGAAGCCCCGCCCAATTCCTCTGCCGTCACGACCTCATTGGTGACGGTCTTTACAACGTCTGGGCCGGTCACGAACATGTACGAGGTGTCTTTGACCATGAATATGAAGTCGGTCATCGCAGGACTGTAAACCGCACCACCTGCACACGGCCCCATAATCACGCTGATCTGCGGAACGACGCCTGAGGCCATGATATTACGCTGGAACACTTCGGCATATCCGGCCAATGAAGCGACGCCTTCCTGAATCCGCGCCCCGCCTGAGTCGTTGATCCCGATCACCGGCGCTCCGTTTTGAACTGCCATGTCCATGATCTTGCAAATCTTCTGCGCATGGGTTTCTGACAGAGAGCCACCGAATACGGTGAAGTCCTGGCTGAAGACGTAGACCATTCGACCATTGATCGTACCCCAGCCTGTGACCACCCCATCACCAGCAGGCTTTTGTTTCTCCATCCCGAAATCAGTGCAGCGATGGCTGACAAACATGTCAAACTCTTCAAAGCTGCCTTCGTCTACCAGCAACTCGATCCGTTCGCGTGCCGTCAGCTTTCCGCGGGCGTGTTGCGAGTCGATGCGTTTTTGCCCGCCACCCAATCGCGCGTTGTTGCGACGGCCTTCGAGCTCGGAAAGGATGTCTTTCATGTCGGTAGTCTCCCAAGAGAATTTGCGCGACCATAACGAGTTGGGATCGGCGGCCAAAGAAGTTTTCGGCAAATTTGCAAATATTTGGCAACACTATTTGAGATAACTGCAAATTTGTTAATTAACACAACAAGCCAAACTGCCGATGGCATTTCCTGCGATCAGGGTCTAAAGGTAAACCATGCAGTTCAGTTCACCCTCTGTCAGCCGCACGCCCCCCACGCTTGCAACACTCGTTTTGTTGTCAGGATTGTCGGCACTGAGCATGAATCTGTATCTGCCCAGCCTTCCCTTTATGGCGACGTATTTTCAGACTGATTACAAGGTGATGCAGCTTTCGATCGCGCTTTATCTTCTGGTCAACGCGGCACTGCAAATCTTAATAGGACCCATTGCCGATAAGGCCGGACGTCGGCCTGTACTGCTGTGGGGACTCGCCCTTTTTCTGCTTGCAACGCTGGGGTGTATATACGCCCCAAATGTCGAGACCTTTCTGGCCTTCAGAATGTTTCAGGCCGTCATTGTCGTTGGTATTGTCTTAAGTCGTGCGGCTGTGCGGGACATGTACGAACAGGACCAGGCTGCTTCGATGCTCGGATATGTCACCATGGGGATGGCAGTCGTCCCGATGATCGGCCCTGCTGTCGGCGGGCTTCTCGAAGAAACTTTTGGCTGGAAAGCCAATTTCTGGCTACCCTTTGCCCTTGCGGCGCTAGCGCTGGTGCTGACCTACCAAGATTTTGGCGAAACCGCCGCCGCAAGCGGCAAAACACTGATGCAGCAATTTCGCGAATATCCTGAATTGCTGAAATCGCCCCGCTTCTGGGGCTATTCCCTGTCCTCAGCTTTCTCTTCAGGCGCGTTCTTTGCCTATCTCGGGGGCGCACCCTATATCGGGACCGAAGTTTTCGGCATGACAGCCGCCGAGGTCGGCATCTACTTTGGCGCGCCTGCGATTGGCTATTTCTTCGGTAACTTCATCAGCGGTCGATTCTCGGTTCGCTTCGGCGTCAACCGAATGGTGCGTTGGGGATGCTGGCTGAATGCAATTGGCGTGGCCCTATCAGCTTTGTTGTTCCTAGTGGATTTGGGAACGGCGCTCAGCTTCTTTGGCCTGATGACCTTCGTCGGGTTGGGTAACGGCATGGCGATCCCGAATGCGACTGCCGGATCGCTTTCGGTCCGCCCGCATCTGGCGGCCACAGCATCTGGCCTGAGCGGTGCAATCATGTTGGGCGGCGGCGCGGCACTCAGCGCATTGGCAGGCGCATTGCTGACGCATGAGACAGGCGCGATGCCTCTGCTTTGGCTGATGCTGGCAACCGCCGCCCTGGCAATCTGCGCGATCAGCGTTGTTATCTGGCGCGAACGGCAATTGGGTCTGTAGACGGCTTGCGCGAAAGGGTTTGCAAAGTTAGCCTGCAGATTCAGTAAAGCTGCAAAGAACCGCCATGGCCACTCAGAAACTATACGCTGGCGCCAAGCTGCGCGAAATGCGCACACGCCTGACCCTCACGCAGAAGGATTTCGCCGCAAAACTGGGCGTTTCACTGCCCTATTTGAACCAGATGGAGAATAACAACCGGCCGATCTCGACAACCGTTGTTCTGGCACTGGCGCAAGAGTTTGGTATGGATGTGACCGAACTCAGCACAGGGGATAGCGAACGATTGGTTTCGGACATGCGCGAAGCACTGGCCGATCCGGTGTTCGCCGAAACGGCGCCCCCTCTGGCTGATCTCAGGCTCACCGCTTCAAATGCGCCCGCGCTTGCACGCGCGTTCATCGAGTTACACCGCGCCTATCGCCAGACCCATGAACGCCTCGCCTCGCTCGACGAGGCATTGGGCCGCGAGGATGCCCGTATTCAGGCCAGCCCTTGGGAAGAGGTGCGCGATTTCTTTCACTACTGCGACAATTATATTGACGCCGTTGACCGCGCCGCCGAACGCTTCGCCAGCCGTGCCGATGAAACCAGCGATATTCGGCAAGTCGCCCTGAACAGCCTGTCAGAACGCGGCATTCACGTCACTTTCGCCGACACAGAAACCTTACGCAGCTACAATGCTGGTGACAAAACCCTGCGCCTTTCCTCGCGCGCCGCACCACAAACGCAGGTCTTCCAACTATTGCTGCAGGTGGCGTTGATCAGTCAGGATAAGCTGCTTGAAGCAACGCTAGATTTCGCCCGTTTCCAAAGCGATGAGGCCCGCGCCATCGCCAAAATTGGCCTCGCCAACTATTTTGCCGGGGCTTCGCTGATGCCTTACGGCGCTTTCCTATCCGCAGCGCAGGACTATCGGCACGATTTGGAGCTGCTCAGCAACCGGTTCGGGGCGTCGATTGAACAGGTGGCGCACCGCCTGTCCACGCTACAGCGCCCCGGTGCAAAAGGAATTCCCTTCTTCTTCGTCCGCGTGGATCAGGCGGGCACAATCACTAAACGACATTCAGCCACGCGGCTTCAATTCGCCCGCTTCGGCGGCGCCTGCCCACTCTGGAATGTCCACCGGGCATTCGAGACCCCGGGTCATTTCCTGCAACAGCTAGCCGAGACACCGGATGGCGTCCGCTATATCTCATTGGCTCGTGATGTTTCAAAATCCGGGGGCTCGTTCGGTGCTCCTGTCCGCCGCTACGCCATCGCCTTGGGATGTGAGGTTCGTCATGCCGAAGCATTGGTCTACGCCGATAATCTCGACATAAACAACGCGAGCGCTTACGAGCCCATCGGCATATCATGTCGCATATGCGAGCGCCAAACCTGCCACCAAAGATCAGTCCCACCGTTAGAGCGCCGCCTGACCATCGACGCCCATAGCCGCGGCACCCTGCCTTATGAGGTCACCTGATCTTCGCCTGGCCATATATATCCTGCGAGTCCGGGGGCAGAGCCCCCGCCTAATCCTCAGCTTTTTGACAAGATCGCCCAGATCTCGTCTTTGAGCGCCGCGCGTTTCTTCCGCAAATCAACCTCGGCCAATTCCTCCATCGGTTCGACGTTGGTTTCAGCCCGATGCACGGTGCGGTTGACCTCATGATACTCATCCGCAAGTCGGGCAAAATGCGCATCCGTTTGCTTGAGCTGACTCATCACTTCGAGCTTGTCGGGGAACTCTTCAGCCAGTTCATGCGGGGTATGAGACATCCAGTTGGCTCCTTGTTTCAGCGTTACATCCCAAGGCTAAACATGACTGTCGCACTCCGCTTTGACGCCGATCAAATTCCGAGCGCAATCATCCAGCTTTCAGGATAAATGCACGCCGTGGGTTTTGGATGTGTCAGCGCTGTGCCGTTGCCCATCTCGGACTTATCCAGGGTTGGTCGTTCGCTTTGGGCAGAGGGTCTTTCTGCAGCAAATGGTCCGACATCTTTTCACCCACCATGATCGACGGCGCGTTCAGATTGCCATTGGTGATTTGCGGGAAAATCGAGCTATCGGCGACGCGCAATCCATCCACCCCAATCACACGCCCCTGCGGGTCGACAACGGCATCCTTGTCATCCGCACGTCCCATGCGGCAAGTCCCGCAAGGGTGATAGGCGCTTTCGGCATGCTCGGCGATAAAGGCATCTAGCTCTTCGTCCGACTGAACCTCCGCCCCCGGTTGGATCTCTTTACCGGCAAAGGGTTTGAACGCCTGCTGTCCAAAGATCTCTCGGGTCAAGCGAATGCAGGTTCTGAAGTCTTCCCAATCCGCGTCATGGCTCATGTAGTTGAACCGGATCACCGGCGCGTCTTCGGCTTTGGCGGATCGCAGAGTCACAGCGCCGCGCGAGGGCGACCGCATTGGCCCCACATGCGCCTGGAATCCGTGCCCTTCGGCTGCCGCCTGCCCATCATAGCGAACCGCCATCGGCAGAAAATGATATTGTATGTCAGGATATTCCACACCCGGTTTCGAACGCACAAAGGCGGCGCTTTCAAACTGGTTCGATGCGCCAAGGCCTGTTTTGGTAAACAGCCATTGCGCTCCGATCATTCCTTTGCTGATCAGGTTCCAATGCTTGTAAAGCGTGATCGGCTGGATCGAGGCCTGCTGAATATAAAGCTCTAGGTGGTCCTGCAGATTGGCGCCGACGCCAGGGCGGTCGGCGACCACTTTGATACCGTGCTCAGCCAGGTGCGCCGCGGGTCCAACCCCCGAAAGCATCAGCAACTTAGGCGAATTGATAGACGAAGCCGCCAATACAACCTCGCGCCGCGCTGTGATCACTTCCCGTTT
This sequence comes from Ruegeria sp. CF1, assembly GCF_056537445.1. Classification (NCBI taxonomy): domain Bacteria; kingdom Pseudomonadati; phylum Pseudomonadota; class Alphaproteobacteria; order Rhodobacterales; family Roseobacteraceae; genus Ruegeria; species Ruegeria sp. CF1. Next base: position 335,579 of record NZ_JBQFRN010000002.1, on the reverse strand, counting down.
GCCACCCCGTATCAATTCGACCCCGGATGCGCGCCCAGATTCAATAATCACGCGCGCCGCAAGACCCCGGATGATTTCGCAGTTTTGCCGCTTGAGCGCTGGCCTAAGGTACGCATTCGCCGCCGACCAGCGCCGTCCTTTCCAGACGGTCTGCTCCATCGGCCCAAAACCTTCTTGTTTCTCACCGTTATAGTCGCCAGTGACCTCATATCCAGCCTGCTGACCTGCATCGACGAACGCCTTAAACAGCGGATTTTCACGAGGCCCTCGCGACACGTGCAGAGGTCCATCCGTGCCTCTCCAGGTGTGATCACCCCCATGGCCACCATCATGCCAGGTTTCCATGCGTTTGTAGTACGGCAGCACATCTGCGTAAGACCATCCATCTGCGCCCATCTCGGCCCAGGTGTCAAAATCTCGCGCGTGACCGCGCACATAGACCATGCCATTGATCGAAGAAGACCCTCCGATCACCTTGCCTCTGGGGCAAGCAAGTTGACGATTGTTCAGATGCGGTTCGGGCTCGGATTTGTAGCCCCAGTCATATCGCGACATATTCATCGGATAGCTTAGGGCGGCAGGCATTTGGATGAAGGGTCCAGCGTCAGTGCCGCCATGCTCGATCACCAGAACCGAGGCTCCGGCCTCACTCAGACGGTAAGCCATCGCGCAACCAGCAGAACCGGCGCCAACAATGACAAAATCTGCTTCCATATTCGTGTCTCCGTTCACCTTCGGGGCAAGATTTTTCGACGAAAAATCTCCGCACTTCCGACGGGTGCAATTTCAAAAATGTAAAGGATTACTCGCCACGCGGATAACGCTGGCTATCCTCGACATCGTTCAGGTCCATATGATTGCGCATGTACCGTTCAGACGCTTTCTGAAGAGGCTGATAGTCCCAAGGATAATAGCCACCCTGCCGTAATGCCTCATAAACCACCCAGCGCCGGGCTTGGCTGGCCCTCACATCGGCGTCAAAGCGATCCATATCCCATCGCGCCTCGGATTTAGCACGCAGTGTTTGCAAGGTGCCTGCATGTTCGGGCAGGCCAGCGAGATTTTCCATCTCATGCGGATCAGCCTCGAGATCGAACAGTTGATCGGGGTCCAATGTACAGCGATTGTATTTCCATTTGCCATAGCGCAGAGAGACTAAAGGAGCGTATGAGGCCTCGGCGGCATATTCCATTGCAACCGGCGCGGTTCGGTCTGTGCCCTTTGCCAAGGGAACAAGGTCCTCACCATCCGTCCAAGGTGAGATTTCCGCCATATCGACGCCCGCCAACGTACCAAGCGTCGGTGTCACGTCGATCGTCGAAACTGGTGTATCGATGCGACCAACTGGAAGATCGGGGGCCGAAATCATGAGCGGCACGCGGGAAGAGCCTTCGAAGAAAGTCATCTTGAACCACAACCCGCGCTCACCCAGCATGTCGCCGTGGTCGGACACGAACAGTATGATCGCCTCTTGCCGCGTCGTTTCCAGAACCTCCAGTATCTCACCGATCTTGTCATCCAGATATGAGATATTGGCGAAATAGGCGCGACGGGATTTGCGAATATCCTCGGTCGTTATGTCGAAGCTGCGCCAGTCATTGGCATCGAAAATACGTTTGGAATGCGGGTCCTGTTTGTCATATCCCAGGTCCGCGATCTGTGGCTCAAGATGCTCACAATCTTCATACAGATCCCAGTACTTGCGTCGCGCCACGTAAGGATCGTGTGGGTGCGTGAAGCTGACGGTCACACACCAGGGGCGATCATCCTTACCGCGTGCAAGGTCATATAGCTTGGCCTTGGCGTTGTAAGCGACCTCGTCATCATATTCCATCTGATTGGAAATCTCGGCAATGCCTGCCCCGGTGACCGAGCCCATATTGTGATACCACCAGTCGATGCGCTCACCGGGTTTACGATAGTCCGGCGTCCAACCGAAATCTGCCGGGTAGATATCAGTGGTCAGACGATCTTCGAACCCGTGCAACTGGTCTGGGCCGACAAAGTGCATCTTGCCGGACAAGCAGGTGTAATATCCTGCACGACGAAGGTGGTGGGCATAGGTCGGGATATCGCTGCTGAACTCGGCGGCGTTGTCATAGACGCCAGTACGCGATGGCAGTTGACCCGACATAAAGCTCGCACGTCCCGGAGCACAGAGCGGCGAGGCAGTGTAGGCATTTGCGAAACGCGTTGATCTTGCCGCCAGCTTCTTCAGGTTCGGCGCATGCAACCATTCTGCAGGACCGTCGGGGAAGAGGGTCCCGTTGAGCTGATCCACCATCAGGATCAGAATATTCGGCTTTGTCATTTTTCGGCCTCTAGGAAAACTCTCAGTACCCGCAGCGCATGGGTGACTGCCCGCTGCGGCTCTTGTGGGGAATTCAGTGCAGAGTGGATGTACAAACCATCGATCAGCGCAATCATACCTTCGGCAGCCTCGCTCGGGTCACTCATATGCGGACGCAACGCGTGGATCAGGTTCGAGCGGATGCGCGCCTGATAGATTTGCCAGAGCCTCAGCGCATCATCGTTGGTTTGTGCCAAAACATAAAAAGTCATCCAAGCTGCGATAACATCCGGTGTGAAACATGATGGCGCGAAACAGGCGCGAATGATGGCCTGTGCGCGCTCTTCCGGATCTGCCGTGCTGAGTTGTGCGCGCGCTTCAGATCCAAAATCCGTCAGGATACGCCGCATCGCGGCTAGGAATATCTGTTCTTTGCCCCCAAAGTAATGATGCGCCAATGCACTGGACATCCCTGCGCGTTTGGCGATCTGGCTAACGGTGACATCAAGGGATTTTTGCGCGCCAAGCTCGGCGATCGTCGCCTTGACGATCGCGTCCCGCCGGATCGGCTCCATTCCGAGTTTTGGCATCTTCGCCTCTTCGCCATACCTGAGTGCAAGGAAGGCTAAGCGGTTTTTATTGACTCGTCAATCAATAACGGCTCTTGGTTTCGCATCTGGGGTCTCAGAACCTTGCGGCGGTGTGCCGCCACGGCTCAGCACGGCTTCACGCCAGGTGATGAAGCTGACGGCAGCCAGGATCAGAGTGCCTCCTGCAATTACCCAGATGTCGATGCGTTCATGGAAGGCCAAAGCGCCGAGCAAAGTGGCCCAGATCAGCTGCAGGAACGTCACTGGCTGGGTCACGGCCACCGGGGCAGCCTGCAATGCAAGCGTCATGAAATAGTGCCCCGCAGTCGCAAAGCTGGCGACGATGAAAAGTATACCAAGATCGCGCAGGCTGGGCGGCTCCCAAACCGCGACGGCGAAAGGGATAAGCGCGATTGTGACCCATATCGAAAGATGGGCAACAACGGCTGAGGGACGGATATCACGGACCATGACTTTGGCCAGCAGATAGGAACCACCAAGCGCTAGTGCAGCCCCTAGCATCGCTATGTGGCCGGGCAAAATTTCGCGAAAGCCCGGGCGCAGGATGATCACTACTCCAATCACAGCAACACCAATCGCGGCGATACGACGAAAAGCTAGCTTTTCACCCAAGAACAGTGCCGCACCCACCGTGACGTAGATAGGTGTCATGTAATTCATCGCGGTCACCTCGGCGAGGGGGATGCGCGTCATCGCAAAAAACCAAAGCATGACGGCGATGGCGTGGACCATTCCGCGTAGTCCAAACAGCGTTAGATTGCGCGGGGTCAATGGAGTTCCGAGGATCGCCCGGATTGCGGGCAAAAGAAACACCAGACCCAGGACATAGCGCAAGAATGCCGCTTGAATGGGGTTCATGCTGGTTCCCAGCACCTTCACCAGCGCATTCATGCCCACAAAGGACAGCCCGGCCGCAAGCATCCAAAACATGCCAACAAGCGGGCGGTGCTGATCATTAGGTGAGGTCATACAAACGGTTGAACACCGAATTCTGATCCGGGACAACCCTTCACATGATAACAAGTTTCAACGCGATCATAAGCATCACGATTCCGATGATAAAATCAAGAATCTGCCATGCGCGCGGGCGTGCAAAAATCGGTGAAAGCACTCTGGCACCGTAGCCGAGCGAAAAGAAGAAAACGAAACTCGAAGTCATCGCCCCTATCGCAAACCCCATGCGATCTGAATATTGGGCCGATATCGACCCGATCAATACGACCGTATCCAGATATACATGGGGGTTGAGCCAAGTGAAGGCCAGCACGGTCAGCATGGCCGCACGCAGGCTGGTGCGCTGCCCTGTTGCGGTATCCATCACCGCCCCACCTTGCCAGGCAGACCAAAAACTACGTAGGGCGTACCAAATCAGAAACACTGCCCCACCATAACGCATCACCGTTTCAAACCACGGCGCGGCCTGAGCCAGGGTGCCGAACCCTGCAACACCCGCCCCGATCAGTATCGCGTCAGACACTGCGCAGGTCAGGCACAGTGCAAAGACGTGCTCGCGCCGCAGGCCTTGGCGCAGAACAAAGGCGTTCTGAGCGCCTATCGCCAATATAAGGCTAAAACTCAGGGCAAACCCGGCAATCATTGATGGGAACATGCAGCCTCCTGTCGATACTCGTTGACTACATGGCCGGTGTAAATCTATCAAATTAATGATGATTACCCAGATTAAGTAACTCTAATGCTCCTCGATCCTCATCAGCTATCAGCATTGGCGGCGATCTTGCGACACGGCAGCTTTGAGGCCGCAGCCGCAGAGCTATCCGTCACCCCGTCGGCTATTTCGCAGAGGATCAAGGCGTTGGAGGATCGTGTTGGTGCGGCCCTCATTCATCGCGGCACCCCATGCATCGGCACTCCGGCGGGTCTGCGGATCGCCCGTCATGCCGAAGATATCGGCCTGTTGGAGGCAAAGCTGGCGCGAGAGCTGACTTTGGATCAGCGTGAAGGTCCGGTACGGGTTCGCGTCGCACTACCGGCTGACAGCCTGGCCACATGGTTTATCGACGCGATGGCGCGCGCCGAAGACATACTGTTCGACCTTGTAATTGACGATCAGGACCATTCGGCTGACTGGCTGCGGCGTGGCGACGTAAGTGCGGCGATAACGGTGGGTGGTCAGAACATTACCGGATGCGATGCCATTGCGTTGGGCACTTTGCGCTATTTGCCGACCGCGAGCCCTGGCTTCATGCAGCGGTGGTTTTCTGATGGGGTTTCCGCCAAATCCCTGGCACAGGCCCCCTGCTTGACCTTCAACCGTAAAGATAATCTGCAGAAATCCTGGATATATGCCCAGACAGGCAGCCGTCTTTCGCCACCGTCTCACTTTCTGCCGTCCACAAATGCCTTTGTTGACGCGGCAATCGCCGGATTAGGATGGGGTATGAACCCCGAAAGCCTTGTAAGAAGAGCGATCGCAAATGGGCAGATCTGCGAAGTAATCCCCGATGCGCCGCTCGATATCGAACTGACCTGGCAGATCGGGCGTGTCCTTGCCCCTGCCCTTGCACCCTTGACCCAAGCGGTACGTCGCGCGGCAACGCAGCAACTGATCGCGCCAGCGGCAGATTAGGCCTGCGACTCTGCAGCCTTTTGCGGTTTCGCGATGCGGTAACAGCTAAATGCCGCCCAGATGCTGGCCAGCACGATAAACACGATGGCAGCTGCAACCTCGTGCATATGTGCAACCGCAGCCAAAATTGCAGACAGTGCAACGGCAGCGAGTCTGCAGATGGATTTGATGGCTGCTGCGCCCTGAATACGTTGTTCCTTGGGCGCAACGTCTAAAAAATAAAGCTGGCGCGCGCTGGAAATTCCCGTTGTCGCCACCGAGACGACAAACAGGGCAATGGCGTGTAAGTGAACTTCGTGATCGATACCGGCATAGTGGAACGCCAACAAAACGATCCCTGTCACTGCGACCAACAAGTTGCCCGCGACCATCACGGTACGGTGTGATTTCATGTTCACCAGTTGCCACAAGGGTGCCGAGACCAGATAGCCGGACGCGGATGAGATGATCATGGCCGTCAAACCCTTGGCCGAGTTGTGATGTGCCTCGGCAGCGATGAGCGCAAAAAACGGAACCGACAGCGACACGACAACCAAAGGAAGCCGTAGAGCCATATAGCGCCGGAACCATGGCTGTTCGAACATACTTACGATGCCGGAGATGATGTTCTGCAGCGATTGACGTCCTGCACCTTTAGGTTTTCCATTACCGGACTCATCGGGGGAGATCTCGGCCATGCCGAGAATGCATAATGCTGAAAACAAGAAAAACACAACCGAGGCCGCAATCACCGCGGAATGCCGCGAGAATGGCGGGTACTCTTTCGTGATCTCGTGTATCAGCAACACCAAGCCGATGGCACAAAGACCTCCCGCGCCCAATTGGAGATAACGGATAACCATCCGGGATTTCGATTTCAGATGATCGCCCAACAAGTCAGACAGCATCAGGGATTGGCTTTCTTCAATAAGCCCAATCATGAAAAAGGCGATCACAAAGGCAATGGCCGTCAATGAGACACTGCCGGTGGCCGCGATCAAAAGGGCCATCAGAAGGCAACCGCCAATTCCGATCTCGGTCAGGGCAATCCCGCGTTTCTTCCGCGCCTGCGCAGCAATGGAGCGGGCGAAAAACACGTCCGAGATCATGCTGCCAACCATGCGGATCGACACCAATGCACCGGCAAGGAACATCGGTAACTCCAGCGAGACCGCAAGGAATGGCAATACGATAGACGGGCTGCCCAAAGTCCACGCCACTTGGGAAAGGATACTTTGGCTAGCCAGAACCGGGACATTTCGTCGGGCCGGATCAGTCGATTTACTCGCCATTTGCGATGCTCTGCATGATGTGCCTACGGTTGCCTTTCAGGTCCTTCAGCCTCAATGATCTGAGTTTAATCGCAAGAGGCTTCAGGACCAAGGCTTGTGTAAGACGCGCAACTGCAACAGAAAAACCCGGCCGCTGGGCCGGGTTTGGTTCATCTGGCGTTTGTCCGATACATCAGAGCTGCGCCATAACCTCGTCGGTCGCTTCGAAGTTAGTGGTCACGCGCTGAACGTCGTCGTCGTCTTCCAATGCATCCACCAGTTTCATCAGCTTTTGCATGTCTTCCAGACCCAACTCGGTCGTCGTTGTCGGCTTCCAGACCAGCTTGGTGGATTCGGATTCGCCCAGCGCCTCTTCCAGCGCGTTCGACACATCGTTCAGATCCGTATCTGCACACCAGATGATGTGACCGTCATCCGAGCTTTCGACATCCTCTGCCCCGGCCTCGATCGCGGCTTCGAAAATCGTATCCGCATCGCCTGCGTCTGCCTGATACACAACTTCGCCCTTGCGGTCGAACATGAACCCGACCGAGCCGGTTTCACCCAAGTTTCCACCATTCTTCGAAAAGGTCGAACGAACAGTCGAGGCGGTACGGTTGCGATTATCGGTCATCGTTTCAACAATCACGGCCACACCGTTGGGACCATAGCCCTCATACCGGATTTCTTCGTATTCATCGCCCTCGCCTGCTACGGACTTCTTGATCGCACGGTCGATCACGTCCTTGGGCACCGAATTCGACTTGGCCTCTTTCACCGCCAGACGCAGGCGCGGGTTCTTGTCGGGATCGGGGTCGCCCATCTTGGCGGCGACCGTGATCTCTTTCGACAGCTTGGAAAACAGTTTGGACCGCGCGGCGTCCTGACGTCCCTTGCGGTGTTGGATATTGGCCCATTTGGAGTGGCCTGCCATGGTGCGTCCTCGTCATCGTGATTGCGTGTTTGGCGCTCATATAGACGTTTGCGGGGCAAAGGATCAAGAGAGCGGCTTGCCCTGTCTTCGCCCGTGACTATGGTGGCGGTATGACGACAGATCAGATCATTCTTTTTTCCCTTTTCATCGCCGTTTTCGGAATGCTGCTCTGGGGGCGGTTCCGCTATGACCTTGTAGCATTCACCGCCTTGATGATCGCGGTCACGCTGGGTGTGGTGCCCGTTGACAATGCCTTTGCCGGGTTCGGGCACCCGGCCACGATCATCGTGGCGTTGGTGCTGGTGGTTTCTGCCGGTCTGGTGCGCTCGGGTGCAGTGTTCATGATCACGCGCACGCTGGTCGACGCATCGCGCGGATTGGGCGCGCATATCGCGCTAATGGGCGGCATCGGGGCGATCCTGTCGGCCTTCATGAACAACGTCGCGGCGCTGGCGCTACTGATGCCAGTCGATATCCAGACCGCGCGCAAAGCGGGGCGCCCGGTCGGCCTTAGCCTGATGCCGCTCAGCTTTGCGACGATCCTGGGAGGGATGGCCACGCTGATTGGTACGCCGCCAAATATCATCATCGCCTCGATCAGGGCTGAAACACTGGGCGAACCGTTTCACATGTTCGATTTCGCACCGGTGGGCGGATTGGCTGCAATTGCGGGGCTGGCGTTCGTCGCGCTGATCGGCTGGCGCCTCATTCCCAATCGCGGCGCGCAGGAAGAAACCTCGGAAGTTTTGGCCGAATACATCGCCGAACTGACGATCCCGCCTGAATCGCCCCATATCGGGAAACGGGTCAGTGAGCTTTATGAGGCCGCCGAGAAATCTGACGTCGCTATCATCGGCCTGATCCGGGACGGAAAGCGACGCTATGGTCGATCAACCCACGCAACCCTGCATGAAGGCGATGCGCTTGTTCTGGAAGCACGCCCCGAAGCGCTGGATGAGTTCCGCGCCGCGCTCAATCTGGATTTCTCGGACGCCCGTCGGCAGGAGGTTTTGACTGCCGAAGGCGAAGGGCTGGAAGTGGTTGAAGTCGTTGTCCCCGAAAGCGCGCGCATCACTGGGCGAACTGCGCAGGCGTTAGGACTGGCCTGGCGACAGAGTACAGTCCTGATGGGCATTTCACGCCAAGGGCGCCGGATCACCAGTCAGGTTCGCAAAACCGAGGTCGAGCCCGGCGACATCTTATTGCTGCTGTGCCCGCGCGACCGAGCACCCGATGTCACCGAGTGGCTCGGCTGCCTGCCCCTGGCCGAGCGCGGCTTGAATGTAACCGCGAATGATAAAGCCTGGCTTGCCATCGGCCTGTTTGCCGCAGCCGTGTTGGCGGCCAGTATCGGGCTGATCTATCTGCCGATCGCACTGGGGTTCGTGGTCGTCGCCTATGTGCTGACCAAGATCATGCCGATTGCGGATATCTACAACCACATCGAATGGCCGGTGGTTGTATTGCTGGGGTCAATGATCCCATTGGGCAGCGCGCTTGAAACCTCGGGCGGAACCGAGTTGATCGCCAACGCCTTGATTCAGCTGACCAACGGCCTGCCCGCCTGGGCAATCCTGACCGTACTGATGGTCGTGACGATGACCCTGTCCGATGTGTTGAACAACACAGCCACCGCCATTGTCGCCGCCCCGGTTGGCATTCAGATGGCGCGCACGCTTGAGGTGTCGCCCGATCCGTTTCTGATGACGGTGGCCGTTGCGGCGTCTGCCGCGTTTCTGACGCCCATTGGGCACAAGAACAATACGCTGGTGCTTGGTCCCGGAGGATACCGTTTTGGTGATTACTGGCGCATGGGGCTGCCGCTGGAAATCCTGATCATCGCGGTCTCGATCCCCGCGATCCTTGTGTTCTGGCCGCTTTGATGGCTAAAGGCTGTTTATGAAACGCTTTCTGATCCTGCAACTGCGCCCGGAAACCGATGCATCGGATGCCGAATATGCCTCGATACTGGACAAAACCGGGCTGAGCCCTGCGCAAACTCATCGCATCCGGCTGGATTGCGAAGACCTGCCCGAAGGGTTGGATGTCGTCGATTACGCTGGTGTCATCGTGGGTGGGGGTCCCGGCTGCGTTAGCGACGATCCGACCACCAAATCCGCGCTGGATGCAAAGATCGAAGGCGCGATCATGAGACTGATGCCCCAGATCACTGCGAAAGATCACCCGTTCATGGGCTGCTGCTATGGCTTGGGTATTCTCGCCGTACATTTGGGCGGAGATGTCAGCAAACGGCAATTTGGCGAACCGGTCGGACCGTCCGACTGCCGTCTGACAGAAGATGGCGCTCAAGACCCCTTGACCGCAGGCCTAAAGCCGAAATTCGAAGCGTTTGTGGGACATAAGGAAGCCGTACAGCTACTGCCGGATGGCTGCGTTCATCTGGTAGCGTCTGACCCCTGCCCGTTTCAGATGATCCGCTGGGGGCAGAATGTCTATGCCACCCAATTCCACCCCGAAGCGGACGCCAAAGATTTTGAACAGCGGATCAACATCTACAAGGACCACGGCTATTTTCCGCCAGAGGATGCGCAAAGCTTGATCGATATGTGCCATGCCGCAGACGTTACGGAGCCGGGTGAAATCCTGCGCCGGTTTGCTCAACGCTACGGGTGACCCAACGGCGTTGTTGCCTGATCTACGACCCCTCGCATAGGCTGGCCCGAATGACTTTGGGAGGAGTTGTTCTTGGACCTGCTTATCAACGTTGGCCTGCCCATTTCGCTGGCCATTATCATGTTGTCACTGGGGATCGGGCTAGAAGCCGCCGATTTCCGCCGAGTTTTGGCGCGGGGGTACCCCTTCGCCATTGGCGCCATCAGTCAAGTTGTGCTGATACCATTGGCTGCCTTCGCGACGGTCACTCTGTTCGGACTGCCCGCTGAAATCGCCGTGGGTGTCATGCTTTTAAGCTTTTGCCCCGGTGGGGTCACCAGCAACATCCTCGCAAAATTTGCCAAAGGTGATGTGGCGCTGTCGGTCAGCCTGACAGCGGTGATCAGCCTGCTGTCCATCGCGACCGTCCCCATTCTGGCCGCATGGTCCATAGATCATTTCATGGGCGAGGCCGCACCCAAAGTTTCGATCAGCGCATTAGCCACCGCGCTGTTCCTGATCACGACCCTTCCAGTCGCCATTGGCGTCGCCATACGTCACTTTGCAAGGGGGTTCGCCATTCGGGTCGACGGCCCGCTTTCGACGCTCGCATCGATACTGTTCGTGCTGATCGTCGCGGCGGCACTGGCCGGAAACTGGCAGTTCTTCATCCAAAACCTCAGCTCGATTGGGGCAGCTCTGATCGCGTTGAACGTTGCGCTTTTGCTGATCGGTCTGGGGCTGGCGCGCATCGCCAATCTGACATGGAGTGAGGCGAAAACGATCTCGGTCGAGACTGGCATTCAGAATTCGGCGATGGGAATTACGCTGGCAGCTTTGATCACCGGCACCACGACCGGCTTCAGCCCACTTGCCGTTCCTGCCGCCGTTTATGGTATCACGATGTATGTGGTCGTAACCCCCTTCATCCTTTGGTTCCGCAGCCGCTGAAAGGACATCCGATGACCAATAACACCGCAGATGCGATCGTGATCGGAGGCGGCCTTGCGGGCCTCTCGGCGGCGGCCGAATTGGGCGACCGGGGCAAGCGGGTGATCGTGCTGGATCAGGAGCCCGAGCATTTTCTGGGTGGACAGGCGTTTTGGAGCCTCGGCGGCCTGTTCATGGTCGACACCCCCGAGCAACGTCGCATGGGCATCCGCGACAGCCACGATCTGGCGCTGCGCGACTGGATGGGCAGCGCGCAGTTTGACCGCGACGAAGACAACTGGCCCCGCAAATGGGCTGAAGCCTATGTAGAGTTCGCCGCAGGTGAAATGCGTCCCTGGCTGCATGACATGGGGCTGCGCTGGTTTCCCGTCGTGGGCTGGGCCGAACGCGGAGGGTCTTATGCGGACGGCCATGGCAACTCGGTCCCGCGCTTTCACATCACTTGGGGAACCGGCCCAGGTGTACTTGAGCATTTTATTCGCCGCGTCCGCGCGCATGTCGACGCCGGGTTGATCCAATTGAAGTTCCGTCACCAAGTCAGCCACATCATTATGCAAAATGGTTCTGCCAAAGGCGTGTCAGGGGAAGTCCTGGCCGATGACGGCATTCAAAGAGGTGGCAAGACCAACCGGGACGAAGTAGGCGAATTCGAAGTCTATGCCCCGTCGGTTATTGTCACCTCTGGTGGGATCGGTGGGAATTTTGAGATGGTGAGACAGAACTGGCCCCGCGACCGGCTGGGTGAACCGCCCAAAGATATGGTGGCAGGCGTTCCGTTTCATGTCGATGGCCGCATGATCCCGATCAGCGAGAAAGCTGGCGGACATGTCATCAACGGCGACAGAATGTGGCATTACACTGAAGGTGTGCGCAATTGGGATCCGATCTGGCCCGCGCACGGTATACGTATTCTACCCGGCCCAAGTTCGATGTGGTTCGATGCGCGCGGCAATCGCCTGCACCCCCCTTGCTTGCCGGGGTTCGATACGCTGGGAACGCTGAAAGAGATCCTGAAAACCGGATATGAATATAGCTGGTTCGTTCTGACCCAGAAGATCATCAAAAAGGAATTTGCGCTATCGGGGTCCGAGCAGAACCCGGATTTCACTTCGGGCAGCTGGAAAGAGGTGATCCGTCAGCGCATCCTGTCTGGCACCAAGGCGACTGGCCCGGTCGAGGCATTCAAGGAAAAGGGCGACGATTTCGTCGTCGCCAACACGCTGACTGAATTGGTCAGCGGCATGAACCAATTAGGCGGAGGTCTGATAGACGAGACGCATTTGCGCACCCAGATCGAGGCACGGGATTCTCAGGTCGACAATCCGTTTTCCAAAGACGCCCAGATGATGGCCATCCTTGCGGCACGCAATTATCGGGGCGACAAGCTGATCCGGACGGCCAAACCGCACAAGTTCCTCGATCCATCAAACGGCCCGCTAATCGCGGTCAAGCTGCACGTACTGACCCGCAAGACACTGGGCGGGCTGCAGACCAATCTTGACAGTCAGATGATCGGCGCCAATGGACAAATCGTCCCCGGCTTGTTTGCAGCCGGAGAGGTCGCGGGCTTTGGCGGTGGCGGCTATCACGGGTACAACGCGCTAGAGGGCACGTTTCTGGGCGGTTGCATCTTCTCGGGTCGCAACGCAGGAAGGTCCCGCGCAGTGGCCTGATTACTGGGTGCGCACGAATTTCAGTATCGGCTCACCTGCAGCATCGAGCAAAACCATGCTGTCACCGGCAACGGCATAGCTCGTCACGTTTTGCAGGGCGGCAAAGAACTGATCCTCGACCTCGTCCAGTTCTGGCGGGCACGCCATTAAAGTCGCGGCCATATTGTCTGGAAACTCAAGGCTGTTGCCGGTGATCTCGGCTTGCCCGGAAAACCGGTTGCAACCGCCCGTGCCACCGAACGCACCACCTTGGGCGAAGGAAAGCTGGGGCGGCCGTTTTGTATCGAGCACGGTTCCACCGATACCGATGGCTGTCCACTCAGTCCCTTCCAGGGTCGCGGGGCTCTGAGCACCGGCCTGCACCAGCACAAGATCTGCCGAATTGCCTTCGCCGTTGGTCAGCACGGGATGGACCGTATCCGTCGTAAACAACAGCTCACCCCCGCGATAGATCGATCCGCGTACTGCATAGGTCATACCCTCGCGGATCAGCGCGTCATCAAAAGTCAGCTCAAATTCCGAGGGCACTCCGTTCAACGCATAGCGTTGCGCCGCCAGCGTGACCGCTGCCGCATCGGCCCGAGAGATATCCTGCAATTCGACAAATAGCGTCGCATCCGGTGGCAGGGCGATCCGTTCACGGTAGGTTGCCGTGCCAGTGACTGTTCCTGCCGAGCTTTGGCTGCCCAGCAAGGCCAATACGATTGCTCCGGCCACAATGGCCTGCCCGAGTTTTGGAAAAGGCATGATCCCATCCTTTCACATTCATCTTAGGCAAAAAGATTGTGTCGATATCGACATTTACAAGGCCCGAAACACCAGGTCGGCGAATCCGTGCCAGTGTCAGAGCGGCCAGATGAACGGAATAAGAAGTGACGCCAGCAGACCCACAGTCAGGTTCAGCGGCACACCAACTTTCAGAAAATCGGTGAATCTGTACCCACCCGGGCCATACACCATCATGTTGGTCTGATAGCCAATCGGCGTCGCAAAGGATGCCGATGCCGCCACCATCACCGCGACCACCAGCGGGCGCGGATCAATTCCTACAGCCTGAGCCAGAGAGATCGCGATCGGAGTGACCACCACCGCCACGGCGTTGTTCGAAACCAATTCGGTTAGCACCGAGGTCAACAGATATACGGCCCATATGATCAAGAAAGGTGGCAACATGCCAAGCGCCGGTGCGACCGCTTCGACAATCAGTGTAACCGCGCCCGATTTATCGAGCGCAGCCCCAATTGCGAGCATGGAGAAGATTAGGGCCAGCAATCGGCCTTCGACAAATGAGAACGCCTCATCCGCGTCGATACATCGGGTCAGCAAAACCACAGCAACGGCGATGATCGACAACAGCAAAATCGGTGCCACGCCCAACCCCGCCAGGGCGACGATCCCGACCAGCGCACCGATGGCTATGGGCGCATGGCTGCGGCGAAACGCTCGTGCCGAAGGTTGCGTAACATCGACCATATCCATATCGGCGGCCAGCTTCTGGATATCCGCAGGCGAGCCCTCTAACAGCAGTGTATCCCCGACACGCACGGTCAAAGCATCCAACTGACGCCCGATATTTTGGTTCCTGCGATGAACCGCCAGGACGTAGACACCATATCGGCGACGTAACCGCATCGCACCAAGCGTTCGACCGACCATGCGGCAGCCCGGCGTGATCAGAACCTCAACCGTCTTGGTCTCAACAGCTGAGACCTGATCAACGCGCTTGAGTTCCTTGTTGCTTTGAAGACTCAGCAATTCGGTCATCTCGGTGCGCAAAACTACCCTGTCGCCCACTTTAAGCGTCACCCCCTTGAGGTTCCGCCGCAGCGAGTCATCCCCCCGGATCACGTCGATCAAACGCACTCCGGGGCGCTTGAACAGCTGAACGCCGGTCACTTCGCGGTCGATCAGATTGCTGTCGGGTGGAATGACCGCCTCGGTAAAAAACTTCATCTTGGAGCGGTCGCTGAGCATCTCGGCCATGCTGTCACGCTCGGGTAGCAGTCGTGGCGCAATGAAGCGCAGGTACACCATACCGTAGATCACCAGCGCTATGCCCAGCGGGGTAACCTCGAAGATTGAAAACGCCGTCATACCCTGTGCGCGGGCCACACCATCGACCAACAGGTTAGTCGAGGTGCCAATCAGCGTCAGCGTACCCCCAAGGATCGCCGCATAGCTGAGCGGGATCAACAATTTGGACGCCGAAACGTTCAGCGTGCGGGCGATCTGGATAAAGACCGGGATCATTACAACGACAACCGGTGTGTTCGACACCACCGCCGAAGCGACGACGACAAACGCCATCAATAACCCGATGGCAAACCGAGGGTTCACCTGCGCCTGCTTCTGCGCGAGCGAGGTGAAGGCATCAAGCGCTCCGGTGCGCACCAAGGCACCCATGATGATGAACATCGCGCCGATGGTCCACGGCGCGGGATTCGAAAGGACTGCAAGCGCACTTTGATAGGGCAGGATACCGGTTGCCAGCATCAGGGCCGCCCCGCCGATGGCGACAACTTCGGTCGGATAGACCTCGCGCAGAAACATGATGAACATGCCCGCTACGATCATCAGCGCCAGAATTGCGCTGCCCATCTCTGTCAGTTGAAGGAATTGCATTCTTGGTATTCTGTCCGAACCCTGATCTGGCATACGCGCCTAATAGGTAGTTTCACGTATTGCGTGCGGCGGGGCAAGTCTGACGTGCTTTTCAGGGTGTAGACTGCTGCAACCGCCCGCCAACACGAATCATCTGCACGGATTTTGCGCTTCCATCGCGGTCATCGGTTTCGACAAAAACTCCGCTCAAGGTCGCCTCACCGGTCGCAGGCGTAAACCGCGCCTTGGGCATCCCGGTTATGAACCGGCGCATCGGTTCCTGCTTGTCCATTCCGATGACCGAGTCATAGTCGCCGCACATCCCGGCATCGGTCAGGTATCCTGTACCGCCCGGCAATACCTGCGCATCCGCGGTAGGCACATGCGTATGCGTCCCAACCACAAGGCTTGCGCGTTTGTCGCAATAATGGCCCATCGCCATTTTCTCGGACGTTGCCTCGCAATGCATGTCGACGATGATCGCCTGCGCCTGGCCGCCGCGTGGGTGCGATTTCAGGATCGGTTCAATGGCCGAAAAGGGATCGTCAAAGGGGCGTTTCATGAAGACCTGCCCTAACACCTGCACCACCAAAACCTTGCGACCGCCCGGCGCGGTGAACAGTCGATGCCCCCGCCCCGGTGCCCCTTTGGCATAATTCAACGGACGCACGATGCGAGGTTCTTTCTCAATAAACTGCAGCATGTCTTTCTGGTCGAAAGCATGATCGCCCAAGGTGATACAATCGGCCCCCGCGTCCAAAAGCAACTTGGCGTGATCCCCGCTCAGCCCCATTCCGTTCGAGGCGTTCTCGCCGTTGACAACGACAAAATCCAGCCGCCATTCGTCACGCAGACGTGGCAAATGCTGTTGGATGGCGGCGCGACCCGAGCGCCCCATGACGTCACCAAGAAACAAAATCCTCATGATTGCGGTCCTAGGGGCTGGAAGTGGCAATAACAAGGCAGAAGCAAACAATCACTCAGCCTGAAGCCTGCCAATGTAAAGGAAATCGCGATCGCGCATAGCGAGGGATAAATTAGAAAGTTAGCACCCGGCTTTCAGTAATCACCATATCGAGTGGTTGATCAGTTGGCTCCAGCGGCAGATGCTCGGCTTCCTGCGCATCAAAGGCAAATCCTATGGCCAGCGTCGGGCGCTTGGCGCGCAACCCTTCAAGCGTGCGATCATAGAAGCCGCCGCCATACCCCAAGCGGCCACCCTTCGCATCAAAGGCAACCAGTGGCACGATCAGGATCTCCGGGTCGAAATAATCATCGACCTCGGGCACTTTTGCCCCGAAAGGTCCATCTTTCAGTATGCCCTCAGGCGTCCATCGAGAGAAGCGCAACGCCTGCCCTGCGGCCTGAATGACAGGCACGCCCACTGGGCCATATGCAGAAGCCTCGGCCATTGCAGGCAGCGGGTCGATTTCGGTGCGGATCGGCATATAGCCAGACATGGGAACACCGCGATGACCCGCCAGAACCTCGGACAAGCGCCCGGCCGCGCCCGGGATGCGCATATCAAACGCTACCTTGCGTCGCGCGAATGCCGCCTTGCGCGCTGCGGCCTTGATTTCGGTCAGATCGGTTGTCTCGTTCACAGTAGTACCAAGCTGGCAAGCCCCAGAAAGATGAAGAACCCCATGACATCCGTTGTCGTGGTCACAAAGGTTCCTGACGCCAGCGCCGGGTCAACACCCAGACGGTCCAGCACTACCGGTACTACCGTACCAGCAAAGCCCGCGATGATCATGTTCACGACCAGCGCAGATCCGATCACGACACCCAGCAGCGGGGAGTCGAACCACATCATCCCGACGGTTCCCAACACGATAGCGAAACACAGCCCGTTGAGCATTCCCACCAGCAGTTCTCGCCGGATTACGCGCCCTACGTTCGAGCCGGTCAGGTCGCGTGTTGCCAACGCCCGCACTGCAACGGTAAGTGATTGGGTCCCGGCATTGCCCCCCATCGAGGCGACGATCGGCATCAGGATCGCGAGCGCCACCAGTTGATCAATCGCGGCCTCAAACTGAGAAATCACCAGCGATCCGCAAATCGCCGTAACCAGATTGACACCAAGCCAAGGCAAGCGGCGCCTACTGGTTGCCGCTACACTATCGGACAGAGAGCTTTCGTCCGAGACGCCCGCAAGACGCAGCATATCCTCTTCGTATTCTTCGTCCAGGACCACCATCGCATCGTCGATGGTGATGACACCGACCAAACGACCGTCGCCATCCACGACGGGAGCCGAAATCAGGTGATACTGATTGAACGCATAGGCCACGTCCTCTTCATCCTGTTCGACGGGGATGGTGTAGAATTCATCTTCGGCAATGTCCTGCAGCGGCACCTCGCGCCGGGTTGCCATCAACTTGCCCAGCGTGACCTGAGCAACCGGTTTCAATCGCGGGTCAACAAGTATGACGTGATAAAACTGTTCCGGCAAATCGTCGTTGGCACGCATGAAATCGATGGCCTGCCCCACGGTCCAGTGATCGGGCGCCATGACCACCTCGCGCTGCATAAGGCGGCCAGCAGAGTTTTCTGGATAAGATAGGGCTTGCTCTGCCGCGACGCGTTCGGAGTCTTCAAGCGCGCCCAGGATGGTTTCTTGCTGCGGCTCTTCAAGGTCTTCCAGAAGGTCAACAACGTCATCACTTTCCATATCCCGAACGGCTTCGGCCAGAACGTCCGGTTTCAGGACATTGATCACTTCTTCCCGAACTGACTCGTCGAGCTCCGACAGGATATCCCCGTCGAACTCCTTGTCATACAACCGGATCAGGCGCGCACGGTCGTAAGGATTGATCTGTTCCAGAAGGTCAGCGATATCGGCCGCGTGTAGCGGCTCCATCAGCTCAATCAGCTTGGCACGATCTTCGACATCAACCGCATAAAGGATGGCCGCAACGGTTCGCGGGTCCAGCGCATAGGCGTCCTCATCGCGGGGCTGATCGGGTCTGGCTTCGTCGTTGCCTGTCGTCATGCGCTGCCCCTCTTTCTTGTCGATTGCCCCTAGATAGAAGAAGCAGCTACCGGAAAACAATGACAATGGTCCAATTTACCCGCATCTTTCGCGCCCCTATGCTGGTTGGCGGTCCAAAACAGGCGGAGAACAGAACAAATGGCGCAAAAGACGCTTCTGAAGGGACGTGTGCTTAGCTTCAACGGATCACCGTTCGAAGGTGAGCCCACCGATGCGACCAAAATTCACCAAGCCGTCCTGATCGAAGATGGCCGCATCGCGGCACTGGGCCAGGCGTCCGACCTGTCTGACGCGCATCCCGAAGCCAACATTAAGGATTATGGCGATCAGCTGATCATGGCGGGATTTGTGGATTCTCATGTCCACTATCCGCAGACGGCAATGATCGCGAGCTGGGGAAAGCGGCTGATTGATTGGCTGAACAGCTACACGTTCCCTGAAGAGATGAAGTTTGACGACCCCGCCTATGCCGCTGAAATTGCAAACAGATATCTAGACCTGACCGCAGCCCATGGCACCACAACCATGTGCAGCTTTTGCACCATTCATCCAGAGAGTGTTGATGCCTTCTTTACCGCCGCGCAGGCGCGTGGGCAGCGGGTCGTCGCGGGTAAAACCTGCATGGATCGCAATGCGCCTGAGGGGCTGCGAGATACTGCACAAACCGGGTACGACCAGTCCAAAGCTCTGCTTGGAAAGTGGCATGGGGTTGATCGCATATCTTACGCCATCACTCCACGATTTTCGCCGACATCGACACCAGAACAGCTGGAGGCGATGGGCGCGCTTTGGGCCGAGCATCCCGACTGCCTGATGCAAACCCATCTGAGCGAACAGACCGATGAGATCGAATGGGTCCGATCCCTGTTCCCCGACACGCGCGACTATCTGGATACGTACGAGCAGTTTGGTTTGCTGAGCGGAAATGGCCTTTATGGGCACGCGATCCATCTGGAAAACCGAGAGCGGGATCGTCTGCGCGAGATAGATGCAGCTCTGATCCACTGCCCCACATCAAACACGTTTATCGGCTCTGGCCTGTTTGACATGAATGGTCTAATTCACTCAGGGCACCGCGTGGGCTTGGCCACCGACACCGGAGGCGGCTCAAATTTTTCAATGCTGCGCACAATGGCTGCGGCCTATGAGATTGGTCAATTGCGAGGCCATCCCTTGCACCCCTCGCAATTGCTTTGGCTTGGAACGGTGGGATCGGCCCGTACCCTGCGGATGGATGACCGTATTGGCAACATCGCCGTGGGCATGGAAGCCGATCTGGCGGTGCTGAACCTCGCATCGACGCCTGCTATCGCCCAGCGCGAAGCTCATGCTGATGATCTTTGGGAAGCGGTGTTCCCGACCATCATGATGGGTGATGACCGTGCCGTAACCGATACCTGGATCGCCGGACGAGCTGTTTCTGGTTGATAGGAATGGGCCTATGGCCCATGCCTCCGGCGGAGGTATTTTTAGCCAGATGAAGAGCGGATTCGCTATTCTGCCAGCGCGCGTGCCAGACGATTTTGGGTTTCTATGACCCTTGGCAGGTCGATCGTGGCGATCTGACTGTTACGAACAATCTGGCGTCCCTCGACAAAGAGGTGTTTGACACGCGTTGGTCCGGCCAGAAGGAGCGCAGCGGGGTCCCAACTGCCTGCACTTTCAATTCCTTGCACGTCCCAAATGGCAATATCAGCTCGTTTACCGGGCATAAGCCGGCCGCAATCGGGCCGATTCAACACATCCGCCCCGCCTCGGGTGGCGATCTCAAGCGCCTCACGGGCCGACATGGCGTCAGCGCCGTTTGCGACTCGTTGCAGCAGCATAGACTGGCGCGCCTCGGCCATCAGATTGCCGCTGTCGTTGCTGGCTGATCCATCCACACCCAACCCGACTGGCACGCCTTGATCACGCATTTTTCGGACTGGCGCGATACCTGAACCAAGACGACAATTGGAACATGGACAGTGCGCAACGCCGGTTCGGCTACGTGCAAACAGGTCAATCTCGGCGCCATCCAGCTTGACACAATGAGCGTGCCAGACATCCGAACCGGTCCAGCCCAATTCTTCGGCGTATTGGCCGGGTCTACAGCCGAACTGATCTTGAGAATAGGCTATATCCTCATCGTTCTCCGCCAGATGGGTGTGCAGCATCACACCTTTGTCGCGCGCCAACAGCGCGGCATCGCGCATCAAGTCCCGACTAACCGAGAACGGTGAACACGGCGCCAAACCAACGCGACACATCGAACCCTCAGATGGGTCGTGATAGGCATCTACTACGCGGATCATATCCTCCAGAATAGCCCGCTCGGATTCGACCAAAGCATCAGGAGGCAGTCCACCGTCACTTTCTCCAATGCTCATTGCCCCACGCGTGGGATGAAAACGCAGCCCCAGCTCTGACGCTGCATGGATCGTGTGTTCAAGCCGCGCGCCATTTGGATATAGGTAAAGGTGGTCAGAGCTAAGCGAGCAGCCGGACAGTGCCATCTCGGCCAATCCGATCTGGGCAGATATAAACATCTCGTCAGGACCAAAGCGGGACCAGATGGGATAGAGCGTTCGCAACCAACCAAACAACAATGCGTCCTGCCCGCCGGGAACCGCGCGGGTGAGCGTTTGGTAGAGATGGTGATGGGTGTTCACCAGACCGGGGGTCACAACACACCCATTTGCATCATGTATTTCGCCATCGCTCGTAAGGCGCTGGCCAATCTGGGCAATCTTACCATCCCGAACCAGCAGATCAGCGCCTGCAAGCTCTTGCCGATCATCATCCATCGTCAGGATCATATCGGCGTTACGGATCAGAAATTCTGTCATTTTCGCACTCCCGCATACTGCCCGTCTCATGCATGGAGTGATGGGCTGGTGGAAAACGGGCGTAAGAACCAGCCGTGATCAGTTTAAAGTCGCAAAGAAGGGTCGGCAACCCGTTTAGTATTGCTTCAGAATTTCTAGCGCTGCCGCATGAATCTCAGTATTGGCTGCAGCGAGCGCACGCCCACCATTATGAGCCGGATTGCCCTGCCAATCCGTCACAATACCACCCGCGGCCTCGATCACCGCGATTGGGGCCTGGATATCGTAGGAATTCAATCCGGCCTCGACCACTAGATCGGTTTGACCTGCAGCGAGCAACGCGTAGGCATAACAATCCATCCCATAGCGTGTCAGCTTCGTTTTCTGAGAAACCGCCTTGAATGCGGCGGCCTCGACCGCGCTGCCAACCTCCGGGAAAGTGGTGAAGATGATCGCCTGGTCCAGAGATCGAGTGTCACGCGTCCCAAGTTCTGTGCGTCCCAAAGGGCCTTTGACAAATGCGTGCTCTTTATCTCCGATAAAACGTTCGCCGATATAGGGCTGATCGATCACACCAAGCTTCGGTCCAGTCTCATCGCTTAGGGCGATCAGAACACCCCATGTGGGCGTACCACTTATGAAACCGCGCGTGCCATCAATTGGGTCCAGCACCCAAACTCGTCCGGTAGTTCCCTCGGAATGACCGAACTCTTCCCCCAGGATACCGTCCTCAGGCCGGTGATCAGCCAGCACCCTACGCATTGCTTTTTCTGCTTCGCGATCAGCGGCTGTCACCGGATCAAAACCGGCATCGAGTTTGTTGTCTGTCTTCAGGTTAGATTGGCGGAAAAACGGAAGAATGGCCGCCCGCGCAGCGTCGGCCATTTCTTCGGCAATCTCTAGATCGCTTCGTAGGGTGTTTTGCATTGCTTACCCGTGCGCCCCACACCCCGCGAAGTCAAGCGCTTGTATCAGGCGACGTCGCTCAGCACGCGTGCCAGTTCAAACAGGCGGCGACGCTGGTTTTCCGGGATCGCATAATACGAGCGAACAAGATCAAGCGCTTCTTTGTCACCCATCAAATCCGCAGGAACCGATTTCTTGTCTGCATCCGACTTCTGAGCCTCTTCAAGACCCTCGAAGAAAAAGCTGACGGGAACATCCAACGCTTCGGCAATGTCCCACAAACGCGATGCGCTTATCCGGTTGGCCCCTGTTTCGTATTTTTGGATTTGTTGAAACTTGATACCAACTTGCTGCGCCAACTGCTGCTGAGTCATGCCAATCAGCCAGCGGCGATGCCGGACGCGTTTGCCCACATGGACATCGACGTGATGGGTCATTGGTAGTCTCCTTTACACAAACACCTGTCCGGGAAACCGCGACAGCAGCCATCGCCGCTTAGTTAGCGGGTCGCTGCTTAAGAACTCCCTAATTCGGATCGTGCCCCCCGAACAGCACCATAGTACAATATTGCCGCAATCCGTTATTTTTTCAAGCTGGTTGAATCAGAGAAATCGAACAGTGGTTTGTGGTTGTACGGCCAACATAGAGATTGATAGTTTCTAAATGGGAAACAGTTGATCCACCCTATTCAGTTTAACGCTGTGAAGATTGCGAATGGAATTGACAAACGGTCAAGCCAAACGGCCTATGGCGACAAAAGAGCGGAGACCAATGATGCAGGCATTTCGTATCGAGACCAAAGGGGCACCCGCTCAGCTATGCGAAACACGCGAAGCACCGCCGCAAGAGAACCAAGTTCGTATCGCAATCCGCGCCTGCGGCCTGAACTTTGCAGACCTTCTGATGCAGAAAGGAACGTATCAAGACACCCCCGAAGCACCGTTTACGCTGGGCATGGAGATTGCAGGGATTGTCACCGAAATTGGAAACAATGCTACGCATTTGAAGTTGGGCGATCGTGTTGCAGTCTATTCAGGTCAAGGCGGCCTGGCCGAATCAGGCGTTTTTGATGCGGACCGGGCAATTCCCCTTCCAGATTCCATGAGTTTCGAAGACGCGGCCGCGATCCAAATTGCCTATGGCACCAGCCATATTGCTCTTGCGCACCGGGCGCGACTGCAACCGGGCGAGACCCTACTGGTCACCGGTGCTGCCGGTGGCGTGGGATTGACCGCAGTTGAAATCGGAAAACTGATGGGTGCGACAGTCATCGCCCAAGCCCGCGGGCAGGACAAATTGGCCGTGGCACAAAAAGCTGGTGCAGACCATCTGCTTGACGCAAGCGAAGACCTGCGCGACCGCGTTCTCGCTCTGGGTGGTGCTGACGTGGTCTACGATGCGATTGGTGGAGATGTCTTCAAGGCCGCCTTCCGCGCGACCAACCCGGAAGGCCGCTTGTTACCGATCGGATTTGCCGGAGGTGAGGTGCCCCAGATCCCGGCCAACCATCTATTGGTCAAGAACCTGACCGTGATCGGCGTATATATCGGCGGCTATCTGAATTTCAGACCCGAGATCGTGCGCGACAGCTTCAGCACCTTGTTCCGCTGGCATTCTGAGGGCCGGATTAAGCCTCATATCAGCCACGTCCTGCCCTTGCAGGATGCAGCAAAAGGTTTGGAACTGCTGCGCGATCGCAAATCCACTGGCAAGGTGGTGATCCGCATCAACTCGCCACTTTAAGCGGCTGCGCCGTTGGATGACTGAAGTTCTGGCGCAGCAGGTTCGCAAGCTCTGATACATATTCCTCACGTACCCGCTCTGCACCGTAGAGGTTGATGAACTGCACCGGCAGGTCCGGCAGCACTCCGGCATGGTCAATCAGTTCCTGATGGCTGGGCTGGGTGCCTTCCAGCAAAACTCCCACAGCCAGATCAGCGCTGACGGTGGCTTCAACGGTGCGGTCGGAATCGCTGTCGATGCTCATATCCCATTCGATTCCCGCATCATCCAGCGCCGCTGTCGCAACCGGACGGAAAATGCAATTCCGGCAAAACCCCAGCCGCAAAGGCTTTTGGCGCCAGGCAGATCCGTTCAGCGCGCCAACCCAACGCAAAGGCATATGGTGCAGGGTTTCGGCACCTTCGCCCGCACCCGATTCCGTAGTCACAATCAGATCGAAGCTTCCGCGTGCGAACTCTTCTTTCAAGTGCCGCGTGTTGGAAGTGACCAAGTTCACGCTGACCCGAGGAAAGCTGGCATTGAAACGCTTCAACACGCGCGGGATGAACGGATGAACGACGTCATGCGGTACGCCTAGCACGACCTCGCCCTCAAACGCCTGATCCGTCAACCGCCCGATTACCTCATCATTCAACGCAATCATCCGCCGTGCGTATGCCAGCAATTGCTCTCCGGACGCCGTTAGCGCGATGGTTCGACCGGATCGATCCAGTAATTCCAGCCCCAAAAGCTCTTCCAGCCGCTTGAGCTGCATAGAGACCGCAGATTGCGTGAGGTGAAGAAATCCAGCGGCACGCGTCACGCCCCCATGGTCAGCAACAGCTACGAAAGACCGCAATGTGGTGATGTCCAAATTTCGCATGTTCAAGATTCCTTATGAGACTCGTCATAAACATTCATTTCCAAAATATGTCAGACTGCTCCATATAGATCAAGGAAATTGATTGAAGCGCTAGGTTTCATCAAACAATCAGGAAAGGGCAATCATCATGACCCATATAGCCATCTCAGCTCATCGTCGCATCAAGCGTAAGGCGATTGGTGCTCGGATACTTGACCTGTTTAACCTCGCTCGTCAGCGGCGCGCCCTCGCCCAGCTTGATGATGATGCACTGAATGACATCGGCGTTTCACGCAAAGACGCGCGTAACGAAGCAGAGCGCCCGTTCTGGCACGCGCCCGACAGCTGGCACAAACATCTGTATTAATTCGAAAATACCGGCGGCTTGAGGGATTTGGCGACCAAGCCGCCGGTTTTTTGGCGACAGTTGCAAAAATTGCCGACAGTTTTGCTGAGTTTCAGGCTTAAAACCCTTGAAACGAGGGCCACACTCTCCGATATTTACCGGGAAACCGGCTCGCATCCGTGGGCTGCGAACAGAATATTGAAGGGAGACCCCTATATGGCACAATTCGACACGATCCGGACGGCGTCCGGCGCGCGCGCTGCCGAGATAGACGAGGGCCTGCGCGCCCATATGAACAAAGTCTACGGCACGATGTCCGTAGGCATGCTGATCACATTTGCCGTGGCATGGGCGGTGGGCTCGAGCCCGCAACTGCTGTCGATCTTCCGTGATCCGGTCACGCTGAGCCCCAATATCCTGGGCTGGATCGTGATGTTTGCACCTTTGGCGATGGTGTTTGGCTTTGGCGCTGCGATCAACCGGCTGTCTGCATCTGGCGCACAGCTGTTTTTCTATGCATTTGCAGCAGTCATGGGCCTGTCGCTGAGCTGGATCTTCGTAGCCTTTACAGGCATTTCGATCGCGCAAGTGTTCCTGGTGACTTCGATCGCGTTTGCAGGTCTTTCGCTGTACGGTTATGTGACCAAGAAAGACCTGTCCGGCATGGGCACCTTCCTGATGATGGGTGTGATTGGCCTGATCGTTGCGATGGTGATCAACATCTTCCTGCAATCACCAGCGATCATGTTCGCAGTGTCGATCCTGGGTGTGCTGATCTTTGCCGGCCTGACCGCCTATGACACGCAGAAGATCAAAACCACCTATCTGCAGATGGCTCATGCTGGCGATCAGGAATGGCTTGGCAAAGCGGCGATCATGGGTGCATTGAACCTGTATCTGGACTTCATCAACATGTTCATGTTCCTGCTGCAACTACTGGGCAACAGAGAATAAAACCGCTTCAAACAGAATACAGAAAGCCCCGCTTGGCACTTCGCTAAGCGGGGCTTTTTTTATGTTGCTCTTCAAAAGCCAATACCAAGCCTTGGTGAATTCGCATGATGTTCCGACCAGATTCTTTTTCCTCCACAAATTTTACACGCCCTCATAGCCGGATAGTCGCCCGTATTTACGCATAGTCCTCATGCTCAATTCACCGATTCCCATCAAAGCTCCGCGAACAATGATCAGCCTGCAGTTACTGTAGCAGTCGGCAGTCAACCATGTCGGCGCAACCCTAATTTGCACCACTCTGAAAGCCGCGTTTGCAAGTTTGCATATGCGTTCATCAGCGCCTTTCGCCATTGGAACGTTCGTGTACCTGGTCGATCCAATCAAAGAATTTCATAATTTTGATTGCCGAAACCGGTTTCGGAGAAAACAAATAGAAGAATGATGACGAATCCAAGTCTCCAGCAACCGCAGTCTCGCCCCCGGAGTCATTCTGGCCCCGGCAGGGTAAAACTGGATCAATTGGCCGATCATCTTGGGCTTTCTAAGAGCACGGTGTCCCGCGCCCTGAATGGATATTCCGACATCTCGGAATCCACGAGAAAGCGCGTTGAAACCACGGCGCGAAAGATGGGCTATCGCCCACTCAGCCATGCGCAGGCGATACGAACCGGGCGGGTGCGCGCTATTGCCATGGTCATCAACAGCGAAGAACCAGACCGGCATAACCCATTTCTTCAGGATTTTCTGGCCGGAGCATGCGAAGCGGCGAGCGCATCCGACTGGACGATGACGATTTCTACGGCGAAGTCCGAAAAAGATATGCTTGATGTATTGGGGCGGCTTGTCGAAGAGCGCAAAGCCGATGGATTCATTCTGCCCCGGACCGAGGTCGACGATGCGAGGGTGAAATACCTGCAAGAGTTGAAGGTTCCCTTCATCATGTATGGCCGCACGGGGTATGGGCAAGCGGACTGGCAGGATGAGACATCCTGGTTCGACATTTCGGGTGAATCTGCAACCCGTGATGCGGTCGGTCGGCTCGTTGATTTTGGCCATACGCGCATCGGCTATGTCGGTAGCGATCCGAAATTCAACTACAGCCATCTGCGCCGTGACGGTTATCTCGAAGGTCTCAAGATCGCGGGCTTGCTTGCCGATCACGAGTTGATCCGGGAAGGTGCTCGTACGCGTGAGGAGGGTGCGGTTGAGGCACGCGCGCTTTTGACGCTGAATCACCCACCTACTGCAATAGTGTTTGCAACGGATCTGGCTGCGCTGGGGTGTTACTCGGTCTGTGCAGAACTGGGCCTCGAGGTCGGGCAAGATGTATCAATTCTGGGATATGACGGCATCCCTGAATGCCAATATGTCAGCCCTGGTCTAACCACGTTCAGCGTCGATTCTAAGCGGGCCGGAGAACGCCTTGCGACGATGCTGATCAGCCAGACTCGCGGTGAAGCACCGACAGATCTGCGTGAGATTAGTGAGGCCGTTCTGATCGAACGCAATTCCGACGGGCCACCAAGCGTTACAGCCGAGGAACTGGCCCGAAAAATTCAACTTTCAAAAGATCATAACCGGGGAGGAAACCGACTATGAAACTTGCACCTGTAGCATCGCGAATGATGCTTGGAACATCGCTTGCGCTAGTATTGGCGGCGATGTCCGCTCAGGCGGATACGATCCGCTTCTGGACCACCGAAGAACAGCCCGAGCGGCTGGCCAAGCAACAGGAAATGGCTGACCAGTTCAAGGCTGAAACCGGCACCACGGTCGAGGTTATCCCGGTCACCGAAAGTGATCTGGGTACACGCGCCACAGCAGCATTTGCCGCCGGAGACCTGCCAGATGTGGTCTATCATCCGCTGCAATATGCCCTGCCATGGGCTGAAGCGGGCATTTTGGACACCGAAGCCGCCACCGAAGTGATCGAAGAACTGGGCGCCGACACCTTCGCCCCCGGCGCGCTTGGTATGGCGGCGTTCAACGACGAAACCGCGTCGGTACCGGTCGATGGATGGACTCAAATGGTTGTCTACCGCAAAGACCTGTTTGATGAAGCTGGCCTTGAGGCCCCGAACTCATTCGCCAACGTCGTCGCTGCGCTGGAGCAGTTGCACAACCCGCCCGAGATGTACGGTTTCGTTGCTGCAACCAAAGTTGATGAAAACTTCATGAGTCAGGTTTTGGAGCATGTGTTCCTCGCCAATGGCG
This sequence comes from Ruegeria sp. CF1, assembly GCF_056537445.1. Classification (NCBI taxonomy): domain Bacteria; kingdom Pseudomonadati; phylum Pseudomonadota; class Alphaproteobacteria; order Rhodobacterales; family Roseobacteraceae; genus Ruegeria; species Ruegeria sp. CF1. The sequence continues at coordinate 307,263 of NZ_JBQFRN010000002.1, read as the reverse complement.
TGACCCCTGTTGGCGCGGACGGCTTCCAACCGCTGGATGAAGCCAAGACCATTGAGGTATTGGATTTCTACAAGGCGATCTCGAAAGCCTCGCCCCCGGGTGAGCTATTCTGGAAACAATCGCGCGAGCTGTATTTTGATGGCAAAGCAGCGATGATCATCTGGTCGCCCTTCATCCTTGACGAACTGGCCGGTCTGCGCGACAGCGCCCCGCCGACGATCAACGATGATCCGACCTCGCGCGATCTGGCCTCGAAGACCGGTATCGTCACTAACTTCTCGGGCCCATCGAACCCGGATGGCGCGGCTTGGGGTGACGTTCGTTACTTTGGCATCACCAACGACGCTGACACCGACGCGGCAATGGAGTTCGTGAAATTCGCCATGGACGACGGCTATACTCAAACACTGGCCATCGCACCCGAGGGCAAGTTCCCGGTCCGTCGCGGTAATGCTGACAACCCGACCGCGTTCTCGGAAGCATGGGCAGAGCTGCCTGTTGGCGTGGACCGCAAAGCCCCGTTGGGCGAGCTGTATGATCAGGCGATGATCGATGAGATCGTCGGCGGTCTGGACGTGGCGCAGCGCTGGGGCGTTGCTGAAGGCCAGCTGGCTTTGGCGTCCAAAATGATCAACAGCCAGGCAATTAACCGGGTCGTGCGCCAATATATCGACGATGAAATCGATGCCGCCGCTGCAGTGGCCGCAATGAACGACGAGCTCGCGAAGGTTCAGTAACCTAGTGACACATGCAGCGGCGATTACGCCGCTGCACCCAACCCTTCGAGGTATCCCATGTCTTCGGCCACCCCACCGACCGGAACCGGGGCGCTAGCCAAACGCGAGGCGCGTCTGGCCTGGACGCTGCTGGCTCCGACAGTGATCAGTGTATCGCTTGTGGTGATCCTGCCCTTGCTGGCGATCTTTTGGATCAGTTTCAAGCCCTTCACCCTGTCTGACCTTCGTCCGCCTGCACCTGTGGTGCGTGAAAGCTTGCGCGGATCTGGCGAGGATCTGCGGATTGAATACCGCGTCCGCAACTCAAGTCAGGACATCGCCGTTGTCGGCGTCACCCTGACAGATGTTCTACCGGACGGCGTTACGGCGCGCGAAGTTGCAAGTCCCTGTGTTCTGGACGGGCAAAACCTGTTCTGCGATTTCGGCACACTGGAAGGCGGTCAACGCGAACGCATCCGTATTCCGGTCACCTTGGACGGAGATCCGGACGCTTTCGAAGAGCTGCTCGAAGGATCAGAGCCCGGCGTGACCGGGAGCGGACCCAGCGTCCTGACCAACCTTGAATTCAGTCTGGAAAACTACGCCCGTGTCTTTGATGGAGACGAGTTCTGGGGCGTGCTGTGGGTCACGTTGTTCTACACCGTGGTCGGCACCATTGGAGCTTTGGTGATGGGCCTGTTTGCAGCCTTGTTGCTGAACAAAAGCTTCAAAGGGCAAGGGTTCATACGCGGCCTCTATCTGTTCCCCTATGTGGCGCCAGTCATCGCTGTGGCCTTCACATGGGTCACCTTGTTCGACCCGTTCTCAGGTTCTGCCAACGCATTGTTGGTGCAGATGGGACTAAGCAGTGAACCGATCAACTTCTTCGGGGAACGCCCTTTGGCGCTGATCATGGTCACAGTGTTCGAGATCTGGCGCTATTTCCCGCTGTCCTTCCTGTTCATTCTGGCGAGGATGCAATCCATCGACTCTAGCATGTATGAAGCAGCGGATATGGATGGAGCCTCACCATTCCAGAAGTTCTGGCTGCTGAGCATCCCGCAACTGCTGGGCATCCTGTCGGTACTGTTCCTGCTGCGTTTCATTTGGACGTTCAACAAGTTCGACGACATCTTCCTGCTGACCGGCGGCAATGCCGGCACCCGTACTCTGACCGTAAATGTCTATGAACAGGCCTTTGCGGTTTCGAACATCGGCGCAGGCGCAGCGGTGGCCGTTGTGATCCTGATGTGCCTGATTGCCTTCAGCTTCGTCTTCTTCCGCTTCATCAGCCGTGAGGAGGGTTTGTGATGCGCAAAGGGTATATAACCGCCCCGATTCTAGGCGCGCTCTGGCTGGTGGTGATCGCCACTACTGTCGCCATCACCATGTCATTCTCGACCGGGGCTGCGTTCCGGCCACAGGTCTTGCTCTGCTTGATATGGGGGGCTATTGCCGGTCTGGTGTATGTCCGCTTCCCGGCGCAACGCGCACCGGCCCGACTGGGTGTATCCGCCTTGTTAGGCCTGTCTTGCCTGACCGGAGTCGGGCCTGTCCTGATCGGCTCTGACACATCCCTGCAGGCAATACTGGTCACCGTCGTGGCGATGGCGGTCGTGATGCACCAATCCGTTGCCGCAATCCTGAAAGAGACACCGTTCGGCGGGCTCACCCGCCACGAGTACGAAGATGCCGTGATCCGGTTCTGCACGGGCTTTGGCTATATCTTCTTCACGGCGATCGTGATCATTCCGTTCTATGTGATGGTGATGACCAGCCTGAAGTCGCAACAGGCCCTGTTGCAGAACCCGCTGGATTTCTCGGTAGATCTATCACAAGGCACCGCTCTGTTTCGCAGCTATACCGAGCTGTTTCGCGATTTCAACTTCGGCACCTATCTTTGGACCTCGCTCTACGTCTCGGTCCTGACGGTCTTTATCACCCTGCTGTTCAGCGTCCCCGGAGCCTATGCGGTAGCTCGGTTCCGTTTCTCGGGGCAAAAGGCGTTCTCACGCTCGATCCTGCTGATCTACATGGTGCCGATGATCGTCCTGGCATTGCCGATCTATATCGCGTTCTCGCTGACTGGCTTGCGCAACTCGATCCTTGGCATCGTCATGATCTACCCGGTCACGACGATCCCAGTCGCGCTGTACATGCTGCAAGGATATTTCCGTGGTTTGCCGACGGAAGTGGAAGAGGCCGGTCTCATGGATGGGCTTTCGCGGCTGGCAGTGATTTGGAAGATTACGCTGCCGCTTAGCCTGCCTGCGCTGGCGTCGGTCTCGCTCTACGTCTTCATGATCGCTTGGAACGAGTTCCTGCTGGCCTTCATGCTGCTGGACGACCCTTCGAAATTTACCCTGACCCGAGGCGTCACGATGCTGAACTCCTCGGAAATTCCCCGACAGCATCTGATGGCCGGTGCGGTGATCGCCACCGTTCCGATCATGGCGCTGTTCCTGGGACTTGAACGTTTCATGACTAAGGGCCTGACTGCGGGGTCCGTCAAAGGATGACTGAGATGAACCAACATACAAACCCCGACCGCGAGGCGCGCAACATTCTGGTTGCCAATGATCGCGGCGGCTACACCATCCCGACCGAAGGGCTTTACCCCTATCAATGGAATTGGGACAGCGCGATTGCGGCGCTTGGTTTTGCCGAGTTCGACATTGATCGAGCCTGGGTGGAACTAGAAACACTGTTCTCGGGCCAATGGGATGATGGAATGGTGCCGCATATCCTGTTTCACAAACAGGATGACGGATATTACCCCGGCCCGGATGTCTGGGGTGGCCACGGGCCGATCCCGTCCTCTGGCATCATTCAGCCCCCGGTGGCTGCAACTGTGGCGCGGAAGATCTGGGAAAAAGATGGCAATGCAGGCGCGGACCGCGTTCGCGCGCTCTTCCCATCTCTGCTGGCGTGGCATCGCTGGATCATGAGATGGCGACTCGACGAACACGGCGCGGTCTGCACCACGCATCCGTGGGAAGCTGGTCGCGACAATGCACCGGACTGGGACAAAGCAATGGAGGGCGTAGATCCTACAGGTGTCGGAGACTACCAGCGCCGTGATACAAGCCACGTCAACAGTGCAGACCGACCGACCAAATACGACTATGACCGCTATATCAAATTGGTTCAGATCGGCTGCCAGGCCGACTGGGATCAACAGAAGTTGCTGAGCCTGAATCCCTTCCGAGTCGCAGATCCGACGATGACATTTATCACTCTGCGCGCCGCACGCGATCTGCAGGAGATCAGCGAAAGGCTTGGAATTGCTGCGGATGGACTAAGTAGCGACATTCAAAGGCTCGAAGCGGGCGCGCGATCTTTGTGGAACGAAACGCTGAGCTCGTTCGACTCGCGTGATGCGCTGACTGGTGATTGGGCCGGAAGCATCTCTAACGCGTCGTATCTTTGCTGGTTTGGGGGACTTGATTCACAGCACATGCTGGAGCGCCTGCAGGCGACGCTTGCAAAAGTACCCTTTCCAGTTCCCAGCTATGACCCCGCGATGCCCAACTTCGACCAACGCAGGTACTGGAGGGGTCCCACTTGGGGGTTCATGAATATGCTGATCGGGTTTGGATTAGCGGATATGGGGCACCTCGAAGAAGCCGAGGCACTGCGCCAGAAAACGTCGCAGCTGATCGCAACAAACGGCTTCGCTGAATACTACGATCCTCTGACCGGCAGCCCTGCCGGAGGGAATTCATTCACCTGGACAGCCGCGGTTTGGCTGCATTGGGCAGGGAGGAACTAATGGGCAGCATCGAACTAAAATCCGTCGAAAAGTGGTTTGGCTCGGCCCAGGTCATCAAAGGCGTTGACCTAATGATTGATGAAGGTGAATTCATCGTCTTCGTCGGTCCGTCGGGCTGTGGAAAATCCACCCTGCTTCGCATGATCGGTGGGCTTGAAGATATCTCGCGCGGATCGCTACTAATCAACGGCAATGATGTCACGGATCACCCACCCTCCAAGCGGGGTCTGACGATGGTGTTCCAGTCCTATGCGCTTTATCCCCACCTGACGGTCGCCGAAAATATGGGGTTCTCACTTAAGGTCGCGGGTGTTCCGAAGGCCGAGATAGCAGAGCAGGTCAATAAAGCCGCCGAGGTTCTCAAGCTGGGACCTTTTCTGGAACGTCGCCCCAAGGACCTGTCCGGTGGACAGCGGCAGCGCGTTGCCATTGGTCGTTCTATCGTGCGCGACCCGACGGCGTTTCTGTTCGATGAACCGCTTTCGAATCTTGACGCAGCGCTTCGTGTCGAAATGCGTTACGAAATCGCGAAACTTCATCAGAACCTAAAGCGCACTATGATCTACGTGACGCACGATCAGGTTGAAGCGATGACATTGGCCGACCGCATCGTCGTGCTTGAGTACGGCAAGATCGCGCAAGTCGGCACACCCCGCGAGCTTTACGAACGCCCTGCCAACCTGTTTGTCGCACAGTTCATTGGCAGCCCCAAAATGAACATATTGCCGTGCACGACTCAGAACGATGGCTACACTTTGGAACAGGGCAGAGGCGGCGACTTCGCGCGCTCGGGTGTAGCAAGCAAACTCGGCATTCGCCCCGAACACATCGATGTTGTATCATCGGGCGATGGGCAATGTGATGGCATCATCGAGGTGATTGAGTATCTGGGGGCAGATACCTTCCTGATCGTGGATTGCGGCGCCGAAGAGAAGGTTACCGTGCGCCTGAATGGGGACACCGCTCTAAAGCCTGGGGCAAAGATCGGCCTGCATTTTCCCACCGACAAACTTCATTTCTTTGACGAGAATGGGCAGGCATTGGTAGAACAATGAACGTTGCTTCCTATCAGTTGAGGTTAAACAGTTCTGCTGATCGGGGCTGAGTTTCACCACTGACTATTCTTTGGCGGTGAGGCGAAATAGAGAACACGCATAGCGCTTGCTTGGATGCCAACGGATGGCGGGGGCCTCTGAACTCGCGTGATCATCGTCCGGTGTGTCACATGGATTGAATGACCGCTGCTGGGTTTGGGCCCTTGCTCAGCGCCTCGTAAGACTTGCAGAAACACTGAAACTAGAAAGCCCCCGCCAATGGCGGGGGCTTTTACTTAGATTGTGTAAGCTAAATTAACGGCAGTTCAGCGGCACTGCAAAACCCGAACTGCGCTCGGACGAACCCTTGCGGTATACATCACCTGCGGGCAAGCATCCGGTAAAGCGTTCCGTTTGAGCGCCAAAGGCCGAGCCCACCGATGTATCAACTTTGGTGGAGTTGTTTTCCGTACGCAGGACACCGAACAACTGACCGTTTACACTGACATTGCTCAGGTACAGATTGGTATCACTGCCAGTGAGCTGAACTGAATTCGCATCTGAGCGACCGCCATTATCGATTGCGACACCCGCGATCTTTTCAAGCTCGGCTGTGTCCGATGTAACCTGGACCGTTGGCAGCTTGGCCAGTTCCGCCGGGATGTTGGTTTCTGGCGGCAAAAAGGCTACGGCGCCTTTTACATCCGACACTGTGCGCGGTTCACCATCAATCCCGGTGAAACCAACACCTTCGCGGTTAAAGGGGTCTTCGCAGGCTGACAATGTCAGAACAGCAAGAGCGGGCAACAAGATTTTTTTCATGGCGGTCAACATTTTGGAAAGGGTTGCTGAAGCGTAGCGGCAGGGGATTAGAAAAAGCAAGCCGCTGAGATTCAGAACACCCAAACCTCTGATGCGCCCCTGCAACGCCCCTGCTTGGTTTAGGCCGACCAAGAGATACCCCAAAACAATACAAAAAGGGACCCTGCATGGCAGAGTCCTTCTTCAAAAAGTATGTCAGAGGGCAGATTACTTGATCTTGCCTTCTTTGTACTCGACATGCTTCCGAGCGACCGGATCGTATTTACGAATGGTCATTTTCTCGGTCATGGTGCGCGCGTTCTTCTTGGTCACGTAGAAGTGGCCCGTGCCCGCGGTCGAGTTCAGACGGATCTTGATTGTCGTCGGCTTCGCCATGGTTATCTCCTGCGTCCGAAAAGGCAGGGGCCTTTCGGTTGAATCCTTATGAGCGTGCGCTTTTAACCGCTCATGCGCCCAAGTCAACCGGATTCGCCGCGTTGGGGGAACAATTCCTGACACGGCTTCAAGAGCAGTCGATTTGGAACGCTCACGATTCTGTGATAGTGTCGCCGGAACCTTCGAAGCCCGTTTTGCGGACTTAGGTAATACCGGGCTGGATGTAAATTCCGGCAGACAACACCGCTCACAACTATAGCAACGCCCGGCTGTCTATTTGGCCGGGTCTTTTCCGGTTTGCGCGCAATCCTGCACGCGACACGGCCAAGGAGTCGGCCGCTTTTAGCGCTCCGAATAAACTGCAACCAAGGGAGAGAAATATGCCTGTTTTCATTACCTATGCGTCTTATTCGCAAGATGGGGTCAAAGGAATGTTGGCAAAACCGGAAGATCGCACCGGTCCCGTCAAGGTCTTGCTTGAGAAAGCAGGCGGCAGACTGATCTCATTTTATATAACCACTGGAGGCAATGATGTCGTCGTTATCAGCGAACTGCCTGAAGGCAGTGATGCTGTGGCAATTGGCATGGCCGTCGCGGGCACGGGTGCGGTTTCGAGGATCGAGACCGTTCGCGCATGGTCGGCGCAGGAATTTGTTGCCGTCGCCGAAAAAGCTGCAGCACTTGGCGGCACCTACACACCTCCGGGCGGGTAACAGGAGATGCGCGGAGGGCCTGTAAGCCGGATCCTGTTCCAGGGTTGCCCCCTTCGATGACCATTCCTCTAGGCCGTGCATTGCTGCGCGGCTCGAGCTGCCAACCCGGTCCCTCTCGGCCAAGGCGTGCCTAGCGGCGGTATCGGTTTGCACCGACCGGCCCGCGCGGGGACCCTATTCGGCATTGCTCCCGGTGGGGCTTGCCGTGCCGCCACTGTTGCCAGCGGCGCGGTGGGCTCTTACCCCACCGTTTCACCCTTGCCACACGTGTGTGGCGGTCTGATTTCTGTGGCGCTTTCCGTCGGGTTTCCCCGCCCGGGCGTTACCCGGCACCGTTGCCTTGTGGAGTCCGGACTTTCCTCTCGGGCCTAACGACCCCAGCGGCCATCCGGCCCTCCGCGCGTGGGTTGGGTAGGCTCTGTGCGTGATGGCGTCAAGAGGGGTTGGGGTGGTGAAGGGGCCAGCCCCTTCTTGGCCTACGGCCAATTCATCCCCGAGATATTTTTGGCCAGATGAAGGGCGGATCAGGTCGATTTTGGGAGCGGACAGAGGGCTATGAGATCATCGGGGTGCAAGGGGCCTGAGGCCCACGGGCGATAGCGCAGGCGTGTGGAATTTAGGAGCGTCTTCTCCTCGCTTGTCGCTGTGTAGCCCCGGTTCTGCGCCAGCTCGCGGAAGTTGACGTTCGGTTCGAGGGCAGTACCACGCCGAGCGGCAAGGCGCTGGTGTTCCAGCCTTTGCCAGTCGAACCGAGGGCCGGGGTCGGACTTGCGGCCCGGTGCCATGTCGGAATGCCCGATCACACCCTCTGGCGCGATGGTCCAACGCTGCATGAGTTCGGGCAAAAGCTGTTCCAATACACGCATTTGGGGTTCGGCAAACGGGTGATCTCCGCCATTGTCCAGCTCGATCCCGATCGAGCGGGAGTTTATGTCGGCTTGCCCTTGCCACTCCCCTGCCCCGGCGTGCCAAGCGCGATCTTCCTCTCGGACAAGCTGCCAGAGCGCACCGTCGCGACCGATCAGGTAGTGGGCGGAGACCTCGGGACCCGGATCGCAGAGACGTTCAAGCGCGGCAGCAGCGCTCTCCATTGCAGTGTAGTGCAGCACGATCAGCTTGGGTGACAGCCCATCCCGGCGGGGGCCGAAATTGGGCGATGGGTGCCAGATGGGGGAGAGCTTAGTTGTTGACGGCACTGCGGAACGGGCTGGGGTCCCAGCCGCAGGCGTAACCGTCGCCGTCCGGATCCAGCCCTTTGCGGTCACGCTGGGGGCCTCCATTCGACAGAAACTCAATCTGCGCCTGATCAGGAGATGCGAACTGAGCGCAGTTGCGCTGTGCCTTGGCCTGCAGGTTAAATCCGGCTCGGCTGTACAACTGGGTACCGATGGGGTTCGAAGTGCTCAGGGCGTATTGCACGATATTGAGTTGCCCGTCAGAGCCGCGCTCGGGCACGGCAGTAGGGGCGACGACCTCGTAAGACTGCCGATTCTGTTCGATACGAGCAGCGTCGGCATCGATACTGCGACGGTTTGAGACAGCCTCAAAATCCTGCTCATCAGAGATACTTGGGTTGTTTGTTGCAGTCAGAGGCGCGACGCGCGTCTCTTGACCCGACGTATTCGCCAAGGCAATGGCCGTCTGGTTGGCGATGTCAGAGGCGTCGCCTGTTGGTACGGCACCAACAGCCCCCTGCGCCGAGAGCGGCTGTTCGGAAACCGCCTCGGGTGGTGCAAGCGGATTACCGGCAAGACCCTGCCCGGCCAGTTCGGCCTCGCGCTGCGCCTGATATTCCGGCGTATTGAAACCGGTACCCGAAACAGGGGTAACGGTATCACATGCCGCGATCAGCCCAAGGGCCGGGATCAGAAGCAATTTGCGCATTTGGCTGCTCCGGTTCTTTATTGCCGTGTCAGGATTGAGGATTACCACCATTTTCCGGGCTTGGCCACAAACCCAGCCGCACTCTCTAGCGCGTAGGCGGTGTTGAGCAGATCGCCTTCCTCCCACGGACGGCCGATCAGCTGCAGACCCAACGGAAGGCCCTGTTTGTCCAGACCAGCAGGCACCGAAATACCGGGCAGGCCAGCGAGGTTCACTGTCACGGTGAACACATCGTTCAGGTACATCTGAACAGGATCAGCCTCGGTCATCTCGCCCAGACCGAACGAGGCCGACGGCGTTGCCGGGGTCAGGATCGCATCAACGCCTGCAGCAAAGACATCTTCGAAGTCCTTCTTGATCAGGGTACGGACCTTGCGGGCGCGGTTGTAGTAGGCGTCATAGAAGCCTGCAGACAGAACGTAGGTGCCGATCATCACCCGGCGCTGGACCTCATGGCCGAAGCCTTCGGCGCGGGTTTTTTCGTACATCTCGGTGATGCCATCGCCCTGAGCCAACTGCGCTCGGCGGCCATACCGGACACCGTCATAGCGGGCGAGGTTCGACGACGCCTCGGCAGGAGCAATCACGTAATAGGCAGGCAGCGCGTATTTAGTATGCGGCAGCGAGATATCGACGATTTCGGCGCCCGCGTCTTTCAGCATAGCGGTGCCATCGGCCCAAAGCTTTTCAATCTCGGCAGGCATGCCGTCCATGCGGTATTCCTTCGGGATACCGATTTTCTTGCCTTTGATATCGCCGGTCAGCATCGCCTCGAAATTTGGCACGGCCAGCTCGGCGCTGGTGGAATCCTTGGGGTCATGACCGCACATGGTTTCCAGCATGATCGCTGCGTCACGGACGTTCTTGGTCATCGGACCGGCCTGATCCAGAGAAGAGGCGAAGGCCACAATGCCCCAGCGCGAGCAACGACCATAGGTTGGCTTGATGCCGGTGATACCGACAAAAGCAGCAGGCTGGCGGATCGAACCGCCGGTATCGGTACCGGTCGCGGCCAGACACAGGTCAGCCGAGACAGCCGAGGCTGAGCCACCGGACGAGCCGCCGGGTGTCAGCTGTGCATCGTCATTGCCGCGCCGCCACGGGCTGACCGCATTGCCGTAAACGGATGTTTCATTAGACGAGCCCATCGCGAACTCGTCCATGTTCAGCTTGCCCAGCATCACAGCACCAGCATCCGCCAATTGTTGCGACACGGTGGATTCGTATTCGGGCTTGAACCCCTCGAGAATTTTCGAGGCCGCTTGCGAGGGCACGCCCTTAGTGCAAAACAGGTCCTTGATACCGATCGGCAGGCCGCACATCGAAGGCGCGTCGCCGCCTTTGATCCGCTCATCCGCCGCCTTGGCGCGCTCCAACGCGATCTCGGGCGTCTTGTGGACAAACGCGTTCAGCGCGTCGGCTTCGTCAATGGCCTTGAGGCAAGCCTCGGTCAGTTCAACGGATGTGACATCTTTGGCACGCAGCGCGTCGCGGGCCTCGGCCAGGCCCAATTTGTTCAGTTCGCTCATGACTTACTCCACAACTTTTGGAACAGCGAAGAACCCTTCGCGCGCATCGGGGGCGTTGGATAGGACTTTGTCCTGCTGGTTTCCATCGGTGACCACGTCCTGACGACGCTTCAGGCGCATCGGCTCAACCGAGACCATCGGCTCGACGCCTTCGACATCCACTTCGTTTAGTTGCTCGATAAACCCGAGGATATTGTTGAACTCGGACGCCAGCGCAGGCAGCGCATCATCCTCGACCTTGATCCGGGCCAGTTTGGCCACCTTGGCGGCGGTGCTTTGGTCAATCGACATCGGAAACCCTCATCTACGTTAGGGGGCGTTTACCTGCCTGCCGCAACACTCGCAAGAGCGACAGGCGGCAGACGGGGATTCAAACCCAATATCGCCAGCTGCCATGCATATTTGAATGACTGATATGCAAATAAGTAAACCGGTTAGTTCAGTTTTGCCATTGAAAAAATGAACCGAACAGTTCACCTCAATATCGTGACGCAACGAGAAATCGGAGACACCTCATGAAAACCCTTCTTCCCGCCTTCATATTGTCCGCTCTGGTTCTGACCTCGCCCGCCCTGGCTTTGGGTATCGATATGAACAATCTGACCCGAAACCTTAGCTTCCCCGCGCCTGTTTCGGAGCCCGTGACGAGGGACCACACCCAGGCAGGCAAATAACCCTGACCTGCGCGCCGGATCGGTACGCCCCCTCCCGATCCGGCGCTTTTTGCAATTGACTGCTGCACCCATTCCAACAACTCGTTAGCATGGTCTTGGACCAAACGCCGAACCACCCGTCAGGTGCAGTGCAGGCGAGCTAACGGAGCAGAGAATGAGCACACGCAAGCAAACCGTTCTGGACGCAATTGACGCAGCAAATGCGCAAGACCCTAATATGGAGGACGGCCAGCCGGTCGAGCTGCTTTATGGCCAACGCATGAGCGCAGAGCTGGATCGGCTATTTCCCGATGCGTCGGATGCTTTACAGATCGCCGCACGTGGTCAGCATGTCGAACGCTGGAAGCTAAAGCGCACTGAATACCCCGAAGGACGTGCAGGGTATCTGGCCTGGAGGAAGGCGCAAGGCGTATATCACGCTGACGTTGTGCAAGGATTCATGGAACAGGCTGAATATAGTGCGGACGATATAGAAGCCGTCGGGCAAATGCTGCGCAAACAGGGGATCAAGCGCAATGCCGAAGTACAGGCGCTTGAGGACGTGATCTGTTTCGTTTTTCTGAAATGGTACTTTGAACCTTTTGCCGCCAAGCACTCCGCCGAAAAAATCCAGCGTATTGTTGAAAAAACGGCTTTCAAGATGTCAGCCGAAGGCCGCGCGCGCGTATTGGCTGAATTTGATCTGCCGGAGGCTTTGGCTGCTGCGTTCAGGGACTAACCAATCAGGATGATGCTTAGGTGGTTCTGATCAATGTCCTGATCCTGCAGCCACCGCAGCTCCGGCAGGTGGATTTCGGATCGCCCGCAGATAAACCTCAATCATCCAGCCCAACATAACTGCATTCAGAATGTGCCATATAAAATGCGTCCCCGTTGGCAGATACCCGCAAATTGGAGTGTCCAGTGATCGAAAGGTGATCGAGGTGATCAGGACAGTTGCTCCTATTGTCAGCCCACGCGCAGTGTCCGGGGCTTTCCGGCGCAACAGGACCGCATAAATCAGAATCAATAGAGGAACTGGGGCGTATGCCGCCGAGCCACCAAGGCCAGGCACCAACTGGAATAGCGGGATCGTCAGCGCCACGTACGGAAAGAACATCGCGGTCAAACCCAGCGCGTATCTGTTGCTCAGCCGCCAGACATCGCGATTCACCGCGTAGATGTAGACGAGGATGTACAGCAGAATTGGCGTCACATCCAAGATCGCCGCCCAAACCTGCGCATGGGTATGGAACAGATAGCTGCCAATTCCGATCATCGCCAATATGACAACCAAAGCCATCGCCAACGGTGCGCCCTGCCCGCGCGCCCTTTGCCACATCACAAATGCAGCAATAAGAAAGGCCGCATTGGTAATCGCGTTTATCGGCTCGGCCCAATACGCGGGCGAGAGCCGCTCACAATATCCATCAACATACTGCGTCCAATCCATAGATTTTTACATAGCCGATGCTAGGCTAACTCCAAGCAGAAAATGGGAGGATTCTCTATGGATATCATTTGGCTGGGACATGGCAGCTTTCGCATCGAAACAGCAGGACAAGTTCTATTGATCGATCCCTGGCTGACGGGCAACCCGTCTTTGCGCGAAGATCAGCATGACGCAGCCGTTGCGGGCGCGACGCATATCCTGCTGACTCATACTCATTTCGATCATGTCGTCGATGTGCTGCCGCTGGCCAAACATCTAAACGTGCCCGTGGTCGGGCAATACGACCTGATGGGCTACTGGGCCGAGGCTGAAGGTATTGAAACGGTCGGATTCAACAAAGGTGGCACTGTTGACTTAAACGGTGTCAAATTAACGATGGTGCCTGCCTCGCACAGCTCGACCTTCTCGACGCCTGATGGTCTTCGCACGGGTGGAACCGAGGTCGGCTATATGATCGCGTCCGAGGACCGTATGCTCTATTTCTCTGGCGATACCGACATTATGGCCGACATGGAGTGGATGGGTGATTATTACAAACCCGATATCGGCATCCTTTCGGCAGGCGGCCACTTTACCATGGACATGAAGGGCACTGCCTATGCTGCCAAGCGGTATTTCAATTTCAAGACAGTGATCCCGTGCCATTACAAGACCTTTCCGATTCTCGCGCAATCGGCTCAGGAATTGGCTGACGGGTTACCCGGTGTCGATGTAATCGAGCCCGAGGTCATGCAGGCGATTTCTCTCTAATGCCCGCGTCGGATTTCAGCGCGCAGGAATACGCTGACCGCATTCACAAGACCCGTTCTGCGATGGATCAACAGGGTATCGAGACCTTGTTGATCACGGACCCATCGAACATGGCGTGGCTCACCGGTTATGACGGTTGGAGCTTTTACGTACCGCAGATGGTCATCCTGCCCGCCAGCGGATCGCCTCTTTGGTGGGGCAGAACGCAGGACCAAGCGGGGGCTGCGCAGACCACCTGGCTGGACCAGATGGACCTGCTGGACTGGCCTGAAGAGCATGTGCAACACCCGGACCACCATCCGGTTGACGCCCTTGTCCTTGCGTTGCGGGATCGCGGCTGGACCTCTGGTATCGGCGTGGAGATGGATAACTATTATTACTCAGCCACCAGTCACCGCATCCTCGAACGCGCCTTCGGTGCATTGATTGATGCCACAGGGCTTGTGAATTGGAAGCGTGCTGTCAAAAGCGATGCCGAGATCGCAATGATGCGCAAGGCGGGTCAGCTGACCGCACATATGCACGGTGTTCTGCGTGATGCATATCAGGAAGGAATGCCCAAAAACCAACTTGTCGCCGAAGTGCAGGCGGCAGGCATCGCCGGACTGCCCGGCCTAGCCGGAGATTACCCTGCTATCGTGCCGATTGCACCCTCCGGTCGTGAGGCTTCTGCCTCGCACATTACTTGGAACGACCGACCTCTGGCGCGGGATGAGGCGACCTATTTCGAAATCTCCGGCTGCTATCGACGCTATCACTGCCCCGCCAGTCGCAGCCTGTTTCTGGGTGATCCCCCGGATGATATCCGCCGGGCCGAAGCCGCCGTTCTAATCGCTATCGACGACACAATGACCGCCGCACGCCCTGGCATCACCTGCGAAGAGGTCGCGGCTTGTGTCTATGACAGTTTCGCCCGCGCGGGGTATGTCAAAGCCAACCGCACCGGCTATCCCATCGGGCTCAGCTATCCGCCCGACTGGGGCGAGCGCACCATGAGCCTGCGACCCGGTGACACGACGGAATTGCAAGAGAATATGACCTTTCACCTAATGCCCGGCCTCTGGACCCCAGACTGGGGACTGGCGATTACCGAAAGCTTTGTGGTGACGTCAGATGGGGGCAAGCCTCTGGCTGATATCCCACGTGAGATGGTCGTAAAAACTTAACCGCGCTGCGTCGCGAAGAAGCGTTTCAGCAGCGCGGCAGCCTCTTCGGCGGCAATGCCGTCATAGACTTCGGGTCGATGGTGGGCCTGTGGGTGCGAAAACACCCGCGCGCCATGCGCGACACCGCCAGATTTCGGATCGGAAGCGCCGTAGTAGATGCGCCGGATGCGGGCTGCGGCCAGCGCTGCGGCGCACATGGCACAAGGCTCAAGGGTTACGTAAAGATCATGATCGGGTAAACGCTCGGACCCGGCCGCGGCACATGCGGCGCGCAGAGCCAGAATCTCAGCATGGGCAGTGGGGTCATTCAACTCGCGGGTGCGGTTCCCATCTGCGGCCAACACCTGCCCGTCGGGCGCGACGATCACCGCGCCGACCGGCACTTCACCTCGGTCTGCTGCCGCCTGTGCCTGTTCCAGCGCCTGTTTCATGTGGGATCTGAACTTCATGCCTCTGACTGCCTCAGAAACCCGTCTTTCGCAAGCCGCCGGGATGGGTTATGGCCGGAGGATGACCAATACCCCTCCTCCCGGCGACCGGATCGCCAAAGTGCTAGCCCGCGCCGGTGTCGCCTCGCGCCGCGAAGCTGAACGCATGATCGAAGCCGGACGTGTGACCGTGAATGGCAAGGCGATCAACAGCCCTGCGCTGAACGTAACCGCCAAGGACAGGATTACCGTCGATGGCAAACCGGTCTCCGAACCCGAGCCATCACGCCTGTGGCTCTATCACAAGCCACCGGGACTGGTGACGACGGCGCGTGACGAAAAAGGCCGCAAGACGATTTTTGACGACCTGCCCGAGGATATGCCCCGGGTCATGAGCGTCGGGCGACTCGATCTGAACTCGGAAGGATTGCTGCTGCTGACTAATGATGGCGGCATCAAGCGCAAGCTGGAACTGCCCTCAACTGGATGGCTACGCAAATACCGGGTGCGGGTAAATGGACGCCCCAAAGACGAAGATTTCGAACCGCTGCGCAAAGGCCTGGTAATCGATGGTGAGCGGTTTCAGCCCATGACCGTGACACTGGACCGGCAACAGGGCGCGAACGCTTGGCTGACCATCGGCCTGCGCGAAGGCAAAAATCGCGAAATCCGCCGCGCTATCGAAGATATCGGTTATGTGGTGAACAGGCTTTTGCGGGTTTCTTACGGCCCATTCCAACTGGGCAACCTGAAACCCGGCGAGGTTGAAGAAATCCGCCGCCGTGTCATGCGCGACCAACTGGGGCTGGATGCTGAGGATAGCGGAATACCCCCGGCCAAACGCCATGCTCGACCGCAGCGCAAAAGACCAGCAATCGGCAAGAAACCTCGCAAGTGACGCGGGTTATTCAACCTTCCCCCTAGCGCCAAGCCCTCGTATCGCCTAAATTTTCCCTGATGGTCACAGTTGGGGGGCGCCATGTCCGGGACCGGAGTACAAAAATTGGCCTATGCGGCCCTGTTGGTGCTGTTGTTCGGCGTCTGCACCGGTCTGTTGGGGGGCCTGTAGCGAAATGGCCAAACGGTACGGCGGCAAATTCAGCCCAGAAGGCGATGTTTCCTCGCAGGATCAGCCATCGCGTGGCCAATTCGATGGTGCCCGTGTCGAACCGGCAGGTGCACGCGCGAACATCCTGTTTGTCCCGGCGATACCACTGGTGTTTCTGTCTCTGAACGATGGCGCGATCGGAATGACCATAGGCCTGGTTGCGGCAGGGCTACTGACCGCTGCCGCGTTTCTGCTGCGCGAAGGTTTAAGGGCCGAATCCGCTTACAACGCCCGCCGCACCGCACGCAGACCTGCGTTTCCCCGCAAGATATTTTCCAGCGTCCTGACCGGTTTGGGGGCGGCGCTAGCCTCATACCGGACCGAATTTCTGGACGCCGAAACAGCATCACAGGTAAGCCTGCTGGCCCCCATCCTGTTTGGCGCCGCTGCAACGGTTCTACATTCGGTTTCCTTCGGCCTCGACCCAATGAAGGACAAAGGAATGGAGGGTGTCGACACCTTCCAGCAGGACCGTGTCGCACGCGTGGTCGAGGACGCCGAAACCCATCTGACCCAAATGACAGATGCAATAAAACGCGCAGGTGACCGCCGGATCGAAGCGCGGGTCGAACGCTTTCAGGATACAGCCCGCGATCTGTTTCGCACGGTCGAGGAAGACCCGCGCGATCTGGCTAGTGCCCGAAAATACCTGACGGTTTATTTGCAGGGCGCGCGCGATGCGACGGTGAAGTTTTCGGACGTCTATGCACGGACGCGTGATGCGCAGGCGCTGGCGGACTATTCGGCGTTGCTGGACGATCTTGAACAGAATTTCGCGGCGCGGACGCGAAAGATGCTATTGGATGACCGCAGTGATCTGACGGTTGAAATTGATGTGCTGCGCGACAGGCTGCAGCGCGAAGGCGTCCGGTTGGACTGACCGGCTTTTATGTAAGCGAGGATTACCCCATGTCCGATGAGATCAAGAACAAGGCAGTCGAGGCTGAAACGCTGGTGCAGGAAGTCACCGCCGTCGCTCTCCCCGAGCCGCAGGCCGAGATTGTCCCGCTGGAAGAGGCCGACGAACCGGTTGGTGCCGAGATCCGCAAGCGGATGGGCGAGATCGACATGGGCGACACAAACTCGATCGTGTCCTTTGGGTCTTCAGCACAGGCAGAATTGCAAGAGATCAGTCAGGCGATGCTGGCCGATGTCCGCAACAAGGATGTGGGCCCGGCCGGTGACAGCCTTCGCAACATCGTAACAACGATCCGCGGATTCTCAGTCAGCGAACTGGATGTACGTCGCGAGCGTAGCTGGTGGGAAAAACTACTGGGCCGCGCCGCGCCCTTTGCCAAGTTCACAGCGCAGTATGAAGACGTTCAAAGCCAGATCGACCGGATCACTGATGATCTTCTGGGGCATGAGCATACACTGCTGAAAGATATCAAGTCTTTGGATCTGCTGTACGAAAAAACGCTGGAGTTCTACGACGAACTTGCACTGTACATCGCAGCGGGAGAGGAGAAGCTGACCGAGCTGGACAGCCACGACATTCCTGAAAAAGAGGCCGAGGTTCAGGCCGCGCCCGAAGACCAACAGGTGATGAAAGCGCAGGAATTGCGCGACTTGCGTGCCGCGCGCGATGATCTGGAACGCCGGGTCCACGACCTGAAGCTTACCCGTCAGGTGACGATGCAATCGCTGCCCTCCATCCGTCTGGTGCAGGAAAATGACAAGTCGCTGGTGACCAAGATCAACTCGACCCTCGTCAACACAGTACCGCTCTGGGAAACCCAGCTGGCACAAGCTGTCACCATACAGCGCAGTGCCGAGGCCGCCGCTGCCGTACGTGATGCCAATGATCTGACCAATGAATTGCTGACCTCGAACGCCGCCAACTTGCGCGAATCCAACAAAATGATCCGCGAAGAGATGGAGCGTGGCGTCTTCGATATCGAAGCCGTCAAACAAGCCAATGCAGACCTGATCGGTACCATCAACGAAAGCCTCGCCATTGCAGACGAAGGCAAGGCCAAACGCGCCGCAGCCGAGGAAGAACTGAAGAAGATGGAGGCCGAATTGCGCGATACGCTCGCCTCGGCCAAGGCGCGACAGGACGGGATCGGCGACAATGCCGGAACGGCTGTTCCCGGATAATGGAAACAGCGGGCGTGCGGCCATTTCATCGCGCTAAGATTGCAGTATTGGGCTTGTCGCTGCTGGCATTTGCTGGCTGCGATGAGACATTGACGACGACGATCGCTCCTGAACCTCAACCTGCCCAGCCGCAAGGCCTGAGCAATGCATATCAAGCGCCCTCACCAGCGAGCCTTGATCTCGCGCGATACTATGAAAGCGTACAAAACAACTTGCTGACGCGCGGGTTGCTGAGAACCGATGGCGGTGGCCCTGATACGCCCTATGATGCCGATGATCTGGCTCGGAACTTTGAGACCATAGCGTTTTATAATGAATATCCGGGGCAAGCCGTTGCCAGCGGCAGCAGTCGCACCAGCCGACAGCTTAGTCGCTGGTCTTCGCCGGTTCGCATAAAGCCCGAGTTTGGTCCATCGGTTGCACCTGAAGTCCGCCAGCAAGAGACCGCCCGAATTGACGCCTACGCCAACCGCTTGTCGCGGCTCACTGGACACCCGGTCTCAACCACCACCCGGAATGCAAATTTCCACGTATTCGTGGCGGGTGAAGATGATACCGCTTATGTGCAAGCCCGGCTGCGACAACTGATCCCGGGCATAGGGCAGGCACAACTTGACCTCTTCGACAAACTGCCACGCTCTTTCTATTGCTTTGTATTCGCTTCGGCGTCGAACAGCGCGCCACAGACATATACCCGGGCTGTTGCCTTGATCCGGGCGGAACATCCCGATCTGGTGCGCCTGAGTTGCGTCCACGAAGAGATCGCTCAGGGATTGGGGCTGCCGAATGACAGCCCGTCTGCCCGGCCATCAATCTTCAACGATGACGACGAGTTCGCCCTGCTCACAAGCCATGATGAAAAACTACTAACCATTCTATACGACCCGCGCCTCAAGCCTGGCATGACAGCTGACGAAGCGCGGCCAGTGGTCCGTATCATTGCACGCGAATTGATGGGGCAGTCGCTCTGACCCCGAAGACAGGAGAAATCCAATGGGAATTTTTGATTTTCTGACCGGTGAATTCATAGATGTCATCCACTGGGTCGACGATACGCGCGACACCATGGTCTGGCGGTTCGAGCGTGAAGGACACGAGATCAAATACGGCGCCAAGCTGACCGTGCGCGAAGGTCAAGCGGCGGTCTTTGTGCATGAGGGGCAGTTGGCGGATGTCTTCACCCCAGGTCTCTACATGCTTGAGACAAACAACATGCCGATCATGACGACGCTGCAGCATTGGGATCACGGCTTTCAGTCTCCGTTCAAGTCTGAAATTTACTTCGTTAACACGACCCGGTTCAATGACCTGAAATGGGGCACCAAGAACCCGATCATGCTGCGCGATCCCGAGTTTGGACCAACACGCATCCGGGCCTTCGGCACCTATACAGTGCGGGTCAAGGACCCGGCGAAATTCCTAGTAGAGATCGTAGGCACCGATGGTGAATTCACCATGGACGAGATCAGCTTTCAGATCAGAAACATCATCGTGCAGGAATTCAGCCGCGTCATCGCAGGCTCGGGCATTCCAGTTCTCGATATGGCGGCGAACACTGCCGATCTGGGCAAACTGATTGCCGCCGAGGTGTCGCCGGTGCTGGACGGGTATGGTTTGAGCATGCCCGAGTTCTACATCGAGAACATCTCGCTGCCACCAGCGGTCGAGGCCGCGCTGGACAAGCGCACATCGATGGGGTTGGCGGGCGATCTGGGCAAGTTCACGCAGTATTCCGCAGCTGAAGCGATGACCGCAGCGGCCAACAATCCCGGTCAGGGCGGCGGCATGGGCGCCGGTCTTGGCATGGGAATGGGTATGGCGATGGCACAGCAGATGTCGAACATGGCAGCGGGTCAACCAAGCGGCCCTTGGGGCGGTTCCGCCCCCGCTGCCCCGCAGGCCTCGGCGCCTGCGGCACCCCCGCCCCCTCCGCCCGTCGAGCATGTATGGCATATCGCAGTGGATGGTCAGACCAGCGGGCCGTTTTCCAAGGCCAAGATGGGCCGAATGGCGACCGATGGTGAGATAACGCGCGAGACCCACGTTTGGACCGCCGGACAGGACGGTTGGAAGAAGGCAGGCGACGTGCAGGAACTGGCACAGCTGTTCACGATCCTGCCTCCGCCGCCTCCGGGCGCGTGATCTGACATTTGGTAACCTGATTTCGAGGTTCTGTCATGGCGAAAGACGAACACCGTTTCCCCTGCGACCAATGCGGGGCGGATTATCGGTTCAATCCCGGTGACGGAACGCTGACTTGCGATCATTGTGGCAACACCAGAACGATCGGTGCTGGCCCATGGGGTGGTGCAAGTCTGCGAGAGCTGGATTTCGACGCCGCCATCGCGGATCGCTTGCCTGACAGCGAGATTGAAGAAACCCGTGTTCTGACCTGTCCGAACTGCGCGGCTCAGGTTGAGTTTGATCCGAACACCCATGCTGCGGAGTGCCCGTTCTGTGCCACTCCGGTAGTGACCGATACAGGCGTTAGCCGCCATATCAAACCCCGCGGAGTGTTGCCCTTTGCACTGGATGAACGCTCGGCCCACAAGGCAATGGGGGATTGGCTGGGCCGACTGTGGTTTGCACCCAACGGGTTGAAGGAATACGCCCGAAAGGGACGCAAGATGCAGGGCATTTATGTCCCGTATTGGACCTTCGACGCTGATACCAAGTCGAGTTATCGTGGGGAACGCGGTGTGGTGTATTACGAAACTCGCACTGTGATGCGCGATGGAAAGCGCGTGCAGCAACAGGTTCCCAAAGTACGCTGGACTCCAAAATCCGGACGGGTCGCACGGTTCTTTGACGATGTTCTGGTTTTGGCGTCTCAATCGCTGCCCAAATCCTATACGGACGCGCTGGAACCATGGGACTTGCCTGCGCTTGAACCGTATCAGCCGGAATATCTGGCCGGTTTCCGCGCCGAGGCTTACACGGTCGAACTGCGAGAAGGTTATCAAGAGGCCCGCGCACATATGGCACGGGTGATCGAGCGTGACGTGCGGTTTGATATCGGAGGCGATCGTCAGCGCATTCACGCTGTCGACACCGAAGTGCGAGATGTCACATTCAAACACATCCTCTTGCCGGTTTGGATGGCGGCCTACAAATACCGCGGCCAGACCTATCGTTTTGTGGTCAATGGCCGGACTGGCCGCGTTCAGGGTGAGCGTCCCTGGTCCGCAATCAAGATAACGATCGCCGTGGTTCTGGGCCTTCTCGTTGCGGCCGGCGTCGGGTATCTGGTGGCAACTGGACAGCAATAAAGCTGATAAGCAGAGCACGCTCATGGAACCTACTCCTCGGCATGCCTGAAAGGAGATGTTGAATTGCACCTTGACGCTCTGAACGCGCTCTTGGCCGATCGTTTTTCTTGCCGTGCCTTTCGCACGGACCTGGTGCCGCGCGAACAGATTGAAGAGATCGTCGCCAGTGCTGCGCGTGTTCCAAGCTGGTGCAACGCGCAACCCTGGCAGATCGTGATCACCAGCGGGGCCGAGACAGACCAGTTTCGGGACGCGTTGCAACACGAAGCTTCGCACGTTGCGCCTGCTCCGGACCTACCCTTTCCAACCGGCTATTCCGGTGTTTATCAAGAGCGCCGTCGCGCCTGTGGCTGGGCCCTCTACAAAGCGGTTGGTATCGAAAAAGGTGATCGCAGGGCTTCGGCGCAACAGATGATGGAGAACTACGCTCTGTTCGGCGCCCCGCATTGCGCCATACTGTCCAGCCCGGCTGAACTGGGCCCTTACGGCGCGATGGATTGTGGTGGCTTCGTGACCGCATTTTCACTGGCGGCGCAGGCCCTTGGTGTGGCTTGTATCCCGCAGGCAGCGGTAGCGGCCCATGGCGCATTTCTTCACCGTTACTTCGGGATATCAGAAGATCGCTTGATTCTGTGCGCGATTTCGTTCGGATATGCGGATATGGATCACCCGGCGAACGCGTTCAGAACGGAACGTGCCGCGCTGGATGAAGTGATCGATTGGCACGAATAGCAATAAAATACAGGACCTGCAGATGCGCGCCTTACTTCAAAGAATTTCCAGTGCCTCGGTCAAAGTCGATGGAACAGTGATCGGGCGATCGGGGCCCGGATTGATGATTCTGGTTTGTGCGATGCAAGGGGATAGAGAGGCGCAAACTGATCAATTGGCTGAAAAGATCGCAAAGCTCCGTATCTTCAAGGACGACGCGGGAAAGATGAACCGTTCGATATTGGATATTGAGGGCTCGGCCCTGGTGGTTAGCCAGTTCACCTTGGCAGCTGACACGTCGCGTGGAAACAGGCCTGGGTTTTCCGGGGCCGCCTCGGCGGCTGAGGGCGAACACCTTTACGAGGCGTTTGTACACAACCTTTCATCGCGGGGCGTTCCGGTTGAGACAGGTGCGTTCGGAGCTGACATGGCGGTAGAGTTGGTCAATGACGGACCAGTCACAATTTGGATGGAAAGCTGATGCAGAGTTCGCAACAGGCACAGGACATTTGGCGCGCAGGTGTGGCGGCGGTTGATGGATATCACGCAACACTGGAGGCCACTCGGGCGATCGAAGCCCCAGATCAGATATTGGCCGTTGGAAAAGCCGCAGGGGCCATGGCCCGTGCGGCCGTCGAACGGTTTGGCCCAGTGCCCACTCTGGTGGTTACCAAGGATGGCCATGGCCACGACCTGCCTGAGCATATTGTGGTGATTGAAGCTGCACACCCGGTTCCCGATGCCCGCAGTCTGAAGGGTGGGCAGGCATTGCGCGAAACGGTTGAGGCGATGAAACCCGACAGCAAACTGCTTCTGCTAGTTTCGGGAGGGGCTTCTTCGCTTGCCGAGGACCTCGTGGCCGGTACGACATTGGATGATCTTGAGGCCCTCAACCAAAGACTGCTGAGTGAAGGTCTCGACATCGGTGCAATGAACACGGAACGGCGCAAGCTGTCCCGGATCAAGGGTGGCGGTTTGTTGTCGGCATTCTCGGGGAAAAGCGTGATCGTTCTGGCGATCTCCGACGTCCCGGGTGATGATCTGGGCGTTATTGGCTCCGGTATCGGATCATTGCCCGAAAAACCGGAGTTTTCTGCCCACACCGCTATAATCGCATCAAATGCACACGCGCGTGACGCCGCAGCATTTGCGGCCGAGAACTCAGGCATCAAGGTCCTCGACAACGAAGAAGCGATGCACGATGACTATCTCTCGGTTGCAGCTAAATTAGGAGATCGGCTGCGGAATATGCCCAAGGGCGCCATGGTATTTGGCGGCGAACCAACCGTGGTCCTACCTGATGCGCCAGGGCGCGGTGGGCGCAATCAGGCCCTTGCTCTAGCACTCGCGCGCGAAATCGCAGGGCAATCTGATTTGACCGTCATCGTCGGAGGAACAGATGGCACCGACGGGCCAACAGATGCAGCAGGCGCCATCGTTACCGGCGACACTTGGTCTGATAAGGCGCAAGCGTATCTGGACAATGCAGATAGCGGCAGTTTCCTCGACAAGGCGGGGGCGCTGTTGGTCACGGGACCCACAGGAACAAACGTAATGGATCTGATTGTTGCAATAAAAAACTGATCCGGGACCCTGACCCCACCCATCCGAAAAACCCACCCGATAGAATCACTTAAAGTCCGGAATGGCGTTTGATCTGTGGAACGAAAGTTCATGCAAAACTGACCAGGCAACTATCGGATAATTTGTTCAGGTCAGAGTAAGTAGTTAGGAATAAGGGGTTTTGGATTTCCAAAGGCTCATAACAAGATCATCTGGCGCGATCAAAGGCGGAACCTCCCCATTATTTCAAGAGATTTGCACTTGCCCGCTGCCCTGAATTGCACCTAAGTTGACTCATGCGTCAATAAAAAGCCCACCAACGGGCTGAACATCCTATCAACTGGGAGAAATCTGGATGAACGAACAACTCACTCACATGTCAAAGCAGGTCACAGCTGGAAAGCTGACCCGCCGTGAATTCATGGGTAAAGCAGCGGCACTGGGTGTCTCGGCCGCAATGGCAAGCACTATGTTTGCCGATGCCGCACGTGCCGCTGGTCCGAAAAAGGGCGGCGATCTGAAATTCGGTTTGCAGGGTGGTGAATCAACCAACTCACTTGATCCGGCAACCTACGCAAGCTCAGTCCCGTTCCAGAACGGCAAGCAGTTCGGCGACCAACTGGTCGAAGTGGCGCCCGACGGAACCATCGAACCGCGCCTTGCTGAAAGCGTCGAAGGAAGTGCAGACGCCAAAGTTTGGACGTTCAAGCTGCGTCAAGGGGTCGAGTTCCACAACGGCAAGACCATGACCAGCGAAGACGTGCTGAAAACTATGCAGCGCCACTCGAACGAGGATTCCAAATCAGGTGCCTTGGGCATCATGAAAGGCATCGAGTCGATGAAGGCCGATGGAGACAATTTCCAGGTCACACTGACCGAGCCGAACGCCGACCTGCCGTATCTGATGGCCGACTATCACCTCATCATTCAGCCCGATGGCGGCATGGATAATCCTGCGGCAGGTATCGGCACCGGCCCGTACAAACTAGAAGTGGACGAACCCGGCGTCCGCCACTTGTTCACCAAGAACGAAAACCACTGGAACAGCGATTTCGGCAATTTTGACAGCGTAGAAGTTGTTGTGATCAACGATGCGACGGCACGGACCGCTGCACTGCAGTCCGGACAGGTCCACGCCGTCAACCGCGTTGAACCCAAAGTTGCCGACCTGTTGGGCCGTGCGCCTAACCTGACGGTGCATTCAACCGCTGGTCGCGGTCACTATGTCTTCATCATGCATTGCGACACGGCTCCGTTTGATAACAATGAACTGCGCACCGCACTGAAGTACGCCATCAACCGCGCGGAATTGGTTGACAAAGTTCTGCGCGGCTATGGCTCGATCGGGAATGATATGCCAATCAATTCAGCCTATCCATTGTTTGATGAAACCATCGAACAGCGCGAGTTCAGCGTTGAAAAGGCTGCAGAGCACTATAAGAAATCTGGACATGATGGCTCTCCGATTATTTTGCGCGTTGCCGATGGTGCGTTCCCAGGTGCTGTAGATGCTGCTGCCCTTTTCCAGCAGACTGCTGCACAGGCTGGAATTCCGCTTGAAATCAAGCGTGAGCCCAATGATGGCTACTGGTCCGAGGTTTGGAACGTTCAACCCTTCTGTGCGTCTTATTGGGGCGGCCGCCCGGTTCAGGACCAGATGTACTCGACTGCATATCTGTCGACCGCAGACTGGAATGACACGAGGTTTAAGGTTCAGGCGTTTGACGACTTATTGTTTGCAGCAAAAGCGGAACTCGACCCTGAGAAACGCAAAGCCATCTATAGCCAGATGGGTCAAATGGTACGCAACGAAGGCGGCCTGATCTGCCCGATGTTCAACGACTTTGTCGAAGGCGTCAGCAACCAGCTGGATGGATGGGAATCTGACCCGACGCAAGAGATGATGAACGGCAACATATCCCGCAAAATGTGGTTCGTCTAAAACGGGCTACGGATAATGCATCCCATCATCAAATTGGTTTCCCAGCGCCTGGCGCTGGGACTCCTTTTGCTGCTCGGCGCTTCGGCCCTGATTTTCGGCCTAACCGAAGCCCTACCTGGAGACGCCGCGCAAGCCGTCCTGGGGCAGTCCGCAACTCCAGAGGCCTTGGCAAACCTACGCGAAGAAATGGGCCTGAACCGCCCTGCCCTTACACGCTATTTCGAGTGGTTGGGAGGCATACTTCAGGGTGACCTGGGTCAATCCCTGACCAACAAACTTGATATCTCCGAGAGTATTGGAAAACGCCTTGGGAACACTCTGTTCCTGGCTTGCGTGGCAGCAATAGTTTCCGTACCGCTTGCAATCTTTCTGGGGCTGCTTGCCGTGCGGTTCCGCAATCGCTGGCCCGACAAACTGATTTC
Source organism: Ruegeria sp. CF1 (assembly GCF_056537445.1). NCBI lineage: Bacteria > Pseudomonadati > Pseudomonadota > Alphaproteobacteria > Rhodobacterales > Roseobacteraceae > Ruegeria > Ruegeria sp. CF1. Next base: position 280,853 of record NZ_JBQFRN010000002.1, on the reverse strand, counting down.
AGCCATCACCCTGACGACGGTTTCGATCCCCGAGTTTCTGATCGGTTATGTGGTGATCTACTATATCTCAGTGAAATTGGGATGGTTCTCGTCGCTTGCGATGATCAATGATTCTATGTCGTTTGGACAAAAGTTGAATGCAATCGCGCTACCTGCCTTTGTTCTGACGCTGGTCGTGCTGGCACAGATGATGCGCATGACGCGCGCGGCCATTCTGAACCTCATGCAATCGGCCTATATCGAAACCGCTGAATTGAAAGGCCTCAGCACATTTCAGGTTATTGCCCGCCATGCCTTTCCCAACGCGATTTCACCGATCGTGAACGTCGTCATGCTGAACCTGGCCTATCTGGTCGTGGGTGTTGTCGTGGTCGAGGTTGTGTTCGTCTATCCAGGAATGGGGCAATACCTTGTGGATGCCGTGACCAAACGTGATGTGCCGGTTGTTCTGGCCTGCGGCGTGGTGTTTGCGGCCGTTTATATCGGTCTGAACATGGTTGCAGATATCGTGTCGATCCTTGCCAACCCAAGACTGAGGCATCCGAAATGATAAAGAACATTCCTCTTTCGGCTCTGATTGGCCTTATCTTCACCTTCGCCTATTTCTTTGTGGCGATCGCCGCCCCGTTGATTGCACCCTATGGAATGGCAGAAGTCGTCGGCGACGTCTGGGAGCCGAGCAGCCCCGAACATCTGCTAGGCACTGACAATATCGGTCGCGATCTGCTGACCCGCATGATCTATGGCGGGCGCACGACAATCTTCATCGCGGCAGCGGCGACGCTGCTCAGCTTTCTGACCGGTACGTCGCTGGGCTTGCTGGCTGCTGTACTGGGCGGATGGGCTGATCAGGCGCTCAGCCGTACGGTGGATCTGATCATGTCAATCCCGACTCTGATCCTGGCACTGGTCATTCTGGCCATCGTTCCGGTGACCGTCCCGATCCTAATCCTTGTTATGGGCTTACTGGATGCCACCCGCCCGTATCGCCTATCGCGATCTGTAGCGGTGGACATCAACGTTATGGACTATGTTGAAGCCGCCAAGCTGCGCGGCGAAGGGCGCGCCTGGATCATCTTCCGGGAAATCCTGCCCAATGCGCTGTCGCCACTTGTGGCCGAATTCGGACTGCGGTTCATCTTCATGGTTCTGTTCATCTCGACCCTGTCGTTCCTGGGACTGGGCGTCCAGCCACCGCTGGCTGACTGGGGCGGTATCGTGAAAGAAAACAAGGATGGCATCGTCTATGGTATCGGCGCAGCGCTTTATCCCGCTGTGGCGATTGCGACGCTGGCAATCTCGGTCAACCTGGTGGCTGACTGGGTCCTGAATCGTACCACATCGCTGAAAGGAGGCCGGGGATGAGTGATATCCTTCTCAAGGTCCGCGACCTCAAAATCGGCGCGACCGTCTATCCGCCGGGTGAAAAGCCCCATGACATCGAGATCGTGCACGGGGTCAGCTTTGACCTCGCGCCAGGCAAGGTGCTGGGTCTGATCGGCGAATCCGGGGCTGGCAAATCTACCATCGGTCTGGCCTCAATGGCCTATGGCCGTGGCGGTGTGAAAATCACCGGGGGCGAGGTTTGGGTGAACGGGCGTGATATCCTCAAGACATCTCATGGGGACATCCGCAAACTGCGCGGTGGTGAGGTAACATATGTTTCCCAATCCGCCGCCGCATCGTTCAACCCCGCAAAGAAGATCATGGATCAAGTGGTCGAGGCCGCAGTTGAGCAGAAGAAGTTTTCGCGCAAAGAGGCTGAAGCCCGCGCGCGTGAGCTTTTTGCCAAGCTGGGTCTGCCCGACCCTGACAATATCGGTGATCGTTACCCGCATCAGGTTTCGGGCGGACAGCTGCAGCGCTGCATGACGGCGCTGGCGCTTTGCCCCGAGCCTGATCTGGTGGTTTTTGACGAACCTACCACGGCACTGGACGTGACTACCCAAATCGATGTGCTGATGGCCATCAAAGACGCCATTCGCGACTCGGGCGTTGCCGCCTTGTATATCACCCATGATCTGGCAGTTGTGGCCCAGGTCAGTGATGACATCATGGTGCTGCGGATGGGCGATACGGTCGAATACGGAAATACCGACCAGATCATCAACCGCCCGCAAGAAGAGTACACACAGGCGCTGGTTTCGGTCCGCTCAATCGAGCACGAAGAGAAAAAACCAACTCCTGAACCCGTGCTGAGCGTCGATGGTATCACCGCGCGCTACAAAGGCTTGAATTTCGACGTGCTGCATAATGTCAACGTCGAGCTTCATCCGGGCCAGACACTGGCGGTTGTGGGTGAATCCGGGTCGGGTAAGTCTACGCTGGCACGGGTCATCACCGGGCTTCTTCCACCCCGTGATGGTGAGATTACCTTTGCGGGCCGCAAGCTCAGCTCTGATCTGAAAGGCCGCACGCGTGAAGACCTGCGTGAGCTGCAAATGATCTACCAGATGGCCGACGTGGCAATGAACCCGCGTCAGACCGTCGGTACGATTATCGGCCGCCCACTCGAGTTCTACTTCAACATGCGCGGCGCCGAGAAACGCAAGCGGATCGTCGAGTTGCTGGATGAGATCGAACTGGGCGAGAAGTTCATCGATCGTTATCCGGCGGAACTGTCGGGTGGTCAAAAACAGCGTGTCTGTATCGCGCGATCACTGGCGGCCAAGCCAAAGATGATCATCTGTGATGAGGTCACCTCGGCGCTCGACCCGCTGGTCGCGGACGGTATCCTCAAGCTGCTGCTGGATCTGCAAAAGATCGAGGATGTGGCATACCTGTTCATCACCCACGATCTGGCGACAGTCCGTGCGATCAGCGATAGTATCGCGGTGATGTACCAGGGTCGGGTGGTTCGCTACGGTCCCAAGAGCCAGGTGCTAAGCCCTCCATTCGACGACTATACAGACTTGCTGCTTAGCTCGGTGCCTGAGATGCATCTTGGCTGGCTGGAAGAGGTTGTCGCTCACCGCAAAATGGAGAGCGCGGGGAACTGATCCGCGCCCTTCTCATAGAAACACCGAAGACCATTCAAATTCCCGGCGCTGTGAACACAAGCAGACGTCGGGATTTTGCTATTTGGGGCGCAAATGCGCAGCCATAGCCGGACGAATCTCATAGGTTCGCCGGAACGAATACTCAGAAACAAGGGCCGGAACATGGACCGCAAACTGCTTTTGATCATCCTCGACGGCGTCCCCTGGCGCAACTTTCGTCGACTGTTTGGCAATCTTGAAGGATGGGTCGACAGCGGTGCTGCCCGGGTTTGGAAACTCCGCTCTGTACTGCCTTCGACCTCTGCCAGTTGCTATGCGTCTATCCACACCGGGGTCACACCGCAAGAGCATGGCTGTACAGGCAACGGCAACGTCTTCCGACTAAGCCATAAGGATGTGTTCAGTCAGGTGCGTGAGGCAGGCGGTGTAACCGGCGCGGTCACCCACAGCTATTGGTCTCAATTCTTCAATCGCCACCCGTTCGACTACGTCCGCGATGTTGAATATGACGAGCCCGACAACCTGACAATCAACCATGGTCGCTTTCATTCAATGACGGGATATGGCAACGCCAACCAGATGACGCCAAGCGATGTCGATCTGTTTGCCTCGCTCACCAACATGTGTCTGCGCTTCGGACTGGATTATGGCATCCTGCACACTTGCACACTGGACAGCATGGGGCATCGTTTCTTCCACGATTGCACAGAGATGGATCATGCCTGTTTTGTCATGGACGAAATGCTGGCCCCGTTCATCCCGCGCTGGCAGCAGTTGGGCTATGACGTCATCGTGACGGCTGATCATGGCCAAGACGAACGTGGCCATCACGGAGGGCGCAGCCCTTTGCAGCAGGAAACAGCGCTTTACTACTTTGGAGAGGCCAAAGGCCCTGATCCCGATACCGTGATCGACCAGCTACAGCTAGCCCCAACCATACTTCAGCGCATGGGCGCACCGGTGGCGGATACGATGAAAGCCAAGCCGTTCCTGACCTGACGCGGTTCAGTCGTAGGACCAAATCCCCTGCCCCAAAGCCTCAATCGCCACGGAAATCCGCTCAAAGCTGTCCGCGGCGCGCCTGACCGATGTTCGGGCGCGCAGATATCCGTGGACCAAACCGGCCTCGTTGATGCAATGGGCCTGCCCACCTGCGGCCGTGATCCGGTCGCAATAAGCTTGCCCGTCATCGCGCAGCGGATCGCAATCGGCGGTCACCACCACCGTCGGCGGTAGCCCCGAGAAATCGACGTCATGCAACGGTGCATAGGTAGGATCGTTCTGGGGCGTGGTCCCTTGATACCGAACAGTCTCATAAAACCGGATATCGTCCAATGTCAGCAGCGGGGCATTGGCATGTTCGATATACGACCCCTGCGACATATCTCCGCCTAAGCCGGGATATATGAGGACCTGCCCCAGCACATTTTCCAACCGCCCCCGACCATGGTGCGAAACGGCTGCTGCCAGATTGCCACCCGCGCTGTCACCGGCCAGCACAATCGGCTCGCCGTATTCCTGAACCACCCAGTTCGTGGCGGTCCAGCTATCCTGAAACTGCGCCGGGTGCACATGCTCAGGGCACAACCGATAGTCGACCGAAACGATCCGATAGCCCGTCTGGGCGCAGAGTTCCGCACAGACATCATCGTGGCTATCCAAGCCCCCGACGACGAACCCACCACCATGTATATAGATGACGGTCCGGGTGGGGTCACCGGCACTATAGATGCGAACAGGTACGCCATCGGCGGACCTGTCGCGCACCTCGATGCCAGGTGGGCGCGGCTGGCGGAAGTCCTGACACATCGCGTCATAGACCCGGCGTTGGTCAGCAATGGACATCTCTACTGTATCATCCGGATAGCTCTCGGCTGTGCGCCGGATGAAACCCCAGGTCTCCTCGTCGATCAGACGTTCATAGTCCATTGTTCCTCCGAATTATTCAGACCACTCCCATGGCCGGGTAAACGAACCCAGCACTTTTGAGACATCGTCTTCGGAAGATCCATTCGCGTCAAGCTGCGCCACTAGACCCCGCTTTTTATCGTCAATTACCGAAACGACTCGCGCTGGTATGCCTGCCGCGTCCAAAGCACCATTGTAGATGCGCGTGATGGCTTGCTTGCGCAGTTCGGGTTTGAACACCTTGCCAACGGCGGTCTTCGGCAACTCGTCCAGAATGGTCAAATGCTTGGGCTGTGCCGCGCGTTCGTGGACGTGGACCTTGCAATAGTCCATCAGCTCCTGTTCAGTGACCGAGGCCCCCTCGACCAGTTCAACAAAGGCGCAAGGCACCTCACCCGAATGCGCATCGGGCTGACCGATGGCCCCTGCAAAGGCGACGGCATCATGGCCCAGCAAGGCCTCTTCGATTTCTGCGGGATCGATATTGTGTCCGCCGCGAATGATCAGGTCCTTCGCGCGACCGGTGATCCACAGATAGCCGTCCTCATCAAACCGTCCCAGATCGCCCGTGCGCAGGTATTTGTTGAAATGATAGAGGTTCGTATTCTTGTCGGTTTCGGTATAAGTATTTCCCGCGTATACGCCGGGGTTCGAGATGCAAATTTCACCGATCTGATCTACGCCGCACTCGGTTGGTCCATCCGGCCCGTCCTGCAGGATTTTGACATCCGTATAAGGGAACGGGATACCGATCGAGCCGATCTTCTTTTCCCCATCCACGGGGTTGCATGACACCAGACAAGTGGCCTCGGTCAGGCCGTAGCCCTCGACGATAGTAACGCCGGTCGCTTCTTCAAACCGACGGAACAGTTCGACCGGCAACGGAGCTGATCCCGAAAATGCTGTTTTAACGCTGGATATATCCGCATCCACAGGTCGCTGCATTTTGGCTGAAATCGCTGTCGGCACTGTGATGATGAACGAAACCTTCCAGCGTTCGATCAGTTTCCAGAAATTGTCGAATACGCCATCACCGCGATACCCGGCAGGCGTCGGGAATACCACATGTGCACCAGACGACACCGCCGCCATCACGATGACATGCACCGCAAAGACATGGAACATCGGCAGTGGGCACATGATGACGTCGTTCTCGTCAAACAGCAGTGTATTGCCCAACCAGCCATTGTAGATAAGGCCCGAGTATTTGTGCTGCGCCACTTTCGGCATGCCCGTGGTGCCGCCCGTGTGGAAATAGCACGCCACGCGATCTTCCTGGCTGTCCTCAAAGTTCAGCGTCTTAGGCTGCTTGTTCAGCTCATCAATGAAGTTCTTGTAGTCCGCATGGGCCAACTTTTCCTTGTCGCCCATCTTTGGACGCAGGAATGGTACAAGCCAGGATTTTGGCGGCGTCAGATAGCGGTTCAGGTCGATCTCAAGGATCGTGTTGACGCCCGGAGCGTGTCGTACTGCCTCTTCAACCTTTTGGGCTACATCGGTTTTGGGGAAGGACTTCAGCGTGACCACGACCTTAGCCTTGGTCTCACGCAGGATCGCCGCGATCTGCTCCGGCTCCAGCAATGGGTTGATCGGGTTCACGATCCCGGCCACCGCACCGCCCATCATGGTGACCAGCGTCTCGTTGCAGTTGGGCAGCACATAGGCCACCACATCGTTTTCTCCGATGCCAAGGGAACGGAATAGGTTGGCGGCCTGATTGACTTTGCCCAGCAGCTCGGACCATGTCAGCGTCTCGGCCTTGTCGGTCGGGCCGGACAACAACTGAAAGCTGATCGCTTTATGGTTCGGGAACTTGCCCGCCGTCCGCGACAACAGTTGATGGAAGGTGACGGGTACGTCCCGATCTTCCCACGCCATCTCCTGCTCGATGCGCGCCTTGTCTTCCAATCCCACAAAGGCCATGTGGCTCCTCCCCTGATCTGTCTCCCGTGTCGCGCACAGGCTTGTTTGTCACCTCCAAGATGGAAGCAAAACACACCATGCGCAAGCAAGGGCTTAGCGATCAGGTCCGGGAATATGTAGAATGACGCTACGGCGAAACGAGATGTGCCGGAGCGTCACTTTATTCTGCAGCCACCCCGTCGGTGAACTGCAAGCGTGCGAGGCGGGCATACAAACCGTCCTGCGCCACCAGATCGTTATGGGTACCCTGCGCCACAATGCGCCCGGCTTCCAGCACGACAATCCGGTCTGCCTTCTTAACGGTCGCCAGACGGTGCGCCACGATCAGAGTGGTGCGCCCTGCCCTCATGTTATCAACCGCACCCTGCACCGCACGTTCGCTTTCTGCGTCCAAAGCCGAGGTCGCCTCGTCCAGCAGCAGCACCGGTGCGTCGCGCAGGATGGCACGTGCGATGGCGATACGTTGCTTCTGACCACCCGACAGCATTACGCCCCGTTCGCCCACAAAGCTGTCATACCCTTCGGGCAAAGCCGAGATGAACTCATGCGCGGCGGCGGCTCGGGCGGCGGACTCGACTTCGGCATCTGAGGCGTCCAGACGGCCAAAGCGGATATTCTCGCGCGCCGAAGCGGCAAAGATCACGGGGTCTTGCGGGACCAGCGCGATGTGCTGACGGAAGTCGTCACGGTTCAACTCGCGCAGGTCGAGCCCATCAAGACTGACCTGTCCCGCATCGGGATCATAGAACCGCTGAATCATCTGGATGACTGTTGTCTTGCCCGCACCAGACGGGCCAACAAAGGCCACTGTCTCCCCAGGTTTAATCTGCAGTGACAAATGATCCAGCGCGACAACGTCCGGGCGCGCGGGATAGTGGAATGTCACATCGTCGAAACGTATCTCTCCGCGTACGGGCACAGGCAATGCCTTGGCCTGCGACGGATCGTTGACTGTATCTTCAGCGTTCAGAAGCTCGACCAAACGCTCGGTCGCACCTGCAGCGCGCTGCAACTCGCTCCAGATTTCGGACAACGCGGCGACTGAACCCGCCATGATGATCGAATAGATCACAAACTGGATCAGCACGCCCTCGGTCATAACCCCGTTACGCACATCATTCGCACCCATCCACAGCACGCCAACGATGCCCGAGAAGACGAGAAAGATCACAATGACGGTCAGAATCGCACGGGTCTGGATCCGACGCAGAGAAACTTCGTACGAAGTTTCTGTCATCTCTCCGAACTGCGTCCTGCTGGCGTCCTCATGAGTAAAAGCCTGCACGGTTTGCACCGCACCCAACGCCTCGCCGGCATTTCCAGAGGACGCCGCAATCCAGTCCTGATTTTCCCGGCTGATCACCCGTAACCTGCGGCCCAGTACCAATATTGGCACAACCACCAGCGGAATCAGCAGCAACACCATCCCAGTCAGCTTAGCCGATGTCAGCAGCATCAGCACCAGTCCGCCGACGAACATCAAAAGATTGCGGAGCGCGATGGACACAGACGATCCCAGCACCGATTGGATCAGCGTTGTGTCGGTGGTGATACGGCTCAGAACTTCTCCGGTCATGATGCGCTCGTAAAACTCGGGGCTCATCCCGATCACGCGGTCAAAAACCGCCTTTCGGATATCGGCCACCACACGTTCACCCAACCGGGTCACCAAAGCATAGCGAATACCCGTACCCACGGCGAGAATACCGGCAATACCGAGGGCGGCCAGAAAGTACCATTCAAGCAAATCACCATCTTCGATGCGGAAATTGTCGACCACACGCCGCACAGCCAAGGGCAATGTCAGCGTCATGCTGGCCGTCAGGATCAACGCCAGTGTCGCACCGATCATCAGCAGTCGATAGGGCTTCATAAACGGCCACAATGACCGCAGCACGCCGATTTTCTTAGACCGTGCACGCTGCTCCTGCGCTCGCGGAGCCGAATTGTTCGCTGGACTGGCGGCGTTGGTTCTTGCCATGTCTGGCCCTTGTATTTTGGTCGGTCGCCCTGATCAGGCATCAATCTCAGCTTCTTGGCGTCAGAGATGTTTGGGGTCAAGCTGAAGACAAAGTTTTGCAGCCCGATAAGGGCTAAATGACGCAACCTGTGTGGGGGATCAGCTGGAGCGGGCGGCGGGAATCGAACCCGCGTCATTAGCTTGGAAGGCTAAGGTCTTACCACTACACAACGCCCGCTCAGCGAGGTCACCACCTATTTCATACAAAATTTGTCGTCAAGAGGATGTTTCAATCAAATGCACCTCGCGGTGAGAATTGATACGTCCATTTTGCCGGCACCGACACTTGCGAACAACCGCGACAGCTGGCTGCTTTCCGATGAGTAATCTTGTCCGACAAGGAGGGCTGGATAGCTCGAAGAGCCTTTTCCGCGCTCCGCGATGCCTTTCACGAAATTGTGCTATAATTCGATGATCCGCTGTTCGGCGCTGATTACCGGTGCTCGGCGGAGAGTAAGCGGGGGATTGAAGGATGACCGATTTTGACCTCGGCACGTATCGCCGTGCTGTTACCACTTCATCAAGCGAAGCTCAGAAGCTGTTCGATCAGGGTCTCATCTGGCTGTTCGGGTATAACCATGAGGCCGCTGCCGCCTGTTTCGAACAGGCCATAACTCATGACCCGAAATGCGGTATGGCCCATTGGGGCGTCGCCTATGCGATTGGTCCAAATTACAATAAACCATGGGAGTTCTTTGAGCCTGATGAAAAGGTTGCCACCCTTGACCGGGCGCGACAGGCAGTCGAAACGGCGATGGCTCTGCGCACATCTTCGACCCCGATTGAGGCGGCCTTGATCGAAGCGATCTCACACCATTTCCCGTCGGACCCCGAAATAGAGGACTATGCACCGTGGAATGACGCCTTCGCCGATTCGATGCGCGCGGTTTATTCCGATCATCCGAACGACCTGGATGTCTCATCTGTGTTTGCCGAATCCTTGATGAACCGAACGCCCTGGCAGCTATGGGATCTCAAGAAGGGCGTGCCCGCCGAAGGGGCATCCACCACCGAGGCACAAGCCGTTCTGGAAAGGGCCTTTGAAACGCTTCCCGGTGCCTGGGATCATCCCGGCCTGCTGCATATGTATATCCACTTGATGGAGATGTCGCCCACTCCGGAAAAGGCGCTGCGACACGGGGATCGGTTGGTCGATCTGGTGCCCGACAGCGGGCATCTAGTTCACATGGCGACGCATATCGACGTGTTGTGCGGCGACTATCAGAATGTGGTCTGGCGCAATCACCGAGCTGCAGCGGTCGACAAGAAATATGAAGCCATGGCCGGGGGTGAGAACTTCTATACCGTCTATCGCGTCCACAACGTACATTTTGAAGCCTATGGGGCCATGTTCCTTGGGCAACCCGAATTGGCCCTGGCTGCGTCCGAGGAATTGATGCGATTATTGCCGGACAATGTGATCCGTTACTTCCCGGATTTGTTCGAATCCTTCTATGGCAAGAAGGTCCATGTCATGGTTCGCTTCGGCATGTGGCAGGAAATTCTGGATGAACCCATGCCCGGCGACGCGGAGTTATACAGCTATACCACCGCCGCAATTCATCAGGCGCGCTCTGTGGCTCTGGCCAATTTGGGTCGTATGGACGATGCAGCGCATGCACGCAAAGTGGCCGTTCAGGCCAGAAAAGCCGTCCCGGAAAGTCGACTGGTATTCAACAACACCGCCGAGGATGTTTTGATGATCGGCGAGGCGATGATGGATGGAGAGATCGCGTTCAAATCCGGTGACCGTGAAGGCGGACTTGATCATCTGCGCCGCTCGGTCGAGTTGGATGACAATCTGGTTTATGACGAGCCATGGGGATGGATGCAGCCGACAAGGCACGCCCTGGGGGCCTTGTTAATGGAAGACGGTCAATTCGATGAGGCTGAGGCCGTCTATCGGGCCGATCTGGGTCTGGACGACACGCTCGCCCGCGCCTGCCAGCATCCCGGCAATATCTGGAGCCTCCATGGCCTGCATGAATGCCTGATCCGTCGCGGTGAAACGACCGAGGCCCGTCATATCAAGCTGCAACTGGACAAAGCTGCTGCACGGGCCACGGTGCCAATCCACGCCTCATGTTATTGCCGCAGCAAGGCAAAGGCGGCTTAGGCTTCAGGTCGTTTGGCGACAGTTTCGCCTAAATATTGATCAGCGCCGCAGGTAGATCGGCGTCAATCTGCACGCGGCGCAGATCAAAAGAAGCTTTGCTCAGACTGTCAATTTCCTGTCATGTGATCGCTCTAAACCCACGGTGCGATTCTTAGTTCAGACAGCCAGGAGCTATCCATGACAGACGTCGATCTCACCACCCTTTCCGCCGACGATTGGGATGAGTTGCACTTCCCCCGCCCAGATGAACACGACTTCGACCGCGTGGTTGAAAGCGCTATCTCGCGACGGGGTTTCCTGTCAGGAGTTGTGGCATTTGGGTCGGGCGCTGCGGCGATGGGCGCTGGTTTGTTGGGCTCAACTTCAGCACAGGCGGTCGATGCACAACGCTTTGCCTTCACGCCGATTCCCGCCCAGACCGATGGGACAGTCCACGTTCCGGAAGGTTATGAATGGAAGATGCTAATGCGCTGGGGCGATCCGCTGTTTTCCGAGGCCGATGGATACGATTTGACCGATGGCGGTAAGGTTGAAAACTCGGACAAGGTTTTTGGCGAGAATACGGATGGGATGGAGACATTCTCGTTCCGGGGTCACGAGCTGATTGCGATCAACCACGAGTACCCGAACCGCAAGATCAACCTGCCTGCCGCGCAGAAAGGTGTTCCGACCAGTGCCGATGATGTTCTGAAGTTGCAGAACATCCAGGGCGTGACCGTAATGGAGATCAAGGAAGGCCCTGCGGGCTGGGCGGTCGTTAAGGACAGCCCCTTCAACCGCCGGATCCACCACAACACTCCAATGAAGATCGTCGGCCCCGCCGCTGGTCATGACCTACTGAAGACCGAGGCCGATCCGACAGGAACCGCGTCGCTGGGCACCATGAACAACTGTGGTTCCGGCAAGACACCGTGGGGCACCTACCTGACCTGCGAAGAAAATTTCAACGGCTACTTTGGTTCCTCTGACGAGAATGCCAGCTACGATCAGAAGGTCGCGGACGGCATGAAACGCTATGGCATCAAAGCCGAAAGCTGGAATGGCTACGAACTGTTTGACCCCCGCTTCGACACCTCGAAAAACCCCAATGAGCCGCACCGCGCAGGCTGGATCGTTGAAATCGACCCGACCAAACCCGACAGCACTCCGGTCAAGCACACCGGCCTTGGTCGCTTCAAGCATGAAAATGCTGAGGTCGCGCTGGCTGCGGACGGTCGTGTCGTGGTCTATATGGGCGACGATGAACGTGGCGAGTATCTTTACAGGTTCGTCTCGAACGCGGCCTATGCGCCCGGTGTCGACACTCAGGGCTTGTTGAATGACGGCACGCTATATGTCGCCAAGTTCAATGACGACATGAGTGGCGAATGGCTGCCGCTGACGCCGGAAACAACCGGCATGGACGCGGCCGAAATTCTGATCTTTACCCGTATGGCCGCATCGGCTGCGGGCGGCACCACAATGGACCGCCCGGAATGGGTGGCCTCAAGCCCTGTTGCGGTCGAAGCATATTGCTGCCTGACCAACAACAAGAACCGTGGAGTTAAGCCAAATGCTGGGGGCGATGACACTGCAGTCAACGGCCCTAACCCGCGCGAGGCCAACAAATACGGCCAGATCGTGCGCTGGCGTCCAGCGGATGAAGATCACGCGGCCACTGGCTTTGATTGGGATCTCTATGTCATGGCCGGAAACCCAACTGTTCATTCGGATAACCGTGGCGGATCGGCAAATGTGAACGAAGGCAACCTGTTCAACTCACCCGACGGCATGGCCATCGATTCGACCGGTCTGGTCTGGATTCAGACAGACGGGAATGATGACAACGAGGAAGAATTCGCAGGAAACGGCAATAACCAGATGCTGGTTGGCGATCCCGTGACCGGGGAGATTGTGCGCTTCATGACCGGCCCGAATGGCTGTGAAGTCACCGGTCTGGCCTGGTCGACCGACCTGCGCACCATGTTTGTTGGCATCCAGCATCCGGGCAGCAATTGGCCCGATGGCGGTACGCCGCGTTCGTCGGTGATTGCGATCAAACGCACCGACAACGGGCTGGTCGGCTAATCAAGCCCTTGCATCAAAAGCGCCCCTGAACTTCGGTTCCGGGGCGCTTTTTCGTCTCAATTCAAATATCATCACCCGGTGGATCAAGCAGCCCGCCCGGCGCAAGCAAGGCACGTTCTGAAAGCCACGGGTTCAGTTCGAGTGCATGGTTCAGCGCCGTTCGCGCTTCGTCCAGCCGCTTGAGACCCAACAGCGATAATGCACGCCCGCTAAGCGCCGCTACATGGTTCGGGGACAGCTCAATGGCCCGATCCAGATCGATCAGGGCCGCACCGTAATCCTGCTGCAAATAGTTGACGAATGCCCGCTGATTGTACCCCTCGGCATAATCCGGGCAATAAGCGACCAGAGCGTCAAACTCGGCCAGCGCACCGGTCAAATCCCAAGACTCGCGCAGAGACATCCCGCGATCCAACAGGGTTTGAGATCGGGCGTCCGGCGCATCGGTCCAGAGTTGCCACATCCGTCCCGAAATGCCCCGCGCCTCGCGCTCAGACGACGCGGTTTGGGCTTGCGCAATCAGGGCGTCGACGCCAGAAATATGATCCGGCGCAACCGGGCAATCTGCAGAAGCCTGAGCGGCAGAACCAGCGAGTATGGCAACGATAAGTACGTTTTTCATCCTCTCTAACCTGATCCATCAGGCGTTTAGGTCAACTGCTTTATAGCGGAGCCAGCAACCCGGCTTCTTTCACCGCCTCCATCGCAACGAAGGTGGAGGTGTTGGCAACATGCGGCAGGGATGAGATTTTCTCGGCTAGCACCGTGCGGTATTCTGTCATCGATCGGGTCCGGATTTTAAGCAGATAGTCAAAGTTGGACGCGATCATATGAGCCTGTTCAATCTCAGCAACTCTGCGCACCGCTGCATTGAACTCGGCCAGTGCTTTTTCACGAGTATCTGTGAGACGCACCTCGACAAAGGCCACATGGTCAAGGCCCAGACGGATCGGGTCCAACATGGCGCGATAGCCTGTGATGATCCCGTCAGCCTCAAGCCGCTTGAGCCGCGCCTGTGTCGGCGATTTTGACAAGCCGATCCTGCGCGCAAGGTCCGTCACTGAGATGCGGCCATCTTCAGCTAATGCCGTAAGGATCGCACGGTCAAAGCGATCAAGGCTGGACAAGTCGTTTTGCATGATCAGGCTCCTATATTTCAGTCAATTCGACCAGAATTCGAGAAAATTCGGTCCTTTCTCCTGACTGTAGGCGGTTATATTAGGCAAAAGCCCCGGAGTACACATGTCACACAGCCTACGCACCAAAATCGACACTCAAACTTATGCCGACCAGTCCACTGTACTGGACGCGCTGATCTCTCAGGCCAAGCTGTCAGAGGCCGACCGAACGGCCATTTGTGAGGCTGCAGCACAGCTGGTGCGCGACATCCGCTCAAGCACGTCGCCAGGCATGATGGAAGTGTTTCTGGCTGAATACGGCCTATCCACTGATGAAGGCGTTGCGCTTATGTGTTTGGCCGAAGCGCTGTTGCGTGTGCCAGATGCGGATACCATTGACGCACTGATCGAAGACAAGATCGCCCCGTCAGACTGGGGAAAACATCTCGGACAATCATCCTCGTCACTGGTGAACGCGTCGACATGGGCGTTGATGCTAACAGGCCGGGTTCTGGACGAAGACAAATCCTCGCCCGTCGGCGCGCTGCGCGGGGCCATCAAGCGGCTGGGTGAACCAGTGATCCGCACCGCCGTTGGTCGTGCGATGAAAGAAATGGGGCGTCAGTTCGTTTTGGGCGAAACCATTCAATCCGCCATGAAGCGCGCCAAAGGAATGGAAGATAAGGGCTATACCTACTCGTACGACATGCTGGGCGAGGCGGCACGGACCGAGGCCGATGCTGCCCGCTATCACCTGTCTTACTCGCGCGCGATCGCCGCTATTGCCGAGGCCTGCACCCATAAAGACATTCGCGAAAATCCGGGCATCTCGGTCAAGCTGTCGGCCCTGCACCCCCGTTATGAGCTGGCACAGGAACAACGGGTGATGGACGAACTGGTGCCCCGGCTGCGCGCGCTGGCTTTGCTGGCCAAGGCAGCGGGCATGGGGCTGAACGTTGACGCGGAAGAGGCAGATCGCCTGTCGCTCTCGCTGCAGGTGATCGAAGAAGTTATGGCAGAGCCTGCACTGGCCGGTTGGGACGGGTTCGGCATCGTCGTGCAAGCCTACGGCCCACGCGCCGGGTTGGTGCTGGATACGCTCTATGAGATGGCCCAGCGGCACGACCGCAAGCTGATGGTACGGCTGGTCAAGGGCGCTTATTGGGATACCGAGATCAAGCGCGCGCAAGTCGAGGGCGTCGATGGTTTTCCGGTCTTCACCGATAAGGCGGCGACGGATGTGTCCTATATCGCCAACGCCCGCAAGGTGCTGGGAATGACCGACCGTATCTATCCGCAATTTGCCACGCATAACGCCCATACGGTCAGCGCTATCCTACATATGGCGGACGGCCAGCCATTCGAATTCCAGCGCCTGCACGGGATGGGTGAGACCCTGCATCAGATCGTGCGCAACAAGCGGACCTCGCGCTGCCGTATCTATGCTCCGGTCGGCGCACATCGGGATCTGTTGGCCTATCTGGTGCGTCGCCTTCTGGAAAACGGGGCAAATTCCTCGTTCGTCAATCAGATCGTTGATGAGGAAGTCGCCCCAGAAACCGTTGCCGCAGATCCGTTCGTGGCCGTTCAAACACCTGGCAAACCGCTGCCAACCGGGCCTGAGTTGTTCGCACCAGAACGCCCAAACTCGAAAGGTTTTGATCTGCGCCATACGCCGACGCTGGACCAGATTGACATCGCACGCGACGCCTTCCGCGCCCATCATTGGTACGCCCGACCTTTGCTGTCGGATGATGCACTGCCTTTGGCAGACACTCCCGTGATCAATCCCGCGCAACCATTGGATCGTCCCGGTTCGGTTGCTGCGGCCAGCCCCGAAGACGTGGAACTGGCGTTGGCCAGCGCTTGCCCATGGCAGGCCTCAGCCGAGAAGCGCGCTGACATTCTAAATAAAGCAGCCGATCTCTACGAAGCGCATTTTGGAGAGCTGTTTGCCCTGCTCGCCCGCGAAGCCGGAAAATCCGTGCCCGATGCGGTAGCCGAGCTGCGCGAAGCGGTTGATTTCCTGCGCTACTACGCCGCCAATATTCCTGCCGCCAAACCCGCCGGAATATTCACCTGCATCAGCCCATGGAACTTCCCTCTGGCGATCTTCACCGGGCAGATATCGGCTGCGTTGGCCACCGGCAACGCTGTGCTGGCAGCCCCTGCCCCGCAAACGCCATTGATCGCCCATCGTGCCATTCAACTGATGCATGAAGCAGGCGTTCCACGCGATGCGCTGCAACTTCTTCCGGGCGGGCCGAAGGTGGGTGCGGCGCTAACTTCGGACGAACGCGTCTCTGGTGTGGCCTTTACCGGTTCCACCGCGACCGCGCTGAAAATCCGATCAGCAATGGCGCAGCACATGCGGCCGGGTACGTCATTGATCGCCGAGACCGGCGGTCTGAACGCCATGATCGTAGACAGCACCGCTTTGCCGGAACAAGCGGTCCAATCGATTATCGAAAGCGCGTTCCAATCGGCAGGCCAGCGGTGCTCGGCACTGCGTTGTCTTTATCTGCAAGAGGATATTGCCGAGGACGTTCTGACCATGTTGCAAGGGGCGATGGACGCTTTGCATGTGGGCGATCCTTGGCTGATATCAACTGATTGCGGCCCGGTCATTGACGCGCAAGCCCGGCAAATCATCGCGGACCACGTGGCCCAGGCCCGCTCAGAAGGACGGGTACTGAAGGAGATGACAACGCCTCCTGAGGGTACATTTATCGCACCTACTCTGATCGAGATACCCGGCATCTCGGCGCTAGAGCGCGAGGTGTTCGGTCCGGTTCTGCACGTCGCCCGGTTCAAGGCGCAAGATATCGACAAGGTCATTGCGGATATCAATGCCACGGGGTACGGCCTGACTTTCGGCCTGCACACGCGGATCGACGACCGGGTGCAGCATGTGACCGAGGCGATCCATGCCGGTAATATCTACGTCAACCGCAACCAGATCGGCGCAATCGTCGGCTCGCAACCCTTCGGTGGCGAAGGTCTGTCCGGCACCGGCCCCAAGGCGGGCGGTCCGAACTATATGGCACGGTTCTGCGCGCCTGATCGGCAGAATGCTTCGGGACGCTGGGACAGTTCGGCTGAACCAGGTGCGCCCGAAGGGCAACCTGCAACGCCCAGCACCCAATCGCTGCCTGGCCCCACCGGTGAATCGAACCGCCTGACCGAATATTCCCGCTCCCCGCTTTTGTGCATGGGTCCGGGGGACGAGGCCGCCAAGGCTCAGGCGGATGCGGTCAAAGCGTTGGGCGGCACAGCGATCCGTATGACGGGCATGCTGGATCTGCACCGGCTTGAAAACCTGACCGGTTTCTCGGGCGTTCTGTGGTGGGGCGACGACGACTCTGCCCGCCATATCGAGCAGCATTTGGCCCGGCGCGATGGCCCGATCATCCCGCTGATCCCCGGGCAGCCCGACCGTGCGCGGGTGCTGGGGGAACGCCATGTCTGTGTCGACACCACCGCCGCCGGAGGCAACGCCGCCCTTCTGGGAGGTGCGGCATAACCGGACCTTGACGCTGGGCGGCGAAAAGCCCAGCGTCGCGCCATGTTTCCGATCCGAGACCATAACCCTTCGGGGCGTACTCCGTTTGTTGTTTATGCCCTTATGGCTGCGAACATACTGATCTTCCTCAGCTATGTGGGTGTCATGGAGAATGCGCGGCTGATCAATCAGCTTTATATTGACTACGCGGTCATTCCTGCCCGGATAACTGACGGCTATGGGTTCGAGACACTCGTGACGTCAATGTTCCTGCATGGGGGCTGGATGCATCTGGCGGGAAACATGCTGTTTCTGTGGATATTCGGCGACAACCTCGAAGACGAAATGGGGCATGTGCTGTTTCTCGTGTTCTATCTGCTGGCAGGAATCGGAGCGGGGCTGATTCACGTCATTTCGGCACCGGATTCGGTGGTGCCAACAATTGGCGCTTCCGGAGCGATCGCCGGTGTCATGGGCGGCTATCTTCTGCTTTTCCCAAAAGCGCGCGTGGATATCTTGTTGATTCTGATCGTCTATATCCGGATCTTTACCATCCCGGCCTTTATCATGCTGGGTGTCTGGCTGGGCCTGCAATTCCTTGGCAGCCTGGCCAGCAATCCCGATGAAGGTGGCGTTGCCTATTGGGCGCATACCGGAGGGTTCTTTGTTGGGCTGATCCTGTGCATCCCCCTATGGCTCAGGCGCGGAGGGACTGGGTTCTGGAACCGCACCCACGGCCATCCACCGCATCCGGAACACAAGTACAAACTCTCGCAATCGCGCATCCCCAGAGTGCCGCGCAAATAATCAAGCGTCAGCTCTTGGGTAGCCTACCGCCGCTCAGGTGGGTGATCTCTTGCGCCGCGCGCATGACCAGATCGCCCAACTCGGGCGCGTGTTCTCGGCTGAACCTTACGGTGGGTCCGGATACCGAGATACCGGCGCAAGGCTCAGCCCTGTCATTGAAGATGGCCGCACCAATGCAAGACATACCTTCATACCGTTCTTCGTGATCGTAAGACCAACCTCGGGTACGAGTTTCAGCCAGATCTGCATACAGGCCCGAAGCGGGCAACTTCGTATTTTCAGTGAAAGCAACCGGATCAACCCGGCCCAGAACTTTGCCTAAACTCTCTTCGCTCAACGCAGCGAGAATAGCCTTTCCTGTACCGGACGCATACATGGGCGTCCGCGCACCGGGTGGAAAGAAGGCCCGGATGGGGTTCTGAGTTTCGACCTGCCCGACGAAGACCACCTCTGCTCCATCGGGTACGGCCAGATTTGCGGTCTCACCGCTGTCTTGCATCAGACGCCGCAGGATCGGCCTGCCGATTTCCAGAACGCTCTTGCGCCGCAGAAAAGACGCACCGGTCCGATAGGCTTCGATTCCGACCAACCATTCCTGCCGTTCCTCATCAAAAGATACGAACCCGTGTTTTTGCAGTGTCACCAGAATGCGATGCGTGGTGGCTGTCGGAACATCAACCTCGCGGGCAAGATCGCTCAGCGCGACGCGCTCTAGCCGGGCAACAGTGGTCAGTACGCCCAGCGCCCGATCCAATGATTGCATGGTCCCGGCCGAACTTTCTTTAAACAGCGATTTGGGTCTGCCGCGCGGCCGCTTTTGCGTTTCCATTTCTCACCTGACCTTCGGATTCCCCCCGAAAACTCGAACCAATTTTTTTGGCCCGGAATTCTCAGAGATCATTTTGATAAACTGAATTCCTATCCGTTTCAGCACCTTATCAATTTAACAGATAAAATGAAAATATTTTTCAAGAAAATTGCAACACGCAACCGTTCAAGCGACACTTGGGCCCAAAGCAGAGGATTGAGTTATGTCGCATCAAAACCCGGTCTTTATCCCAGGCCCAACCAACATTCCTGATCGTTTGCGCCTTGCCATGCAGGTTCAGACGCAAGACCATCGCGCCCCGGATTTCGTTGAAACCTTCGCCCCGGTACTGGAAAACACAAAACAGGTTTTCGGCACCACCGAAGGCCAGATAATCACTTTTCCAGCCAGCGGAACGGGCGGTTGGGAGGCAGCGATTACAAATACGCTCAGCCCCGGTGACAAGGTTCTTGTCGCCCGCTACGGCGTCTTCAGCCATCGCTGGATCGATCTGTGCGAAAGACACGGGTTGGACGTTCAGATCGTTGAATGCCCATGGGGAACAGGCGCGCCAGCCGACAGGTTCGAGGCGATCCTGTCCGCGGATAAAGCGCATGAAATCAAGGCCGTATTGGTGACGCATAACGAAACCGCGACAGGTGTGCGTTCCGATATCAGCGCTGTGCGCGATGCGATGGATGCGGCACATCACCCGGCCATGATGTTTGTGGATTGCGTGAGCTCTCTGGCCTCAATGCCGTTCGAGTTTGACCGGTGGGGCGTGGATATTGCGGTCTCGGGGTCGCAGAAGGGGTTCATGCTGGCCACCGGCATGGCGATCCTGTGCGTCAGCCCCAAGGCTCTGGCTGCAATGGATACCGCCCAACTGCCCCGCACCTTCTTTGATTTCCGTGATATGATGTCGGCAAATGCGTCTGGCGGCTTTCCCTATACTCCGCCGCTGCAGCTGATCTACGGCATGCGCGAAAGCCTGAAGATGCTGTTCGAGGAAGGGTTGGACAATGTGTATGCCCGCCACACTCGCCTTGCCGAAGGTGTGCGCCACGCGACTGCGGCCTGGGGCCTGAGGTTGGTCGCACAATCTCCTGACCTCTACTCGGATACCGTCAGCGCCATATTTGTGCCCGAAGGTTTCGACAGCAACGAACTGACTGACCATGCCTTCAACACCTATGGGGTATCCTTCGGCATTGGTCTGGGTGAGTTGAATGGCAAAGCATTCCGTATTGGCCACTTGGGCAGCCTGACCGATGTTATGGTCCTGTCGGGGCTGGCCACGGTCGAGATGGCCATGGCCGATCTGAACTACCCGGTGAAGCTTGGCAGCGGGGTTGCTGCGGCGCAGGAATTCTATCGCGCCAGCTCAACCAGCCACGCAAAAGCCGCAGCTTAGGGAGGATAGTCATGTTGGATCAAATCCCCGTCGCCGACCTGACGTATGACGACGTACAAGCTGCGCATGAAAGGATCAGGCCGCACATCCGACGCACACCGGTAATGACCTCGGACTATCTGAATGAATTGACCGGCGCACAGCTGTTCTTCAAATGCGAGAACTTTCAGGAAGCAGGTGCATTCAAAGTGCGCGGTGCCAGTAATGCAGTCTTCGGCCTTAGCGATGAGATGGCGGCCAAGGGCGTTTGCACCCACTCAAGCGGGAACCACGCCCTGTCACTGTCATATGCGGCGGGTCGCCGGGGCATTCCATGCAATGTGGTGATGCCGCGCACCGCGCCGCAGGCCAAGAAAGACGCGGTACGACGCTTTGGTGGTACGATCACTGAATGTGAACCGTCCACGTCGTCCCGCGAAGCGACCTTTACCGAGGTGCAGGCCCGAACAGGCGGAGAGTTCGTGCACCCGTACAACGACCCTCGTGTTATCACTGGTCAGGCCACATGTTCGGCTGAATTGCTTGAGCAGACCGATGGCCTGGATGCAGTGATCGCGCCAATCGGCGGTGGCGGGATGGTCTCAGGCACCTGTCTGACGGTTTCGAACCTGGCACCAGGAACCGCGATCTATGCGGCTGAGCCTGAGCAGGCGGACGATGCGTACCGTTCCTTCAAAGCGGGTCATATCATTGCGGACGATGCCCCCAAAACGGTGGCGGACGGGCTGTTGGTCCCGCTCAAGGAAAACACATGGCACTTTGTGTCGAACAATGTGACCGACATCTTCACCGCGTCCGAGCAAGAGATCATCGACGCAATGAAACTCACTTGGAAATACTTGCGCGTGGTGATGGAGCCGTCTTCGGCCGTTCCGCTGGCCACCATTCTCAAGAACCCCGACACCTTCCGGGGCAAACGCGTCGGCGTCATCATCACCGGAGGCAACGTGGATCTGGACAAGCTGCCCTGGCTGAAAGGGTAAGGAGAAACAGGATGAACAAACCGATGAACAGTGATCAATTCGAAGTTGGCTATGACATCCCTGCCGCGATCGGCATGGATGAATCCGAAATCCAGACGCCTTGCCTGATCCTTGATCTGGACGCGCTCGAGCGTAACATCAAGAAGATGGGCGACTATGCCAAGGCACATGGGATGCGGCACCGGGTGCATGGCAAGATGCACAAATCCGTAGACGTCGCGAAGCTGCAGGAACAATTGGGCGGCGCAGTCGGCGTCTGCTGCCAAAAGGTTTCCGAGGCCGAGGTGTTTGCGCGCGGAGGCATCAAAGACATTCTGGTCTCGAATCAAGTGCGGGACCCGGTCAAGATTGACCGTCTGGCGCGCCTGCCGAAGCTTGGCGCACGCACAATCGTTTGCGTCGACGATGTGGACAACGTCGCTGACCTGTCTGCTGCTGCCGCTAAGCATGGCACTGAATTGGAGGTTTTTGTCGAGATCGACTGCGGCGCGGGCCGCTGTGGTGTCACCACGACCCCCGCTGTGATCGAAATCGCCAAGGCTGTTGAGGCCGCCCCTAACCTGAAATTTACCGGCATGCAGGCCTATCAAGGCGCGATGCAGCATCTGGATACGTATGAGGCACGCAAAGAAAAACTGGATACCGCAATCGCCATGGTCAAGGATGCCGTCGACGGATTGAAGGCTGAAGGGATCGACTGCGAGCTGGTTTCAGGCGGCGGTACGGGGTCTTATTATTTCGAAAGCAACTCGGGCGTTTATAACGAGCTGCAGTGCGGCTCTTATGCCTTCATGGATGCTGATTACGGTCGGATTCTGGACAAGGACGGTCAACGGATCGATCAGGGTGAATGGGAAAACGCCTTGTTCATTCTGACCAGCGTGATGAGCCACGCCAAAGCGGACAAGGCAATCTGCGATGCGGGTCTGAAGGTGCAATCCGTCGATAGCGGCCTGCCCTTCATCTTTGGGCGGGACGAAGTGGAATACCTGAAGTGCTCGGACGAACACGGGGTGATTGGCGATCCGGATGGGGTGCTGAAGGTCAACGACAAGCTGCGGCTGGTGCCCGGCCACTGTGACCCGACCTGCAACGTTCATGACTGGTACGTCGGTGTGCGCGGCGGCAAGGTTGAAGCCCTTTGGCCGGTCTCTGCCCGTGGCAAGGCCTATTGAATTACAGATGAATGCAGGGGCGGACGTTTAGCACCGCCCTTTCTAATGCCATCAAAAAGAAAGACAAACGCGATGATCATCGTTCCTGAAAAGGAAATCGGCGCTCTGTTAGGCCGACAGGAAAGCTATACTGCGGTTGAGCAGGTGTTTGCCGCGATGGCGGCTGGGGATGCCTACAACTTCCCGGTCGTGCGCGAGGCCATAGGTCATGCGGATGCGCTCTATGGGTTCAAAGGCGGGTTTGATCGCGCGGGCATGAACCTTGGCCTGAAAGCAGGCGGGTACTGGCCAAACAATCTGGAAACGCACGGGCTGATCAATCACCAATCCACCGTGTTTTTGTTTGATCCAGATACGGGTCGCGTTCGGGCCATCGTTGGGGGCAACCTGCTGACCGCGCTGCGCACGGCTGCAGCCTCGTCGGTTTCGATCAACCATTTGGCACGCAAGGATGCCAAGGTGATCGGAATGGTTGGCGCCGGGCATCAGGCGACATTCCAATTGCGCGCGGCATTGGAACAGCGGGACTTTGAGAAAGTCATAGGCTGGAACTTGCATCCAGAAATGCTGCCAAATCTCGAAAAGGTCGCGGCTGAAGCGGGGCTGCCTTTTGAGGCTGTGGATATGCCCGGCATGGTGCAGGCGGACGTGATTGTCACCATCACCTCCTCCTTCGCGCCAACACTGATGTCCGAGCACGTCTCCGACGGCACACACATCGCATGTATGGGCACTGATACCGTCGGCAAACAAGAGGTCGCCACAGACCTGATCGCCCGCGCAAGCGTCTTTACCGACGAGGTCGCGCAGGCCGTGACATTGGGTGAAAGCCAGCATGCCGTGGCTGCCGGAATGAAAGCCGAAGGCGATATCCGGCAGATCGGAGAGGTCATCAACGGCACCCATTCCGGGCGTGTGTCCGAGGCTGAGGTGACCGTGTTCGACGGTACTGGCGTGGGGCTGCAAGATCTTGCGGTGGCCAGCGCGGCAGTTGATCTGGCGGTCCAGCAAGGGATCGCGATCGAGGTCGACTTCTAAACCAAAACGCGCGCCCGGACCGGACGCGCGTACCATGATCAAATGACCGGGGTTGAATATCAGCCCCGAATTACCTTTGCGAAATTGTCAAAGATCGGCTCATTGGCGCAGATCACTTCGCCATCCTCAAGCACGCTGCCTTCGGGGTTCAGCGCCTGAACAAAGCCGCCCGCCTCTTTCACGATGATGATGCCTGCGGCCAGATCCCAGGCGTTTAGGCGACGCTCCCAAAAGCCTTCGTAACGACCGGCGGCCACATAGGCCATGTCCAGCGCGGCAGCACCCCAGCGACGAACACCTGCACAGGCAGGCATCAGACGGGCCAGGTCCTGCAAGGTCGCAGGCAGGTCCGAACGGCCACCGAATGGCAGACCTGTCGCGAAGATCGACTCGATCATGCGATGGCGGCCCGACACACGGATGCGCATGTCGTTCATCCACGCACCTTCGCCTTTTTCGGCAAAGAACATCTCATCCTTGGCAGGGTCATAGATCACACCCGAAACGATCTTGCCCTTATGTTCCAACGCGATTGAAACGGCCCAGTGCGGCAGCCCGTGCAGGAAGTTGGTGGTCCCATCCAGTGGGTCGACGATCCAGCGACGAGTCGGGTCTTCACCGTCAATCGCGCCGCCCTCTTCGGCCAGCCAACCATAGGTCGGACGGGCACCCAGCAATTCCTCTTTCAGGATGGCTTCGGCCGCGATATCAGCCTTCGACACAAAGTCGCCCGCACCTTTCATCGACACCTGCAGGTTCTCGACTTCACGAAAATCCTTGACCAGAGAACGCCCCGCCTTGCGCGCGGCCTTGATCATGATGTTGAGATTTGCACTGCCAACCATTTTCCATAGGCTCCTGTCCGGTCAAGCCGCGCGTATACTGGGGCAACGCGCCCTTGCCAAGAGGAATGATGCGCATGGCTGATCTGCGTCCGGCGCTATTGTGTCTGAAGCTTACGCGCCTCGGCGCGCGCCAGTTTCACCAACTCTTGCACAAAGGGTTTTTCAAGGTCTTCGCTGCGGACCGCAGCATATAACCTGCGGGTAATCCCATCTTTGGTAAGCGGGCGCGTGACGTAGTCGGAACTGTACTTCACTTCACGCACTACCCAATCAGGCAGCACCGAGATACCCCGGTTGGACGCCACCAGCAACAGGATCACGGCGGTCAGTTCAACCTGCCGGATCGTGGCCGGCTCGACCCGCGCTGGGATGAGTAACTGGCTGAACACGTCCAGACGCGTCCGTTCGACTGGATAGGTTATCAGTGTCTGACCTCTGAAATCTTCAGCTTCGATAAAGGGCTTTTCAGCCAATGGATGCGAAGACGCCGCGACAAATACGGCCTGGTAGTCAAAGAGTTCGACAAATTCGACACCCGGCAGATCTTCGGGGTCTGAGGACACCACCAGATCAACCTCTTCCTTCTGCAAGGCGGGCAATGCGTCGAATGCAAGGCCCGGGCGGATATCCACATCAACGTCTGACCAGGATTTACGGAAAGCTTCAAGCACCGGAAACAGCCACTCGAAACAAGCGTGACATTCGATCGCAATGTGCATCCGACCGGTTCGACCGTCGCGCAGCGATGAAAACTCATCCTGCATCGCCTCGACCTGCGGCAGAATTTGTTCAGCGAGCCGCAGCAGCCGCAAACCAGCTGCCGACAACTTCATCGGCTTGGATCGACGTAAAAACAGCTCAACCCCGGCCTGATCTTCCAACCCCTTGATCTGGTGACTTAGTGCGGATTGCGTGATGTTTAGCTGATCAGCTGCACGCGCAAGCCCACCGCATTCGTGGATGGCTTTGATCGTCCGTAAGTGGCGAAACTCGATATGCATTACTCACGCAACTCATGTTGTTGTTGAACAATATGAGTTTGTCTCACACTACACATAATGGCACAAGGGTATAAATGACAGCTACGAGGCCAACATGACCAAGCCTGAGATTTCATTCGAGTTCTTCCCGCCGCAGACTCTGGAGGCCTCGTTTCGCCTTTGGGATACGGTCCAGACCTTGGCGCCGCTGAACCCGCGGTTCGTATCGGTGACTTATGGTGCTGGTGGTACAACACGTGAGTTGACGCGTGATGCAGTTGCAACCTTACACAAATCCTCGGGGCTGCCTGTTGCTGCGCATCTGACCTGTGTCGATGCCTCGCGTCAGGAGACGCTTGAGATCGCAGACACATTCGCGCGCGCAGGCGTTCAGGATATCGTTGCCCTGCGTGGCGACCCACCTAAAGGTCAAGACCGGTTCGCCCCCCACCCTGATGGTTTCACCAACTCGGTAGAATTGATTTCTGCACTGGCCGAGACCGAGATGTTCAGCATCCGTGTCGGCGCTTATCCGGACAAACATCCCGAAGCAAGCAATGCCCGCGCTGATGTGGATTGGTTAAAGGCCAAGCTAGATGCGGGCGCGGACGAGGCGTTGACCCAATTCTTCTTCGAGGCTGAAACCTTCTTCCGGTTTCGCGATGCCTGCGAAAAAGCGGGGATCGACAAGCCTATCGTACCGGGCATTCTTCCAATCGAGAACTGGAAGGGTGCGCGTAACTTTGCAAAACGCTGTGGCGCCCACATTCCCGACTGGATCGAGAACGCATTTGACAAAGCAATCCGGGACGATCGCGAAGATCTTCTGGCGACGGCGCTATGCACCGAACTCTGCTCGGACCTGATAGAAGGCGGCGTGGACAAACTGCATTTCTATACGCTCAACCGACCCGAGCTTACTCGGGATGTCTGCTTTGCCCTGGGCATTACACCCCAGACCGAATTGCAGAACGTCGCCTGATCCCACAGTTTTTGCGTTTGCCCTGTATCGCCGGGCATGGCAGTCGTCTGCCATGCTCATTTGCGACAACCGCTGCGCAGGCGACAATCTCGATATGCACCCGTCAACTGTTGCCCTACCTCAGTCTAATTCCTGAAAAAATTTGACAAAAATGTGATCAATGGCAATCTGACCCCGTTGTAGTTTTAATGAGTGTTTTGAGTATGAAGCCAGTGAGCAAGGTACAGGCTCGGGCCGAAGCGTTGCAGGTTCTTGGTCTGCCCCCAAATGCAAACGCAAACGAGATTCGTGAAGCCTGGCGCAAAATCGCGTTCCACGATCATCCTGATCATACCGACGGTGATTATTCCGGTTTTTCGGATGCTAAATCAGCCTATGATTTTTTGCGTAAAGAAGGGATGACACGCAAAAACGGTTTAGATTCTTCTACACCGCGTCGTCCTCGTCTGAAGAAACGCGTAATCGAACTGGCCGCAGATGAAATCAAAGCTTGTCACGATCTGTTAAAACCCGAACGCGCGCTGAAGGATTTATCGGAACTAGGTGAACCGGACGCCGCCAAAAGCGCCCGCGAATCTTCGGACCATGTTCCTGATGCAATCGGATGCTTCGGGCGCGATCTTACCTACTTCGTTGCATCGTCAGTCTGCGAAGGGTCTAACCGCGTTGCATTGCCAACCTCGGTCCTTTCCGGCTACCGCAAGTCAGAAACAGAGATTCTGACCTTTCGGTCCAAGGGCTCGGGCTCCGGTGAGATTGTCATTCCTGACCCGATACGCGAGAGGAAATTTCCCGGTGCCAAGAGTGTAACAATACGGTTCGAAGCGGATCAACACATGCGGGATATGTTCGAGTTGGCGGGGTGAGAGAACCCGCCAGCGAAAAAAGCCCGGCCTTAGTGGCCGGGCTTTCTTTCATTAATCGGAATCAGTTGGAAATCGGGCCTTCTGATGTGAATTTCGGGATCACGCTGGTCGAAGCGGCATCCCCTTCGATTCCGGGCCAGTTGCCTTCCGCCAGGTCGATGTTGGCCGGAACATCCTCTTCCCAGAAACCAACAACAACATCAGTGATGTTCAGATAGAGCTTGTCATCGACAATACGCCACAGATTTGGGTTGCCCGGAACCTTGCCGCCTTTCGACACGCCGTATGCACAATGGCCATCATATTGCGGTGCGTAAAAGGCCGGGTTTTCCAGAAACTTGTCACGGTTCTCTTCGGTCGCAAACGCCCAGGTAACACCATTATAGTCTGCGGTGATGTCGGCCCGACCGCGAACAGCCTCGGGTTGCGACTGGCCTACAGGAACCTGATCCAGGCTGCGGTAAGCAACAACGTCGTATCCCGATACGGCAAATCCGGTGCCATCAACATATTGTTCTCCGGCGAACGCGGGCACGGCAAAAGCCATCGTCGCGGCAAGGGTCAGCGCAAAGCGTTTCATGTGATTGGTCCTCATGTCCTTACGGTTTCTGGTCACCCGAACTGCGGGTCTGGTCAAACAATAGGTAATTTTGGCCCGGCGCGAAGACCCCCTCGCGCCGCTGTGAAAACCAGAGGGGTTTTGTGAGGTGAACGAGGCGCAATGTTACAAATATCTCGCCACATCCGGGGTTGGACTTTGAGTTTTGCAATATTAGCTGTGAAGGCGGCGCGTTTTGGCCAAATGATGCAGAAAGGCAAAAGATGAGCGAACAATCCACTTACACACCCCCAAAGGTCTGGACTTGGGACAGCGAAAGCGGAGGACGCTTTGCCAATATAAACCGGCCCATAGCCGGTGCGACCCACGAAAAGGATCTTCCGGTCGGGAAGCACCCGCTTCAACTGTATTCGCTCGCCACCCCAAACGGCGTCAAGGTTACGGTCATGCTGGAGGAGCTTTTGGCATTGGGCCATTCCGGGGCCGAATACAATGCGTGGCTGATCAACATCGGTGAAGGTGATCAGTTCAGCTCGGGCTTTGTCGGGGCCAATCCTAACTCGAAGATACCGGCGCTGTGGGATCATTCAGGTGAAACACCTGTGCGCGTTTTCGAGAGCGCCTCCATCTTGCTGCATCTCGCTGAGAAATTCGGTGAGTTTCTGCCCGCCAGCGGTGCCGAGCGGACAGAAGTGATGAACTGGTTGTTCTGGCAAATGGGCAGCGCGCCATATCTGGGCGGTGGCTTTGGCCACTTCTACGCTTATGCGCCTGAGAAATGGCAATATCCGATCGACCGTTTCGCGATGGAGGCCAAACGCCAGTTGCATGTGCTGGAACTGGAACTTGCCGATAAGCCTTATATTGCAGGTCAGGACTATACCATCGCCGACATGGCGATCTGGCCGTGGTACGGGCAGCTTGTTCTGGGCCGTCTATATGATGCGGCAGAATTCCTGGATGTCGAAAGCTATGAAAACGTGATGCGTTGGGCCAAAACCATCGATGCTCGCCCCGCCGTTCAGCGCGGCCGGATGGTCAATCGTGCGTTTGGAGAGCCGCATACGCAGTTGCACGAACGCCATGACGCCAGCGATTTTGAGACCCGCACGCAGGATAAACTGGAAGCGGCAGACTAACGTCCTGCGCTACTTCAATATTGGGGGCCGCTCGGGATCACTGCCTGGCGCGGCCCTTTCCATTTTGGGCGCTTGAGGCTGGGGCAAATCAAACCGCAGCCCAACCTTTGCCAAGGCAGAAGTAGCCGGATCCTGCACTTCAAAAAAGCCAACATCCAGCGCTCCGGCCTCGATCCCCGAAAAGGTCAATGCCTCGGATACGGCGCGTGCAAGCGCTGGCTGCGCACCTTCGACCGCTGAAACAAAACCCAATAAATGGCCCTGCCCCCCATCTTCAGTCTTTGTCCCAACTAGAAACGCCGCCGCAGCCAGACCTGCAGCCGTCGCCAGCTTTGCATCAAGCGCGGTCAACAGAACATCTGGCAAACCGGAGGGCGGATAGAATTCGGCAAGTCGCTGCTTCACCTCCTTTGGACCATGCTGCAGCGTGTCAGACAACCAACCGAGCGCTTCAGCGGGGATCAACATCGACGACGGTGCAACATCAAGGTTCAGACCCAGCCCGACCCCCTGCCCCGACAACATCCCTGAAAGAACACGACCTGACAGAGCGACATAGGGGACCGGTCGACCCGCAAATGCCGCCAGTCGTTCCTCAATATCAAACACCAGAACAAAACGACCATCCGCCACATCGAACAGCTCGGGCGAAATACCTTCATCCTTCGCTTCCTCGGTCAGCATCAGGAACAGCTCGCTATCGGCCAGTCTTTCGAAAAAGCGTAGTCGAGCGTTGTCGTCTTCCGGGGCCGCCTGCATGGAGTTATGTGCAGCATCCAAAGCTGTGGCTTCAGTCATTCAGAACCTCATTCACCCGTTTCTGTAGCACCGGCAACAGCTCGGCCTCGAACCAGGGGTTTTTCTTCAGCCAAGCCGTATTGCGCCAGGACGGGTGAGGCAAGGCAAAGACGCGCGGTGCATGGTCTCGCCAAAGACTAACAGTCTCGGTAACCGGTGTTTTTACGCCAAGATGATATTTATGGGCATGACCCCCGACGAGGATCGTCAACGGTACTTCTCCCAACGCAGCCATCACCTTGTCATGCCAGGTGCGCCCGCATATCGGCGGCGGAGGCAGGTCGGCCTTGCGCTCATTGTATCCGGGGAAGCAAAACGCCATCGGCACGATGGATACGCGCGAACGGTCATAAAATGCGTTCTCATCCAGTCCCAGCCAATCCCGTAGCCGGTCACCCGAAGGGTCGGTGAAAGGCTTCCCTGAAGCATGGACGCGCGCGCCCGGTGCCTGACCTGCGATCAAAATGCGCGCACCGGGGCGAAACCAGACCACCGGGCGCGGCTGGTGCGCAGTCGTGGTCTGCGCGAACCTATCCGCGCACAAACGGCAGGCTTGGATGTCCTCAATCAGCGAATTCATCGGCTCAACAGGCTTTTGCAATGTTCATCGATGAAGATAGGCATCATCTACCCTCGAGCCAATGAAACCGTCCTTGCAACACATCAATGTCATGAACGCGGATGCGCATTGATCATTTGTTTCATATTTCGACATAATGTGGCCAACATGGATCGGTAGCACACCGATCCTCAAACCGTCAAAACCCCGAGCGATCTGCAGGCCGCACATGCTGGAATTCGAAAATGTCAGCAAGTCTTTCTGGACCGGAACCCGCCGCAAGGTGATTCTGGATCGGGTCTCGTTCCGGGTTGAGCTTGGAACATCTCTTGGCGTGCTGGCCCCGAACGGAACCGGCAAGACCACGTTGATCAACATGATGGCAGGGCTGGAAAAGCCCGACGAAGGCGTGATTCGGCGCGACTGCCGCGTATCCTTCCCCATGGGCTTTGCAGGAGGTGTGGCCAAGCGCCTGTCCGCGCTGGAGAACGCACGCTATATCGCGAAGATCTACGGCATGGATCCCGACTATGTCGAAGCCTACTGCAAATGGCTGTGCAACTTGGGTGAGTATTTCGACCAGCCGCTCGGAACCTATTCGTCCGGAATGCGGGCCCGGTTTACATTTGCACTGATGCTGGCCCTAGATTTCGATATGTATCTGATTGACGAGGGGATGCCCTCGACAACCGATGTCGAGTTCAACAAGAAGGCGGGCGACATTCTGAAAGAGAAGCTGCGCACGACAACCTTGGTGATCGTATCGCACAACCCTTCGCTTCTTGAAAAATTCGCGCGGCAGGCTGCGGTATTGGTAGACGGCCAGCTTTACATGTTTGAAACCTTGGAAGAGGCAAAGCAGCTCTATGACTACCAAACCCAAGGCTAGGAAATACAATCCCGACCGCACGGCACGCGGTTCTGGCACTGCCGAGGCACGCTCGGACGCCATTTCGCGCATCCGAAAGGCGACCCAAGGCACAAACTCGGCTGACGACACTCAGCAACCGGGCAACGAGTTGGATGCGATCAAACGCGAAGGTCTGACAGGGCGGCAATTGCGCGTCGCGCGGCGTTTGGCGCACAAGAACGGGCTGGCGGCGACGTCAGACTACGATGCGGTCCGGCTGTTACGAAAGAAAGGAATTGATCCGTTTCAGCGCACAAACCTGCTTGATCTGGCAGCTCCTGACCAAGGTAAGCCAACTGGTGATGACGCCGCGCAAGACAATATAAAGATTCACCTGCCGCAAACGACCAGGGACTCGCAGAAGAACCTGCCAGGACCCGAACTCAGCCCGGCCGAACGTCGTGAATATGAAATCGGGCAGATCCAGAAAGACATCGCCCGCCGCCGCCGCCGCAAGCTTGCCGGGTTATTCGCACGATTGACGGTGTTCGTATTCATTCCAACATTCATCGTGGGCTACTATTTCTATCGCGTGGCGACACCGATGTATGCCAGCGACTCGGTGTTTTCGATCCTGCAAGCGGATGGCGGCGGTGCTTCGTTCGGTGGATTTCTGGCGGGCACGCAGTTTGCGACGGCGCAGGATTCCGTGTCCACTCAGGAATTTCTGGAATCCAAGGATGCATTGGAACGGCTTGAACGTGATGTCGGATTTACTGAGTTTTTTCGGCAGGATTGGATAGACCCGATCCAACGATTGCCGGCTGATGCGACGCTTGAAGAAACCTACAAGCTTTATAAGCGTATGATCACAATCGGATATGATCCTAGTGACGGCGTCATCCGAATGGAGGTCGCAGCGCCGAGCCCCGAGATAGCGGTCGATTTGTCCAGACGGCTTATCTCTTACGCGGAAGAGACCATCAATGGTCTGACTGAATTGAAACGCGAAGACCAGATGCGCGATGCCTTGGCGAGTTTTGAGGCTGCGCAAGAGGCACGCAGACAGGCTCAGGAAGACCTGATCGAACTGCAGCTACAAGGTGCGATACTGGACCCGCAAAGTGTGATCGCCAGCCTGCGAGGAAGGATCGATCAGTTCGAATTCGAGCTGCAGGACAAAGAACTACAATTGGCCGCGCTTCTCGATAATACGCGCCCCAACCAGGCCAAGGTGGATGGTACACGGGCGGATATCGCGCGGCTGCAAGCGGTCCTTGATGAGTTGAATGCCGAAATGCTGGACGTGTCGGCGGGCGAAAATTCGCTGGCGCGTTTGAGCGTGCGAATCCAGATGGCTCAGGCCGATCTGGCGGCGCGTGACATGATGCTGCAAACGGCAATGCAGCAAATGGAAGCCACGCGGACCGAGGCCAATCGGAAAGTGCGGTATCTGACCGTCTCGGTGAACCCGGTCGCCAGCCAGGAACCCAGCTATCCGCGCAAGTTCGAAAATACGATTTTGGCATTCCTGTTATTTGCTGGTATCTACCTGATGATCTCGCTTACCGCGTCGGTCCTTCGTGAACAGGTATCCTCGTAAGACTCATGAAACATGTAAAAATAGCCGACCTGACGGTTGGCAACGACCTTCCGCTGACCATCATTGCCGGCCCTTGCCAGCTTGAAACCGCCGATCACGCCCAAATGATCGCCGGCACCATGAAAGAGGCATGCGACGCCGTAGGTGCGCAATATGTGTTCAAGGCCTCGTATGACAAAGCCAACCGGACCTCGCTGTCCGGCAAGCGCGGCATGGGCATTGAGTCCGGGCTGCAGGTGCTGGAAGATATCCGCAAAACCATGGGCATACCGGTACTGACCGATGTCCATACCGAAGCGCAATGCGCGATTGCGGCTGAGGCCGTCGATATTCTGCAAATCCCTGCGTTTCTGTGTCGTCAGACGGACATGCTGCTGGCGGCGGGCAATACCGGCAAAGCGGTCAACGTAAAAAAAGGGCAGTTTCTTGCCCCGTGGGAAATGCCGAATATCGTCACTAAGATCGAAAGCACCGGCAATCAGAACATCCTGCTGACCGAGCGTGGAACTTCGTTTGGCTACAATACGCTGGTCGCGGACCTGCGATCGCTGCCGCAGATGGCGCAAACCGGATATCCGGTCGTCATGGATGCGACACACTCGGTGCAACAGCCCGGCGGCCAAGGTGGTTCCTCGGGTGGACAGCGTGAGTTTGCGCCGGTGATGGCGCGAGCCGCTGTATCTCTGGGCGTCGGAGCCGTTTTCATAGAAACCCATCAGGATCCCGACACCGCCCCCTCAGATGGGCCGAACATGATCCCTCTGGATCAAATGGGCCATCTGGTTGACACATTGATGCGATTTGATGCGCTGGCCAAAGAAAACCCAATTCAGATTTAACGATTGAGATTTGTGATGACCAAGCCTTTGCCTGAGGTGACCCCAAACACCTGGAGCTTTCTACGCGATCCGATGATCAAGCCCACGGGCTTTCGCGAATATGACGCGCGTTGGAAATACCCCGATGAGATCAATCTGCCAGGCATGACGGCCCTGGGTTTGGGTCTGGGCACACAGATGCTCAAACGCGGGATCGAACCCGTGATTGCAGTGGGAAATGACTATCGCGATTATTCCCTGTCGATCAAAAACGCTCTGATCGTTGGACTTATGCAGGCGGGTATTCAGGTGAAAGATATCGGCCCAGCGCTCAGCCCGATGGCGTATTTCGCGCAGTTCCATCTGGACGTACCGGCGGTTGCGATGGTCACGGCAAGCCATAACCCGAACGGTTGGACCGGCGTCAAAATGGGCTTTGACCGCCCACTGACCCACGGCCCTGACGAAATGTCGGAACTGCGCGACATCGTCTTGAATGGGGAAGGCGTCGCGCGCCCGGGCGGGTCATATGAATTCGTCGACGGTGTGAAAGAAGCCTATATCGACGATCTGGTCGGTGACTTCAGAATGTCACGTCCGCTGAAAGTGGTCTGCGCCAGCGGAAACGGCACCGCCGCCGCCTTCGCGCCCGAGATTTTCGAAAGGATCGGGGTTGAGGTTGTGCCCAGCCACACACGGCTGGATTACACATTCCCCAATTACAACCCGAACCCGGAAGCCATGGAAATGCTGCATGACATGGCCGACACAGTCAAATCCAGCGGCGCGGACCTGGCGCTAGGGTTTGATGGGGATGGCGATCGTTGCGGTGTTGTGGATGACGAAGGCGAAGAGATATTTGCCGATAAGGTCGGCGTCATCATGGCCCGTGATCTGGCCAAGCTGCATCCAGGTTCGACCTTTGTAGCCGATGTGAAATCCACTGGGCTGTTCGCCAGCGATCCCGAGTTGCAAGCGCTTGGGGTCAAAGCCGACTACTGGAAAACCGGCCATAGCCATATGAAGCGCCGCGTCAAGGAAATCGGTGCGCTGGCTGGGTTTGAGAAATCGGGACACTATTTCTTGGCGGAACCGGTCGGGCGCGGATACGACTGCGGAATGCGCGTGGCGGTGGAAATCTGCAAACTGATGGACCGCAACCCGGACAAAAGCATGTCAGACCTTCGGAAAGCACTGCCAAGGACATGGTCGACGCCCACCATGTCTCCGTACGCAGCGGATACGGAGAAATACGATATCCTGCAGCGCCTGGTCGGCAAATTGGTTGCCAAAGCCGACGCCGGCGAACACTTCGCAGGGCGGGCTATCAAAGAGGTAGTGACCGTCAATGGAGCCCGCGTCATTTTGGATAATGGCAGTTGGGGCCTCGTTCGCGCGTCATCCAATACACCCAATCTGGTCGTCGTCTGCGAAAGCAGCGAAAGCGAGGATGAAATGCGCGCGATCTTCGCAGATATCGACGCCGTCATTCGAACTGAACCCGGCGTGGGCGAATACGATCAGACAATCTAAATGACACAATGAAGGGCTCCCGTTTCGGCGCCCTTTGTTATCGCGCTTAGATCAATCCCCGCCAAACAACTTGAGCAGGCCTTTCTTGGCCTCATCCTCAAGCTTGTTCTTCAGCGCGTCTTCGATGTGATCGGAATCCGTCACCGTGGTATCCAATTCCTTACCAACCTTTTCCAAAACCTTCTTCTTTGCGTCGTCTTCCAGTTCTTTAACTTTGCCTTCGGCTGCCGCCTCAATGACTTTGGTAAGGTCCGGCTTGATCGACGGGTCGCTCCACGGACCTTTAATTCGGACGGGTACCGATATCCCCTGCCCTGAGTTGGCGCGCAGGGCGACTGGTGTAAACAGATAATCGATATCGCGAGCTCCTAAGCCAATGCGGCCCGTACCGTCCGCCCGGAAATTATCCAGCTGCATCAACAGGTCCTTGTTGGTCAAGTCGCCATTCTTCATCGTAAAGCTGGCCGTAAGGCTGTTGAATACGGTCGTACCACCCGATCCCTTTCCTCGCCCCATAAGGCGGTCAAGATCCAGCCCCGAGATAACGCCCCGCCCGACCTCGATATCTCCTTTGCCGCTGAGCGATCGCATGATCTGATCTTCGCTCTGTCCAACGCCCAGAAATTCAAGATTGCCTGAACCGGTGCCCGAAAGCCGTTTGATATCCCCCAGCGTTTCGAGCGCCTCGTTGATATCGATATTGGCGGCTTTCAGATTTCCACCAACCGACAGACCGTTGCGATTATTGGCGACCACCTGGCCATTCAATTGCCCCGAGAACAGCGAGGCCGGGTGCATCTGCAATACAACCCGCGACCGATCAAGGCTGAGTGTCAGATCACTTTTCCCAAAGGTCATACCCGGAACCGCAATCGAGGTCGCTTGCAAGCGGATCTTGCCATTTGCCAGCGCCAGAAACGACGCATCAATTGGGGCTTTTGACCACCCTTCCGTATCTGAGGTGCCGTCAGAAGCGTTGCCTCCGCTTACCTTCGATAAGTCGAGATCGCCTGCGTTCAGACGCGCAGTCATCTGGGGCGGATTTGAAATCTGGATATCAGCTTCGCCCTCAAGCCGGTTTTGATCCAGAACCGCGATCATGTTGCGCAATGAAATCCGCCCGTCCCGGGTATAGGTCATCTGCCCGGATACGCTCGCGACCTGTCCTAGTCCCTCGGGCACGGTGACTCCTCCGTGACCAAACGCGGCCAGCATCCTTCGGGTGTCCTTGGCCGTGACCGTCGTCTTGCCATCCATTTCGCCGGCCAGATTCACCCGGCCCGAGAACTGAATATCTCCGCCAGGCGCGGTTAGGCTCAGCTGCAACGGCGTGACAGCGCCGCTGGAAAATGCGGGCAAGTCGGGGATGGTAAGGTCCACTGCGACGCTGCCTCCGGGGACGGACATACTGGCTTGCATTTCCATTGGGGCCGTCACGTCAGGCCAGCGGGCCGAAAGATCGACATCGGCAAAATCCATACTAACCGCGCCATTCTCAAGATAGATTAGGCGCGCATTGGTAAGTTCCAACCGCTCGAGCGTGATGGGTCGGCTTTCAACGGCTTGCGCCGTAGCGCCCGTTTGCGAGGAGTTACCTGGCTGATGCAGCTCCCAGTTGCCGCGCCCATCGGCGCGTTCAAGGCGTAGAACCGGGCTATCGGCCAACACCCGTTTGATCCGGATATTCCCAGACAACAACGCCGAGGCATCGACCCCAACCGCGAGGCTTTGGGCGCTTAGCATCGGTTCCGGCCCGGCCCAAGGCGCATTGCCAAATGTCACAGGGCCGGTTTCCATCCCCAATACCGGCCAAAATGACAGTTTGACGTCACCGGTCAACGCGAGATCGCGGCCTGTTTGCGCCTTTACTTGTTCAGCAAGTATTGTCGCCAGTTTTTCGCCTGGCATCAGCAGCAAGGCACCAATGACCAGCCCGAAGGCTGCAACTATGAGAAATAGAAAACGAATGAGCCACTTCATGGGTCTGCCTTTCCGGCCTTTCTGCTCTGTTTCAAGTCAGCCCCGAGCGGGCGGGATTTGCAAGGGGAAGCTTTCCCCTCTATATGCCCGGCCATGAGCACGAACCCACCGAACCTCCGCCCCGATCTAGCCCCAGAGGCCCGGATCGCCGAGACGCCCCGCCGTGGCCAACCGACCCTTGGAATGGTGTCGCTGGGTTGTCCAAAAGCGCTGGTTGACAGCGAACGCATCCTGACCCGGTTGCGGGCCGAGGGGTACGGCATTTCGCCGGACTACACGGGTGCTGATGCCGTTATTGTGAATACCTGCGGGTTTCTGGACAGCGCCAAGGCCGAGTCGCTGGACGCAATTGGCGAGGCATTGGTTGAAAACGGCAAGGTCATTGTGACCGGCTGTTTGGGGGCTGAGCCTGACTATATCCGGGAACACCATCCGCGCATTCTGGCGGTTACAGGACCGCATCAGTACGAACGGGTGCTGGACGCAGTACATGCAGCCGTACCACCCGATCCAAACCCTTATGTCGATCTGCTGCCCGCTTCGGGCGTCAAACTTACCCCGCGCCACTATAGCTATCTCAAGATTTCCGAGGGCTGTAATCATAAGTGCAAGTTTTGCATCATCCCCGACATGCGCGGTAAACTCGCAAGCCGCCCGGCCCATGCAGTGCTGCGCGAGGCTGAGAAACTTGTCGACAGCGGTGTGCGCGAACTGCTTGTGATCTCACAGGATACCTCGGCCTATGGGCTGGATCGTAAGTATGACGTGAACCCATGGAAAGATCGGGAGGTGCGCAGCCATATCACCGATCTGGCACGGGAACTCGGCCAATTCGATGCGTGGGTCAGGCTTCATTACGTCTATCCCTACCCCCATGTGCGCGATTTGATCCCGCTGATGGCAGATGCGGGTAGCAATGTGCTGCCGTATCTCGACATTCCATTCCAACATGCGCATCCCGATGTTCTGAAACGTATGGCCCGCCCTGCCGCCGGGGCAAAAACTCTGGACGAGATTGCCAACTGGCGCGCTATTTGTCCGGATATCACTTTGCGGTCCACGTTCATCGTCGGCTACCCCGGCGAAACCGAGGCAGAGTTCCAGACGCTCCTGGACTGGATGGACGAAGCGCAGTTGGATCGTGTCGGCTGTTTCCAGTACGAAAATGTCGATGGCGCCCGCTCGAACGACCTGCCGGATCACGTCCCGGCCGAGGTCAAGCAAGAGCGATGGGAGCGTTTCATGGAGAAAGCTCAGGCCATTTCTGAGGCCAAGCTGGCAGCAAAGGTTGGCCAAAAACTCGATGTCATCGTAGACGAGGTGGATGAAGAGGCCGCGACCTGCCGCACTAAGGCCGATGCTCCAGAATTCGATGGCAACTTGTTTATCGACGAAGGCTTCGAAGGCCTGAAACCCGGGGATATCGTCACGGTCGAGGTAGATGAAGCCGGAGAATACGACTTGTGGGGGCGTTTGCACCCCTCGGCGTAACGAAAGGCGTCTGTCCCTAGAACAAGCCGATCAAAATCACGATCCACGCCACTCCGGCAGCGACTGCAGACAACGCCACCGCTGCACTTGCTGCATCCTTGGCTTGCCCCGCCAACGCGTGGTGCTCGGTCGAGGTGTGATCGACGGCACGCTCGATGGCCGTATTAAATAACTCGGCCACCAAGACCAGAATGCCCAAAGCAAGGATCAGCGCCCGTTCTGCCGTACCTAGAGGGAGTGCAAGCGCCAATAAAGCCGAAATCAGGTTGGCCCAAACCCACCCACGAAACGAATACTCTTGCCGCCAGGTTGCAGCCAGGCCCTGCCAGCTCCAGCGGGTACGATCCTTTAGGTGGTCAAAGAATTTGCGCATGGGGTTTCCGATCAGTCGTCCTGCAAGAAGACGTCCGCGACCCACAGCAGAAAGGCAAGAAAAAACCGCCTCGAGGGCGGTGTTCTTTTTAGAGGTGTGCAGGCGGCCCTGCGATCAGAACCGCCTGCTTAATACTTATTGGGTGACCGGGTTACATACGGTCTGGCCTGCTTCGGTTGTGGCCAGTTCATAGCCTGCCGAGCAACTGGGTGTACCAAACTTGTCATAGTCGGGCTGGATGTAAACCGGGGTCGGTTCCTCTTGCTGCGAGCACGCAGTCAATACAACGGCCGTGGCGCAGATAGCAGCAAATTTCAGTTTCATGTCCATCAATCCTCTATTACTTTTCTGATATTGCCCAGTTTTTCGGGGCCGGTATCAGAATAGGACCAAGAATTTCATATGGCAACCGAATCGATAACGCATTCGTGAATAAAGGCGAAACCACGCTGGAAGGCGGGTTTTCATTCGCAGTCTACCTTTTTTGACAAAGAGCCCTAAACTTTGACTTCGACATCAGCCAAAGACGGAGTAGCCACATGTCAGACGCCCCGATCATCGCCCAGAAATCGCCCTATCCGGTCGAAGTGACCGAAGGAAAAACCTATTTCTGGTGCGCATGTGGCAAATCCAAGCGGCAACCGTTTTGCGATGGTTCGCACAAAGATACGTCGTTTGAACCCGTAAAATATACTGCTGATGCCAGCAAGAAGGTCTTCTTCTGTGGCTGCAAGCACTGCGCCAATCCGCCGTTGTGCGACGGAACGCACAATAAGCTCTGAAAGTCAGGTCAAGTCGTTCAAAACCTGAGCATTGGCACAAAAATCAGGTGCTTTCTCAGCCATTCCTTGTTGTGCGGCAAGCCATTTCTGACAACGTTCGTCGCATATTGCGCCCCGGCATCGGGTCACCATCTGAGCGTAGTCGGCAGGTGTCAGTTTCCCTTCGGCCATTGCTTCGGTCAGAGAAATCCCTAAGGATCGCGCGACCGAGCGTGTCAGCCAAAAGTGTTTTTCGATCTCGCCCAGTGATGTTCGATCCATTTGATCACCTTTGCTTGCTGACCCTCAAGGTGGCGAACCTGTGTCGGTTTGGGCAGGTGCAGGGCGCGCTTTCCGCCGTTTCGTTCTCGTTCAACCAGTCTGGGCATGCCCGCGCCCATTCGCACCCGCGGCAGAGCTGAACCATATCTGCCCATTCCTGTTGGCTCAGGTGCCCGTCGCGATGTGCGGTGGCAAGGTCGGCTCCCGTCGCCTGTGCCATTCGCAATACAAGGCGAAGATGGGTCATGATCCGTCCAAGTCGTGGCACGGTACCCCCTTTGGCGTTACGGCTTGAGCCTGTTCAGCAGCTCGTGATTGCGGCAATATTCAGGTGTGTCGGGCGCTGTCAGGTTCTTGGCCAGAAAGGCCTTGCAATGGCCCGGATTCGGGCATTCCGTACACCTCAATACCGCGTCCGAGATTTCGTCGAACTGTAAGGCCCCTTCGAAGGCAACTTCTTGCAAATCTACGCCCAGCGTCGTGGCCATCCGATCTACAAGGTCGGCGTGACGTCGCAGCGTTTCACGATCAGACATGCGGTTTCCTTTTCCATTCACTCTATGGAAAGAGTAACGCATGCCCCGCACAGTGCCCTTGACTCAGGTCAATGCCCGGTTGCCAGCTGGTCCAGATAGGCCCGCGTGGCGTCCTGCACGCGGCGAAAGCGGTCCCCGCCCAGCTTCTTGCCACCGTACCAGCGTGTCACGATGATTACGTGATCCGTCAGCTCGGCCCGCTCCATCATCCGCAAAATGACCATTGCCGCGCCAGACTCTCCGTCATCGGCCTTGAGCGCACCGTTTGGCAAGATGGCCGCCCACGTGTTGTGAGTTGCCTTCGCATATGCCTTGTCGGATTTCAGTTCCGCCAGTACCGCATCGACATCAGCACGACTGGTGACCCCCGCGCCCGTCACAGCATATTTCGACCCGCGATCACTGAGAACGACACCCAATCGGGTTAAGTTGACCATTATCGTAATCCCAGTTCCCGCGCCGTTTGCAACACAACTTCGACCCGCTGGGCATTGGGAGGGTGCGTGGCAAGGAAACGATCACCCGGATCAGGAATGCGTTGGAAGAAAGCCATCCCGACCAGCGGATTATACCCCGCCGCGTAAGTGATCTGTGTCCCCAGACGATCCGCTTCCAATTCGAACTCACGCGTGTAGTTCTGCACCCCGACCTCAGCACCCAGCGCCTGTGCGCGCTCAATACCTGCATCGTCCGCGCCCTGATTGCGCGCGAG
Organism: Ruegeria sp. CF1; assembly: GCF_056537445.1. Lineage (NCBI taxonomy): Bacteria > Pseudomonadati > Pseudomonadota > Alphaproteobacteria > Rhodobacterales > Roseobacteraceae > Ruegeria > Ruegeria sp. CF1. The sequence continues at coordinate 239,308 of NZ_JBQFRN010000002.1, read as the reverse complement.
TTCACCGAATATCCGCGCGCTTTCTTTGGCGTTCTGCGCCTGCCGGGCGATGTGACCCAATATATGGTGGGCGGCCTCATGGCTCATGACAAAGGCCATCTCGTCCGCGTTCTGCGTTGCATCGATCATCGGCTGTGTAAAAACGACTAGCGGCCGCCCATCCTTGTCCAAGGTTTGAAACGCATTCGCTGGGGCCTTTGACGAAAGATCAACCAAAATCACGAAATCACAATTGGCAGTCCTCGATTGGCGGCGGCATTCCCGGCTTGCGGTCGTTCCGACAGCCCGGCTGACCTGCTCGAATACGCGCGCCCTGTCCTTTTGTTCTGATGACGATGGCTGCCATTGATCGGCCGGGATCGCGATAACAGGCGACATATCGCAAGCCGCCAACAGCATCACCAGCAACAGGGCAAGACGGCGCATTCACATTCCTTTCGGTCACTCTGTCGGCAGACAAGCATAGCGCGGCATTTAAGGCCGGGCCACAGCCGATTACAGCTTGCAACGGGTTGCATTGCGATCTTATGCCCTGCACTCTGCACATATGTTTTCAATTGAACACGAATTCGACTCGACGGTGATTACGCTGGTGGACGAAGGCGCAAAGCCTTTGCAAGAGGATGTCGTCATCAACAACTTCGCTGAATGCGTCACACTTGAGCAGTTGGACCCGCGGACCGATCAGATTCAGAAGATTACCCTGTCACCAGAGCAGGTACGCGATCTGGCCGCTGCGCTGGATTTGCCCGAGGGCGTTTATCAGATACGTGAGTCCGAGAGCACCAAAGACTAATGGTTCCTTTTGGATCTTGGGTCTGATCACAAGCAGCAATTCAGATTGAATTTGTCGCCTTTTGATGAGCAGTTTGCCCTTGAAAGAGAACAGTATGCCTCCGACATACAGACTGCCATGTGAAGGAAGTTAACATATGACCCTGAAGAACCAAGCTGCGCTGGATTTTCTGCACGCGCGCCGGTCTCGTCCGGCCAAAACACTGGTAGCCCCGGCCCCGACCCGGGAAGAGCTGAGGCCGCTGCTGACTGCTGCAGCGCGCAGCCCGGACCATGGAAAGCTGGAACCCTGGCGTTTTGTTGTTGTCGAGCATGGGGCCATGCAACGCCTTGCAGATCTTACAGAAACTTGTGGTCTCGCCTTGGGAAAATCGCCCGAAGATATCGCCAAGGCGCGCAGCCAATTCGAAATGGGCCATTTGGCGGTTGCTGTTATTGAGGTGCAGAAACCTTCCGACAAGATACCGGCAATTGAACAGACCTATTCAGCGGGTGCGGTATGTCTGGCTCTGCTGAACGCAGCGCTGGCCGCAGGTTGGGGGGCCAATTGGTTGTCCGGCTGGCAATCGCATGATCGCGAGTTTTGCGAACAGGGGCTTGGCTTGGCCGAAAACGAGAAGATTGCAGGCTTTATCCATATCGCAACCGAAGGTACGACCCCTCCCGAACGACCGCGCCCCAATGTGGAGGCACTAACCCAATGGGTTTCCGAATGATCATCATCCAGTCGTTTCTACAGGCGCTGGGACAGATCGGCGACCCAAGATTCCGCAAGGTACTTCTGTTGGGTGTTGGCCTGACATTCGCGTTGTTGGTGGCTGCCTATGCCGGCTTTTTGTGGCTGATCAACGCGCTGGTCGGCGATCAGGCCACCTTGCCAATACTGGGTGAGGTGACATGGCTGAACGACCTGCTCAGCGTGTCATCATTCCTGCTGATGATGGTGCTGTCGGTGTTTCTGATGGTCCCCGTTGCGTCAGCCATCACCTCGATGTTTCTGGATGAGGTCGCACAGGCGGTTGAGGATAAGCATTACCCCGGTCTGCCGCCGGCTCAGCGCATCCCCTTTGGCGATGCGCTACGGGATACGCTCAGTTTTCTGGGAGTACTGATCGTTGCCAACCTGTTGGCATTGATCCTCTATGCACTCTTCACGCCATTCGCGTTGTTTATCTTTTGGGGTATGAACGGGTTTCTTTTGGGGAGAGAATATTTCACCCTGGCTGCGATGCGCCGACTGGGGCGCGAGGGGGCGCGAAAGCTGCGCGCGAAGCACGCGACAACCATTTGGGTCGCCGGTATTCTTATGGCGGTCCCGCTCTCTGTTCCATTGGTCAACCTGTTGATCCCGATCCTAGGAGCGGCGACTTTCACGCATATTTATCACGGTCTGTCGGGTAGCCGAACCTGAGCTACTCGCGCGGTTCCAGTTGGTTCAGCCAATCGAAATCGCGTACGCTGATTACGCCGGAGATAATGATGCCTGCAATGATCGCCCACAGCACCACCGATATCCCGGTGGTAATCCACAGCTTCTTCTTCATGTGATGGACTTCCGGCGCACCCGCATGAGTGCCCGGAACAATATCCCCCAGATCCCCCTGCGTTTTGATGCGCACAGGCAGAACAATCAGCAAGGTCAGAAACCAAATTACAGCGAAAAGAACCAGAGCGGCGGTAATGGTCATCGACTTCAGACCTGCTCCAGCTCAACGAGGCAGCCGTTGAAATCCTTCGGGTGCAGGAACAACACCGGTTTGCCATGCGCCCCGATCTTGGGTTCACCCGATCCCAGAACGCGCGCGCCGGTCTCTTTCAGATGATCGCGTGCTACGATGATATCCTCGACCTCATAGCAGACATGGTGGATGCCGCCTGATGGGTTCTTTTCCAGAAACCCGTTGATCGGGCTGTTCTCACCCAGCGGATACAGCAATTCGATCTTGGTGTTGGGTAGTTCAATAAAGACCACGGTGACCCCATGATCCGGCTCATCCTGTGGAGCGCCGACTTTGGCGCCAAGCGCATTGCGATACTGGGCCGATGCGGCCTCCAGGTCGGGAACAGCAATGGCTACGTGGTTCAGGCGACCAATCATGGGACTCTCCTTCCTTCTGCGTTGCAGCGGTTATGGGGGCAGTATACCCAAAGGACAAGTGCGCCAAATCGTCGTTAACCCTGTATTAGCCAGAAGTTCCTAGCGTGAGGCATCTGCTAAACAGGAGTTCTGCCATGGACGATTCGGGACCTTTCGCCTCTCCAGCGCTGGCCACCAAGATGCGACCGCTGCTGGGCCAAACAATCCTTGTGGTCGAAGACAGCCGCTATGCGTGCGATGCAATACGATTGATGTGCTTGCATAGCGGTGCGCGTATCCGTCGTGCGGATTGTCTGAAATCAGCGCGGCGCCATCTGCAAATCTATCGTCCCTCGGTCCTGATCGTCGATATGGGTCTTCCTGACGGGTCCGGCGCTGACCTGATAGCCGAAATGACCCACGCTGTACCCCGCATCGGTGTCATTCTCGGGCTGTCTGGCGATGACAGCATGCAGGTTATCGCCAGACGCGCAGGTGCAGATGGGTTTCTGGCCAAACCCCTGACCTCGGTCGCTTATTTCCAGACCTCCATACTTGAACTTCTGCCCGAAGATCGCCGCCCAGGAGGTCTGGATTCCGTCAGGGATAATATCGTTCAGCCCGATCCGCTGGCCTATCGGGACGACATGGCCCATATCGCCGACGTGCTTACCGGCCCCACTGATCAGCGCACGTTGGATTATGCGGTACAATTCCTGCAAAGCGTTGCGCGAGACGCCGAAGATACTGTGCTTGCCGAAGCAGCCCGGGACCTTGCCCAATCTCGTGCGCAGGGGACACCGGTCACCGCCCAGGCTGCACGGATTGCGGGTCTGGTTCAGGATCGGCTCGAACGGCAAGAGGCGATCTGAGATGCTGACCGCATACTTTATTACCGCATCGATCCTTTGCATCTGGGTCTACCGCCTGACACGACAGACGGCCAAGGGCATCCGCAATCGTCGGGATGCCGCAAATCCACTGGATTGAGTTGAGCTTGTTTTGAGACCACCACGCAACTCAGATTTGCGTGGCGCGGCGGATACACCGATTGTATTGTACTGCCCCAAACGTAGACCGCCCGCTCAGGGCGGGCGGCTAGATTTAGTCTTGCGGGATGATCCTGAGACCCAGTTCCATCAACTGATCCGAGGTCGGATCGGATGGCGCGTCCATCATCAGGTCTTCAGCGCGCTGGTTCATCGGGAACATCATGACTTCGCGGATGTTAGCCTCATCCGCCAATAGCATCACGATCCGGTCGATACCTGCGGCACAGCCGCCGTGCGGCGGGGCGCCGTAGTGGAAGGCGTTAAACAAGGCGCCAAAGCGGGATTTGACTTCGTCTTCGCCGTACCCTGCCAGTTCAAAGGCCTTCAACATAATCTCAGGCTTATGATTCCGGATCGCACCTGACACCAGCTCGTAGCCGTTGCAGGCCAGGTCATACTGATACCCGCGTACGTCCAGAGGATTGCCCTGCAGCGCCTCCATTCCACCCTGCGGCATCGAGAACGGGTTGTGTTCGAAATCAATCGCACCGGTTTCTTCGTCCTGCTCGTAGATCGGGAAATCGACGATCCAGGCAAAGGCAAAGCGGTCTTTCTCGGTGAGATTCAGTTCATCTCCGATCACGTCACGGGCCTTACCGGCCACCTTCTCAAAGGCTTTTGGCTTACCACCCAGGAAGAACGCGGCATCACCGACGCCCAGACCCAATTGCTGACGGATCGCCTCGGTTCGTTCGGGGCCGATGTTCTTGGCCAGTGGACCTGCGGCCTCCATACCCTCGCCCTGATCACGCCAGAAAATGTAACCCATACCGGGCAGACCTTCTTTCTGGGCAAATGCGTTCATACGGTCACAGAATTTGCGGCTGCCACCGCTCGGCGCAGGGATAGCGCGGATTTCGGTGCCTTCCTGCTCCAACAGCTTCGCGAAAATCGCGAAGCCAGAACCGCGGAAGTGGTCAGAGACCACTTGCATCTTAATGGGGTTCCGCAGGTCAGGCTTGTCGGTGCCGTACCATAGGGCTGAGTCCTTGTAGGAAATCTGCGGCCACTCCTGATCGACCTTGCGCCCGCCCCCGAACTCTTCGAACACACCAGTCAGCACGGGCTGGATCGTGTCGAACACATCCTGCTGCTCGACGAACGACATCTCTAGGTCGAGTTGATAGAAATCGGTGGGCGATCGGTCTGCACGCGGGTCTTCATCGCGGAAGCAGGGTGCAATCTGGAAATATTTGTCGAAGCCCGACACCATGATCAGCTGTTTGAATTGCTGCGGGGCCTGCGGTAGGGCGTAGAACTTGCCCGGATGTAGTCGCGAGGGGACCAGAAAGTCGCGTGCGCCTTCGGGCGACGATGCGGTAATGATCGGTGTCTGATATTCACGGAATCCCTGATCCCACATCCGGCGGCGCATGGATGCGACAACGTCCGAGCGAAGGGTCATGTTTTGCTGCATCGCCTCGCGTCTTAGGTCGAGGTAGCGATAGCGCAGACGTGTTTCCTCGGGGTATTCCTGATCGCCGAACACCATCAACGGCAATTCGTCGGCAGCACCAAGAACCTCCAGCTCACGCACATAAACCTCGATCTCGCCTGTCGGCAATTTCGGGTTAATGAGATCAGCGTCGCGGGCTTTGACAGTGCCGTCGATGCGGATGCACCACTCGGACCGTACCTTTTCCAGTTCAGCAAATGCCGCACTATCGCCGTCGCACAAAACCTGGGTCACACCGAAATGGTCGCGCAGGTCGATGAACAGTACGCCGCCATGATCTCGGACACGATGCACCCAACCGGACAGGCGGACGGTTTCACCGACATTGGCGGCGGTCAGAGCGGCGCAGGTGTGGCTGCGATAGGCGTGCATGGATCATATCCCTTCGGGCGCAGAATTCGTCGCGCCGATACACCCCGTCAGGCTTGGAAAGTCAAGGCGGGTCGCGCCGTCAAAACGGCCTTTGCACGTTGCCCGAGTAGAAATAGACGCCCAGCCCTGCCGCAAAGATAATATTACCGGCAATTGCGTGCAGAAGAACTGCATAAAAGAATGATCCGCGCTTGCGGTAGGCCCAGGTGAACAGGAGGCCTCCGACGAAAGTCATGATGGCTACGACCCAGCTCCAGTACATGAGGTGCGCAAGCGAAAACAGGCCAGCGTTCAAAAGGTATGCGGCCCGCCCTTCAGGTAGGATCGCGTGATAGCGTCGGAAAAAGAGAGAGCGGAAAAGCAGCTCTTGTGGCAGAGCGGACAACACCGGGTAGCCGATACAGATGAATATCAACATCTCTGGCCGATGCAGCAGCAAAACAAAGGCTGCATCCGGTCGCGCCCACAGCACCAGGGCGGAACAGAAGGCAGCCATGAACAGGGTAAATACAAAGACTTCGGTCCACGACCAGTTTCGCCAGCCATACCGAAGCTCCGCCCAGGAAAAACCGGGCGTATCTTGCAGCAGTAGTATGCCCAGTCCGGTAAACGCAAAAAGCGAGGGGAACATCCAGTTTGGCGGGAACATTGTCGCGATGGCTATGGGAACCGCCACAAAGAAGAGCACAAACTCAATCCTGAGGCGTGAGTTGGTAACAGGGGTCTCCACCCATTCGGTATTTTTGCTCAAGGTGCCACAAGCTCCGCACGGATCAGCCCCCGAAGGGAATTTCCACAGTGGATAGATTGCGCGTTTTTTAGATCGGTCAAGGTCAGAACGGATTCGGTAACTTCTTTATTATCCAACAATTCCTCGCGCAAAACCCCGGGAAGCAATCCGCATCGCAGTGAGGGCGTCAGTCGTCTGCCATCGGGCATGGTCAGGAACAGGTTCGTGATAGTGCCCTCGCAAAGCTCATCCCGTTCGTTCAAAAACAAAAGCTCATCAACTCTTAGCGGCAAGCCCGCCCGCGCCATGTCATAGACGGCTCGTCGGGTCGTTTTGTAACCCAGCCAGATATCCGATGATGATAGTCTCTGTTTGGCCAAATCCACACGCCAGACGGACGGATTGGCAGCCAATTCTCCGGACGTCAGTTCAAATTTGCCATCCGCGTCCAAGGTCAAACGGCAGCGCAATGCAATCTCACACAAACTCGCATCCAAAATCGTCCAAGCGGCGGTTCGGTCAAAATCAATGCCGAACTTCTGTGCTGTGCGCGCCATGCGGGCCAAATGACGATCAAGCCTGACGAACCCCTGCCCCGGCCGGTAGGCCAAAGTTTCGATCAGACGGAAATCAGGCTCAGTTGGTGGGCGAAGCGGGCTTTCCATAGCGCCTCCTCATATTCCGATGGCGCGGTGCTGTCCCAGACCAGCCCGCCGCCTACGTTAAGGGTCGCCTTGCCGCCGTCAACCATGAGGGTCCGGATGGCCACGTTGAATTCCGACCGACCGTCCGGGGCCGCCCAACCGATGGTTCCGCAATAAACATCGCGAGGCCAAGGTTCCAGTTCGGACAGGATCTCAATCGCTCGAATCTTTGGCGCTCCGGTGATTGATCCGCACGGGAACAGGGCGGTCAGAATATCCGAAAGGCCTACGCCAAGGTGTAACTGCGCCTGCACAAGCGAGACCATCTGATGAACAGTCGCATAGGTCTCAACCTTGAACAGCTCGGGTACTTTCACCGATCCGGCCAGCGCGACCCGGCTAATATCGTTGCGCAGCAGATCAACGATCATCAGATTTTCGGCCCGGTTCTTTTCATCCGAAGACAGAAAAGCGCGTCGACGCTCGTCTTCGACCGGGTCCTCGCTGCGCGGTTGAGTTCCCTTCATCGGGCGCGTTTCGATCCGGCCCTCGGCGTCGGTTCGGAAAAACAGTTCGGGCGAGCGGCTCAGCAGATCAGGCAGCCCCTCCTGCTCAACCAAGGCGCCGTGGCCGACGGGTTGACCAGCCGCAAGCGCCGCATAAAGCGCGACGCTGTCTCCGGTTACATCGAGATCAATTGGGAAGGTCAGATTTGCCTGATAAATGTCACCCGCACCAATCGCCTCATGCACTGTACGAAAGGCCTGCGTATATCGCGCCTCGTCCCAGCGGGGCTGAAACGCAGTGACACTGCCCGACGCCTTTGGCAGTCCAACGCGATCCGGTGCGTCAAACACACCGAAACACAGTAGTGGCAGGCGTCGTCCTTCTGGCAGCCGGTCTGCCAGACGGGGTTCCAGCACGTAGCCCAGTTCATAACTTGCGTATCCTGCCAGCCAGGCCCCATCCGCGCGCGCCTGATCCAGCGCCGCCAGAGCCTGGGGCACCTCCGCCGCGTTATCCGCGCGGATAATCCGGGACGGACGCTCAAACCGGGTTCCGCGCCCAGCTGGTCCTTGATCGAAACGAATACGCAATTGCATCCTCATTTGCCGTGCTGCGCGGTATAGAGAATAGCGCGCCAAGGGAAAGAGGGGAAAGCGGCAATTTCAAACCCGTTTCCGATACCTCTTGCACCTTTTCGCGCGGTCCCTATAACGCAGGACAATTTGGGCGCTGGGGCGGTGCCCTGACTCGCGGACAATTGAAGGGGCCAAGCCATGCCGAGAAGAACCGACATCCAGTCGATCATGATCATCGGGGCAGGCCCCATTGTTATCGGTCAGGCCTGCGAGTTCGACTATTCCGGCGCTCAGGCGTGTAAGGCGCTGCGCGAGGAAGGCTATCGGGTCATTCTGGTGAACTCGAACCCGGCAACGATCATGACCGACCCGGGACTAGCCGATGCGACCTATATCGAGCCGATCACGCCCGAGGTTGTCGCCAAGATCATCGAAAAAGAACGCCCCGATGCCCTACTGCCCACTATGGGCGGACAGACCGGCCTGAACACCTCGCTGGCGCTGGAAGAGATGGGCGTGCTGGATAAGTTCAACGTCGAGATGATCGGCGCCAAGCGAGACGCGATCGAAATGGCCGAAGACCGCGCCCTGTTCCGCGAGGCGATGGATAGGTTGGGCATCGAAAACCCCAAGGCCGAGATCGTGACGGCCCCCAAGGATGAGAACGGCAAGAAAGATCTCGACGCCGGTGTGGCACTGGCGCTTGAAACCCTCGAAACAGTTGGTTTGCCCGCCATCATCCGCCCCGCCTTTACGCTGGGCGGCACCGGCGGCGGTGTCGCATATAACCGCGAGGATTATATCCATATTTGCCGCTCGGGTATGGATGCGTCCCCCGTCGGTCAGATCCTGATCGATGAAAGTCTTCTGGGGTGGAAAGAATACGAGATGGAGGTGGTGCGCGACACCGCTGACAACGCCATCATCGTGTGTTCCATCGAAAACGTCGACCCGATGGGCGTGCATACCGGTGACTCGATCACCGTGGCCCCTGCCCTGACGCTGACCGACAAAGAATACCAGATCATGCGCAATCACTCGATTGCCGTGCTGCGCGAAATCGGCGTCGAAACCGGCGGCTCGAACGTGCAATGGGCGATCAACCCGGTAGATGGCCGCATGGTAGTGATCGAGATGAATCCGCGTGTATCGCGCTCTTCTGCGCTGGCCTCGAAGGCGACCGGTTTCCCGATTGCCAAGATCGCCGCAAAACTGGCCGTTGGGTACACGCTGGACGAGCTGGACAATGACATCACCAAGGTCACCCCGGCCTCGTTCGAGCCGACCATCGACTATGTTGTCACCAAAATCCCGAAATTTGCCTTTGAGAAATTCCCCGGTTCGGAACCCTATCTGACCACCGCCATGAAGTCGGTGGGTGAGGCCATGTCCATCGGCCGCACCATTCACGAATCGATGCAAAAGGCTCTGGCCTCGATGGAGTCGGGTCTGACAGGCTTTGATGAGATCGAAATCCCCGGTCTGAACGTCGGAGTATGGGAAGAAGCCGACGACAAGGCCGCCGTGATCAAAGCAATCAGCCAGCAGACCCCCGATCGTCTGCGCACAATCGCGCAGTCTATGCGTCACGGTCTGACCGACGATGAGATTTTCGGTGTCACCAAGTTCGACCCATGGTTCCTGGCTCGCATTCGCGAGATCATCGAGGCCGAGCGCACCGTGCGTAAAGACGGCTTGCCGGTAACCGAAGACGGTATCCGCAGGCTGAAAATGCTGGGCTTCACCGACGCGCGTCTGGGCAACCTGACCGGCCGCGACGAAGACAATGTTCGCCGCGCCCGCCGCAATCTGGGTGTGAACGCCGTCTTCAAACGCATCGACACCTGTGCGGCTGAGTTCGAGGCGCAGACCCCCTATATGTATTCGACCTACGAAGCCCCGATGATGGGTGAGGTCGAATGCGAGGCACGTCCAAGCGACCGCAAAAAGGTCGTCATCCTTGGTGGTGGTCCGAACCGGATCGGCCAGGGCATCGAGTTCGATTACTGCTGCTGCCACGCCTGTTTCGCGCTGACCGAAGCCGGATATGAGACCATCATGGTCAACTGCAACCCCGAGACGGTCTCAACGGACTATGACACCTCGGACCGTTTGTATTTCGAGCCGCTGACCTTCGAACACGTCATGGAAATCCTGACGAAGGAACAGGAAGCCGGTACGCTGCATGGAGTGATCGTTCAGTTTGGCGGGCAGACCCCGCTGAAACTGGCCAATGCGTTGGAGGCTGAAGGTATCCCGATCCTCGGTACCACGCCCGACGCGATCGACCTCGCTGAAGATCGTGAGCGTTTCCAGGCGCTGGTCAATGAACTGGGCCTGAAGCAGCCCAAGAACGGCATCGCCTCGACCGACGAAAAGGCGCTGGAGATTGCCGAAGATATCGGCTTCCCGCTGGTCATCCGCCCCTCCTATGTTCTGGGCGGCCGCGCGATGGAAATCGTGCGAGATATGGATCAGCTACGCCGCTACATCAATGAGGCCGTAGTGGTATCCGGCGACAGCCCGGTTCTTCTGGACAGCTATCTGGCCGGTGCGGTCGAACTGGACGTGGACGCGCTGTGCGACGGTAACGACGTGCATGTTGCAGGCATCATGCAGCACATCGAAGAGGCCGGCGTGCACTCGGGCGACTCGGCCTGTTCGCTGCCGCCTTATTCGCTGTCGAAAGAGATCATCGAAGAGATTAAGGATCAGGCGTTCAAGCTGGCCAAGGCGCTGAATGTCGTCGGCCTGATGAACGTGCAGTTCGCCATCAAGGATGACGAGATTTACCTGATTGAGGTCAACCCTCGTGCCAGCCGCACCGTGCCTTTTGTGGCTAAAGCCACTGACAGCGCCATTGCCTCTATCGCTGCGCGTGTAATGGCCGGTGAGAAACTGGCGAACTTCCCGAAACGCCCCCCTTACAAAACGGTCGATGACACCAAAATCGCCGACCAGATGACGCTGGCCGATCCCGACATGCCGTGGTTCTCGGTGAAAGAAGCCGTTTTGCCTTTCGCCCGCTTCCCCGGCGTTGACACCATCCTGGGCCCTGAAATGCGTTCGACCGGAGAAGTCATGGGCTGGGATCGCGACTTCCCGCGCGCTTTCCTGAAAGCACAAATGGGGGCCGGTATGGTGCTGCCCAGCGCAGGTCGTGCGTTTATCTCGATCAAGGATGCGGACAAAGGGCCGGATATGCTCGAAGCAGCGCGTGTTCTGGTTGAGCAAGGCTTTGAGCTTGTTGCGACCCGCGGCACACAAGCCTGGCTGACTGAAGAAAGTGTGCCGTGCGGCGTGGTCAACAAAGTGTACGAAGGCCGCCCGGATGTGACCGACCTGATGAAGGACGGCGGCGTGCAGCTGGTCATGAACTCGACCGAAGGCGCACAGGCGGTGGAAGACAGCCGATCAATCCGGTCGATCGCGCTGTATGACAAGATCCCCTATTACACCACAGCCGCAGCAAGCTATGCCGCCGCGCTGGCGATCAAGGCGCAGGCCGAAGGCGATGTTGAGGTGAAATCGCTGCAGGGCTAAGCCCCGGCAACGATATGAATGAATGGACCCCGGCCTCGGCCGGGGTCTTTTTTCTTCCCCTCCTTGCCCATCGCCCACATGATGGGCGGGGAAGGAGTGCTCATGGACCTCTACACCACATACGGAAGCAACGACCTGCCTCGTGCCATCCGCTTTTATGATGCGATCTTCGCGGTTCTTGGCCAGCCGCGCCTGCCCGGTTGGATTGATGGCTGGGCCGGATGGGGTTCCGACCCCGACAGCGGCACCGGGTTTTGGATCTGCAAACCTTTTGACGGAGCCCCCGCCAGTACCGGCAATGGCACGATGATCGCCTTTCCCGCCAGAAGTGCCGATCAGGTCCGGCGTTTCCATGCCACGGGTTTGAAAAACGGCGGTGCAGATGAAGGCAAACCTGGTGTCCGCCCCCATTACGAGCCCGGATTCTATGTGGCCTATCTGCGCGACCCCGATGGCAACAAGCTATCCTGTTTTTATTACCATTATGATCCAAAGGAGGATTCGGGCGGATGATCAACCAGCAGCCAGACGTCGCTTTTCTTCACGGTTGAAAAACAACATGTAGAAGACAGGTGCGGCAACCATGGTCAGGATCGTGGCAAAGGCCAGACCGCCCATGATCGTGACTGCCATGGACACAAAGAACGCATCCGTCAGAAGCGGTGCCATCCCCAGAATCGTCGTGATCGCCGCCAACATTACCGGGCGCAGACGCGAGACAGAGGCTTCAACAATCGCAGGACGCAAGGCTTTACCAGTAGCGCGGACCAGATCGATTTCTTCGACAAGTACAATGCCGTTCTTGATCAGCATGCCTGAGAGACTTAACAGCCCCAATAGCGCTGTGAAGGTGAAGGGCAGACCTGTTCCAAGCAGACCGATAACCACGCCATTTACGGACATCGGGACCAATAGCCAGATGATGACCGGTTGCCGGATAGCATTGAACAGCAATACGGAAATCAACACCATAATCAGCAAGCTCAGCGGCAACTGCCGCCCAAGGCTGGCCTGCGCGTCGCCTGAATCCTCGAACTCGCCCCCCCATTCCATGCGATAGCCGATCGGCAGTTCCATCGCTTCAATGGCACTGCGTACTTCGGAGTGGACCTGCGCGGCGGTCATGTCAGGGGGGATGTCCGCTCCAACCGTGATGGTCAACACCCGGTCACGGCGGTGAACCAACGTATTGAGCGCCTTGTAGTCGAAGCCATCCACCATCTGCTCGATTGGAACGAAACGTTCCGACTGATCGGAGTAAACCACCTGATCGACGATCGAATAGTCCCCATCCGCCGGACGGCGCAAGATGATCGGGATCTGGCGGTCGCGCTCGCGCAAAACGCCGCCCGTGATGCCATCGGTCGAAAACTGCAACGTAGCTGCAATGTCTTCGCGCGATACGCCTGCTGTTTGGGCGCGCTCCGTGGCATAGATCGGCTGCACGGCCAATTCCTGCTCACGCCAGTCGTGATGCACATGTAGCGCATTCGGAGATGCGGCTGACATGCGCTGTACCGCTTCTTCGGCCAGTTGACGCAGGACAACCGGATCACTACCCGAGAACCGAGCCTGGATTGGATCGCCGCCACCGGGACCAAAAATCAGGCGTTTGGTGCGGAACTCGCCTTCGGGGAACTGGGCCGAACCGAACTCCTCAAGATCGGCTTGCAAGGCAGGAATATCGTCCAAAGCCTCGGTGCGGATGATCATATGTCCATAGCTTGGGTTTGGCTTCTCGGCAGCGTAGGTCAACATGAACCGCGTGGCCCCCTGCCCGACGAATGTGGCAACCGAGACGACGTCATCACGTTCGGCCAGCCAGTCCTCGAATACGGCCATATCTTCCGCCGTGCGGGCGATCGGCGTGCCTTGTGGCAGCTTGTAGTGCACGAAGAACAACGGCGTGTTCGAGTTTGGGAAGAATTGCTGTTTCATCAGTCCAAAGCCCGCAAAACAGACGACTGTGACCCCGATCAACCCGGCCACTACCAGCCATCGGAACCGAAGCGCCCAGTTCAGGATTGCACCGTAGACGCGGAACAGGGTGCCGCCATAGGCATCCACCTCACCCTCTTTGCCCTGCTTGAAGAAATAGTGCCCAAGCAAAGGTGTCACCGTGATGGCCAGAACCCAGCTCAGCAGTAGTGAAATGCCGATCACGGCAAATAACGAGAACAGGAACTCCCCGGTCGCGTCAGGACTGAGCCCGATCCCGGCAAAAGCCATGATCCCGATCACCGTCGCGCCCAGAAGTGGGATCTGCGTTTTTGACGCAACCTCTTCCGCAGCATCGCGCGAGGATTTTCCCCGCAACATCGAAATCTGCATTCCTTCGGCCACCACGATGGCGTTGTCGACCAGCATCCCCATGGCGATGATCAGAGCGCCCAGCGAGATCCGTTCCATCTCGATCGAGAACATCGACATGAAGAGCAAAGTACCCACAACGGTCAGCAACAAGGTGGACCCAACGACAATTGCGGCGCGCCAGCCCATGAAAATGCCCAGAACCGCAACAACGATGCTGACTGACATGGCGAGGTTCAGCAGGAAGGCGTTCGAGGCCTCATCGACAACAACATGCTGCTGATAGATGGGCAGGATTTCGACACCAAAGGGGATTTCGGAATCCAGTTCGGCCAGTTTGGCATCTGCACGCTGCCCGACTTCGACGATGTTTTCAGTGGCCAGCCCAGCGATACCCAGCGTGAAAGCTTCAGCGCCGTTGAATCGGATCATGATATCGGGATCATTCTGCCGCCCGCGATAGACATCTGACATATCAAACAGATTGATCACCTGCCCCTGCGATCCAACTGACAGGCCGGCGATCGCCGATACGCTGTCCGAGCCCTCGGCCGTCAAGATCGTGGTGCGGTCACTACTGGATCGCAGCGAACCCGAAGCGTTGACCGAGTCTGCGTTTGCGATAGCTTCGTTGATCGCCTGCAGCGGGACGTTCTGATTGACCGAGATCGACAGGTCCGGCTCAATAAAGATCGCCTCATCCGGCAAGCCCTGAACCTCGACATCTGCAACACCGCTTACCGTCAGCAATTCGCGGCGAAGGAAGGTCGCCAGTTCGTGCTTCTCGGCGTCAGAAAACCCGTCTGCCGTAACGGCATAGAACAGGCCAAACACATCCCCGAACCCGTCATTCACATAAGGCGCACCCACGCCCGAAGGCAGACCGCGTGCTGCATCGCGCACCTTGGCGCGCAGACGGGTCCAGATGTCGGGCAACTCACTGCCGTCATAGGTGGATTTAATCTCAACCTCGATTAGCGACTGTCCCGGCTGGTTGACCGAGGTGATGACATCCACCTCGCCCATCTGCTGAATAGCAGATTCCAACGGTTCTGACACCTCCAGCGCCACCTGTTCGGCAGTCGCACCGGGATATTGCGTGGCGATCACCGCTTGTTTGATGGTGAAGGCCGGGTCTTCAAGGCGACCTAGCGACGTGAAACCCCAAATGCCGCCGAACAGGGCAATCAGAATGAACAGCCACGTATAGAGAGGCCGGTCGATCGAAGCGCGTGCGATGCTCATGAAACCGCCCTCAGTTCGAGAAGCCGACAAAGCGGCGGACGGTTTGACCATTGGTCAATGCACCCCCACCCGCGACGACGATTTCTTCGCCATCGGTCAGGCCGGTCAGCACGCGGACATCGCCGCTCTGCGTAGGTTCTACAGTCACGGGAACCCGGCGGACGGTGCCTTCGTCGGCGCCAGCCGGCGAGAAGACCAGAACGCCCAGCGCGCCGCTGGCATCAGCAACTACAGCCGTTGGCGGGATGATGATACCGGTGCGTTCATCCTGCACCTGCACCGTGACGGTCACGGAGGAACCGGGAAGAATCTGCAATCCCTCGGGCGGTGTCAAACCGAACTGGATGCGAAAGGTCTGGCCCACGCTTGAGGATTCAGCATCGAATTCCCTTATTTCCAGCGGAAAGATCTCATCGCTGACAGGGAACTTGGCAGTAATCGTGATGTCGTCCTGCTGTCCGGACCGCTGAAATAGGATTTCGGGCACATCCACCTCAATACGCAGTTCAGACATATCGTGAATCCGCACGATCGGAGTACCCGCAGAAACAGTTGTAAACGCCTCAACTGCACGGCTTGAAACCAGCGCGTCGAACGGAGCGGTCAGCGTCGCATGTTCCAACTCATATTCTGCATCTCGAACCGCAATCGCAGCCAGTTGCGCAGCTGTTTCGGCATCATCGACGGCAACCTGGCTGGCTGCGGTTCCACGTAGACGCGACAGGCGGGCGAGTGTTCGATCCGCCTGATCTTTTTGCAAGCGCGTCCGGTCGCGCTGCAGTTCGAACGGTTCCTGATCGAGGCGGGCAATCAACTCACCCTTTGGGATTACAAAGCCTTCGGTCACAGGCATCTCAACGATCTGCCCTGCGACCTGAAACGCCAGATCAACGGTCTGACGAGCGGCGATCCGACCAAAGAATTGGCGCGAAAAGCCGGGAGAGGTTTCGCTTACCTGCATCAGTTTCACAGGCTTGGCAGGCTCTTGCGCCATGGCAGGCGCAGTCAACAAGGACAGTGCGAGGCAAACAGAGGTCAGAAGTTTCATTTCGTCAATCCCTCGGGAATTCCGGTTTTCAGAATGTTGTCACGGATTTTGTGAGCCAGCCGTGCGAACTCGGCGGTTTCTTCGGTGTTCAGACCCGATGCGCTGTGGAAAAGCTCACCCGCCACGGCCACCAGCATATTGCGGGCCTCTTCGCCCTGTTCGGTCAGCACCAAAAGCCAGGCGCGACGGTCTTCGGGATCACGCTGTCGGGTCAGGTGCCCCGCCAGTTCAAGTGCATCGGCGGTCGCCGTAATCGTTGACGGCACTGTCAACATATCTGCGGCCAGCACTCCCATACGTTTGGGCACATCGAGCTTGATTAGCATGTGGCATTCCTGATGGCTCAGGTCTGTTTCGATGCTGTCAAAGCTCTCTTCCAGTTTCCAATAAAGCGCGTAGACCCCCATCATCGCCTGAATCTCAGGGCTGAGGCGTCCTAACCGCATGCTGATATCGTCTGACATGAATCTTTTCCGTGCGAGTCGCGGCGAAATATACTTCGAATTTTGAACTATTCAAGTTATGAAGCGAGAGGCGATACATTCCCTTGGGTCAACACATCTTGATCAATACTAATAGGGACTGCATTTTGTGCAGATCATGAACTCAGGGCCAGCCATGTACACTCCTGCCATCACCGGGACCGGTGTCTATACACCAGAAAACATCATCACCAACGCAGAACTGGTGGAAGCGTTCAATGCCTATGCCGACCGGATGAACGTCGAAAACGCGGATGCGATTGCAGCGGGCGACATGGAACCGATGCAGCATTCCTCGGAAGAGTTCATCCTGAAGGCATCAGGCATCGAAAACCGGTATGTGATGGACAAGACCGGTGTTTTGAATCCCGAGATCATGCATCCCGCGCTGCGCCAGCGTAGCGACGACGAGCCTGGGATCATGACCGAGATGGCGGTGGATGCGTGCCTTAAGGCGCTAGCACAAGCGGGGCGCAGCGCCGAGGATGTCGATTTGGTGATCTGCGCCGCTTCGAACCATGAACGTGCCTATCCTGCAATTGCCATCGAGATTCAGCAGGCATTGGGGATCAGCGGATTCGGGTTTGACATGAACGTGGCCTGTTCCTCGGCCACATTCGGCATTCAGGCGGCGGCGGATATGGTGCGCTCGGGCTCGGTCCGAGCGGCGCTGGTCGTCAACCCCGAGATCTGCTCGGGTCATCTTGAGTGGCGCGACCGGGATTGCCATTTCATATTTGGCGATGTCGCGACCGCTACTCTGATCGAGCGGATCGAAGACGCCCAAGGCCCACATTTCGAGATAGTATCGACCCGGTGCGCAACTGCGTTTTCCAACAATATCCGCAACAACAACGGCTTCCTCCGCCGTTCGCGCCCCGATGGTCTGGTGGATCGCCGCGACATGCAGTTCATGCAGAATGGTCGCAAGGTGTTCAAAGAGGTCCTGCCCATGGTCAGCAAACATATCAGCGACCACATGGAGGCAGAGGGCATCAGTAGTGATGATCTAAAACGCCTCTGGCTGCATCAGGCCAACAAGACGATGAACGACTTCATCGGTAAGAAGGTTCTGGGGCGTGAGCCAGAACCGGGTGAGCAACCCAACATTCTGCAAGACTACGCCAATACCTCATCCGCCGGGTCGATTATCGCCTTCTCAAAGCATTCCGATGATCTGGATGCGGGCGATGTGGGCCTGATTTGCTCGTTCGGGGCCGGGTATTCGGTGGGTTCTGTGATCGTCAAACGGTATCAATAAGCGCGCGCCTTATCTGCGCTGCTGGAATCGCTGCAAGACCAAACCGCTTTCTCAAGAATTATTCAGACGGGCTCAACCGCTCCTTCATCTCTGACCGACACATCGAAACCCGGATGCCCTGTGCATCCGAGTGATGTAGTTATGGGAGCCCGCTGTTATGGGAAATAATACTCGCGTTGGACTGGCCGCCTTGGTCGCCGCACCTTTCATTGGGGTCATGGCGACCGGCGCGGCAATCGCAGAACCGCAAACCTGTACAGTCAACACCGCGCGTGTTGCCGCCAATGAAGGCGATTTTGACACGCTCTGCAGCTGTTCGCAGGTAACGCGAGGGTTTGTATCACATCTGCAAAATCGTTCTGATTTTGCTTCGATCCTGCAGAACACTTCGGCGCAATGCCCCGGTCTGACTCAGTTGTTGAGCGATCTGCCCACTGCGTCGATTTCCAACACCAATGCCGGTGAAGAGCGCAGCAGAGATCCATCCTCCAATTCCGTTGGCTCGAGTGAAAACGGAAGCTCGGGCAACGGCGGCGGTAGCTCAGGCAACAGCGACGGGAGTTCCGGCGGCAACGGTGATCCGGGTGATGGTGGAAGCAGTCCTGGCGATGGCGGCGGTAAGGGCGGTGGCAAAGGTGGCCACGGCGGAGGTGACAAACCCGGCAAAGGCGGCGGCAAAGGCGGTCACGGCGGTGGTGAAAAGCCCGGCAAAGGCGGTGGTAAAGGCGGTCACGGCGGTGGTGACAAGCCCGGCAAAGGCGGTGGTAAAGGTGGCCACGACGGTGGTGACAAGCCAGGCAAAGGCGGTGCCAAAGGCAATAACGGTGGCGGCAACGGACCAGAGGGGGCAAGCCCCGGGCGCGGCAAGAACGCCAACAATGATGAACGCTGAATATTAATCTGCCCGGCAGACAAACAAAAAGGCGGCACATGGGCCGCCTTTATTTTGCGCATTCACAACAATTCAGTACAGGGACATGACACCTTAACTGACGCTTTCCTCTTCCAGATGCAGCTTCATTTCGATCAGAACCTGTTGCAGCATACTGGTTTCTTTCAGCAGCCGCTTCGCCTCGTTCACCGTGATGATGCCATCTTCTATCGCCGACTGGTATTCCGTCATCAGCATGGCAAAACGTTGGCTCAGCGCAATGACATCGGAATTTACCCCGCCCGTACGTGGGCTGTCCGAGTTTCGTCCATCGTAAGAAAGCGTGATATTCTTCAAATCCGCCAATGCCGCAGTCACGTGCGGATAGGCAGCCGCGTTTTCCAACCGGGCAACAGCATCCACCGGCATGAACCGGTCAGAATGTTCTGCGTTGTCTGAATAGTACCTGCCAAGCGTGGCTTTGGATTTCCCGGTGATCTCGCACGCTGCTTCGATTCCGACATCCTTAACCAATGCTTCGGTATGCTTTTTCAGATAGGCCCCGATATCTGCCATTTTGCTACCCTTGTTACCTGCGCCCTGCCCCCTCTGCCTGTCCATGCTGGGGGAAAGGGTAGGGAAATTTCCCATATTCGATTCATAATTGAAATGGCAATAATTGACTATCCCTCAGATATGCAGGGATTTTGTGAGTGAGTGGCGGCTGTTCGAGCCGGTAAAGAGTGTATGCGGGGCAGGATTTTAGCCTTGCATTGTATAGGCCACTTGTAGGCCGAAGACGCCGCTGTCGCGAAGGCGAGGTAATCCATCCCCAAGAGCATTTGCTCAACCTCAGCTGTAGCGATGGTGGCGTCGATTTACCCCCATGAGACGTCTTGCCCAGGCAGCACATGCGAATTAGACCCACGGCATGGCAAAGCTCTATTTCAACTATTCGACTATGAACGCGGGCAAATCGACCGTGTTGCTACAGGCCTCGCATAACTATCGCGAACGCGGCATGGATACCTACCTGATGACAGCCGCCATTGACGGACGCGCCGGTGAGGGGCGGATCGCATCAAGAATCGGAATCTCGGAACGAGCGGACAGGTTTCGTCCCGACGACAATGTGTTTGCCATGATCGAAAACCGCCTGACACAAGGAGGCATCGCCTGCGTATTCATTGATGAAGCCCAGTTTCTTTCGGAAGAGCAGGTCTGGCAACTTGCGCGCGCCGTAGATGATCTGAAGGTCCCAGTGTTGACCTACGGGTTGCGGGTGGATTTTCAGGGTAAACTATTCCCCGGGTCGGCAGCATTGTTGGCTCTGGCCGATGAGATGCGCGAAGTACGCACCATCTGCGAATGCGGGCGCAAGGCGACGATGGTGATTCGTCAGGATGAAAACGGAAACGCCATCACTGAAGGTGCGCAGGTCCAGATTGGCGGGAACGAGACTTATGTCTCGCTCTGCCGCAAACACTGGCGCGAGGCGGTGGGTTCCTAAACCGGGTTGGGCAGCGCTCGCCCGGCCACGAACGCCGCGACGTTGTCCAATGCCATTTGACCCATATCGGTGCGCACCTCTTCGGTCGCGGTGCCGAGGTGGGGCAGCAGAGTCACATTTTCCATGTCACACAGGGCCTGCGGCACCTTGGGCTCCAACTCGTAGACATCCAGCCCAGCGCCAGCAATCCGACCCGCATGAAGCGCTTGGATTAAGGCGGCTTCGTCCACAACTTCACCGCGCGCAATGTTTATCACAATGCCAGAGGGCTTCATCGAAGCCAAAATCTGCGCGTTGACCAAGTGTCGTGTTTTAACTCCTCCGGGGACGGCTATGACAAGAAAATCCACTGCCGCAGCCAATGCATTGAGTTCAGGGATGTACTCTGCTTGGAAGTCCAGCTGTTTTGGACTGCGTGATTGATAGGCGACGGCCATTTCAAATCCGAAATGACACCTCCGAGCAATAGCCTGTCCTATGCGGCCCATTCCAACGATGCCCACCTTTTTGCCGGTCACGTGGTGGCCCAGCATCTGTGTCGGATGCCACCCCTGCCACTGGCCTGACCTGACCAACCGTTCTCCCTCGCCTGCACGGCGGGCCGTCGTCAGCAACAGAGTCATGGCAATATCGGCGGTGGCATCGGTGACGGCACCCGGCGTGTTGGTAACCGCGACTCCGGCAGCATGTGCGGCATCCACGTCGATATGATTGTAACCAACTCCGAAATTTGCCAGCAGTTTACAGCGAGGCTCTGGCACCTGAGCAAAGATCTCTGCCACGAACTGATCGCCCAACGTTGGGACCACGACGTCAAATTCAGTCAGCGCCCGCAACATTTCTTCATGCGTCAGAGGCGTGGTTTCACTGCGGATTTCCACATCGAATTCGGCACGGGCGCGCACTTGCACATCCGAAGTCATCGGTCGGGCAATCAGCAGTTTCATCAATGCATCCTTCCACCGATGGGCACAGCGCTATCGGGGCCTATCAACACGATCTCACCGTTTTCGTCGGGAAGACCCAACACCAAAACCTCGGACATGAATTTACCGATTTGGCGCGGGGGAAAGTTGACCACGGCCATCACCTGCTTGCCCACCAGCGTCGCCGGATCGTAGTGCGCGGTGATCTGGGCTGAAGTTTTGCGCTCACCGATCTCATCGCCAAAATCGACCCACAGCTTGATCGCGGGCTTGCGGGCCTCAGGGTACGGCTCGGCGCGTATCACCTCACCTACACGAATGTCGACTTTGAGAAATTCATCGAATGTGATCTCACTCACGAGACAGCTCCTTGGATCGGTCGGTTGCAGCTTTGACGGCACGATGCAACAGGTCCGGGAAACCTTCTTCTTCATGCATCAACACCTCCAGTGCGGCCTGAGTGGTGCCGTTGGGAGAGGTGACATTAACTCGCAATTGTGACGGGTGTTCGTCAGCGGCCATTGCCAACGCCCCTGCCCCAGCGACGGTTGATTTGGCCAGCTTAATCGCCAGTTCCGGCGGAAGGCCGTGCGCTTCGCCAGCTTGCGCCAGTGTTTCGATCAGGTGGAATACATAGGCGGGGCCCGAACCGCTGACTCCGGTGACGGCGTCCATTTGCGTCTCGTCATCCAATCGAACCGTCTCACCAATCGCCGAAAGCAGGTCTTCAGCCAATAGGATATCCGCGTCCGAGGTGTTGGCATTCCCAATCAGCGCTGTGATCCCCTGCCGAACCGCCGCAGGCGTGTTTGGCATCGCACGGATGATCGGCGTATCTGCCCCAATAACGTTCTCGAACGTGGTCAGCGATGTACCCGCTGCGACCGATATGAAAAGACTGTCACCATTGCCCAGCGCTTGAATGGATGGCAGGGCTTCGCCCATCATCTGTGGTTTGACGGCCACAAGAACAACTGCGGGCGCTTCGGGGAGAGGTGTATTGATGTTGACGCCCTGCGCCTTCAGCCAATCCGAAGGATAGGGATCAATCACCCAGACCGATGCGGCAGGAAGGCCATGTTCCAACCAGCCTGCAAGCATCGCTGAGCCCATCTTGCCGCATCCCAGAAGCACAAGCCCCTGTTCTGCAACTCGCGAGATATCCATGATTGCCCCTCCCCTATGGTTCGGGGCAAAGCTTTACGCGCGGCCGTAGGCCTCTGCAATGGCGACTTGCATCGCCTCTTCGGGGTCACGGTTACCCCAGGTCACCAGTTGGATCGCGGGATAGTAGCGCTCGGCGCTCAGTACCGCTGCGGTGATCATGGTATCGATCTGTTCCGGGCTGGCCGTCTGACCACCGGCCAGTACCAAGCCATAGCGATAGACCATCAATTTCTGATTTGCCCAGTAGGTAAACGCCCCGGCCCAACACTGATCATTCATCTTGTTCAGTAGTTCATAAAGCTCGGTTTCGCGCTCGGCCGGAGGCTCCATCTCAAAGGAACACACCATACGGAGCGTTTCATCGTAATTCGACCAGGCCAAAGTTATCGAATATGTGCGCCACTGTCCTTCGACAGCCATGGCAATCTGATCATCCCCGATCCGGTCAAAATCCCAGTCGTGATGTTCTGCAAGATGTTCAACAATGTCGATCGGATGAAGGTCTTCTTCGAGATACTGCTCGGAAAGGGCCATAATGCCACCTCACTAATCTCTAGCAATTTGGGGCTGGCAGCGCCCCAGCGCTAGTTGCCTGCTCTACAAGCCGGGCTTCCCCAGTCTGCCTGTACTAAATATGGTGCGATGTGAGCACAGCTCTGGCAACCCTATTTATTGGGGATAACAGCAATAAGTTGTGGACAGTTGGCAACGCCGATCAAAATATTGGCATTGGATGCAGCTTTGTCTTGATAAAATTCTGCAGAGCGGCAGAATACACATCACCGCACAATCCTGGCTCGGATTGCGCGGCGGATGCTTTTACCCAAAATTCTAGATTCCTGCGGACGTTACTTGTCCAGCTTTGCCTCGAGCGCGGCAATCCGCTGTTCAAGGGCGGCGTTTTCTTCGCGCGCTTTCTGCGCCATGGCACGCACGGCATCGAATTCTTCACGGGTTACGAAATCCCGGTCGGCCAGCCAGCGGTCCATCATGGATTTCATCGCATTCTCGGCCTCTTCCCGTGCACCCTGCGCCACACCCATGGCATTGGTCATCAGTTGAGACATATCGTCCAGAATCTTGTTACGGGTTTGCATGGGCTTTCTCCGATTTCGCGATTGCTCTCTATATGGGTAAAGATTGGCCCGGGCTCAAGGTTGACTTGCCACGCAAACCCCGGGCAATGAGACGCACATGCAGGCTGTTTTGAATTTCCCCGATCTGTCACCCGAAATTTTCTCGATCTCTCTGTTCGGGATGGAGTTTGCGCTCAGGTGGTATGCGCTGGCCTATATCGTTGGCATCCTGATTGCTTGGCGCATGGCGCTGATGGCGCTTAGGCGGCCTGTGCTTTGGGCTGATGACACACCACCGATGCAACCCGATCAGCTTGAGGATTTGGTCACCTGGATCATACTGGGTGTAATTCTTGGTGGTCGATTGGGGTTCGTCCTTTTCTATCAACCCGCATATTATTTTGCTTATCCACTGGAAATTCTGATGGTTTGGCAGGGTGGCATGGCATTCCATGGCGGCCTGTTGGGCGTGGTGATCGCCACGTATCTGTTCGGCAGGCGCCACGCTATACCGATTCTTTCGCTGGGTGATCTGGTTGCCTACACAGTGCCGCCCGGGTTGTTGCTGGGACGATTGGCGAATTTCACTAATGCCGAGCTTTGGGGTCGACCCAGCGAATTGCCATGGGCGGTGATCTTTCCCGGAACTGCGGCCCAGGATTGTCCCGGCGTTGTTGCCGGGATGTGCGCTCGCCACCCTTCGCAACTGTATGAGGCAGCACTCGAGGGTCTGGTCCTCGTGGCGATTCTGATATGGCTGGCCTACCGGCGTGGCGCGTTTCGAAAACCAGGTCTGGTTATGGGCGTATTTCTGGCTGGCTACGGCGCATCGCGGTTTTTTGTCGAATTCTTCCGTCAACCCGATGCGCAATTTGTATCGCCCGGTAATCCGCTAGGGCTGGCGTGGCATGTTGGCGGATATGGATTGACGATGGGGCAACTCTTGTCGCTACCAATGATTGCACTTGGCCTTTGGTTCGCAATTCGGGCAAAACGCAGATCATGAACCTGAAGGATCGTCTGCTCCTGCGCATCCAGAATGATGGCCCTATGACCATCGCTGACTACATGACCGAGTGTCTGATGCATCCGGAACATGGATACTACACAACCCGCGATCCGCTGGGCGCTCAGGGCGATTTCATTACAGCGCCTGAAATCAGTCAGATGTTCGGGGAGCTTATCGGGTTGTGTTTGGCGCAATCCTGGCTGGAGCAAGGCAAACCTGAACGGATTGTTCTGGCCGAGCTTGGCCCTGGTCGTGGCACCCTGATGGCAGACATCCTGCGCGCCACTCAGAGGGTGCCGGGCTTTCACAAAGCGGCCGAGATCGCGTTGCTCGAAGCTTCACCTGTTTTGCGCGACGTACAAGCCAAGGCACTGCAAGGCTATGAACCTCAGTGGATCGAGGCAATTTCTGATTTTGAAGATCTTCCTCTGTTTCTGGTGGCAAACGAGTTCTTTGATGCCCTGCCCATCCGCCAGTTCCTGCGCGAAGGCGAAGGTTGGCGCGAGAGGTTAGTTGGCAAAAATGGTGCATCGCTTGCGTTCGGTCTTGGTGCGCAATCGGCACAAGCTGCGCTCAGCGAACGTGTCGAGGATACGCAGGACGGAGATCTGGTAGAACTGTGCGCTACTGCCAGTTCCATTATGTACTCTGTTGCCGGGCAGATCGCTCGTAACGGCGGAGCCGCGCTGATCATCGATTATGGTGACTGGCGCTCGCTTGGCGACACATTGCAGGCGTTGCAAGCGCATGAACGTGTCGATCCCCTGGATCAGCCCGGTCAGGCGGATCTGACCACACATGTCGACTTTGAGGTCTTGGCGAAGGCGTCTCATGCTTCGGGCTGCGCATATACAAAACTGACCCCGCAGGGGGTGTTTCTTGAACGGCTCGGGATCACTGCGCGCGCGCAATCGCTTGCCGCCCCTCTCAGCGGGTCACAGCTTGAGACGCTGGTCACTGCACATCGACGGTTGACGCATCCCGACGAAATGGGAAACCTGTTCAAAGTACTGGGCCTTTATCCGCCAAACGCCACGCCGCCACCGGGACTGGAACCATGACACTGGAAATCATTACCTCAGACATGCTGTCCCCCGTACGACACGGGTTCTTCAGCCGCCGCGGTGGCGCATCTTCTGGTATCTTCGAAGGACTCAACTGCGGAACCGGGTCGACAGATTTGACTGAGGCCGTAGCTTTGAACCGTCGGCGCGTCGCCGACGCGATGGAAGTGGCACCTGAGGCGATGATCGGTGTGCATCAAGTGCATTCGCCGACCGTGATTGCAGTCGATGGTCCGATGACTGGTGACAAACCCAAAGCTGACGCGGTTGTCACATCAACGCCGGGTTTGGCGCTTACAATCTTAACCGCTGATTGTCAGCCAGTGCTGTTCGCGGATCCTGACGCAAATGTGATCGGGGCCGCACATGCCGGTTGGCGCGGCGCGTTGGATGGTGTGCTGGAATCAACACTGGACGCGATGGAAGCGCTGGGAGCCAGCCGGGATAACACAGTTGCCGTAATCGGCCCCACGATTTCACAACGCGCTTACGAGGTCGGCTCAGAGTTTCTGGACGACTTCCTTGCTGACACGCCAGAGAACGCGCGTTTTTTTGCAAATGGCAAAGGTGACCGGATGCATTTCGACCTGCCCGCCTTTGGCCTGCATCGTCTGCGCGAAGCTGGTATCGGCCAGGCCGAGTGGGTCCGTCACTGCACTTATTCCGACCCCGACAGGTTTTATTCATACCGGCGATCGACCCATGCCAAAGAGGCCGACTACGGCAGATTGATTTCCGCTATCAGGTTGTAAATCTGGCCCAGATTAAGGCAGCTTTGCCCAGTTTCTGCCACATTTCTTGTGTTTATCAGAGTCAGAATCGTCTCAAATTTTCGCCAATGCACAGACGGTTACCCCAAGTGGGGTCGTCATGGCATGGGCGGAAGCAACTAAGAGGTACCTGAAACCTTCAATTTGTCCTCAATTCAACCCGGATCAGCCTTATAGGCGCCGCAAATCAGCGTCACATTGGCTTCATAAACGGGAACAGGGCGACCGCCCTATCGAAGCAGGACAATGGATATGAAATCGAAATCACGCTTTCTCAGCGCCGTTTTTGCGGCTGTCAGGGATCAAGAACCAGAAATGCCCTGGAAGCGGGTTTCAAGTCACTCAGTCAGAGTTGCACGCCGTCTGGCGGCGCGACGCTGACACAGCAACCCCAAGAGACCAGCTGCCGGTCTCAGAGGGCAAACGCATACCGGATGAAGCTCCGGTCCGGTGTGTGGGGTCGCAATCAGGACTGCGACCAGGGTTCGGAGCGTGTGTGTGCAGGCAATTGCAGCCTGCGGTTTACGAGTTTGTCTGGGGGGTCAAGAACTTGACCAAAACACTGGTGTTTTCTGATGCGGCGCTGTGCATTCGCGGCGACCGGCCTGTGTTTACCCATCTGATTACAGACAAAGAACAAGGTCGTCCGGCGATATTGCACGGGGGTTCAAGCCGTCGGACGGAATTTAGAGGGGACGGAATACCATGACTATTCCAAATTCTCTGGCCCGCGCTGCCAGAAACGCGGTCGAGACGTCAGCGCTATTGCGCGATGCGCCTCGTCCCGCGACAAAACAAAAAGCACAGCTTCGACGCTATGAAGTGTGCAGTCTGCTGAAAAACGGGGATATTTCACAGACACGCCATATCGCGCCAGCTTTGCCGATGTTTGAAGATGCATTTTGTGCGTTCACGCGCGGATCGTTGGTCGAGACGCCGCAAGGCCAGATGGCGATCGAAGATCTGCTGCCGGGTGATGATGTCCTCACTCAGGACGGATCATCGGAAACCGTGCTTTGGAAAGGGTCTGTCACGCTGATACCCGGACGCGAGGATACGCGCGGGCGAACCCGGCCACTGACGCGGATCATGGCCGACACGTTCGGGATGCAAAAACCGATGTCGGGCGTTATCACGGGCCCCGCCGCACGTCTGCTGGGTACGCCTACGCATATGCGTCATTTGAACGGCGGGCAGCCCATGCTGACACCCGTCAGTGAGTTTCAGGATGGAATGGGTATCATTGAAACGCTGCCACCGACTCCGGTCGAGCTGTTTCATATCTGTGTCGCCCGACATTCCGTGATTCGGGTCGATGGCCTGCAATTCGAGACCTATCATCCGGGCATCAACGCAGTTCGAATGATCAGTCACTCTTTGCGTTCGATCTATTTGAATCTATTCTCACATATCGAATCGTTGAATGATTTTGGGCCGTTGCTCTTGCCAAGAGCCGGAGATGGTGAAATTGACGCTATGACAGCGTGAACTGGTTAACTATTACTGCAAGCGTGGGGCATCATGCAGATTTTACTGAGTTGGGTTTTAACCCTTGCACTGGCAGCGATGCTGCCACCCTGTCCTGTGGATCAAACAAGAGGTAGGTTCAGGCCGTCCGGTTCATCCGGTCTTCCAGTACGTCAAATGGTACGCCTGGCTCGTCTTTTGCGCCTCGGATAACAAGCGAAGTCTTGACGCTGGCCACGTTTGGCGTGGTCAGCAACTCGCCTGTCAGAAATTGCTGAAAACTGCTGAGATCCGGTGCGACACATTTCAGGATGAAATCAACCTCGCCATTCAGCATGTGGCATTCGCGAACCAATGGCCATTCCCGACACCGGTCTTCAAAGGCGCTGAGTTCGGATTCGGCCTGACTTTCAAGTCCGACCATGGCAAAGACCTGCACTTCAAACCCAAGCTCGCGGGCGTTCACCTCGGCATGATAGCCGCGAATGTACCCCGAATCTTCCAGCGTCCGCACCCGTCGCAGGCAAGGAGGAGCGGATATTCCTACGCGCTTGGCAAGCTCAACATTGGTCATACGGCCATCGGCCTGCAGTTCCGCAAGAATTTTGCGGTCGATTTCATCCAACCGGGTCGTGACCATCGAATGCTCCTGAGTTTTTCAGTTGTTATATCAGCAGCCCCGGGAGGCGCAATAATATTTCACAGCCACGCAATTTTCGTTATTTCAGATACATAATTGGCCGCAAAGCCAATCATTAGGCACATCACGGACCTGCAATATGAAGGGGCTTTAAGCCCTGCCCTGCGGTCGCTATATCGATCCGCACCGGACAACATGTCCGCCGAGGCAGTTTGAGTGAGGATACCATGGCCGAAACACGACACACCAAGGTTCTGATCATCGGGTCGGGACCTGCAGGATACACCGCGGGCGTTTATGCAAGCCGGGCCATGTTGGAACCGATCCTGGTGCAGGGTATCGAACCCGGTGGGCAGCTGACCACCACAACCGAGGTGGAAAACTGGCCGGGTGACACCGAGGTTCAGGGTCCAGACCTGATGGTTCGGATGCAGGACCACGCCAAGGCAATGGGATGCGAAGTGATCGGCGATATCATCAGCGATCTCGATCTAAGCGAGCGTCCCTTCACAGCCAAAGGCGACAGTGGCACCGTCTACACCGCTGACGCGGTGATTCTGGCAACGGGCGCACGAGCCAAGTGGTTAGGCATTCCCTCGGAAGAGAAATTTAAAGGGTTTGGCGTATCAGCCTGTGCCACCTGTGACGGCTTCTTCTATCGCGGTCAGGAAATCGTTGTGATCGGCGGCGGAAATACTGCCGTAGAAGAAGCGCTGTTCCTGACCAACTTCGCAAGCAAAGTCACTCTGATCCACCGCCGCGATGAGTTGCGAGCTGAAAAGATCCTTCAGGATCGGCTGTTCAAGAACGAAAAGATCGAGCCGCTTTGGTTTCACGAACTGGATGAGGTGATCGGAACCGATGCCCCACTGGGTGTGGAAGGCGTCAAGGTCAAGAATGTAAAGACCGGCGAAATCACGGAGATTCCGTGCAAAGGCGTATTTGTCGCTATCGGCCACGCTCCGGCAAATGAGCTGGTCAAAGATACGCTGGAAACCCACATGGGTGGCTACGTCGTGACCAAGCCGGGCACGACGCAAACTTCGGTTCCGGGAGTTTTTGCTGCCGGAGACCTGACCGACCACGTATACCGTCAGGCTGTGACAAGCGCCGGTATGGGCTGCATGGCCGCGCTGGATGCAGAACGATTCTTGGCGGAGAACGACTAAGATGATTACAGAATTCTCCGGCCTCGTCTGGAGAATTCTGCTCCGCACCCAATCGGGTGACCCGCTTTCATCGGCCCGTGCCCCCGAAGGACGGTTTCATCATTCTGGCCAATTCGCGCTTTATGCGTCGCTTAGCGCTGAAGGGGCCGGGATCGCCATTCGGCGCTATGTCTCGCAGTGCGACCCTCCACGGACGATCCATCGCTTGAAAATATCCAAGGCGCAAGTATTGGATTTGCGGGGGCAACCTTCTGCCTCGATCGTCTGGCAAGACATGCGGGCAACCGGCATACCCTCTCCAACATGGCGATTTTCGGACAAGGCCCGCACATACGGCGCGGATGGACTGCTATACAGTTCGCGCTCGCGTCCTAAACTGAGCCATTTGGTGTTGTTCAACGCAGAACACCAGATGATACAAACCGCAGGTGCCCCCTGCGACTGGTTCCCCGAAAGGTGACCGCGCCTATCTTGACCGGCACCCGGCACCGTATCAGGATCAACCATAGTAACGCGAAGAACAGGTGAGCTTTTGGAAAACGTTCTTTGGCGCGGCGGATGGATGAGCCGGCTCAGAATCGCAAGCGGCCTCGTGCTGTTTGTCTTTGCGTTCTTTCATTTCATCAATATCGGCCTTGGTCTGTTTCACACTGATTTGCTGCACGGGATGCAGGGCGGACGTAAAGCTGTCAGCCGTAATGAGATCGGCAGCGTCGTGATATATGGCGCATTGCTGATGCACATGGGACTGGCGCTTATCTCACTCGCGCAGCGCCGGACGCTCAGAATGCCTTTCAGCGTCGCGCTTCAGGTTATTCTTGGCCTGTTGATCCCGCTGCAGCTTATCTCACATTTGGTTCAGACCCGATACGCGCATGAGATTTTTGGGGTGAATGATGAAATGGGTTACATCATCATTCTGATGTGGCCCAGCACCGCGATCTGGTTCCAAAGCCTATTACTTCTGCTGGTGTGGGTCCACGGATGTATTGGGCTACACATGTGGTTACGGTTGACCACATGGTGGCGCGCGATGGTTCCATATCTGATCGGTCTCGCCGTCTTTGTACCGGGCTTCGCCTTCGCAGGCCTTCTGACCGAGGGGCGGCGTATCTGGGCCGATTTTGCCGACCCCGATCTACGAGAACAGTATGTCGAATACTATAACTGGCCTTCGCAAGAAGAGTTTCAGTCTTTGTTTTCCGTCACAGACTATGCGCAGTGGGTATTCTGGGCCGCGCTTGCACTAACAGGCTTGGTCTATCTCGGGCGCAAGCTTTGGCGGCGGCGGCATTCGGTGCGGGTGCGCTATGTCAACGGTCCAGAAGTTGTTTCGGAGAAAGGCATGACCCTTTTGGAGATGTCGCGCGCAAACGGCATCCCACATACCGCGCTGTGTGGCGGCAAGGGGCGCTGCACGACCTGTCGCGTTGTGGTTGAAGATGGCGCCGATCAGTTGCACCCACCAACCGAAGTTGAAGCCCGCAGCCTGAAAGCGATCAGCGCGCCAGAGGGGACCCGCCTGGCCTGCCAGATGCGGCCGTCCGACCCGCTCACTGTATTTCGTGTTTTCCGCCCCGACGGCGCGCGTGATCGTGCGCATGCGAGCCAGGGGCAAGAACGGCAGCTGGCGGTTCTGTTTCTGGACATGCGCGGGTTCACCGCCCGCACAACGGGGCAATTGCCGTATGATATCGTTTTTCTGTTGAATCGTTTCTTTGACGCAATTGTCCCAGCAATCACGGCACAAGGCGGGGTTGTCGACAAATACATGGGCGATGGGTTGCTGGCGATGTTCGAAACAGCCAACGCCGCAAGTTCGGCAAGTGCCGGTCTGAGGGCGGCGGCTGGGATCGGACACGCATTGGAGCGTTTCAACCAGCAGCTCCAAGCAGAAGGCAGCCAACCTGTGCGCATTGGTATGGGTCTACATCTTGGTGATCTTGTGCTGGGCGAAATCGGAGCGGCTAAACACGCGCCACGCACGATCATCGGAGACGCTGTAAATGTTGCCAGCCGTTTGGAGGCTGAAACCAAAGCACTGGGGGTTGAGCTCCTTGTATCGGACAAGGTTTTGGACGCGGCTGGGTTACAATGTGATCCCCGCGATCTGCGGGAATTCAGCCTGCGCGGTGTCTCTGAACCCGTCCCTGCCCTGCCCGTCAGGCACGCAGCCGACCTTGAGTCGCAAACCTCACCGCTGGAACAGATTGCCTGAGAATGCGCCTAATGAGCCTGAGCGGCGGGATTTTTTCAATAACATGAAACAAAAAACAGAAAACCGTTCCATTTCGAGAAAAAACCACGCATTTCATCCTTAGTTTTTGCAAGTCTATGGACTTCACCCTCAGGCCGAGGCACATGCCCTGCAAACACCCTTGAAACAAATGCAAACAGAACTGCGATAAGAGTTTTCCGATGACGATGTTAAGCAATCTGGCCCCTATCTCTGAACTGTATGTTTCCTACGAGTCTGCGCAGAAACTGAAGATAGAAGCCGCTGATCTGACCAGCTGGGATCTTAAGCCCCGGCAGATTTGCGATCTGGAACTGCTTATGAACGGCGGGTTCAATCCGCTCAAAGGTTTCCTGAGCGAAGCGGACTATGACAACGTGGTCGAAAACATGCGCCTCGCCGATGGAACACTTTGGCCAATGCCGATCACCTTGGATGTTGACGAGGATTTTGCCGCATCGATCGAGCTGGGGCAGGACATTGCCCTGCGCGATCAGGAAGGCGTGATCCTCGGCACCATGACCGTGACCGACCGCTGGACACCAGACAAGGCGCGTGAGGCGGAAAAGGTCTTTGGTGCTGATGATGATGCGCACCCGGCTGTGAATTACCTGCACAATGTAGCGGGCAAAGTTTATCTGGGCGGCCCGGTCACTGGCATCCAGCAGCCCGTGCATTACGATTTCAAAGCCCGCCGCGACACGCCGAACGAGTTGCGCGCCTATTTCCGCAAAGTGGGCTGGCGCCGTATCGTGGCATTCCAGACCCGCAATCCTTTGCATCGCGCGCATCAGGAATTGACCTTCCGTGCCGCAAAAGAAGCACAGGCCAACTTGCTGATCCATCCCGTGGTTGGCATGACCAAACCGGGCGATGTGGATCATTTTACCCGCGTGCGTTGCTACGAAGCCGTGTTGGATAAATATCCGGCCTCGACTACGTCGATGTCGCTGTTGAACCTTGCGATGCGCATGGCTGGCCCGCGCGAGGCAGTCTGGCACGGGTTGATCCGCGCAAACCACGGCTGCACCCATTTCATCGTCGGTCGTGACCACGCAGGTCCGGGCAAAAACTCTGCCGGTGAGGATTTCTACGGCCCCTATGATGCGCAAGACTTGTTCCGAAAATATCAGGACGAAATCGGCGTCGAGATGGTCGATTTCAAACATATGGTCTACGTGCAGGAACGCGCGCAATACGAGCCGAATGACGAGATCCTGGACAAGGACAACGTCACGATCCTCAACATCTCGGGAACTGAACTGCGCCGCCGTCTGCGCGAAGGGCTGGAGATTCCGGATTGGTTTTCGTTCCCCGAAGTTGTTCAGGAACTGCGCAACCGCTTCCCGCCGCGCTCGCAACAGGGATTCACCGTATTTTTCACCGGTTTTTCAGGCTCGGGCAAATCCACCATTGCCAACGCCTTGATGGTCAAGCTGATGGAGACCGGGGATCGTCCGGTTACCTTGCTGGACGGGGATATCGTGCGTAAGAACCTGTCTTCTGAACTGGGCTTTTCGAAGGAACATCGCGATCTGAACATCCGCCGCATCGGTTATGTCGCGTCTGAGATAACCAAGAACGGCGGTATTGCCATCTGTGCTCCTATCGCGCCTTACGCAACTACCCGTCGTGCTGTGCGTGAAGAAATCGAACAATTCGGTGCATTTTGCGAGGTGCATGTCGCGACCAGCATTGAAGAATGCGAGCGCCGAGACCGCAAGGGTCTGTACAAACTGGCACGTGAGGGCAAGATCAAAGAGTTCACGGGGATTTCCGACCCTTACGACGCCCCTGAAGACCCAGAGCTGCGCGTCGAGACCGAGAATGTCGAGGTTGACAACTGCGCACATCAGGTTCTGCTTAAGCTGGAAAGCATGGGGCTGATTGCAGCATCCTGATCACTTAAGACGAAAAAATACATCAAAGGCCCTCAGATTTCTGAGGGCCTTTTTCGCAGGTGCGGGTCTGGTTCAGTCGGGCAAATTCACCTGCCCGCGCATCAGGACATGGCCGCGCCCGGCAACTTTGATCCCCGTCATCGCATCCGAAGGTCCAACGCGTGTCACGGTCGCCTGACCGGGGCGGCCCATGTCATGGCCCTGTTCGGCGATGAATGTCTCTTTGTCCATCAGTCCGTGTTTCCAGAGATAGGCCGCCATCGCACCGGTGGCCGATCCGGTGAACGGGTCCTCGGGCGGGCTGGGGGGCGCCATCATCAGGCGCGAGAATGTGTCGCCCGTAGTCGTTGCGCCTTTCAGTGCTACAAGAAACGGTTCAGCCATGTCCGACCCCGAGAAACCGGCCTTTTCGGTAATATGACTGAGCAAAGCAACATCCAGCTTGGCAGCGCGCAGCGCCTCGTGATCGCGCAGGACCGTAATGCAAAAGGGCAGACCGGTTGAAACGAACTGCGGTGGAGAAATTACCACCTCTTCCGGCAGGCTGATGGCGGCGGCAACCAGATCTGCGGGCACATGATCGCCGAATTGCGGGGCGACCTGCGTCATTTCGATGTCATCACCTTTCAGTTTGATCGATACAATCCCTGCTCCGGTCTCAAGCGTCAGAGCATCACCCTGAAACAACCCCCGTGATCGCATCGCTGCAACGGTTGCTATGGTCGGGTGCCCGGCAAATGGGATTTCCCGGCTGGCCAGGAAGTACCGGACCCGGATATCAGCGATATCGGATGGCCCGGTAAAAGTGCATTCAACAAGAGAAGTCTCGCGCACATATGCCATGCAAACCGCGTCCGACAGCCTTGCACCCTCATGCACAACTGCGCAGCCGTTGCCACCAAAGGCCTGATCGCTGAACGCATCCACCCAATCGAAATCATACCAGCTCATCGCGCACTCCTGCGTTTCATTCAGCGGCACGATCACCGCTGAGGCAGAAAATGTCACGTCAATTCGGCGGAATGTTTGCTGGCCTAGTGAACGGCCACCGGGGACAGGTCATGTTCGCGTGCCAGTACAAAGGCCAGCTTGCGATCGGCCACCAATGCCAGTTGCTGCCCATCGGAATCGTGGACAGCATACAGCTGATCCAGATCGCCTGCCTGCTCGCGCAGATCCTGCGGAAGGTCTGCCACATCAACGGCCTTTACATAGACAATCCGATTGCCTTCGGCGTTGATCTCAATCGGTGTATTCATTGCTCTTACCCCTTCTTGATGTTGATTGTCTGAACCACGGTTTCAGGCACGGCGCGGGTCAGGTCCACATGCAGCAGACCGTTTTCCATGATCGCCTCGCCCACCTCGACCCCGTCAGCCAGCACAAACATGCGCTGGAATTGACGCGCCGCGATGCCACGGTGCAGGAATATGCGCCCCTCGCTGTCGTCGCGCTGACGGCCCCGGATCACCAACTGGCGATCCTCGATGGTAATCGACAGGTCCTCTTCCGCGAACCCGGCCACTGCCAAGGTGATGCGATAGGAAAAATCCGAGGTCTGCTCGATATTATAGGGCGGGTATCCTTCATTTCCGGCCTTTGCAGACCGTTCCAGAAGGCGTTCCAACTGCTCGAACCCCAAAAGATGCGGGTATGAGCCTAAGGTAAGTTTCGACACGTATTTTCGTCCTTCATTGTCAAAGCGACGTATTCTGCGGTCCCGATGTCGGCAACCGCGTGATATAGAATATGGGAAGATACAGGGATGTCCACAAGGTCTGGCCGGATAAACCCTGACACACTATCTTGTGTTAGAAGCACCACTTGAAACACTGAGTCGTCCATGAACGCACCCACCGATCTTTCGATGAAAACCGATGAAGTCCTGCGGGTGGAATTAGAGGTCTTTCGACGCCAGCACCGTGATTTGGACGAAGCGATCGAGGCCTTGCAGGCCAAGGGGACCTCGGACCAATTGACGATCAAGCGGCTAAAAAAGCAGAAACTGCGCCTGAAAGACATCATCCGTCTGATCGAAGACAGATTGACCCCCGATATCATCGCCTGAGACGCGCGTACCGCATTGCCACATATGCGGATTTGGCTATAGTGCGCGCTCTTTCCGATGGCAGGGGCGTAAGCGGATGAGCGATGTGAAAGTAGGGATCATCATGGGCAGCCAGTCGGACTGGCCTACGATGAAAGAGGCCGCCGATATTCTGGATGAGCTGGGCATCGCTTATGAGGCGCGGATCGTCTCGGCCCACCGCACGCCGGATCGCCTCTGGGATTATGGTAAAACCGCCGTGTCGCGCGGCTTGCAGGTCATTATCGCGGGCGCGGGTGGCGCGGCGCATTTGCCCGGAATGATGGCGTCGAAAACACGTGTGCCCGTGATTGGCGTTCCGGTGCAAACCCGCGCGTTGTCGGGCGTAGATTCGCTCTATTCCATTGTGCAGATGCCCAAAGGTTTTCCGGTTGCGACCATGGCTATCGGTTCGGCCGGCGGGGCCAATGCGGGCCTGATGGCCGCGGGCATTCTGGCGCTGCAGGATGCCGCGCTTGCGGAACGGCTGGACGCCTGGCGCGAGGCCCTCTCTGCTTCGATCCCGGAAGAACCTCAGCAATGAGCCGTATCGGTTTCATCGGCACAGGCCACATCGCTGCGCCAATCGCGCGGCTGATGGCTGCAAAAGGTCATGATCTTCACGTCACAGAACGCAATGCCCAGGTATCCTCGGCCCTGCAGGCCGAACTTGGGGTCCAAGTTGGCACTCCGCAAGACGTGATTGATGCGTCCGAGATCGTGTTTCTCTGCCTGCGCCCCCATGTGGCCGAGGACGTTCTGGCCCCGCTAAGCTTTCGCGCAGATCAGAAGATTGTTTCGGTGATGGCCGCCGTCTCTGAGGAGCAGCTATCCGGCCTGTGCGCGCCGGCATCGGATTTTGTGCAAACGATTCCGCTGGGTTTCCTTCAGACAGGAGGTTGCCCGTTGGCCGCTTACGGCAACGATCGCCTCTTGGCAGATTTGTTCGAGCCCGAAAATCCTGTGGTCAAAGTTGCCAGTGAGGCCGCGTTGAACGCCCACTTTGCCATCTGCGCCATGGTGCCAGGTATCCTGGACCTTATGGCAACAGGCACCGACTGGTTGGCTGATCAGACCGGTGACAAAGACCGGGCCGAATTCTACACCACGCAGCTTGTGTCAGGGTTTCTGACATCAATGCACAAAGAGCATGCGGGCCAACTGGCAGCCGAGCGTGACGCGCTTGCGACCGAGGGCACACTGAGCCTTCAGATGACGGATATTTTGCAATCCGAGGGCGCGCATGATGCCTTGCGTGCTGCACTGAGTGCCATTGGCAAGAGATTGGAGACATGACGATGTCAGATATGCTTGCGCCCGGTGCGACAATCGGGATATTGGGGGGCGGTCAACTGGGCAGGATGCTCTCGACCGCGGCTGCACGGTTGGGGTTCAAGTCCCACATATTCGAGCCGGGCGCAAATCCTCCGGCCGGTCAAGTTGCAAATCAGGTCACGACCGCAGCCTATGATGACGCCGACGCATTGAAGGCCTTTGCTGAGTCGGTCGACGTGATCACCTACGAGTTTGAAAACATCCCCACCCAGGCGCTGGATCTGCTTGAGGCACACCGCCCCATTCACCCGGGTCGAGAGGCGTTGCGGGTCAGTCAGGACCGCTTGACCGAAAAGACATTTCTACAAGGCTTAGGCCTGCAAACCGCGCCCTTTGCAGACATCTCCGATTTTGACAGCCTGCGCGCCGCAATTGATGACATTGGCACCCCCGCTATCCTGAAAACCCGACGCTTCGGCTATGACGGCAAAGGTCAGGCCCGGCTGCGCGCACCCGAAGATGCCGGGGCGGCAATGGCTGATATGGCGGGCGCGCCGTCCATACTGGAAGGGTTTGTGGACTTCAGCCACGAGGTTTCGGTCATCGCAGCACGCGGTCTGGACGGGCAAGTTGCCTGTTTCGATCCGGGCGAGAATGTCCATCGCGATGGCATATTGCACACGACCACAATACCGGCACGCCTGTCTCCGGCGCAGCGGACAGATGCGGTATTGCTGGCCGCCAACATTCTCAACGCGCTGGATTATGTCGGCGTCATGGGTGTCGAATTGTTTGTGACGCCACAAGGATTGATCGTGAATGAAATCGCGCCGCGCGTTCATAACTCGGGTCACTGGACCCAGAACGGCTGCGCCGTGGATCAGTTTGAACAACATATTCGCGCCGTGGCCGGTTGGCCTTTGGGCGACGGTCAGCGCCACTCGGACGTCGTGATGGAGAATTTGATCGGGCATGACATGGACCGCGTACCCGAGCTTTCACGCGAACGGGACGTAGCACTGCATCTCTATGGCAAGGCCGAGGTCAAGGCCGGCCGCAAGATGGGGCATTTCAACCGGATTTCGCGATGAGGTAATCGCGCTTACGCGCGATGCCTCCGGCGGAGGTATTTTTAGCCAGATGAAGCCGGGATCAGCTCAAGAAACGTGTTGCGATACTACCGGACATATAGCTGACACACCCGCCTGACAGTGTGGCAGCCACTTTGTGGGTTGTCGCATCGAGTATCACCAGATCAGCACGATATTCGGGCTGTAGCGTTCCGCGATCCTTCAGGCCTAAAACCCGCGCGGGACCGGACGAGACAAGCGCCCAGGCGCCCGCAATATCCAGCAGGCCAGATTTTACCAACATCAGCGCAGCGCGGCGCGGGCTGGGGTAGTGGTAATCCGATGCCAATGCATCACACAAACCCATCGAGATCAGATCCACCGCGCTGGCATTTCCCTTATGTGAGCCGCCCCGCACAACATTGGGTGAGCCGAGGATGATGTGATCTCCGCCCGCCCGGGCACATTCGGCGGCTTCCAGCGTTTCCGGAAATTCCGAGATCATCACCCCGCGCTCGCGCCACTCAGCACGATCCTGCGGCGTTGTATCATCATGGCTGCCGAGCCGAATTCCTCGGTTCGCAAGGACAGTGCAAAGGCTGTCCAGTGCTGCTGGCACCTCGGCGCTGCGGTTGTGCATTGCCTTCAGCATCTCAAAATGCACTTCGGGATTCCGTCCCGCCTTCAGTGCCTGCCCTGTCAAGCGGGGTGGTTTTCGCCCCTCAGCCAGCCGGTCATGAGGTAGATGATCATTCAGAACCACATAAGGCACCTGCCAATCCGCGATGCGTTCGGGCAGCCCGTCATAGTCGTCCAGCATATGGGTTTCGAAGCGCAGTTGAGGGATCAGTTGGGTTACAACATCATCCCGAACCGCAGCGATGGCGTCAAAAACCTGACCAGCAAACTCGGGCCCGCGCACGCCGCCTTCCCAACTGTGGAACTGCGCCAGAACAGCTGTGGTTATTCCATTCGCGGCTAGTTCCGCTTCAACCGATAAAATGCCCTCTGCCATCTGCTTCATGGCACCGCGCCGGGGCGCGATGTGACGTTCAAAACCGTCGCCATGCAAATCAATGATGCCAGGCAGGATGAGGTATCCTGACAAATCAATCTGCCGCCCTGCCATATCGGATTGAATGGTACCTTCGGCGATCGTCAGTTCAGCACGCGACACCCCTTCGCCGGGCAACAGAACATTCGCGCCGGTCAATGTCAGTTCCAATGAGTTCATTGAGTGGGCTCCGAGTCCGGTTCCGAGCAATCTTCCCCAAGGCAGATCTGGTCGATGATATCCATCACCCCGTCAAGCCAGGTGATTTGTGGATCGAACTGTCCGAATTCGATGAAATGCAGGGTCTGCGCCATGACCCGTGGGTTGTTCATCATGAACGTATGCGTCACCGGCAAAACGATGTGATCAGCCATACCCTCAACCTTTGTGGTTTCGATCGATACCTTGCCGTCATCTGGACCATCGATCAGAGACGAGAACACTGGGTTCAATGAGTTCTCGCCTGCAATCACCCCCAAATCGAAGTCCACGGGCGGCAGGCGGCGTGGAATACCCTCTGGTCCGGTTCCCAACGCAAGCCCTGCAGGGCCATTCAGAAAGCCGAAAACCTCCCAGGCGCCAAGCTCGTCCACCAGTTGGCTGCCCTGATTAGGAGGTCCGAGCATGACAACGCGTCCCAGATTCTCGGGGTCATTGTCCTGCAACCAATAGCGCAGCAGAATGCCCCCCATCGAATGCGCTACAACGTTAACCGTATCCTCCCCGCAGGCGGCGAACGCAGCTGGTAAAGTCTGGTTGGCGAGGTCTGGTATTGGTAGGTCTGTCGAAGGGTAACCGGGACGAACCACAGTGTAACCATGCGCATGAAAAAGCTGCTCCATGACGGTAAACGAGGCCTCTGTGCGCGCGAGGCCGTGCAGAAGGACCACGCATTTCGCATTGGCCACCGCAGGCATAAGGCACAAGAGGAGAACAGCAAGAAATTTCATACACGCCAGATAAGGCCTAACCCAGGCCGAGGGAACCCCTAGCCACGGTTCCGGCGCAGCACCGCCAGTGCGATGCCGCCGAGTACAAATCCGGCGCCGAGTAGAAGCCTTAGACTTGCCATCTCGGCTAACAGGATGACCCCGGCAGCAATTGCGATAACTGGAACGCTGAGTTGCACGATCGCGGCCACCGCCGGTGAAAGCTGTGGCACGACACGGTACCATAGCGCATAGCCGAGACCGGACGTGACGCCTCCGGAAAGCGCAGCCAGCCCATAGCCAAGCGGAGACACTTGCCAATTGCTTCCCAGCAGGAACAGGGCAAATCCCGTGACGGGCAACGCCATGATGAAATTTGCTGCAGTTCCCGACAATGCATCTGGTTCGGACCGGCCCGCGATGGAATATATGGCCCACCCGACCCCGGCAGCCGTCATTAAGCCGGCTCCTGTCGGGTCGACCTGAACCGTCCCAGCAGGCCAAAGAACAAAAGCCAGCCCACCAAGCGCAATACTGGCACCCAATATCTGTCTCAAAGTGGGTGCAGAACCGGTCATAGCACCAATCGCAAACATGGTAATTTGCACAACCCCAAACAGGATCAGCGCACCGAGCCCTGCATCAAGCGTCAGATACGCTACTGAAAACCCGATCATATAAAGCGACAGTGACCCGGCCCCAACAACACGTCGACGATTAAAAACAGGGATCGAGCTGCCCCGAAGCGCCACCAATACAGTTAAAACCAAGGCACCAGCCAAAACTCGGATGATGGCAAATCTCGCCGGATCACTTGCGCCGCTGTCGATAGCAAGGCGGTTCAGGATCGAATTCGCGGCGAAGGCGCACATGGTTAAAGCGGTCAGAAGAAACAGTCGCATATCAACCGCATAGCCGTTTCAAAGGGATTTGCACACTCACATTCCCGATTGCCGAGCCAATCCCGACCCTCCTCGGACCAGAGCCTACCAGCGCCAATGATACGAATGCACAACAGACATTCCAAACAAAACCGGGGCCGCCCAAAGGCGACCCCGCTATTAAGCACTAAGGCTAAAGCAGCTTACATCATGCCGCCCATGCCGCCCATGTCGGGCATGCCGCCGGCAGGTGCCGCGCCTTCTTTGGCGGGCTTGTCGGCAACCATTGCTTCGGTGGTGACCAGCAGGCCAGCAACCGATGCCGCATCTTCCAGAGCGGTACGGACAACTTTGGCCGGGTCGATCACACCGAACGAGAACATGTCGCCATATTCTTCGGTCTGGGCGTTGAAGCCGAATGCTGCGTCGTCGCTTTCGCGAACTTTGCCAGCAACAACCGCACCGTCGACACCAGCGTTCTCGGCGATCTGGCGCAAAGGCGCTTCGATTGCCTTACGAACGATGTTGATACCTGCGTTCTGGTCAGCGTTTGCACCTTCCAGAGTTTCCAGTGCTTTGCCGGCCTGAACCAGAGCAACACCACCGCCGACAACAACGCCTTCCTGAACGGCAGCGCGGGTCGCGTTCAGAGCATCGTCGACACGGTCCTTACGCTCTTTCACTTCAACTTCGGTCATGCCGCCGACGCGGATAACAGCAACACCGCCTGCCAGTTTGGCAACGCGCTCTTGCAGCTTCTCACGGTCGTAGTCCGACGAAGTTTCTTCGATCTGAGTGCGGATCTGAGCAACACGTGCCTCGATCTCGGCTTTCTCGCCAGCACCGTCGACGATGGTGGTTTCGTCTTTGGTGATTTCGATTTTCTTGGCGGTGCCCAGCATGTCCATGGTGACGGACTCGAGCTTCATGCCAAGATCTTCGCTGATGACCTGACCACCGGTCAGGATCGCGATGTCCTGCAGCATGGCCTTGCGGCGATCGCCGAAGCCCGGTGCTTTGACAGCAGCAATTTTCAGGCCGCCGCGCAGTTTGTTGACCACCAGAGTTGCCAGCGCTTCGCCTTCAACATCCTCAGCAATGATCAGCAGCGGCTTTTGCGACTGGATCACCTGCTCGAGCAGCGGAACCATCGGCTGCAGCGAGGACAGTTTCTTTTCGTGCAGCAGGATCATGCAGTCGTCGAGTTCTGCGATCATCTTGTCTGCGTTGGTGACGAAGTAAGGCGACAGGTAGCCACGGTCGAACTGCATACCTTCGACAACATCGGTCTCGGTTTCCAGACCTTTGTTTTCTTCGACGGTGATAACGCCTTCGTTGCCAACTTTCTGCATCGCGTCTGCGATCTGCTGGCCGATTTCGGCTTCGCCGTTGGCCGAGATGGTGCCAACCTGAGCAACTTCTGCCGAGTCTTTGACTTCACGCGAAGCGTCTTTGATGCCTTCGACAACCTTGGCAGTTGCCAGGTCGATGCCGCGCTTC
Source organism: Ruegeria sp. CF1 (assembly GCF_056537445.1). Taxonomy (NCBI): domain Bacteria; kingdom Pseudomonadati; phylum Pseudomonadota; class Alphaproteobacteria; order Rhodobacterales; family Roseobacteraceae; genus Ruegeria; species Ruegeria sp. CF1. Next base: position 196,610 of record NZ_JBQFRN010000002.1, on the reverse strand, counting down.
AGGTCCATCGGGTTCAGGCCAGCAGCAACCTGCTTCAGACCTTCGCGAACGATGGCTTGGGCTAGAACGGTTGCGGTGGTGGTGCCGTCGCCGGCTTCGTCATTGGTGCGGCTGGCGACTTCTTTCACCATCTGCGCGCCCATGTTTTCGAACTTGTCTTCCAGTTCGATTTCCTTGGCAACCGAAACACCGTCTTTGGTGATGCGCGGCGCGCCAAAGGATTTGTCCAGAACCACGTTGCGGCCTTTCGGGCCCAGGGTCACTTTAACAGCATCGGCCAGAACATTTACACCGGCCAGCATGCGGTTACGGGCATCGGTGTCAAACTTGACGTCCTTTGCAGACATGTTGTCTCTCCTTGAGAATATCTGTTGAAATGAAGATCAGAGAAAGCAGGTGCGCTTACTCGATGATCCCCATGATGTCGCTTTCTTTCATCATCAGCAGCTCTTCGCCGTTGACCTGAACCTCGGTGCCCGACCATTTGCCGAACAGGATCTTGTCGCCAGCTTTTACAGCCATCGCGATCAGTTCGCCGCTGTCCTTGCGCGCGCCTTCGCCGGTTGCAACGACTTCGCCTTCGCTGGGCTTTTCTTTTGCGCTGTCGGGAATGATCAGTCCGCCTGCGGTTTTCTCTTCGCTTTCTACGCGACGAACCAGCACACGGTCATGAAGCGGTTTCAATGCCATCTTTGCAGCTCCTTGGGCTCAAAGTTTGTTATCCTCCCCTCGCCGACTGACGAGGCGTTAGCACTCGGGTCTCATGAGTGATAACGACGCATAGCTAGGGAGTTGCAGGAAGCGAGTCAACAATATGTGAAAGATTTTTTTGCCCGGCGCGATAAGCAGGCAAGAACAAGGCAGCTAGTCTGGCTGATCCCAGCTGTACGCCCAGTGTTTCAGACCTTCTTGCCCAGCCTCAGACAACGCGTAGACGCCCTTTTCCACTTTTTCGAACCAGCCGTAGTGATTGTCGTACATCAAACGTGTCGCCGCACTTACGCCAGTGGCCTTTGCGACATCGGCCCCCTTGCCCGCTCCGTTCTCTGCCAGATGGGCCGCGCATTTTAGTGCATCTTGCCGATAGGCCGTTACGATCCCATGGCGGGTTGCACCACCCGAATTGGGATCACCTTGCAACCGTTCAAACTCGCGCAGCAACCGTTTGGCCCTGACCTTATCCTTGCGCGGCGCATATGGGCCGGGATCGCATTGAACCTCGACCGTTCCATCAGAGCGCACGGTGATCAGACCCAACCCCAGGCGACGGCACAACGCCAGATTATCCCTCAACGCCCGTCGCGCTGCTCGGCCTTTTGGTTTACAGACCCCAATGTAGACCTGATCGGTTATTTTCAGACGAGTGATGGCCTGGTGAAACAGCGCGAGGCTGAAGCGAAGCTTGAGTTCAACGATCACCGGCTCCTGCCCGTCTCGCAGAGCAACAATGTCGGCGGCGCCAACTTCACCTTTCACGGTATAACCCTGACGTTCCAACAAGGCTTTGATGGGTGGGTAAAGGTCCTGCTCGAGCTTCATAACGCTATGCTATGTAGTTTCGCGCGGATTGCCAGCCACGGTTTGAAGACAAACTACATTGCAACTGACAAGAAGGCAGGAGTACGTCTTAGTCATATTCGCCATTTCCGGAAGGTTCCATATGCGCTTGCTCAGCTTTTGTCTCGGCCTTTTGCTTCCGATTACCGCCCATGCGGCCTGCGAAGGGAGAGATCTTAGGCTTGACCTGTCGGCCGAAAGTCAAGCTGATCTCGAGAAGACAATCAGTGACATTCCGTTTCCGGAGGGCAACCACTGGATCGCGACAAAAGACGGGACCGTCTTGCACCTGATCGGCACCCTCCACACCAGCGACCCCCGCATGGCACCCGTGGTCGAGCGCTTGGAGCCAGTTCTGAGTCAGGCCGACGCGTTTTTCTTCGAGGTCACACAGGACGAAATGGACGCATTCGAAAAAGATCTGGCCGATGATTTCAGCCCGGTCCTGATTACGTCTGGCCCCACTTTGATTGACCTGATGTCGGAAGAAGATTGGACAGCGCTGTCCGCGACTCTGGCCGAGCGTGGCATTCCTGGCTGGATGGCGGCCAAGATGCGCCCCTGGTTTCTCAGTATGATGCTGGGTATTCCGCCTTGCCTGATGAATACCCCTGATTTTGATCGCGGCATGGACACGCGCCTGACGGAACTGGCCGAACAACACGGGATACCCCAGTACTCGCTAGAGCGGATCGAGGATTTGATCGCGATGTTCGACAGCCATCCGCTGGAAGAACAAGTGGCCTCTCTGACCCGTCTGTCCGGGGCGCTGCAGGCTGGGGACGACCAGATGATCACAATGGCCAACGCCTATATCGAAGAGCAGCACGCCGCGATCATTGAGCTTGCCAAGCTTCAAGGGCTTGAGGCCTCGGGGATGACGCCAGAAGAGTTTGAAGCCGAATGGAAAGGCTTCGAAGATCAGCTTCTGGTGCAGCGCAATGCAAGCTGGATGGAGAAGATTCTGGACCTGAAGGATCAGACCGCGGTGATCGCTGTCGGGGCCGGACATCTGAGCAACGACTACGGCTTACTGAACCAGCTACATCAAGCCGGATATACACTGGAACGCGCTGAATTCTAGGTTTTCAGACCAAGGGTCGCAGCAAGTTTGCTTCCGGGTGACAACCGTGTTTGACCACCCTATAAGGCGCGCAAATCCATATTCTTCAGGACACGAGACATGACAACGCTAGTTTTTGGCCACAAATCTCCCGACACCGATTCCACCGGCTCTCCGATCCTGTGGTCATGGTATCTGAACGAAGTAAAAGGTGAACAGGCACAGCCCGTTTTGCTAGGCGAACCCAACACCGAAGCCGCCTTTATGCTTGAGCGTTGGGACCTGCCCAAGCCGCAAATCATCGAGGACGTGGCCGAGGATGCACCGGTTGTCATCGTCGACACCAACAATCCGGCCGAGCTGCCCGCCAGCATCAACAGCGCAGATATCCGCGCCATAATCGACCACCACAAACTGGTTGGCGGGCTTGAAACCAAAGGCCCCATCGACATCACTGTGCGCCCGCTGGCCTGCACGGCAACCATCATGGTCGATCTAATGGGTGACGACGCCGCCAAGATGCCCGACGCGATCAAAGGTGCCGCGCTGACCTGCATCCTGTCGGACACACTGGAATTCCGCTCACCCACAACCACCGCACACGACCGCGCCGTGGCTGAGAAACTGGCGGCTGAACTTGGTCTGGATATCTCGGCCTACGCCGCCGACATGTTTGCAGCAAAATCGGATGTATCGTCATTCTCGGACGCCGAACTGATCCGCATGGACAGCAAAGAATACGAAGTAGACGGCACCAAGTTCCGGGTCTCGGTTCTGGAAACCACAGCCCCCGGTGTCGTGCTGGATCGGAAGGACAGCATCGTAAGCTCGATGGCTGATGTGGCCAAGGAAGACGGCGTTGATCAGGTGTTGCTGTTCGTGGTCGACATTCTGAACGAAGAGGCAACGCTGCTGGTTCCAAATGATCTGGTCAAAGGTGTCGCTGAGAAGAGCTTTGGCGCAACCGTGGACGGTGACGCGGTTGTGTTGCCCGGCGTGATGAGCCGGAAAAAGCAGATCATTCCGAACCTCAAGGTTTGAATTTAGATTGTCAAAGGCGCCCGAAACCGGGCGCTTTTTTTTTGCGAGGCTCTGCCTCGCGCTCCGAGATATTTTTGGCCAGATGAACAAGGGGGGTTGATTTCGGCCGCTCCGCCTTGGGCTGCACCTCTGGCCAATCCCCCCGCGCTCTGCCATAGGCTTTGACATCTCGCATTCCCTGCTGCACGAGGCGCGCCATGACCCAGATCGTTTCTTCACTCGCTGAAATCTCTGACCGCTACAAAGCGTTATTCGTTGATTTGTGGGGATGCGTCCACAACGGGATCACAGCCTACCCAGAGGCGGTAGAGGCGCTGCAAGCTTATCGTCAACGTGGTGGCACGGTGGTTCTTGTAACCAATTCCCCCAAGCCTCGGGCCGGGGTTGCCGAGCAGCTTTTACATTTCAATGTGCCGGCAGATTCCTATGACACGATTGCAACCAGCGGTGATTCGGCGCGTTCAGCGATGTTTCGCGGGGCGATTGGCGAAAAAGTCTACTTCATGGGGGAATGGCAGCGGGATGCCGGTTTTTTTGAACCCCTGAAACTGCTGGATCATCCGATCCACATTGAACGCGTTCCGCTGGACGCGGCCGAAGGCATCGTGTGTTGCGGCCCGTTCGACCCGATGGCGGACCCAGATGTGAACCGGCCCGACTTTCTTTATGCCAAGCAGAAAGGGATGAAACTGCTCTGCGCAAATCCGGACATCGTGGTGGACCGAGGCGAAACGCGCGAATGGTGCGCAGGTGCTTTGGCCCGACTTTATACCGAGATGGGTGGTGAAAGCCTATATTTCGGTAAGCCACACCCGCCGATCTACGATCTGGCCCGGCGCAGGTTGCAGGCGATTGGGGTTGATGTGTCGGATTCTGAAATACTTGCCATAGGGGACGGGCCGCAAACAGATATCGCTGGAGGCATGGGGGAAGGCATTGATACCCTCTTCATCACCGGCGGTTTGGCAGCCGCAGAAACCAAAACATCACATCATCCAGACGAAGACGCGTTGAAAGCTCATAACGAGAAGGAACAGATCAATCCAACCTATTCGATTGGTCGCCTGAGATAGCAAAAAAGACTTGATTTTCTGCAACTGCGAAGTAATAAAGTTGCCGACGAGCGGCAGATGATGGTCTTTTGTTGCTCTTTCGATCTCGAATGAGGGCAGCATGTTGGACAACCTTCCGCGCGGAACGATTTGCATCGAAGACATCGAAATGGGCATGTCACGGCACTTGCGCAAAGTCGTGACCGATGAAGATATCGAGATGTTCGCTCAAGTATCGACCGACCGGAATCCGGTTCATCTGGATGATGACTATGCCCGCGATACGATTTTCGAAGGGCGCATTGCGCATGGCATGCTGACCGCCGGCCTGATCTCTGCCGTGATCGGAGAGCAGCTGCCCGGACATGGAACCGTGTACATGGGACAATCGCTTAAATTTCTGGCGCCGGTGCGTCCGGGCGACATGGTTTATGCCGAGGTCAAGGTGATCGATATCGATTTTGCCAAACGTCGGGTGAAACTGGATTGCCACTGCGCAGTTGACGGAAAGAAAGTGTTGGTGGGTGAGGCCATGGTGCTGGCTCCGAGCCGCAAGTTCGACTGATAATCCACCTTAACCGAACTGCGGCTTGAACCTGACGGGCAGTCCCGCTAGGCAAGCCGCATGCATATCATCCGGGACTTCCAGTTTGTTGAACCAGAAGACCGAGGCGCAAGTGTCGCCATCGGGAACTTTGACGGTGTTCATCTTGGCCATCAATCCGTCATCGAGTTGGCGCGCAATGCTGAATTGAACGCGCCGCTGGGGGTCATGACATTTGAGCCGCATCCGCGAGAGTATTTTTCCCCAGAGGCACCGCCCTTTCGTCTGATGCGCGGCAATGCACGCGCGCACCGGCTGGAAAAACTCGGCGTGCAGAAGCTTTATGAACTGCCTTTTAATTCAACGCTCGCGGGTATGACGCCCGAAGCTTTTGCGAGAAATGTCATATGCGATGGTCTGGGGCTTTCTCATGTTGTCGTGGGTGCCGATTTTTGTTTTGGCAAAGGGCGCAGCGGTAACCCTCAGGACCTGGTTCGCTTTGGCGAAGAGATGGGGTTCGGTGTGACAATCGCGCCCCTGTTGGAGCGCACCAAGAATGTGGTTTCGTCGACTGCGATCCGGACAGCTCTGTCAGAGGGGCGCCCGCGCGATGCGGCAACAATGCTGGGGCACTGGCACCGGATCGAGGGTGAGGTCGTCGGAGGCGAGCAACGCGGACGAGAGTTGGGGTACCCGACAGCCAATATGTCGATCGAAGGACTACACCCTCCGAGATTCGGCGTTTATGCAGTTTTGGTCGACGTCCTGGATGGCCCGCATCAGGGCAGCTATCACGGGGCGGCATCGGTCGGGACCCGGCCCATGTTCCAAGGCGAGGTTCCTAACATCGAGACATTTCTGTTCAATTTCTCAGGTGATCTTTACGGTGCCACGCTGTCCGTTGGTCTGGTCGACTATCTGCGGCCCGAAATGACATTCGACGGCCTTGACGGGTTGATCTCGCAGATGGATGCCGATTGCGCGCGCGCGAGAGAGATACTGGCCAGTACATGACTACGGATCCAATCGATCGAGCTGGCCTCGCGCCCCGATTCTGGGAACGCAAGCCGCTGCGCAAGATGAACCAGCGTGAGTGGGAGGCCCTGTGTGATGGTTGCGGCAAATGCTGTCTTAACAAGCTGGAAGACGAAGATACGGGCGAGGTCGCATTGACCTGTGTTGCCTGTCGCCTGCTGGATGACGAAACTTGCCGGTGCACCCAATATGATATCCGCCACCAATTCGTGCCCGAATGCATCGTCATGACACCCGATAACATCGACAACCATGCCTATTGGCTGCCCCAGACTTGCGCCTATCGACTGCTCTGGGAAGGCAAACCGCTTTACGACTGGCACCCTTTGCTATCAGGTACGCCTGAAAGCGTTCACACCGCCGGAGTCTCCGTGCAGCGGCGAACCGTATCTGAATTCGAAACGCCCATGGAAGAGTGGGAAGACTACATCATCGAGGAGCCGAATTAATGCATTTTGCCTCTGATAATTCCGGGCCTGTTCATCCCGAAGTTCTGGCCGCATTGGCCGAAGCCAATCAGGGCTATCAGATGGCTTATGGCGCCGACACCTTGATGAACGAAGTGCGCGACCAAATCCGCGGCATTTTCGAAGCACCGGGTGCGGCAGTTTATCTGGTCGCTACGGGAACGGCAGCGAATTCACTGGCGTTGGCAACGCTGAACAAGCCGTGGGAAACCGTGTTCTGTTCACCCGTTGCTCATATCCATGAGGATGAGTGCAATGCCCCCGAATTCTACACCGGCGCGAAACTGACTCTGGTGCCGGGTGGCGACAAGATGACCCCCGAAGCATTGACCAAGTCCATTGAGGGGGAAGAAACCCGCGGCGTGCATGGTCCGCAGCGCGGGCCTGTCTCGATCACTCAGGTGACCGAGCGTGGCTCGGTTTACTCGCTTGCCGAACTTCAAGCCTTGTGTGGCGTTGCCAAGAAGTATGGGTTGCCGGTGCATATGGATGGTGCACGCTTCACTAACGCTCTGGTCGCTTTGAATTGCTCACCGGCAGAGATGACGTGGAAATCTGGTGTTGACGCAGTCAGCTTTGGCGGCACCAAAAACGGGCTGATGGGTGTCGAGGCCGTAATCTTCTTCGACGAAAGCAAAGCTTGGGAGTTCGAGCTGCGGCGCAAGCGCGGGGCGCACCTGTTTTCCAAGCACCGTTATCTGTCGGCCCAGATGGCTGCTTATCTGCAGGATGACCTGTGGCTGAAATCAGCTCGCAAAGCGAATGCCAATTGCGCGCGATTGGCGGGTGGTCTGCGGGCAGTCGGGGCAGAATTCCTGCATGAACCCCAGGCAAACATGATTTTCGCAAGCTTTCCTCGCAGCCAACACAAGCGCCTGCACGAGGCCGGCGCCGTTTATCACCTGTGGGGCGATACGTTGGACGGTGTCGACGAAGACGAGATGCTGGCCTGCCGCCTTGTCTGTGACTGGTCCATCGAAACCGACCAGATCGATCGGTTTCTGAACCTCTTGTAGCCGTGCCTCCCTGCCCCGGCTATTTCATCTCAGCCAGATGCTTGTCCAGATCATCAAGACGGTCCTGTCCCCAGAACCTCTGATCGTCCGGTGTGATGTAGAAAGGTGCCCCGAAAACACCCCGGTCCACGGCTTCTTCCAGATTTGCGGCGTAGGTTTCCGCACCTACCAACAGGCCACTATCAGCTAGATTTGGACTAAATCCTGCCTGTTCCAAGCAATCCCGGATCACGCCATCATCAGAGATGTCCTTTTCTTCTGCCCAGCAGGCACGCAAGAAGGAATGGCAAAGTTTACCCACATCACCTGATCCATCCTGTACTGCTGCGATCACAGCGTAAGAGGACGGTGCCATGTTCGTCGGCCAGTGCGCAGGCTGCAGGTTCAACGGCATATCCAGATTACGCGCTTGGCGCACTAATTCCTGCGCGCGGTATTCGATGCGAGATATATGTCGGTCTTTTGGTGGCGTTCCACCTGTCCGGCCGAACAGGGCAACAATATCCAATGGTTTATAGTTGATCGTCGCACCGTGTTTTGCCGCGATCTCTTCAAGGCGCATTCCCGCCAGATAGGAATAGGGCGAGAGTGTCGCAAAAAAGTAGTCAATCTGGGCCATGTTCACTTTCTCCGCTGCGTTATCTTTGCGGGACGGTAGACCCATGCTAAGCGGTGTCAACATCACGAATCTGTCACATTGCCACTGCTGCCCGGGGAAAATCAGCCGATGCCGACACTTCACGAACCCAAGCTTATCGCTGGGAACGCCAATCTTCCGCTTGCCGAAACCATTGCACGTCGCATGAGCCTGCATCGCGGCGTTGACCAGGGGCTGGTCGATGCTCGGGTCGAACGGTTCAACGACGGAGAGATTTTTGTCGAGGTTTTCGAGAATGTGCGCGGTGAGGATATGTTTATCGTTCAACCAACCTCGAACCCCGCCAATGACAATCTGATGGAGCTGCTGATCATCGCAGATGCCCTGCGCCGTTCATCCGCAGCCAGGATCACCGCTGTCATTCCGTATTTCGGGTACGCCCGTCAGGACCGCCGCACCAAGGCGCGCACACCAATCAGCGCCAAGCTGGTGGCAAACATGCTGACTGGTGCGGGTATCGAACGGATTCTAACCATGGATCTGCACGCAGCCCAGATTCAGGGCTTTTTCGACATGCCGGTGGACAACCTTTATGCCTCTCCGATCTTTGCCCTGGATGTGAAGAAACAATTCAAGGATCAGATGGACGACCTGATGGTGGTCTCGCCGGATGTCGGCGGTGTTGCACGTGCCCGTGAATTGGCCAAACGCATCAATGCGCCCCTTTCGATCGTTGACAAACGCCGCGAAAAGGCAGGCGAAGTGGCCGAGATGACTGTCATTGGTGACGTGAAAGACAAAATCTGCCTGATTGTCGATGACATTTGCGATACCGCTGGCACTCTGTGCAAAGCTGCCCAGGTGCTGATGGATAACGGCGCCAAGGAAGTACACTCTTACATCACCCACGGTGTCATGAGTGGACCGGCGGTTGAACGTGTGACCAATTCGGTGATGAAATCTCTGGTCCTATCGGACACGATCCAGCCTACGGCTGAGATCAACAAGGCCGCCAATATCCGCATCGTGCCCACCGCGCCGATCTTTACGCAGGCGATCCTGAACATTTGGAATGGCACCAGCGTGTCATCTTTGTTCGAAGACAAGACACTGACGCCGATCTACGAGTCACTTTATCATATGGATTGATCGAAAAAACTGCTGGCTACCATAGATAATGTCTGAATTCATGACGGCCTACCTATTCGGCGACCGTCATGATTTCTTCCAACGGTTTTTTCATCTTTGCAACTTTTGGCACCTTCGCGTCGTCTTGCGGGTGGCCTACAGCTACGATCATAATAGGTTTTTCATGATCAGGGCGGTTTAGCAGTTTATTCAGGAATTTCATCGGGTTGGGTGTGTGGGTCAGCGATACCAGCCCTGCATGGTGCAGCGCCGTCAACAAAAAGCCCGTGGCAATGCCCGTGCTTTCAGGCACGTAGTAGTTTTTGAACCGATCTCCATCATCGAATTGACCCCAACGTTGGGCGAAAATCACTATCAGCCACGGTGCGTCTTCCAGATGCGGCTTCTGATCGTTAGTCCCGATTGGTTCAAGCGCCTTCAGCCATTCATCCCCGGCACCGCCTTCATAAAACCTGCGCTCTTCAGCTTCCGCTTCTTCCCGAATACGGCGCTTCATCTCAGGGTTCGAGATTGCCACAAAGTGCCAGGGCTGATGATTGGCTCCTGAGGGCGCTGTTCCGGCTGCGCGAATGCACTCTTCGATGACCGTGCGCTCGACGGGCCGGTCCGAATAGTCACGCACGGTATGGCGGCGTTTCATCTTGTCGTAGAACGCTCGCGCTTCGGCCAGCATTTCTTCATCAGACAAGTCCATACGATCCGGAAGGTCGAAGGCTTCGTATTCGATGTGATCTCGTGCAAACACCTGTAAGATCCTCTGGTTGCGCTAGCCGCTATTTGGGGTGGCCAGTCTTCTTTATGGGACGACGCGCGAAGGTGCGCAATCTTATGTCACGAACAGGCCTGCTTCACGAGATGTCCCAATCGTCTTCATGCGAAACATCTCCAATTGCGGTCCAATTCACCCGAATTCTGGCGATACGCGTATCGGACCAGGTGCGAAACACCGCATTGAATCCTTCCAGCGTTATATCTTCGGCCTGAACTTCAGCCCGTAAAGCGGAAGACGTATCCACATCCCAAAGCACCACGCCTATCTGGACGATTGGCACAGAGCGGAACACTTCTGAAAAACGGACGCTTACACGACGCTCACGCGGGCCCTCACCAGTCCACATCACGCCACCATCGGCGAAATCGGAAAACAAGACCTCCTCGCCCTGATCAATGCCGATGGGATGGGTTTGAAACTTTTTCATCTATCGTCTTTTATTGTTCAATTCCTGCAGCTTAACTTCAGCGAATGGCAAAATCACGACAAAAAAACGGCCCCGCGTATACGGGGCCGTTCCAAGTGATCAGAATGTCATGAACCCTTACAGGCTCATATGCGTTCCTAGAGCTTCCATGTCAGCCAGCAACTTTGCAGCATCGTCGACGATGGTCTGATCGTCACCGGCCTTGGCTGCCTCGTGCGAGGCGCGGGCGTCAGCGATCAGATCGTCCAGATGCGAACGTGTTACTTCGGCAACTGGGATGGCTTTTTCGGCCAGAACCGACAGGCCATCACCATTGATCTGAGCAAACCCGCCGGTGACCAGGTATTCGCTGGAGCCTTCGGGTGCTTCGACCTTCAGGATGCCCGGGCGCAGAGTTGTAATTGTGGGGGCATGATCGGGCATTGCTGTCATGTCCCCGTCCGCGCCGGGAATCTGGACCGCCGTCGCGCTAAGCGAAGCAAGGCTCCGCTCAGGGCTGACGAGGTCGAATTGCATCATGTTTGCCATCAGGGATACTCCTTAGGCGGCTTCTGCGGCCATCTTCTCCGCTTTGGCGATCACTTCTTCGATGCCGCCAACCATCAGGAAGGCCGCTTCGGGCAGGTGATCGTATTCGCCAGCGACAACCGCTTTGAACGACGCGATGGTCACATCCAGAGGAACCTGAACGCCCGGCGAACCGGTGAAGACTTCGGCCACGTCGAACGGCTGCGACAGGAAGCGCTCGATCTTACGGGCACGTGCCACGGTCAGTTTGTCCTCTTCCGACAGTTCGTCCATGCCGAGGATGGCGATGATGTCCTGCAGCGACTTGTAGCGCTGGAGAATCTGCTGAACGTCGGTTGCGACCTTGTAGTGCTCTTCACCAACGATGGCCGGGTCGAGCAGACGCGAGGTCGAGTCGAGCGGGTCAACCGCCGGGTAGATACCCTTTTCCGAGATCGCACGGTTAAGAACGGTGGTCGCGTCCAAGTGAGCAAACGAGGTTGCTGGCGCAGGGTCGGTAAGGTCGTCTGCAGGAACATAAATGGCCTGCACGGACGTGATCGAGCCCGACTTGGTCGAGGTGATGCGTTCCTGCAGGGCACCCATGTCGGTGGCCAGGGTCGGCTGGTAGCCCACCGCCGAAGGAATACGACCCAGCAGAGCCGAAACCTCGGAACCCGCCTGCGTGAAGCGGAAGATGTTGTCGACGAAGAACAGAACGTCAGTACCGGACTGGTCGCGGAACTGTTCGGCCAGGGTCAGACCGGTCAGCGCAACACGTGCACGTGCTCCGGGAGGTTCGTTCATCTGACCGTAAACCAGGGCCACCTGCGATTCCGACAGGTTGTCCGGCTTAATAACGTTCGATTCGATCATCTCGTGATACAGGTCGTTCCCTTCACGAGTCCGTTCACCAACACCCGCGAACACCGAAAAGCCCGAGTGCACTTTTGCGATGTTGTTGATCAGCTCCATGATCAGAACGGTTTTGCCCACACCGGCACCGCCGAAGAGGCCAATTTTACCGCCTTTGGCGTAGGGGGCCAGCAGGTCAACAACCTTGATGCCGGTTACCAGAACTTCCGACTCGGTCGACTGTTCGTCGAAGGTCGGCGCGGGCTGGTGGATCGCGCGGGCCTCGGTTGCTTCAACCGGACCTTTTTCGTCGATCGGCTCACCAACCACGTTCAGGATGCGGCCCAGGGTGGCGTTACCAACCGGAACCGAGATCGGAGCGCCGGTGTCGGTGACTGCCTCGCCACGAACCAGACCTTCGGTCGCGTCCATCGCGATGGTGCGGACGGTGTTTTCACCCAGGTGCTGAGCAACTTCCAACACCAGGCGCTTGCCGTTGTTGGTGGTTTCCAGCGCGTTCAGAATTTCAGGCAGCTGATCTTCGAAGTGCACGTCGACGACGGCCCCGATGATCTGTGTGACTTTGCCTTTTGCATTCGCCATGTTTCGTCTCCGGTATGTCTCTACAGCGCTTCGGCGCCGGAAATAATTTCAATCAGCTCGTTGGTGATCACGGCCTGACGCGAGCGGTTGAACTGGATCGTCAGCTTGTCGATCATTTCACCCGCGTTGCGTGTCGCGTTGTCCATTGCGGACATCCGTGCACCCTGTTCAGACGCTCCATTTTCGAGCAGAGCCGAGAAGATCGCGGTGGCAACCCCCTTGGGCAGCAGGTCGGCCAGAATGGCCTCTTCGCTGGGCTCGTAGTCGAATACCGCACCGCTATCGTCACCCGTCGCTTCATCTTCGAACGAGGCGGGGATGACCTGCTGTGCCGTCGGGATCTGGGTCACAACGTTGACGAACTTCGAGTAGAAGATCGTGGCAACGTCGAACTCACCCCCGTCGAAACGAGACAGGACGTCCTTGGCGATGTCTTGCGCGTTGGAATACCCCAGACGCTTGACCTCGCTCAGGTCGATATGTCCAACGAACAGATCGCTAAAATCACGCTTGAGCGCGTCGCGGCCTTTTTTGCCGACGGTCAAAACCTTGACCGTCTTGCCTTTGGCGCGCAACTCGTCCGCCTTTTGGCGAGCGAGCTTGGCGATGTTCGAGTTGAAGCCGCCACACAGGCCGCGTTCAGCTGTCATGACAACCAGCAGATGGACATCATCACTGCCCGTGCCACGGAGCAGCTTGGGGGCGCTGTCGCTGCCCCCGACCGAAGCCGCCAGCCCCGCCATCACGGCATTGAACCGCTCGGCATAGGGACGCGAGGCTTCGGCAGATTCCTGGGCGCGACGCAGTTTTGCGGCCGCGACCATCTGCATGGCCTTGGTGATCTTGCGGGTCGATTTAACCGACTCGATCCTGTTTTTAAGGTCCTTAAGATTTGGCATATGCCCGCCTCTCCCTTAAGCGAAGGTTGCGGCGTATTCGTCCAGCGCAGCCTTGATCTTGTCGGAAGCGTCACCCTTGATCTTGGGATCTTCGTCCGTGATCCACTGAAGCAGGTCCGCGTGCTTGCCGCGCAGGTGCGCCAGCAGGCCAGCTTCGTAACGGCCAACATCGGACACGTCGATCTTGTCGAGGTAACCATTGGTGCCGGCGAAGATTACGCAGACGATTTCAGCGTTGGTCAGCGGCGAGTACTGTGGCTGTTTCATCAGCTCGGTCAGACGCGCACCACGGTTCAGCAGCTGCTGGGTCGCGGCGTCGAGGTCAGAACCAAACTGCGCAAAGGCAGCCATTTCGCGGTACTGAGCCAGTTCCAGTTTAACCGGACCGGCGACCGACTTCATCGAGTTGGTCTGAGCCGAGGAGCCCACACGCGAAACCGACAGACCGGTGTTCACGGCGGGGCGGATGCCTTGGTAGAACAGTTCGGTTTCTAGGAAGATCTGGCCGTCGGTGATCGAGATCACGTTGGTCGGAATAAACGCCGAAACGTCACCACCTTGAGTTTCGATAACCGGCAGAGCAGTCAGCGAGCCCGCACCGAAGTCTTCGTTCAGCTTTGCCGAACGTTCCAACAGACGCGAGTGGAGGTAGAAAACGTCGCCAGGATAGGCTTCACGTCCGGGCGGACGGCGCAGCAGCAGCGACATCTGACGATAGGACACAGCCTGCTTCGACAGGTCATCATAGATGATCAGCGCGTGGCGGCCGTTGTCGCGGAAGTATTCGGCCATCGCGGTTGCGGCGTAAGGTGCAAGGAACTGCATCGGTGCCGGGTCGGACGCGGTTGCCGCCACAACGATCGAGTAGTCGATCGCACCGGACTCTTCCAGTTTCTTCACCAGCTGAGCAACGGTCGAACGCTTTTGACCGATCGCAACGTACACGCAGTACAGCTTCTTCGACTCATCGTCGCCTGCTGCGTCGTTGTAAACTTTCTGGTTCAGGATCGCGTCCAGAGCAACGGCGGTTTTACCGGTCTGACGGTCACCAATGATCAGCTCACGCTGGCCACGGCCGATTGGGATCATTGCGTCAACCGATTTCAGGCCGGTTGCCATCGGCTCGTGAACCGATTTACGCGGAATGATGCCCGGCGCTTTAACGTCTGCAACGCCACGCTTGGTCGCGTTGATCGGGCCTTTGCCGTCCAGCGGGTTGCCCAGACCGTCAACAACGCGGCCCAGCAGCTCGTCACCGATCGGAACGTCCACGATCGAGTTGGTGCGCTTAACAGTGTCACCTTCTTTGATGTCACGGTCGGAACCGAAGATAACAACACCGACGTTGTCGCTTTCCAGGTTCAGGGCCATGCCCATGATGCCACCGGGGAATTCGACCATTTCGCCCGCTTGCACGTTGTCCAGGCCGTATACACGGGCAATCCCGTCACCGACGCTCAGCACGCGGCCGATCTCGGCCACTTCGGCTTCCTGACCAAAATTCTTGATCTGGTCCTTCAGGATTGCAGAAATCTCTGCAGCTTGGATTCCCATTTATCCGACCTCTTTCATTGCATTCTGTAGGGAGTTCAGCTTCGAACGGATCGAGCTATCGATCATTTTCGAGCCCACTTTAACGACAAGACCGCCGATGAGGCTTTCATCCACGGTCGCATTGATTGTCACGGTCTTGCCCACACGCTCGGACAGCGTCTTGGACAGTTTATCCATTTGGGTCTTGGTGAGCGCCTTGGCCGAGGCGACATCGGCGGTCACCTCGCCACGCTCGTCAGCCAGCATGTCGCGCAGAACCTGCACCAGTTGCGGTACAACGAACAGACGACGTTTCTGCGCCATCAAACCCAGCGTATTGCGCAGGATGGCATGCAGGCCCATCTTGTCCGCAACAGCGGTGATTGCGCTTTCCTGTTCGGCGCGCGAAACCAAAGGCGATGCGATCAGGTCGCGCAATTCAGCGCTGTCACCCAATGCTGCTGCCAGATCGTTGATTCCGGTTTCCAGACCTGCAAGGTCGTTATTCTCTTTAGCGATCTCGAAGATCGCGGTGGCATAGCGCTCGGCGATGCCAGTGGAAATCGAAGCTGGTTCGGACACGTCCACCCTTCCGATATTTGAGGCCCCGATTTTGAGTAGCGGCCGCTACCTTGGGGCGTGAGGAAACCCCGTCCATTTAGGGCGGGGATCAAAATCACCGGGGATGTAGCAGAGGTGTTCCAACCAAGCAATACGCTATAGCGGTAACAGTTTTATCCACAAATTATTATTTTTCATACACTTAACCCAACTGCGACCCTTTGGACCGATTGGGGCAGTTGAAAAATGTTACGAATATGCAGGTTTTTGCGATTCCTGTGACCTTTTTCCCGCATTTTTTCCGTTCAAAATGCGCCGGACTGTCACGCAGGCTTTAACAAACCATCCAACGCTTTGATCGGGCGCTTCGCTGTGTCTTTGGTAACGCTTCCGCTAGGCGGGCGAATGAGTTTACTGGCCTCAACCATAAGCACACCTCCGGCCATGACGGTTGGGATGCGTTGCCCAGTCTTCTCGATCAGGCTGCCCGATTTTAGCCAGAACCTACGGAACGAAGGCGGTAGGTAAAGCGCCGAGCAATGGTTTTCAGGGACGAAGTGGTGCGCGCGTAATTGGTTTTCCAATTGGGTTGTTGAATAGGGCTGCCCAAAGCCAAACGGCGTCCGGTCTGAGCGCGACCAAAGCCCGGCCCGGTTCGGTACGACAAATAGCACACGCCCTCCGGGCCCCAGAACGCGCCAGCATTCTTCCAGCAATTGGCTGGGTCGGTTTGAAGTTTCCAAACCATGCATCACCACCAGTTTATCCACATGGCCTGTTTCGATTGGCCACATCGTCTCTTCGGTCAGAACGGAAACATTGGGCATCCCCGCAGGCCATGGCATTACACCCTGCGGACCAGGCATAAGACCAATCACACGGCGCGCATCTTTGAGGTAAGGCCGCAATAAAGGTACGGCAAAACCAAATCCGACCACAGTTTGCCCCTTGGCTTCGGGCCAAAGATCCACCAACCGACCACGGATCGCTGCCTGGGCCGCGCGACCCAGGGTGCTGCGATAGTAGAAATTCCTCAGATCCTGCACATCAAGATGCATTGCGGACACCCGGTCAATCGGCTTAGCTGGGCGCAGTCTAGCAATGAAAGGGCAAAAGGCCATGCCTCTTGAGATCGTTACCATTCCTTGCCTCAGCGATAATTACGCCTTTCTCGCCCATGATCCGGCCAGCGGTGAGACTGCCTTGATCGATGCGCCAGAGGCAGCTCCGATTCTGGCTGAACTGGATTCGCGCGGCTGGCAGCTAAGCCATGTGTTGCTGACCCATCATCATTGGGATCATGTGGACGGGCTGGGCGACATTCTGGCGAAACAGCCCGCGCGTGTGATCGGCGCAAAAGCAGATGAGCATCGGTTGCCAAAACTCGATCAGGCGGTGGTTGAAGGTGACACATTTTATATCGGCGGTGAGCCGGTCGAGGTTCTTGATGTGTCCGGTCATACAATTGGGCACATTGCATTCTACATGCCCCAAACTGGCGTTGTATTCACCGCTGACAGCCTGATGGCGCTGGGATGTGGACGATTGTTCGAGGGCACGCCTGCGCAAATGTGGGCCTCTCTCAGCAAGTTGGCGGCCCTGCCCGATGAAACAATCGTGTGCTCAGGCCACGAATACACACAGGCAAACGCCAAGTTCGCCCTGACCATCGATCCCGACAACCCAGCCTTGCTTGACCGCGTGGCCGATATTAATCGCGCCCGCGCTGCCGGAGAACCCACTGTGCCCTCGCTTTTGGGCCTGGAAAAGGCGACAAATCCGTTTCTAAGGGCCACTGATCCGGCGATTCAGGCCCATCTGGGCATGGAAAACTCTGATCCAGTGTCCGTATTCGCCGAAATTCGAGCCCAAAAAGACAGCTTTTAACCCGTTTCAAGCCCCAATCACGGCCACGGTCACAACAAATGTGACTGTCAAGTGAAAGAAAACCCTTGAAGCCGGGGCGGGATCAACCAAACTCTAATAGTATGAGGACATGGTTGGGATGGGGATCCGGCCTGCAGCCCGCCCCCTTCCGGCCCAATACAGAGGAGCACCCGCGTGCCTTCATTCTCGAGCACACTTGAACAAGCCATCCACGCGGCCCTTGCGGCGGCGAATGAACGGCGACATGAATTCGCAACGCTAGAGCATCTGCTGCTGGCGCTGTTGGAAGAACCCGATGCGGTGCGCGTCATGAAAGCGTGCAGCGTCGATCTAGACGAGTTACGCAGCACCTTGGTCGAATTCATCGACGAAGATCTGTCAAACCTCGTCACTGATATCGACGGGTCAGAAGCAGTACCGACTGCAGCCTTCCAGCGTGTCATTCAGCGCGCCGCGATCCACGTTCAAAGCTCTGGCCGCACAGAGGTGACCGGGGCCAATGTACTGGTGGCCATCTTCGCCGAACGTGAAAGCAACGCAGCCTATTTCCTGCAAGAGCAGGACATGACCCGTTATGACGCGGTAAACTTCATCGCACATGGTGTGGCCAAAGACCCGGCCTATGGAGAGAATCGTCCTGTTACGGGTGCTGATGAAGCCGAAGAAGAGGCTCAGACGACCTCTGGTGACGCCGAGCAGAAAGAAAGCGCGCTTGGCAAATATTGCGTTGATCTGAACGCCAAATCACGCGCCGGTGATGTAGATCCGCTGATCGGACGCTCGGACGAGGTTGAACGCTGTATTCAGGTGCTGTGTCGCCGACGCAAGAACAACCCGCTGCTGGTAGGTGACCCCGGTGTCGGCAAAACCGCCATCGCCGAAGGTCTGGCGCATAAGATCGTTGCAGGCGAGGCCCCGGACGTGTTGTCGGAAACCACTATCTACTCGCTCGATATGGGTGCCCTGCTTGCGGGAACTCGCTATCGCGGCGATTTCGAAGAGCGTCTGAAAGCGGTTGTGACCGAATTGGAAGAGCACCCTGATGCAGTTCTCTTCATCGACGAGATTCACACTGTGATCGGAGCGGGTGCAACCTCGGGCGGAGCGATGGATGCGTCGAACCTGCTGAAGCCAGCGCTTCAGGGTGGCAAACTGCGCACCATGGGCTCGACCACGTATAAAGAGTTCCGTCAGCATTTCGAAAAAGACCGCGCGCTGAGCCGCCGATTCCAGAAAATCGACGTGAACGAGCCGTCGGTCGAGGACAGTGTCAAAATTCTGCGCGGTCTGAAACCATATTTCGAAGAGCATCACTCGATCAAATATACTGCCGACGCGATCAAGACAGCTGTCGAATTGTCGGCGCGCTATATCAACGACCGCAAACTGCCCGACAAGGCCATCGACGTGATCGATGAGGCCGGGGCAGCGCAGCACCTGCTGGCCGAAAGCAAACGTCGCAAGACCATCGGCGTCAAAGAGATCGAGGCGGTGGTTGCCAAGATTGCGCGTATCCCACCCAAGAACGTCACCAAGGATGATGCCGAGGTTCTGAAAGATCTCGAAACCTCTCTGAAACGCGTAGTGTTTGGTCAAGATGAAGCGATCGAAGCGCTGTCCAGTGCGATCAAACTGGCGCGCGCCGGTCTGCGTGAGCCCGAAAAACCCATCGGCAACTATCTGTTCGCTGGCCCCACCGGTGTTGGCAAAACAGAGGTGGCGAAACAGTTGGCTGACACGCTTGGTGTTGAACTGCTGCGTTTCGACATGTCGGAATACATGGAGAAGCACGCGGTCAGCCGTCTGATCGGTGCGCCTCCGGGTTATGTCGGGTTTGATCAGGGTGGTTTGCTGACCGACGGTGTCGACCAGCACCCACATTGCGTCTTGTTGCTTGATGAGATCGAAAAAGCGCACCCGGACGTATTCAATATCCTGTTGCAGGTGATGGATCACGGCGAATTGACCGACCACAATGGCCGGACGGTGAATTTCCGCAACGTGGTCCTGATCATGACATCGAACGCAGGTGCGCAGGAGCAGGCGAAAGCCGCCATCGGCTTTGGCCGCGACCGGCGCGAAGGTGA
The DNA here is from genome assembly GCF_056537445.1 of Ruegeria sp. CF1. Lineage (NCBI taxonomy): Bacteria > Pseudomonadati > Pseudomonadota > Alphaproteobacteria > Rhodobacterales > Roseobacteraceae > Ruegeria > Ruegeria sp. CF1. The sequence goes on along the minus strand of NZ_JBQFRN010000002.1, from coordinate 176,957 downwards.
GGATACCGCAGCGATCGAACGTATGTTCACGCCGGAGTTCCGCAACCGCCTGGACGCTGTGATCTCATTTGCACCACTACCGAAAGAGGTCATTTTGCAGGTCGTTGAGAAGTTTGTCCTGCAGCTGGAAGCACAGTTGCTGGATCGTGGCGTGACCATCGATCTGACACCGCGTGCCGCCGAATGGCTGGCCGACAAGGGCTATGATGACAAGATGGGTGCGCGACCTCTGGGTCGTGTTATTCAGGAACACATCAAGAAACCTCTGGCCGAGGAACTGCTATTCGGCAAACTGGCCAAAGGCGGCGTGGTCCGTGTCTCGATGAAGAAGGGCGAGCTGAATCTGGAAATCCTGGGCCCCGATCAGCCCCGCATTCCGGGCGACAAGCCCCCGCTCTTGACAGCGGACTAACCTACAGCCTCTATAACGAAAAACGCCCGCCTTTTCGGTGGGCGTTTTTCTTGTTTGGCAGGTGATCCAAGGTGGTTCGAACCAGCCTTACCGCTCTGTCAGCTTCAACTCGATCCGACGGTTTTGCGCGCGCGCCTCGGGTGTGTCGGCGGGATTAACGGGTTGGAATTCTCCGAACCCGTTTGCCGCCAAACGATCAGGTGGAATGCCCAGCGCATCAACCATGTAGCGCACCACAGAAAGGGCACGGCCCTGGCTGAGCTCCCAGTTGTCGCGATATCGTCCGCTGCCTGCAAGTGGCACATTATCGGTGTGACCATCGACACGGATGACCCAGTTCAACCCTTCGGGTATTTCTGCGGCAACGCTTCGCAGAATATTGGCAACTTTGGCAACCTCCTGACGACCTTCCGCAGACAGGTTTGCGGACCCGGTGGCAAACAACACCTCAGACGAGAACACGAAACGGTCACCTTCAATGCGCACGCCATCCTGATCGCCCAGCACATCGCGCAGTCGCCCGAAGAATTCCGAGCGATAGCGCTGCAAATCCTCGGCCTGTGCGGCTAGTTCCTGATTTTGGCCCGCCAGTTTCTCGGCCTCGGCTTCCAGCCGAATACGTTCAGCCTCTTCCAGCAGTCGGCGACGGCGTTCTTCCGAGGCTGCGCGCGCTAGAGCGGCATTCAGATCCTGGCCCAGCGTCTGTATCTGGATCTCGGCGGCGGTATTACGTTCTTCGTAATCGTCTAACAAAGCCTGCAGCGACCCCAACTGGCTGCGCAGGGCTGCCATCTGCTGATTAAGCAGCGCGGTCTGACGTTGCGCTTCGGTCGAGATTTCCTGTTCCGATGCAAGCGCCTCTCGGGCGAGCGCCAGCAGCGCCGCGCGCTCCTCGGCCAGCGACCTTTGTTCAGCTTCATTTGCTAGTGCTTGGGTTTGGGCATCCAGTGCCGCCTGCAGTTGTTCCCTCAGTTCTTCGGCATTGATCTCACCGAACTGACGCTCAAGCTCTGCCTTGGCAGCCTGTGCCGCAGCTAGCAAAGTCAGGGTATCCTCGGCTTCCTTTCGCTGCGCTTCCAGCGCCAAGGTCATCGCTGTCAGTTCAGCATCTGCATTCTGCAATCGATCACGCAACGCCTCAGCAGCGGCGGCTTCGGCCAGACGCGCGGCCTCTTCCTCGGTCAGTTGCTGTTCTAGCTCGGATATCTGAGCTGCCTGTGCATCTTCGCTGGTTTCAAGTTCGGCGACGAGAGCTTCAAGTGCTTCGCGTCGAGCCGCGGCAAGGCGGGCGGCTTCGGCCTGTGCGTCGATTTCTTGTCTGCTTTGAGCAAGTGCCAAATTCAAGGCATCTTGTTCATTTAGCAACTCATCGCGTTGCGTTTCTAGCGCGGCGATATCCCCCTGCGCACGCGCCTGATCAGCCAGCAAAGCCGCGACCTGTGCTTCAAAGTCGGTTATGCGGGTTTGTGCCTGCGCCAGATCGTCTTCGACCTGATTAAGCGTTGCATTCAAGTTCCCAAGACGCGCTTGAAGACGGCTGTTTTCCCGCTCTTCCAGCCCCAGCGCCCCGGCCAGAGCGGCGATTTCGTCGGACAGCGCAGTCAGTTCATCCTCTTGCCCTGAAATGGTTTCGCGCAGCACAAATTGCACGACCATGAAGATGGTCAGCACAAAGGTCAGCACCATCAACAATCCCGTCATCGCATCCACGAAGCCGGGCCAGACCGAGCCCGAAAATCGTTGACCTGTGCGGCGGGACAGCGCCATGGGTTACTCTCCTTCTGGCGGCGTTCGTACGGCGCCCCGTGGCAAGGTCAACGCTTTGACCAGTAACTCAAAATCCTTGCGCAGTTCGTTCATGCTGTCCTGACGACCAGCGGAGATTTCTTCGAGTATACGCAGCAACTGAACATCCATCGACCGCAGGCGCATGCGGCTTTCCGCATCGATCCCCTCGCCCGCGCCATGTTCGCGCATGTGATCCAACAAAGCGTCCTGCCCCAGCGCCACACGTTCAAGCGCAGCCGTTACGCCTTCGGTCTGGGCCTGCCGCTGGTTCATTTCCCCGATGACATCGACCAAATGTCCCAGTTTGGTCGAGACGTTCGTGCGATCAACTTCTTGCGCCGAGAACATGTCCTGCAGTGCATCCATTTGTTCAGACATGGCGTCCAGTACTGGGGTCAGCACGGCCAGTTCCGCGCCGCCCTCATCGCCCGCAGCAAAGCCAACGCGGGTGATTGAGGACAACCATTCTTCCAATTCGCGATAGAACCGGTTCTGGCCATGGCCCGCGAATAGTTCCAGCAAACCGACGATCAAGGATCCGGCCAGACCCAGCAATGACGACCCAAAAGCAACGCCCATGCCCTGCAGCTGCGCTTCCAATCCTGTCATCAGACGGTTGAAGACGGCCAGACCTTCTTCACCTTCCTGCGGGTTCAGGCTGCGGATCGTATCAACGATGGCGGGGACAGTGGTGGCCAAACCAAAAAATGTCCCCAGTAGGCCAAGGTAGATCAGCACGTTGGTGATGTAGCGGGTGATCTCGCGCTCTTCTTCGACCCGTTCGGCGACGGAATCGAGGATCGATCGGGTAGAGCTAGAGCTGATCTGAGACCGCGCCCCGCGTTCCCTCAACAACGACGCCAGTGGGGTAAGCAGTTGCGGCGGGCGCACATCGTCACGTTCGACCCCTCCGGCAAAGGCTTCGATCCAACGAACCGATCCGATCAGCTGTGTGACCTGCAGAAAACAGGCAGCGACACCGATGACAAAGACCAGCAAAATGAACCCGTTAAGATACAGATTGGCCTGAATAACCGGCAGTACATATGGCAACGCCATGAACACGCCAAGTCCTGACAGCCCTATTGCGATCAGCATCATCAAAATCTGACGGATCGGTTGTGAGAAATGTGGTCTCACGCCCTGTTGTGCCTGCGCCATGCGCGTGGCTCCTGGTATTGTCTGCTCTGGGCTGAACCTATCGAAGTTCGCCCCGTGACGCCAAGAGTTTATGCGCTGATTGTCCGCACCCGTTGCGACAACCACTCAAGATCAGGGTCGTGCAGTCCGATCTCGGTCAAGTGCGAGGCAGTATTGTAGAGATATTCGGTATTTGGCCCACGTCCGCCAACCGCGTGGGCGATGATCTGAGCCTGCTCTTCCAATGGAAGACCGCCGCAATACTGAACGTGGTGAGCATCGATGACGTAAGTCACTGCCTTTACGATCTGCCCGCAGTCCAGTTGCACGTCCAGCATCCGCTCCAGATAGGCTGACGAGATCAGCTCACGCTCACGCAATTCAGCCAAAGTGCGCTCTTCGTGACCCGCCTCGACAGAAAGCGCCAATCCAGCGCAATGCGCGTCTGGCTGTTCGTCCAGCGCCAATACCAAACCGGGGTCTTCTTCCGTGCCGCGATGGTGGATAGAGCGCATGCAAAACGACCGCGCATATCCGTGCAATTTAGCGCGTTCGCTGCGTGCCACCGGAAAGCCCGGGTTCCACAGCAGCGATCCATATCCGAATACCCACATCGTCATTGCACTGGTCCTTGCCCGTTTGGCCCTATAAACATCAAATCCGAGGCAGGAAAAAGGGCCATTCATCATGCGCCGTCTGATACGCGTTTTCGTATTTATCGCCCTCGCGTGGAGCGCCTACTGGTTTGTCGCCGGTTATGGTCTGCGAAACGCCCTGACCGGTTGGTTTGACCGGCAGCAAGAACTGGGCTGGCAGGCCGAATTCTCGGACGTGTCGACGGCAGGATATCCATTTCAGCACATCACACGCCTCAATAATCCCGCTTTGGCCGATCCGGTCAACGGAACGGCGTGGAGTGCGGACTGGGTCGAGTTCCAAAGCCCAGCAATCTGGCCCGGCCGCCAGATGCTGCGCTTTGCCAGTACGCCGCAGCGCCTTTCCTATTTCGACCAGACCACGACCGTTCAGGCCGAAGCGCTACAAGCCGAATTGCAGCTCCAACCCGGTGTCGCGCTGGTGCTCGAGAAAATGGCGCTGAACTCAAAGCGCTGGCTGCTGACAACCGAAGGTGATCCGCAAGCCGGAGGCCAGTCGCTGAGCCTTGTGATGGAGCAATCTGGAGCGCCCGAAAGCTATGGGATTACTGCGAAGATCGACGGATTTACCCCCGGCGATGATCTGAGACGCCTGATGCGTTCAGCATCGACCCTGCCGCAATCGTTCGAAACGCTGGAAATGGATATGTTTGTCACTTTCGACAAACCGTGGGACCGCACCGCACTTGAGCAGCGTCGCCCCCAACCCGTTGCGATTGATCTGCGTTTGGCAGAAATGAAATGGGGTGAGCTGCGTCTGTTCGCCACCGGCGAACTGGAAGTTGACGAACAGGGCATTCCAACGGGTGAAATTGCGATGAAAGCCGAAAACTGGCGCGACATGATCGCGATGGCAAACGCCGCAGGTGCGCTGCCGGATCAGGCAGTCGATCCTGTGACCCGTGCATTGGGCTTCATGGCTGGACTGGGTGGCAACCCAAATGCGCTGGATTTACAGCTGAATTTCAGAGATGGGTTCGTCGCCTTGGGTCCGTTGCCCCTTGGTCCTGCCCCGAGACTGGTACTGCGTTAACGGCAATAGGTGCCGCTGCGGTAGCGCGCGGTGTCTAGGTGGAAATGATCCCGATGGTAGCGATCAGAGTTTGGTCCGAGAACCGTGCCAAATGGCCCACACGCGCCGCGCCATACCTTGGTCAGTTGCTTCTTGGACGGATTTTTGCGCCAGCCATTCAGAACCGTCACCACCTCACCATCGGCCATCTTGAAGCCCGAAATGTCGATGGCGCGCCCTTTACCATGCTCAGAAATCCGCGCCCCTTTACGGTTGTTACGTGTTCTGCAGGCGTAATGCGCGGCGACCTGTAGCTCGACCACCGGACCTCGGCGTTTGAACGTGGGCTTTACAGTTTTGTCGACCCAATTATTCAGCGCCTGTGCAGTGCCGCAATCCATCGTCGCTGGGCGGCTCAGCCCGACCCCCGATACTGAGGTGATTTGCACTGCATCCTTAATCCCGCAGGCTTTGATCTTGCCCTTCACACGTCCAACCGGCTTACCCTGAATATCGATATCGCCACAGACTGAACCCTTACGCAGCTTGCGTTTCTTAAGAAAGACGCGTTGTTCCAATTCTTCCGGGCGCACAAACGGGCGGATCGAATTCTCGGGCCCGAGCAATGGTAATTCAGCGGGACGGGCTGCAGCGGCCGTTACCTGCGGCGAAGCGGGCCGTAGCACAGGCCGGATGTTGGGGGTGAGGATTGCCACCATCGCTTGGGTGGTTTCCGGGCGCGTCAACGGCACAATAGAAGTTTCAGGCGCCGCCGCATTTGCAGTCGTTGCCGCCAAAGCAACGCAGAAAATCAAATGGCTGAAACCGATCTTTCTCATGTCGATGTTTTTCCCCGCCCGAAATCTGGCGCATCCGTATCCTGGCCCGCATCAATGATGCCGCGGCGGATCGCCCGTGTGCGCGTAAAGTAGTCGAACAATTGCTCTCCGTCACCTGTTCGGATGGCCCGCTGTAGCGCAAAGAGCTCTTCCGTGAACCGGCCCAGAATCTCCAGCGTTGCGTCTTTGTTGGTCAGAAACACATCACGCCACATCGTCGGGTCCGAAGCCGCGATGCGGGTGAAATCGCGGAAACCAGCTGCCGAATACTTGATGACTTCGGTGTCTGTAACCCGCCGGAGATCATCCGCAACACCCACCATCGTATAGGCAATCAGGTGAGGTGCGTGCGAGGTGACCGCCAGCACCAAATCATGATGCGCGGCGTCCATTTCATCGACATTCGATCCCAGACCCTCCCACAAAGCCCGCAGGCGAGCGATCGCATCCGGATCGGAATCTTCGACCGGCACCAACAGGCACCAACGGTTGTCGAACAGTTCGGCGAAACCCGAATCAGGCCCGGAATGCTCGGTCCCAGCCAGTGGGTGCGCCGGAATGAAATGAACGCCATCAGGTATGTGTGGTGAGACGGCGTCAATCACGTGACGCTTTACCGACCCCACGTCTGAAACGGTGGCACCGGATTTCAGAACCGGTGCAATCTGCTGCGCCACAGGTCCCATTGCGCCAACCGGAACACACAGAACCACCAGATCAGCACCCTCGACCGCCTCTTCCGCGGTCTCGCAAACCCGGTCACAAAGGCCGATCTGGCGCGCCGTCTCGCGGGTTGCCTCGGATCGCGCATAACCCGTCACTTCGCCCGCAAGCCCAGCCCGTTTGATCGCCCAGAACATGGACGATGCAATCAGGCCCAACCCGATCAGCGCAACACGGTCGTAAATCTGGCTCATACAGCGCCCCCTTTGAACGCAGTAATCGCTGCAACCACGCGACCGCAGGCGATTTCGTCGCCTACGGTGATCCGCAGCGCGTTTGGCAGGTTGTAGCCCGCGACCCGCCGCACGATCAAACCCTGCGTTTTCAAATAGTCATCGCAGGCTTCCGCCTCGGCCCTGTCAGCAAAACGGGCGAGGATGAAATTCGTGCATGACACATCGGATGAAACGCCGACCTTCGCCAGTTCATCAGACAACCAAATCCGGAGGCGTGCATTTTCAGACAGGCAGAACCGCAGATATTCCTCATCCCGCACGGCGGCCTCAGCCGCCGCAAGAGCCGTCAGCGACAGGTTGAACGGCTGACGAACGCGGTTCAGCACATCAATAATCTCTTTCGCCGCATAGCCCCAGCCAACGCGCATCCCACCTAGACCGTACACTTTCGAAAACGTCCGGGTCATGATGACATTGCTAAACCGGTCCACCAGCCCTGCGCCTCCATCGAAACCATCGACAAATTCGGCATAGGCACCATCCAGCACCATCAGGCAATCGGCTGGCAATGCATCCGCCAACCTCTGCAATTCGGCGTCAGAGATCATGGTTGAAGTAGGATTTCCCGGATTGGTCACAAAGACAATCCGTGTCTGCCCAGTGACCGCGGCAAGGATGCTATCTACGTCTACACGGCGATCTCTCTCGGGCACCATGACCGGGGTCGCGCCAGCCATTCGCGCGATGATCGGATACATGGAGAATCCATGCTCGGTATATATCACCTCATCACCCGGACCAGCATAGGCCTGCGCCACGAACTGCAACACTTCATCACTGCCGACACCGCAGATGATCCGATTGGAATCCAGTCCGTGCCGTTCAGAAATTGCGGCGCGCAGGCTGGAATGATCGGTGCTGGGATAACGATGCAGCGAAACGGCACTTTCGCGCACCGCTTCGATCGCCTTGGGACTTGGCCCAAACGGGTTTTCGTTGGAACTCAGCTTGATGACATCCGCAACACCGTCAACATGCGACTGTCCGCCCTGATACAGCGCGATGTCCATTATGCCGGGTTGAGGTGTGATCTGGTTCATGAGGGGCTCCACTAGCTTGGCCCCTCATACCTTTCTCAACGGGTTGAGAAAAGCGGCAATTATCTTACGCCGCTTTGAAGCGCGCCGTCGCCGGATCGGCATTGTAGAATGGGACGAATTCCTCGGTCCGGCGCGACAGCTCGTTAACGCTGTCGATAATGAACTGAACGGTCTCTTCGCTCATGAGGTAAGAGAAATTCAACCGCACCCAACCCGGTTTCTTCATTTCCTCACCCTCCGACAGGGCCGCATGCAATTCTTCCGACGTTGCCCGATCAATGCCCAGCAAACGATGCGCATAGGGTCCGGCACAGGCACAGCCGCCACGTGCCTGGATGCCGTAGATATCGCTGAGCATCCGGGTAAACAGCTGCTGATGCACCGGCTGCCCATTCCGATCACACACGAGGAACGAGAATATCGGCAGGCGGTGTGCATTCTCGGCACCTAGCAATGTCAGATGTGGGTTGTCGGACCACCCATCCAACGCCATGCGGTTACACTGCGCCTCACGCTGTGCGATTTCATCCGTTCCGACCGCATCCTTGACAATGAAGGCCAGGGCCGCACGAATGTCTCCGATCACATTTGGTGTACCCGCCTCTTCCCGTGTCGCGAGATCGGCGCTGTAGTCGTGCCGCCAAGGCGAGACAAAGCTGACAGTCCCACCTCCGGGCCAACTCGGACACGTCCGCTTCACAACGCATTGGTTAACGACCAGAACACCCGACGCCCCCGGCCCACCCGGAAACTTATGCGGAGAGACAACGATCGCGTCCTTCCGCGCATCTTCCGGCCCCATGTCCATTGGCAAATAAGGTCCACCACCCGCATAGTCCCATACCGCAAGCGCACCATGCTCTTTCAGCATCCGCGTCACTGGATCAGAGTCGGTGATGATGCCGGTGACGTTTGACGCCGCTGAGAATGACCCAATCACAAGATCGGAATCTGCGTGTTCGATCAGCACTGCCTTTAGCGCCTGCATATCGGGACCACCGTCAACGGCTTCTGGAATCTCGATCACCCGCGCCTTGCTTTCACGCCACGGCAGAATGTTCGAATGATGCTCATACGGACCGATCAAAACGACCGGCTGATTAGCCTCTTGCACTCCCAGCAGACTAACCAGCCGGTTAAGACCCGCTGTAGCGCCAGACCCGGTAAAGATCACCGCGTCCTCTTCCTTGGCGCCAACTATGCGGGCGATCTCGGCCCGCGCCTCGCGGCGCAAACGGGTTATATAGGAACCGCAATAGGAGGCTTCGGTGTGGCTGTTGGCATAGAACGGCAACACATGCTCGGCCACGAAATTTTCGACCTGTCGCAACGCGCGACCCGAGGCAACGTAGTCCGCATACACAAGCGGCACGTCCCCATGCAGACCCGGGATGAGTACCCCCTCACCGATCAGCCCATCACGCAGAGTATTTCCGTGAGCAGCAGATTGAATTTCTGCGCGAAAGTTGGACAAGGTCATAACACAGGCTCCATATTGCTAACTCCAATATGATTGATCCATCCTGTGGAAACCTCACAATTTTATGCTTTATATGCCCTAGTTTTGTGTCATATGAGTTTATATGGAGAAAAAATTAGATCAAATTGACACGCGTCTTCTGAAGGAACTGCAAAAAGACGCAACACTTTCCCAGCGAGAATTGGCAGATAGGGTCGGCCTGTCCCAAAATGCCTGCTGGCGAAGAATAAAGGCCTTGAACGACACAGGTGTCCTGCAAGGTTCTACGGCGCGCATCGCGCGTGAAAAGCTTGGGCTGAATCTGGTGGTTTTCGTCATGCTACGCACGCGCCACCACTCTGCCCAATGGTTGCAGGCCTTTCGCAGTCATGTCCTGACCATTCCTGAAGTGGTCGATTTCCATCGCATTGGCGGCGACTATGACTATCAACTCAAGGTCGTTACAGAAGATATGGCCTCTTACGACAAAGTCTATCAACGCCTCATCGATAAGATCGAACTGGACAGCGTCACCTCCTATTTCGCAATGGAGGCCATTGCCGAAAGTCGCCCGCTTCCTATCTGATCCGCCTCTTCATCTGGCCAAATATATCTCGGGGGAGTCGCGCAGCGACTGGGGCAGAGCCCCATCAAAACAAAAAAGACCGCGCTGAAAGCGCGGCCCTTAAACTCAACAGGTCGGCGAAGATTAGTTCTTCGCGTAGAATTCGACGACCAGGTTCGGTTCCATCATAACCGGGTAAGGCACATCGCTCAGGCCCGGTGCACGCACGAAAGTCGCGGTCATTTTCGAGTGGTCGGCGTCGATGTAGTCAGGCACATCACGCTCGGCCAAGCCGACAGCTTCCAGGACAACGGCCAACTGCTTGGACTTGTCACGCACTTCGATAACGTCGCCTTCTTTGACGCGGTAGGACGGGATGTTGACCCGCTTGCCGTTCACTTTAACGTGGCCGTGGTTCACGAACTGACGTGCGGCGAACACGGTCGGAACAAACTTGGCGCGGTAAACAACGGCGTCCAGACGGCGTTCCAGCAGACCGATCAGATTTTCACCGGTGTCACCTTTGACACGCTCAGCTTCTGCATAGATGCGGCGGAACTGCTTCTCGGTCAGGTCGCCGTAGTAGCCTTTCAGCTTCTGCTTGGCACGCAGCTGCAGACCGAAGTCAGACAGTTTGCCCTTGCGGCGCTGGCCGTGCTGGCCGGGGCCGTATTCACGACGGTTAACCGGGGATTTCGGACGACCCCAGATGTTTTCGCCCATCCGGCGGTCGATTTTGTACTTGGCAGACGTGCGTTTGGTCACGGCTGATCTCCTTCTTTGGATCGAGGCCCCGATGGGCCACTATGAAGGGCGTTGTCCTCTTGAGGTTTCCCCCATGACAGGCATCCCCTCGCGGGGGCCACCAACACCAATGAAGCCGCGCTTATATCCCTGCTTCGGCCAGAGTCAACACGCCAGAGCAAGCAAAGGGTAGGATTTCTGCTTAGAGTTGGAATCTTTCTGAGAAGTATCCGTTATTCAGCGGCCCAACCGGCAGTATTTGATAGACTTACCGGCACTGAACTTGCATTTGCACGAGCCGCCGGGAACACGACAACCTTGTCGTCATAACCGCTGTCAATCTCAACAGGTTCAATATGCGAAGCTGCCGAACTGACCCAGAAATCTTGATCAGGCTCAGGGTATCCATCCTCAAACACAAGCACCAGAGACGCTTCGTTCACCTCACGCACCAGCTCGGCAACGAAAGTCTGAGCCCCGTTTGACAACTCGATCTTGGCACTTTCGTTGATCTCGCCGGGGTTGGCGAAACTGGCTCCGGCCGCCAATATAGATCCAAGACCGGTGGAGCCTGTGTGCAGCGCAACTTGGTCTGCACTTGCGGCGAGTTGGACCCCTCGCCCCCTCCAGGACCAAGAACTGCCAACGCACAAGTGGGCCAAAGGCGCCGCCTCAAGCCCGTCAACTTCCGTCTGTGTCCAAAATATTGCTATTCGACCGTTATAACCGGTTCTCATCTGTCCGCCCGCACTTTTACTCATCCCACAAGTAACTGTGCTTATGTATCAACGAAAAAATGGGCGGAAAAGAGACCGAAATGCAGCAATCACGAAAATGTTGCTAAAGAACAGCCTCATATTGATACTTTTCGTCGAATGTTGGTGAACGTCTGGCGCACCGCGCTAAGTTCGCTTCGATCCGAAGTCCGCGAAGATAGCCGACTTTGATTGATTGCAGATAGCTTTTACGCCAAATCAGCCACACTTAGAATAACCGCAGCTGCGGCAGGTCATGCAGCCTTCGATCATCACCATGTCGAACTGACCACAGGATGGGCAAGCCTTGCCACGCGGGGCGTCCATGTTGACCACCTGCGCCCGAGGGTCGGATTTCAGGCCCATGCCTTCGCCCTCAAGGAAGCCGATATTGACCATGTGTTGCTCGATCACGCCGCCAATCGCGGCCAGGATGGACGGAATGTACTTGCCTTTAACCCAGGCCCCGCCGCGCGGGTCGAACACAGCTTTCAGTTCCTCGACCACAAAGGACACATCGCCACCGCGTCGGAACACGGCCGATATCATCCGGGTCAAAGCCAGCGTCCAAGCATAATGCTCCATATTCTTCGAGTTAATGAACACCTCGAAGGGGCGACGGCGTCCGCCAATGACGATATCGTTGATTGTCAGATAAATTGCGTGCTCGCTGTCCGGCCATTTCAGCTTGTAAGTCGACCCTTCAAGCGATTGTGGGCGATCAAGCGGTTCGGACATATAAACGACCTCGCCCCCGTCAACCTCATGCGGGGCATCCGCGCTTTCACCTGGCGCTTTGTCGTCGCTTTCCGATACGCTCAGAACCGAGCCGGTCACATCGTTTGGCCTATAGGTCGTGCAGCCTTTGCACCCCTGATCCCAGGCCTGCATATAGACGTCTTTGAAGGCGTCAAAGCTGATATCTTCGGGACAGTTGATCGTCTTCGATATCGAACTATCGATCCACTTTTGAGCCGCCGCCTGCATTTTTACGTGATGGGACGGGCTTAGTGTTTGCGCATTCACGAAATACTCGGGCAATTCGGCGTCGCTAAACTTGTCGCGCCACATCTGCACCGCATAGTCCACAACCTCTTCTTCGGTGCGCGAACCGTCCTTTTGCAGCACCTTGCGCGTGTAGGCATAGGCAAAAACCGGCTCGATCCCCGAAGATACGTTGCCCGCATACAGCGAAATCGTACCCGTCGGCGCGATCGAGGTCAGTAGCGCGTTGCGGATGCCGTGTTCGCGGATTGCGTCGCGCACATCGTCATCCATCTGTTGCATGGTGCCGCTGGCCAGATATTTCTCGGCGTCAAACAGTGGGAAAGCGCCCTTTTCCCTCGCCAAATCGACCGACGCCAGATACGCGGCGCGCGCGATTGCGTGCAACCAGCGCTCGGTCTGACGCGCCGCCTCGTCCGAGCCGTAGCGCAGACCCAACATCAACAGCGCATCGGCCAGACCAGTCACGCCCAGCCCGATGCGGCGCTTGTCTTGCGCCTCGGCTTCTTGTTCGGCCAGCGGGAATTTCGACGCGTCCACCACGTTGTCCATCATGCGAACGGCGGTGGCCACCAGCTCTTGCAAGGCCTCCTCGTCCAGATGCGCGGCATCCTCGAACGGCTCGGCAACCAACCGTGCCAGATTGATCGAACCCAGCAGACAGGCACCATAAGGCGGTAGAGGTTGTTCTCCGCACGGGTTGGTCGCCGAGATCGTCTCGACGTAATTCAGATTGTTCGCCTGATTGATCCGGTCGATAAAGATCACGCCCGGCTCGGCATAATCATAGGTGGCCTGCATGATCTTGTTCCAAAGATCGCGCGCCTGAACGGTGTGATAGACCTTTCCGTCAAATACCAGATCCCACGGTCCATCGGCCTTGACGGCCTCCATGAATGGATCGGTGACCAGAACCGACATGTTGAACATGCGCAAACGCGCCGGGTCGGATTTCGCGGTGATGAACTGTTCGATATCCGGATGGTCGCAGCGCATGGTCGCCATCATCGCACCACGACGCGAGCCTGCAGACATGATCGTGCGGCACATGGCGTCCCAGACGTCCATAAAGCTTAGCGGGCCCGAGGCATCTGCCGCAACCCCTTTCACATCTGCCCCACGCGGACGGATCGTCGAGAAATCATAACCGATCCCCCCGCCCTGCTGCATGGTCAGCGCGGCCTCTTTCAGCATGTCGAAGATACCGCCCATGCTGTCGGGGATCGTCCCCATCACAAAGCAGTTGAACAGGGTTACCTGTCGCGCGGTGCCCGCCCCGGCGGTGATGCGGCCAGCAGGAAGGTATTTGAAATCCTCTAGCGCCTCATAGAATTTTTCTTCCCAATGCGCCGGGTCTTCTTCCACACGCGCCAGATCACGAGCTATGCGCCGCCAGCTGTCCTCGACTGTCTGATCGATGGGCGTACCATCCGCCTGTTTAAAGCGGTATTTCATATCCCAGATCTGCTCGGCGATGGGGGCGGCAAAGCGGCTCATTGGTGATTCCCTGTGCTGAAAGAGGCATTCAGATTAGCCCAGATCACATCTAAACCACAACACCTTGATGACAAGCGCATGAGGGCTACAATATAGGGATCACCCTTGGGACGACTCTGTGGGAAAGCTGTGGATAAGTACGTAAACCTCATCAAACTTTCGGTTGGGTCAGAAAGCGTCGACACGCTGATGGCGTGGCAAGACAGCCGCAAACCACTCTATGAGGACGGATACCCGCGCCACGTCACCCGAATGTGGCCCAAGCGCGACGCTGAAATTCTGAATGGCGGGTCGATCTATTGGGTGATCAAAGGTGTGGTCCAGTGCCGCCAGCGCATCCTGCGGCTGGATGAAGTCCGTGGTGAGGATGGCATCCGCCGCTGCGCCATCGTCCTGGACCCCGAAGTACACAGAACGCAGAACGCTCTGAAGCGTCCATTTCAGGGCTGGCGGTATCTCAAGCCTGAGGACACCCCTGCCGACTTGCCTAAAAATCGCGAGCAGGACGATGCCCTGCCCGACGATCTGAACCGCGCATTAGCGGAAATTGGGGTGCTTTAGGCCAACCTGTCCAGCAGCTCATTCAAAGCCGTCTTTTCAGCCGCATCGTATTTGGCCACGCGGCTGCGCCACAGCGTGGCCTGCGATTGCAGGATCAACCCATCCGACAGGATTTTCAGGTGGTTCGCCCGCAGTGTTTCCCCGGTCGAGGTGATATCGGCAATCGCCTCGGCTGTCTCATTCACCACCGTCCCCTCGGTTGCGCCCTGGCTGTCGACCAGCGTGTAATCGGCCACTCCCGCTTCGGTCAGGAATTCGCGGACCAGACGGTGGTACTTGGTAGCGATCCGCAGCCGATGGCCATGCGCCCTGCGAAAACCTGCCGCCGCTGCATCCAAATCATCCAGAGTGTCCACGTCGACCCAGCAGGCTGGGGTTGCGATGATAAGGTCCGCCTTGCCGAACCCCAAAGGTGCAACCTCTTCCACCTGCTGCTCCCAGCGCGGCAGCTTTTCATGCACAAGATCGATGCCGGTCACGCCCAAATGAATGCGTCCCGCCGCCAGCTCGCGCGGAATCTCTCCTGCAGACAATAGGATCAGCGAGACGCCACCAATCCCATCAACCTTGCCCGCGTATTCCCGGTCTGATCCGCTGCGCGACAGTGTAATGCCGCGCTTTTCAAACCATGCGAAGGTCTTGTCCATCAACCGGCCCTTCGAAGGCACACCGAGTTTCAGGCTCATTGTGCAGCCTCCTCGATTTCGAGCATCAGGTCCGGGCGGATCACGCCGCCAATTGCCGGAATCTCGGCTCCACCACCCAATTGCCTGGTCAGCGCATCATAGCGCCCACCGGTCGCGACCGGTGGCAGATCAGGGCGGCCTTCGGCGTAAAAGCCGAATACAAACCCGTCGTAGTACTCCATCGAGGTCCTGCCATAAGACGCCTCAAAATCCAGTGTATTCACATCCACGCCACGCGCCTGCAGGGCTGCGATACGAGCTTCCAAACGATCCAAAGCAGATGTGATCTGTGGCAGATCAACCGCAATGTCACGCAGTTGTTCCAGCGCGAAAGGCATGGTTTCGCGCACATTAAGCAGCGTCTCCAAACCGGCCAGTTCATTGTCCGAGATCGGCGGCGCAGCGCGGTCTTCGCGCAGGGCTTCAATCCGGTCGAGGATTTCCGGCGCGCGGCGTTTACCGATCATGGGCACGTCAATCGCCAATGGGTCGACCGCGTCAAGCAAAGCATCGCGCCCCTCGAGACTTGCTTTGCGTCCGGCATATCGGTCCAGCAAAACGCGGAACCGGCGAGGCCGCCAGAGATGCCGCATCAGTGCAGCCTTACGACGGCTAGTGGTCTTGAGACCCTCAACAGCAGCGATCAGAATACCGATATCACCTGTCGCTGCCCGCAAGGGCAGCCCGCGCAATTGCAGGGCAAATAACGAAAACACCTCGGCATCGGCTCCGGCGGGGTCTTCGCGATCAAATACTTCGTAGCCGACTTGGATATACTCATTAGCACGATCCGGATCGTGTTCCTGACGGCGGAACACTTCGCCGGAATAGGTGTATCTTGCTGGTTCAGCCCCATCGGACATGTGCATCTGTACCACCGGCAGGGTGAAATCTGGGCGCAGCATCTGCTCACCCCGCAGCGCGTCCGAGGTTACGTAAGCACGGGCGCGGATGTCTTCTCCATAGAGGTCCAGCAGCGTCCCGGCTGGCTGCAGCAGAGGCGTATCAACCACCTGCGCGCCCGCCGCCTCGAACCGGACACGCATCATGGCGGCGCGGGCCTGTATTTGGGAACGGTTCGGCATGGGTCAGTCCTGATTGTCCAGAATCTCGCGCACCTTAGCGACCAGATCGCCGCGGGGCACTTCGAACTGGCTGGGCCGTTCTTTCCATTCCTCAAGCGTGGCGCTTTCGGCAATCTTGGCGCCAAGGATCAGGTCCTTGATCTGTACGATCCCATTTGCCTTTTCGTCACCGCCTTCGATCACCGCAATTGGAGAGTTCCGCTTGTCCGCATATTTCAGTTGGTTGCCAAAGTTCTTGGGGTTGCCCAAGTAGACCTCGGCCCGGATTCCGGCATTGCGCAGTTCCGCCACCATCGCCTGGTAGTCCGCCATGCGATCGCGGTCCATCACGGTCACAACCACTGGGCCGGTGGCCTGCGCCGCGATCCGCCCCTTTTCGCGCAAAGCGGCCAGCAATCGGTCAACACCGATGGAGATGCCGGTCGCAGGTACTTCCTGTCCGGTAAACCGCTTGACCAGATCATCATAGCGACCACCACCCGAGACCGACCCGAATTGCCGCTTGCGGCCCTTCTCGTCGTATATTTCGAAGGTCAGTTCGGCCTCATAGACCGGCCCGGTGTAATAGCCGAGGCCACGCACGACCGAAGGATCAATCTCGATCCGGTCCGAACCATACCCGCCTGCATCCAGTAGCGCACCAATCTGCTCCAACTCAGCGATCCCGTCCGCACCGATCTTGCTGTCACCCACAGCGGCGCGCAGGTTGGCCAGCGTTCCGGCGATATCTGCAGCTTTAGAAGTCAGGAAGGCAATCACCGGCTCGGCCTGATCACCGCTAAGACCAACACCATCGATAAAAGCGCCAGAGGCATCCAGACGGCCTTTGGTCAAAAGCTCACGCACACCAGCCGCGCCCACCTTGTCGAACTTGTCGATCGTGCGCAGAACATTATCTCGGGCGGCGGCGTCTTCACCCAAACCCATCGCTTCGAGCACGCCATTCAGAACCTTGCGGTTGTTGACGCGCACCAGGTAATCGCCGCGCGGGATGCCGACGGTTTCCAGCGTGTCCGATAGCATTGCGCAAATCTCGGCATCCGCAGCCATCGAAGCCGTGCCGACCGTATCCGCATCACACTGATAAAACTGGCGATACCGCCCCGGCCCCGGCTTCTCGTTCCGCCAGACCGGACCCATCGCATAGCGGCGATAAGGCGTCGGCAGATCGTTGCGGTGCTGCGCATAGACACGGGCCAAAGGCGCAGTCAGGTCATAGCGCAGGGCCATCCAGTCGCCCCCGGAACCTTTTGAGCCGCCTTCGTCAAACTCCTGCCATGCGAACACGCCCTCGTTCGGGCGGTCCACGTCGGGCAGGAACTTGCCCAACGCCTCAACCGTTTCAACCGCGCTGCTTTCCAAGGCATCGAACCCGTAACGATGATACACACCCGCAATCGTCCGCAGCATCTCGGTGCGCTGCGTGACTTCCTCGCCGAAATAGTCACGGAACCCTTTCGGCGTTACGGCCTTGGGGCGGGGCTGTTTCTTGGGCTTGGCCATGTGGGGCGTCCTTGGGATTTAGTGTTCCGCGCGCGGTCTATCCCATGGCCCGCATCGGAGCAAGGCGGGGTTTCTCTGGCCAGGGCGTCACAGGGTCGCTATGAGACGCCTATAAGGAGAGCCCCATGCAGCATCTGGAAGAGCAGATCGCCCATCTGACCCGCACGGTCGAAGAGCTGAACTCGGTCGTCACAAACCAACAGAACGAGATCGACCGCCTGACCCGCCGCGTCGAGATGTTGCTGCAGCGTGAAGCAGAACGCGCGCAGGAAGGTTCAGGCGGAGTTGTGTTCGGAGACGAACGCCCGCCGCATTACTGAGGGCAAGCTGATGGCGAGTGAGGACAGCAACGCGCAATGCGTGTGGATTGCCACGACGGTGAACAACATCAACGTCATCTCAGCGGTAATCCGAAAGGAATACACCCCTCAATGGCGTGAAAGGCAGTCGCCCGAGGATGTTGAGTGGTCCAAGCGAATGGTTCAGGAATCTGACTTGGGCTGGAAACGCGGTGAGCTGCTGACCAAAGAGCAAATTGGTAGTCTGTGGTACTACAACTCAAAAGCCGAATACTACACTGCGCCGTTTATCAGCGGCGGTGGCTATCCTCTGGTTTCAGAAGCGGCCAAATCCGTTCTGGAACAGTTCGATCTGGGAGGCACGGTATTTCATCCGCTGACGTTGATGGATTCGACTGAAAACCACCTGACCACGTCCGAGCGGTATTATTTTCTGAACGTGTGCAACAAGCGATCCATGGGCAACTACGATGTTTTGGGGCCAGAGGGCGATATCCGTTCACCGCTGGACAACATCGGCAAGGGAATCTGCTACCTTCCTAGAAGCAATCAGGAATCTAAACTGGTAGTCATACCTGAAGCGCTTGGTGTACCGGACATCTGGCTGGACCCGAAAGTTCCGAACCTTCTCTTTTTGTCCGACCGTCTCGTCTCAGGCCTGAAAGACGCCCAAATGGACAGAGGCTGGGGCCTTGTGCGTTGTCCAGTGGGCAGGCTTTAGCGCTCGCAAGACCAAGCGCTCGCTTACAACCCCAGCGTCGACTTCACTGCATTGTCGACCACCCCGCCCAGAAGGGCGTTCTTATCTGCGGCACAACCTTCAGACAGCGCGGCGATGAAGGCTTCGCGCAGTTGGGCCTTTTCCTCGTCAGAGGCTGCATGATCCTCGATATTAATCTGGCGGTTGTAGAGTGACAGGGCCGTCATCTTTCCTACGACTTCGACAACAAAGGCTTCGTCCCCGTCGGCCTCTTCGGCAATCGAGGCGCATGTATAGTGCATCATAGGCAGGACGTCTTGCACCATCTGCTCAGCAGCCTCATCCGCGAAAGCAAACGTCGGAAGAACAAACAGCATGGCGCAGAAGGAAGATTTGATGGGATTTTTCAACATCATGATCACTTCCAGTTATGTCCGATAATCGCACCGGCCACCCCACCGACCGCAGCCCCTTTACCATCCCCTACCAGCGCGCCAACGCCCGCGCCGACCAAGGCCCCGGTAAGAGTGTTTTTCTTCTTTTTGTCGTCTGCATGTACCGCAGTGGCCAATGCCAGTGAACATGCCGCAGCGAGTGTAAATATCCTGAAAACATTGCCTGAACTTGCCATTTCGGTACCCTCCTGTGAAATGACCTTTGAGGATGTTCACCCAGCCTAGCGGGGTCCATCGCGTGTGGCAACATTACGGTTCGGGATCAGATTTCTTCGATCTCCGATATCCCCTCGAGCGACTTCAGCGCGCCTTTGATTTCTGGGTTGATCGGAAATTCCCGGCCCAGATCCATCTCGACCTCGCCTGGCAGTCCGGGATCGAACAGACAAACATAAACAGGTCCCTTGGCCACCCTTTTAGCTGAAGCCTCTGCGCCTTCCAGTACCGTGGCCATGTTCGGCAAAACCTTCGAATCCTCGACAAACACACGCAAACCCGTTGCACCCGCATCGGCCACAACTGTATCAACCGGACCAACGGAACGGCCCAGCAGTTTCAGCTGATCGGCCTCCATGGTCGCTTCGGCCGTCAGTACCACCTGTGCGCCGGTTTCCAGAAACTCTCGGGATTTCTCCAGTGTTTCCGAGAATAACGTGACCTCGAATGCCCCAGTCGGATCAGAGAGCTGCGCAAAAGCAAACCGATTGCCACGCGCTGATTTCCTTTCCTGCCGACCTGCAACGACTCCGGCCATCTTAGCGATAAATGGTCCAGAGCGCGCCTTTTCAGTCACCTGGTCCAGTGTCAGCACCTGTTTGCGCTTCAGGGCCGGCATATAGTCATCCAGCGGATGGCCAGACAGGTAGAATCCGATGGCCTTGAATTCCTCGCTTAGGCGTTCGGCAGGTAGCCAATCAGGCGAAGGGGACAGACGCGGTTCGGGCAGGTCATCGCCTGCCTCGCCAAACAGGGAAACTTGGTTGGAATTCTTCTGCTCGTGAATCGCCGCCGAATACTGAACCAACGGATCAAGGCTTTCAAACACACGGCGACGATTTTTATCGAGCTCGTCAAAGGCACCGGCGCGAGCCAGCATCTCAAGCGGGCGTTTGCCGACCTTCTTCAGGTCAACACGGCGGGCGAAGTCGAACAGGTTTACGAAAGGCTTTTCGCCACGCCCCTCAACCACAAGATTCATTGCCTCGACGCCTACGTTCTTGAGCGCGCCCAGCGCATAGACCAAATGCCCATCGGCCACATCAAAGGTCGCTTGGGATCGATTTACGCACGGCGGAACATAGGGCAGCTGCAGCCCCTTGCGGACTTCCTCAAAATAGATCGCGAGCTTGTCGGTCAGATGGATATCGCAGTTCATGACACCTGCCATGAACTCGACCGGGTGGTTCGCCTTTAGCCAGCCGGTTTGATAGCTGACCACCGCATAGGCGGCGGCGTGGGATTTGTTGAAGCCATAGTTGGCGAACTTGTCCAGCAGGTTCCAGACTTCGGTCGCCTTGGCCTCATCCACATTGTTTTCGGCAGCACCTTTGAGGAACTTGGGCCGCTCTGCATCCATCGCCTCCTGAATTTTCTTACCCATCGCGCGGCGCAGCAAGTCCGCGCCCCCAAGGCTGTAACCCGCCATTTCCTGCGCGATCTGCATCACCTGTTCCTGATAGACGATGATGCCCTGCGTCTCATCCAAGATATGGTCGATGGACGGGTGCAGCGTGTCGCGTTCGCTAAGCTTGTTCTTGACTTCGCAGAACTTGGGGATGTTCTCCATCGGGCCGGGTCGATAAAGCGCGACGAGGGCGATGATATCCTCGATACAATCCGGCTTCATCCGCTTGAGCGCATCCATCATGCCCGAGGATTCAACCTGGAACACCGCCACCGTCTTGGCCGCCGAATAGAGTTTGTACGTCGCCTCGTCATCCAGCGGGATGGCGTTGATCTGATTTATTGCCCCTTCGGCGGGTTCATAGAGTTCCGTGCCATCGGGAGCTATGTGAAGGTCACGGCCTGACTTAAAGATCAAATCCATCGCGTTCTGGATCACGGTCAGTGTTTTCAGACCCAGGAAATCGAACTTTACAAGCCCGGCCTGTTCAACCCATTTCATGTTGAATTGGGTCGCAGGCATGTCCGAACGCGGGTCCTGGTATATTGGAACCAGTGCATCCAGCGGCCGGTCTCCGATCACCACGCCGGCAGCGTGTGTCGAGGCGTTGCGCAGCAGCCCCTCGACTTGCTGGCCATATGTGAGCAGACGGTCCACGACCTCTTCATTGCGTGCCTCTTCCCGCAGGCGCGGCTCATCCTTCAGCGCCTTTTCGATGGAAACGGGTTTGACGCCTTCGACCGGGATCATCTTGGACAGGCGATCAACCTGTCCGTATGGCATCTGCAATACACGCCCAATATCGCGCACAGCCGCCTTCGACAGCAAGGCACCGAAGGTGATGATCTGCCCCACTTTGTCGCGCCCGTATTTCTGCTGCACGTAGCGGATAACCTCTTCACGGCGATCCATGCAGAAATCGATATCGAAGTCGGGCATAGAAACCCGCTCGGGGTTCAGAAACCGTTCAAACAAAAGCGAATACCGCAGCGGATCAAGGTCGGTAATCGTCAGCGCATAAGCCACCAGTGATCCCGCACCCGAGCCTCGCCCCGGACCCACCGGAATGTCATGATCCTTGGCCCATTGGATAAAGTCGGCAACGATCAGGAAATAGCCTGGGAAGCCCATCCCTTCGATGATGCCAAGTTCGAAATCCAGCCGTTCCTGATATTCTTCAGGTGTCACGGCGTGCGGGATCACGGCCAGACGTTTTTGCAGACCCTCGTTGGCGATGCGACGCAGTTCGGCGACCTCATCATCTGCAAACTTCGGCAGGATCGGGTCGCGGCGATAGGCCATGAAGGCGCAGCGTTGCGCGATTTCAACCGTATTCTCGACGGCTTCGGGCAGATCGGCGAACAGCGTCACCATCTCCTGCTGCGACTTGAAATAGTGCTGCGCGGTCAGACGTCGGCGACCGTCCTGCTGGTCGACATAAGCCCCCTCGGCGATACAGATCAGCGCGTCGTGGGCCTCGTACATGTCCGAAGTCGGAAAATAGACGTCATTGGTGGCCACCAGCGGCAGGTTCTTGTCATACGCCATCTCGACATGACCGCGCTCGGTCAAGCGCTCGGCCTCAGGTTGACCTCCTTCGCCAGGGTGACGCTGCAACTCAACATAAAGGCGATCCGGGAAAATCGCGGACAAACGATCCACCAAAGCCTCGGCAGCAGGGCGCTGACCTTGCTGTAACAGCAACCCTACGGGCCCGTCTGGACCGCCGGTTAAGCAGATCAAATCATCTGATCGTTCCGCCAATTCGTCCAAAGTGACCTGCGGCAACTGCCCGCTTTTGTCTACATACAGGCAGGAACTGAGCTTCATCAGATTCTCATATCCCACCTCGGATTGTGCCAGCAGCACCAGCGGCGCGGGTGCTTTGGGCTTTTCTCCCGGCTGCGCCTGAACGTAACTGAGATCGACCTGACAGCCCATGATCGGTTGCACACCCGCCCCGCTGGCGGTGACCGAAAACTCTAAGGCCGAGAACATTGAATTGGTATCCGTGACCGCGACGGCGGGCATCTCCATCTTCTGGCACAGCTCCGGCAGCTTCTTCAGCCGCACGGCACCTTCCAGCAACGAATATTCAGTGTGAACGCGGAGGTGAATGAATCGGGGGGAACTGCTCATACAGGCTAAGCTATCTCAGCCAGCGACGTTGCAAAAGCGGGAACCGGCACCATCGAATGCCGAAAAAATCATCGGTGATTATTCGGCTTTTTCAGAAGGTGCTTCGGGCGCAGGAACGCACACCTTCCCAAAAAGTGTTTATTTTCAATTTGTTAAGTTTCACACACACACTACAATCATGGGCCGCTCGGGTGCAATGGTGTATCATATAGGCAGTTTTTCTTGCCAGATAAGGTGCGCTGTTTCTAACATCTGATGGCAAGCTACCGCCCGCCACTCTTTCTACGTCGCATCGAAGGAGGGCCGAACGGGCGCAACCGGGTAACGCGACGGGTTTCTCGAATGAACATCACGTTTCTTCTGAACGGAGAGACAGTGGAGCTGCCGGATGTCGATCCGACGGCCACCCTACTGGACTGGCTGCGTGAAGATCGCGGTCTGACAGGCACCAAAGAAGGCTGCAACGAAGGCGATTGCGGCGCGTGCACGGTCATGGTGACGGACGAAGACGGCGCAAAAGCTCTGAACTCCTGCATCCTGTTCTTGCCCCAACTGCATGGCAAAGCGGTTCGTACAGTCGAAGGGGCAAGCGGCCCGGATGGCGAAGCACATCCCGTTCAACAGGCAATGGTTGACCTGCACGGCTCGCAATGCGGTTTTTGCACTCCGGGTTTTGTCATGTCGATGGTCGCCAGTCATGCGACGGGCGCCACGGATCATGACACCCAGCTTGCCGGAAACCTGTGCCGCTGCACTGGCTATGCACCGATTATTCGCGCTGCGAAAGCGGTCGAGGACCGTCCCGTGCCAGTCTGGGTCAAAGACAAGCCACTCGCATCTTCTGCTGCGTCGCGCATGCTGCCTGAATCTTCCGATGAACTGGCAGCTGTTTATGCTGAAAACCCAGATGCCACGCTGGTTGCCGGAGCAACAGATGTCGGCCTGTGGGTGACAAAGCAACTGCGCGACCTGGATCCAGTAATCTTCCTCAACCGTTGCGATGATCTCAAACAAATCACCATCACCGACGATGAAATTCGCTTTGGCGCAATGGTCGACATGAATCGGATGGGTGAGGCTCTGGCCGATCTTCACCCCTCTTACGCCGAAATGATCCGCCGCTACGCCAGTGTTCAGGTGCGCCATGCTGCAACGGTGGGCGGCAACATCGCCAATGGCTCGCCCATTGGGGACAACCCGCCTGCGCTGATTGCTCTGGACGCAACCCTTCATCTGCGCAAAGGCGACACCCGCCGGTCCCTTCCGCTGGAAGAGTTCTTTATCGACTATGGCAAACAGGACCGCGTTCCCGGTGAATTCGTCGAAGCTGTCAGCTTCCCCCGTCAGCTGGATCGCCTGAAGGTCTATAAACTCAGCAAGCGGTTCGATCAGGACATCTCGGCCGTCTGCGGGTGTTTCAACATCACCGTCTCGGTCGGCATCGTCACGCAGGCGCGCATCGCGTTCGGCGGCATGGCCGGCATCCCGAAACGGGCAACTCATGTCGAGGCCGCATTGGTCGGTAAACCTTGGGCGCGCGAGACGATTGACGCCGCGCTGCCTGCCTTTGCTGACGATTATTCACCACTCACAGACATGCGCGCCTCGGCCACCTATCGACTGGAATCCGCCAAAGCGATGCTCGAAAGATACTTCCTGGAAGATCAGGGCGAAGTGACCAATGTGCTGGAGGTATCGGCATGAGCGTGACCAAACCCCTCCCCCACGACGCAGCACCGCTGCACGTTTCAGGAACCGCGCGGTATGTGGACGATATCCCAACACCCAGGGACAGTTTGCATCTGGCTTTTGGCCTCAGCCCGATTGCCAAAGGCAAGATCACCGCAATCGACCTGTCTGCGGTGAGGGCCGCCGAGGGCGTCGTGATGGTTATGGCCGCGGATGATCTGCCCTTCGCCAACGACGTATCGCCTTCGATCCATGATGAACCGCTGCTGTCGGACGGAACGGTCCACTATATCGGCCAGCCGGTGTTTCTGGTCATCGCCAGCAGCCATCTGGCCGCCCGCAAGGCGGCCCGTTTGGGCAAGATCGACTATGCCGAGGAAACCCCGATCCTAACCGTCGAAGAGGCTCTGGCCGCCGACAGTCGGTTCGAAGACGGCCCGCGCATCTATGCCAAAGGCAATGCTGATGCGGCTATTGCAGGATCCGCCCATGTGATCGAAGGGTCATTCGAGCTTGGCGGGCAGGAGCATTTCTATCTGGAAGGTCAGGCCGCTTTGGCCGTGCCGAATGAAGGCGCGGATATGCTGGTTCACAGCTCGACCCAGCACCCGACCGAGATCCAACACAAGGTGGCCGATGCGTTGGGCGTTCCGATGCACGCCGTCAGGGTCGAGACGCGCCGTATGGGCGGCGGTTTTGGTGGCAAGGAAAGCCAGGGCAATGCGCTGGCCGTTGCTTGCGCGGTGGCCGCTCGCGCAACTGGCAAGGCGTGCAAGATGCGCTATGACCGCGACGATGATATGACCATCACCGGCAAACGCCACGCGTTCCGCATCGCCTATAAGGCCGGATTTGACGAGAACGGCCATATTCAGGGCGTCTCGTTCCACCACTACGCCATCTGCGGCTGGGCGCAGGACTTGTCCCTGCCCGTCGCCGACCGCGCGATGCTGCATTCTGACAATGCCTATCTGTTGCCAAATGCACGTATCGAAAGCCACCGGCTGAAGACCAACACCCAATCCGCCACCGCCTATCGCGGCTTCGGCGGCCCGCAGGGCATGGTTGGCATCGAACGCGTGATGGACCACGCCGCGTATGAGCTGGGTCTGGACCCGGTGGAACTGCGCCGCCGAAACTATTACGAACCGGCCCATGCGGTTGCCGAGATCACGCCGTCCGAGCAGCCTTTGGGTCATCCCGACCCGCATGAGGACCTGACGAGCCGCGGCGCGGTCGAAACCGGGGACGCCCCCGTGCGCCCTCTGCCCGCTGGTGGCAATACCACACCCTACGGAATGGAGGTCAGCGATTTCGAATTGCACGGGATGACTCAGGCCCTACTGAAATCCAGCGATTACGAAACGCGCAAGGCCGCCATTGCGAAATGGAACGCCGAGAATCGTGTGATCAAGAAGGGCATCGCCTTCTCTCCGGTCAAGTTCGGGATTTCCTTCACGCTGACCCACCTGAATCAGGCAGGCGCTTTGGTGCATGTGTATCAGGATGGCTCGGTCCATCTGAACCACGGCGGCACCGAGATGGGTCAAGGCCTGTTCCAGAAGGTCGCGCAGGTGGCGGCTTCGCGCTTTGGCATCCCGCTGGAGATGGTCAAAATCACCGCCACGGATACGGCCAAGGTGCCGAACACTTCGGCCACGGCAGCATCCTCGGGCAGTGACCTGAATGGCATGGCAGTGAAGGCGGCCTGCGATACGATCCGCGATCGAATGGCGGACTATCTGGCCGAGCGGCATCAGGCCGATCCGTCGACTGTCACCTTCTCTGATGGCCATGTTTCGGTTGGCGCAGAACGCTACACCTTCGCTGAAGCTGCGGCGCTGGTCTATGAGGGTCGGATCAGCCTGTCGGCGACCGGTTTCTACAAGACACCCAAAATCGAATGGGACCGGATCGCCGGACGTGGCCGTCCGTTCTTCTACTTCGCCTACGGAGCGTCGGTCACCGAAGTGGCCGTCGACACTCTGACTGGTGAGAACCGCATTTTGCGCACCGATATCCTGCATGATGCCGGTGCTTCGTTGAACCCGGCGTTGGATATCGGGCAGGTCGAAGGAGGTTATGTGCAAGGCGCGGGCTGGCTAACGACCGAGGAACTGGTCTGGGACGGCACGGGCAACCTGCGCACACACGCACCCTCGACCTACAAGATCCCCGCCTGCTCAGATCGACCCGACGTATTCAACGTCGCACTCTGGGATGCCGAAAACCGTGAGGACACGATCTATCGTTCGAAAGCGGTGGGCGAACCGCCGTTCATGCTGGGTATTTCAGCATGGCTGGCCCTGTCGAATGCGGTCGCGGCCTGTGGAGAGGCCTACCCCGCTCTTGATGCACCAGCCACGGCTGAAGAAGTTTGGCGCGGTGTCCAAAAGATGAAGGGAGGCATCTGATGGGATTTGACTTGGAGGCTTTGAGGGAGGCGGTCAAAACCCACGGAACAGTGGTCCGGGTGGTCATCGCCGGCATCAAAGGGTCGTCTCCACGTGAAGTGGGGGCCGCGATGCTAGTCTGGAAGGACGGGCAAAGTGGCACCATCGGTGGAGGCACGTTGGAGTATCAGGCAGCCGAAGCTGCGCGATCCCAAACCACCGCCACCCGACTAACGCATCACGCTCTTGGCCCCGACATGGGGCAATGCTGCGGCGGTGCTGTTTCATTGCTGAGTGAAGTATTTGATCATGAAGCGCTGAATGCACTGGACGATACCGTCATCGCGCGTTCGGCCTCGGGCGGAGAGATGCCGCTATCGGTCAAACGTCGGCTGGCGGCAGCGCGAGGACAGGGTGTCGCGCCCGAGCCCCAACTGATCGAAGGTTGGATGGTCGAACCCGTTCACAAACCGACGCGTAATCTGTGGATCTGGGGCGCAGGCCATGTAGGCCGGGCGCTGGTGGACGTTTTGTCCCCCCTACCCGATCTGGCAATCACCTGGGTCGATACCGGACCCGAGCGGTTTCCCGACGTGGTTCCAACCGGTGTAACCCCGGTTCCGACCGCAAAACCCGCCGAGCTGGTTCGCCACGCGCCAACCGATGCCGAGCATCTGGTGCTGACCTATTCGCACAATCTGGATCTGGAACTGTGCAACCGGCTGCTTTCGCACAATTTCCTCTTTGCGGGGCTTATCGGCTCGGCTACGAAATGGGCGCGATTCCGGTCGCGACTTGCAGCCCTTGGGCATCCGCCCGAGCGGATCAGCCGGATCACCTGTCCGATCGGCGATCCAGGCTTGGGCAAACACCCGCAGATGATCGCCGTTGGCGTGGCAGCGCAACTGTTACGCCCCGCCCGACAGAACGAATTGAAGAAGGACCTGAGCGCGTGACCACTCCACTTCTGAGCTTGCAAGGGCTGACCAAAGCCTATCCCGGCGTCGTGGCCAATGATCAGGTGTCCTTTGACATCGGGGAAGGCGAAGTTCACGCGCTGCTGGGCGAGAACGGCGCGGGCAAATCCACGCTTGTCAAAATGATCTATGGGCTGGTGAAACCCGACAGCGGCACCATGCTGCTGCGAGGGCAGCCCTATGCACCGCCTGAACCGCGCGCCGCCCGCGCAGACGGGATCGCGATGGTGTTCCAGCATTTTTCGCTATTCGATGCGTTGAACGTCGCCGAGAATATCGCTCTGGGGATGGAGAACCCGCCCCCAATGGGTGATCTGGCCTCGCGTATCCGCGAAGTATCCGAAACCTACGGCCTGCCCTTGGACCCCTTCCGCACGGTTGGCGATCTGTCTGCAGGTGAGCGTCAGCGGGTCGAAATCATCCGCTGCCTGCTGCAGGACCCAAAGTTGCTGATCATGGACGAGCCGACCTCGGTTCTGACGCCGCAAGAGGTTGAAATCCTTTTCGAAACGCTGAACAAATTGCGCTCGGAAGGGACATCGATCCTGTATATCTCGCACAAGCTGGAAGAGATTCGAACGCTATGCGACCACGCCACGATTCTGCGGCTGGGTAAGAATGTGGGCGAATGTGTACCAGCTGAAACCTCAGCGCGCGATATGGCTGAGATGATGGTGGGCTCGACCCTGCAGACACCTGAACGTTCCGGCCGGGAGTTCGGTGACGTTGCGCTGGATGTCAGCGGATTGTCAGTGCCGTCGCCGTCGGAATTCGGAACTGCGCTTCGCAACGTCCACATGACCGTCCGCAAGGGCGAGGTTCTGGGGATCGGGGGTGTCGCGGGGAACGGTCAGGATGAATTGCTGGGTGTGCTTTCTGGCGAAATTCCGACCACCGCAGATGCGATCAAATTCAGCGGTCAACCCATCGGCAAACTCGGCCCGACCGCGCGGCGTAAGCTGGGCGTGTTGACCGCGCCCGAAGAACGGCTGGGCCACGCGGCTGCCCCTGATATGAGCCTGACCGAAAACGCTCTGCTGACTGGGTCGGTCCGCGAGGGGCTAGAGAATAACGGCTTTCTGAAGTGGTCCGAGACCAAGAGCTTTGCCGAAAAGATCATTAGCGCCTTTGACGTGCGTACGCCGGGTCCTGAAAATGCCGCCCGGTCGCTGTCGGGCGGGAACCTGCAGAAGTTCGTGATTGGTCGCGAAGTGCTGCAAAACCCGGATGTTCTGGTCGTGAACCAGCCGACTTGGGGCGTGGATGCAGCGGCGGCGGCCTCGATCCGGCAGGCCATTCTGGATCTGGCGGCCAAGGGAACTGCGGTCATCTGTATCTCGCAAGACCTCGATGAACTGATGGAAATCTCAGACAGTTTCGCCGCCTTGAACGAAGGACGACTAAGCGCCCCGCGTGAAACCACGGGTCTGACGGTCGATGAGATCGGCCTGATGATGGGCGGCGCGCATGGCATGGAGGTGGCCCATGTCTAAACAGTTACAAGAAAAGAGAAACGCGGGGGTATGAGCAAATGATTGTGTTGGAGAAACGGCCTCAGCCGTCCAAGGCGTGGTCTTATGCCACCCCTCTGGTCGCGGTCCTGGCGACGATGGTTTTTGGTGGCATCCTGTTCGCCATTCTGGGCAAAAACCCGGTCGAGGCTATTGGAACCATTTTCTGGGAACCCCTGTTTGGCGAGTTCGCCTTCTATTATCGGCCGCAATTGCTGGTAAAGGGCGCGCCCCTGGTTTTGATCGCTATCGGCCTGTCTTTAGGCTTCCGCGCCGGTATCTGGAATATCGGGGCCGAGGGTCAGTACATCATGGGGGCCATTTTCGGTGCGGGTGCTGGTCTGGCATTCTATCCGCTGGATGCATTCTACATCTTTCCGATCATGGTGATTGCAGGCGCGTTTGGCGGCTGGCTATGGGCAATGATCCCAGCCTTCCTGAAAGTGCGCTTCGGTACTAATGAAATCCTTGTGTCGCTGATGTTGGTCTATGTGGCCGAACAGATGCTGGCCTCGGTCTCGCTAGGCCTGCTGAAGAATCCCGAAGGGTTCGGCTTTCCGGGTTCGCGCAATCTGCAATCCTACGACAGCGCGTATAATGCCGAGCTGATTGCGGGTTCAGGCATGCACTGGGGCGTAGTCACTGCCCTGATCGCTGTTATCTTTGCATATGTCTTGCTGAACCGGCACATGCTGGGCTTCCACATCCGCCTGACAGGTGAGGCCCCGCGTGCGGCGAAGTTCGCAGGTGTAAACCCTGCCCGCCTGATCCTGTTCTGTCTGGGTCTGGCCGGCGCGCTGGCCGGTCTTGCGGGGATGTTCGAAGTCTCGGGCCCTGCTGGCGTGGTCAGTATCGATTTCAACGTCGGTTACGGCTTTACCGCGATCATCGTGGCTTTCCTTGGCCGTTTGCATCCGGTGGGCATCCTGCTGGCCGGAGGCCTGATGGCGTTGACTTATATTGGCGGTGAAATCGCCCAATCTCAGCTGGGTCTGCCCGCCGCAGCCATTCAGGTATTCCAGGGGATGCTTCTGTTCTTCCTGCTGGCATTCGATCTTCTGACAAACTACCGCATCCGTGCGGCCCGTAGCGAGGTAGCTTGATATGGACCTTGGTGAAATTAACCCCGTCCTTCTGGTCGCCTCGCTAATGGTGGCCGCAACCCCACTTTTGTTGGCCGCAATCGGAGAATTGGTGGTCGAAAAAGCAGGCGTCCTGAACCTCGGTGTCGAGGGCATGATGATCGTGGGCGCAATCAGCGGCTTCGCAATCTCGGTCGAGACCGGTTCGCCCTGGCTGGGCTTTATCGCGGCAGCAATCGGTGGCGCGGTGCTATCGCTGTTGTTTGTACTGCTGACGCAGGTGGCGTTGGCCAATCAAGTTGCTAGTGGCCTGGCCCTAACATTGTTCGGCCTCGGGTTCAGCGCGCTGATGGGGCAGAGCTACGTAGGAATAAAGCCGCCCAGCATGGGTGAAATCCATATCCCGGTGATCAGCGATATCCCTGTTATTGGACCAATCCTGTTTCAGCACGACCCGATCCTCTACGTCGGAATTGCCCTGACGGCCGCCGTCTGGGCCACGCTGAAATACACACGCATCGGCCTGATATTGCGCGCCGTTGGCGAAAACCACGATGCGGCGCATGCGCTGGGCTACAAAGTCATCAAGATTCGCATCATGGCGATCCTGTTTGGTGGTGCTTGCGCTGGCTTGGGCGGCGCCTACATCAGCCTGATCCGCGTGCCGCAGTGGACCGAGGGCATGACTGCCGGTGTCGGCTGGATTGCCTTGGCGCTGGTGGTTTTTGCCAGCTGGAAACCATGGCGTGTCTTGCTGGGCGCCTATTTGTTCGGCGGCATCACTGTGTTGCAGCTTAATTTGCAGGCAGCGGGCGTTGCCATTCCTGTCGAGTATCTGGCAATGTCGCCCTACATCATCACGATCCTTGTGCTTGTGATCCTTTCGGCCGACAAGAGCAGCGCACCTGCCGCATTGGGCCGGACCTTCCATGCCTCGCACTAGGCGAGGCCAACTGAACCAACTTGGGGAGTAACACATGAAATTCACTACACTTTTGGCAAGCGCCGCAATGGCGCTGGGTCTGGCCTCGGGGGCCATGGCCCAAGACAAGACCAAAGTCGGCTTCGTCTATGTCGGCCCAGTGGGCGATGGCGGCTGGACCTATGAGCACAACAAGGGCCGTCTGGCCGTGGAAGAGCACTTTGGCGACAAGGTCGAAACCGTGTTCGTCGAGTCGGTGCCTGAGGGCCCAGATGCAGAACGCGTGATGACCCAGATGGCGCTGGAAGGAGCGGACCTGATCTTCACCACCTCGTTCGGCTACATGGATCCGACCATCAATGTCGCGAAGAAATTCCCGGATGTGAAATTCGAGCACGCAACCGGCTACAAGACCGCCGACAACGTCTCGGTCTACTCGGCCCGTTTTTATGAAGGTCGCGCAGTCCAAGGCCACATCGCCGGTAAAATGACGGAATCGAATATCATCGGCTACATCGGGTCCTACCCGATCCCTGAAGTGATCCGTGGTATCAACTCAGCCTATATCCACGCCAAGAAGGTGAATCCGGATGTCGAGTTCAAGATCGTCTGGGCCTACACTTGGTTCGATCCTGCGAAAGAAGCTGACGCCGCCACAGTTCTGATCGAACAGGGCGCGGACGTGATCCTGCAGCACACTGACTCGACTGCACCGCAGGCAGCCGCGCAAGAGGCAGGAAACGTTGTCACCTTTGGCCAAGCCTCCGACATGAGCGAATACGCACCCTTCCCGCGTGTGTCTTCAATCATCGACGATTGGGCTCCCTACTACATCGCGCGGACCCAGGCCGTGATGGACGGAACATGGGAAAGTGCCAACACATGGGATGGCATCCGGGAAGGCATGGTAGCAATTGGTGAGATTTCGGACGCCGTTCCGGCTGATGTTAAAGAAGAAGCACTGGCGCTGAAAGCCGCGATGGCAGCCGGTGAATACCACCCCTTTACTGGCCCGCTGAAAAAGCAGGACGGCAGTGACTGGCTGGCCGAAGGCGAGACCGCCGATGACGGTACGCTGGCGGGCATGAATTTCTACGTTGAGGGGCTGGAAGGCGAAATTCCGCAGTAGAATCTGACCCGGAAACTAACAACAAGGCCCGCATGTTTTTGCGGGCCTTTTTAGTCGCCCTGAGCCCAATCTGGACATTGACGAGTGGCTATGCGCATCGTGAAACATGTCGCTCACGGAAGACCTGAACCAAATTTTAGAAACTGCCCTGCCGACCGATCCCAGTTTTCGACAGATCGAAAAGGCCGTGATTGACGACTGTATTGGTGAAACCCGGCAATATGCCTCAGAGAGCTCTGTCGAAGCCTTTCTGTTGTCAGCGATGCGTTTATTGGCACTTCCCGGCAATGGGCACACACGGCTGATCCCGAATGATGCGATCGCGGTGCTACCGCTGAGATTCGTGAGCGTTGGACGTTCCGTTCAATTCATCGACGCGGCGCCAGAGATAGCCGCACCGCGAGGAGAGTTGATAGCGGTCAACGGCTCAGCTTTGAGCCAGATTGAAGCCACTGCAGAGAAATTTCTGGCGGGAACGTGCCAAAGGAAACGGGTCATCGGCCCGATTCTACTGGCATGGCCGTACGCTTTGGCACGTTTGGGTTTTTCGTCAAACGGCGGCATGACCGAGTACCGTGTGCAGGACGAAAATGGGCGGATAGCCAATCTGAAAGTGGCCAATGAACATACAGTTCCGGGATCGATGCTCTACCCGAGAAACGAGCACGGCAAGGCTGATCCAGCCTGGGAACCCGAGATATTTGTAGAGATAAAGGACTGGCAAGAGCTAGGGCTATCAATAGCGTTACCAAGCTTCTTTGATCCGAACGAAAATGCGCTGCCTAAAGCCATCTCAGCCGCGGTGGAATGCGTGCGCGCATCCTCGAACAAAACACTACTAATTGATGTTCGCGGAAACACTGGTGGCGACTTTCTTCTAACGATGCCCTTGATCGACGCGATCTCAAAAAGTGGAAACAAGCAGGTTGTTATGCTTGTCGATAAATTCACGTTTTCCGCAGCGATAGTGTTTGTAGCCATCCTCAAACATCGATTGGGAAACAGGCTCAAACTTATTGGTGAGGAAATGGGAGATAGGCTGACGTTCTTCGCCGAGGGCGGATTGCTCGAATTGTCGACCAGCGGAGCGGTCGTTCGTTACTCATCAGCCTTTCACGACTGGAAGAATGGAACGACTGACGATACCACGCCGCCCGAAATCGCAACAAAAATCGTACCTGCGGGATCACTGAACTTGGATTTGGAATGGGTCGAAAGACCTGCAGTTGAGGATGCACCAACCGAACTCTATCAACGAGTTCTCAAAAGCATGAGCAAATCGCTAGACAGCCGCTAAGTCTGCATAGCTGCATTCCAGGAAAGCAAATGCTGCACGCGCGGCGAAGGTCTACTTGGTGGCCAGTCTTATTGGCGACCCAACACCATCGGCCCGTGGGCAATATTAACCACGAGCGTTTCGATACCCAGCTGTCGTCGAGTCAGGACTTCAAGCGATTGAATCGCCGCAATGGTCAGCTTCTAGGGCGTGAAATTAGTGTCCGCCCAGCACCAGAGTGTTCACCGGCATCAGTATCAGTCGCAGGCGCAGGCCTGCCGCATGAACGACGCCAATCGTGTCTACCACATGCAGGAACGATTTTTCCCAGAAGCCGAGGCTCTCATCCTCCAGCTTTGCATGATTATCCGTATAGATATTCGCCAGACAGTTGCTGCCTGGAGGCACATCATCGGCCATGCTTTTGTAGAGCGGTTCAAGGTAGACAAGGATCGAACCAGGATTGGTGTTGCTCTGCACGTCCCGTAACTCATCAGATGGCCTGATCTGCCCCGATGGGATCACATCCTGCACCTCGACGACAACCACCGGGATAACGGTAAAGGGCTTGGTCATGCAGCCCAATTCGCCAATCATACCCGGTTTGACCACCTGGGCCGAAAGCTGACTGAACGCCGCCTGGAATCGGTCATGTCCGGAGGAGGATGGCACCAGAATACCCGCCGGGCGCAGCAAAGGGCTGACATAGTCGCCGACCTGAAGCCCGAATTGTTCAACCCTGCCCGTCACTCCAGCGTTGACCACAGTCTTGTCCAACTCGGTCAATGCCGCATCCAGCTGCGCATTGGCACTGGCAAGTTGGGCCGGGATCAGCTCTTCGATTTGTTGTACAACCGCTGCGCGTTTTGAGACGGCTGCTTTGACCTGCGCTTCACGCTCGGCAACCAGATTTTCCAACCGATCAATCTCGGCCAAGCGCACCGCGCTGGATCCCTCGTCACGTAGGGTGGTATTGCGTTCCAGATCCTCGAGCGACTGATCCAGAGCTGCGCGCGCGCCAGCAATCCCGGCCTCAGCCTCGGCCAGATCGGTTTCCGCCACCTTCAACGAGGCTTGAACCTGAGCAATCTGGGCATGCGCCGCTTCGACCTGCGCGGTTTGCGTGAAGTCTTCGATCCGGAAAATCGGCTGTCCAGCTGTCACCTGCTCATTGTTGCGCACGTAGACTTCGGAAACGCGCCCCCCTAGCTGCGGCAGGATCGTTACCGTCCGGAAGTAGGAAGCCGCTGTTTTGCTGGACGGGTGAAAATAGAACAGCGTTGTGATAACGGTTAGCGCCAAAATAGCGCAAGTCGTCAGCCCCCAGCGCAACTCGTACCACATGGTGAACAGCGTGATCTCGTGTCCGATCCGTTTGCCCTGCACAAAGCGGCGAAACAGATAGTCAGGAA
Organism: Ruegeria sp. CF1; assembly: GCF_056537445.1. Classification (NCBI taxonomy): domain Bacteria; kingdom Pseudomonadati; phylum Pseudomonadota; class Alphaproteobacteria; order Rhodobacterales; family Roseobacteraceae; genus Ruegeria; species Ruegeria sp. CF1. The sequence continues at coordinate 141,643 of NZ_JBQFRN010000002.1, read as the reverse complement.
GCACGGTAATCAGGGCGCACAGCATCGTCTCGATCATTGTTCAGTGCCCCTGTGCTGCCGGTTCGGAGGGTTTGGATTGTTCGGGCTCAGTTTCCAGCTCAGGAGGGGGTGAAGCGTGTTCTTTGTCCTGCCCAGGCGCCAAAGATCGGATGGCATCGGCAATCGAGCGCAGCGGTGCCGCGAAATCAGGGAACTGGAACCCAGCCACAAGGATGGCGGCAACCCAGAAAAGGCCGTTATGCGTAAACAAAGCCAAAAGCGCCAGAATCCCAACCAATTGGAATTGCGGGTGATTGGTTTCATGCGCCATTTTTTCCGGGATCGAATGCAACGTGAAGTAGGCAACCCCGATCAGCACGACCATCCCGACGGTAAAAAACAACATGAAGGTGAAGAGGAAGTCGCTACCATCTGCCTGTGTCACATATGACGGAATGTGCCCCGTTGCCATCGGGTGAATATCTGCCGCGTTCACGTCCGCCTCCGAATCTTATGTTGTTTGCACTAAAAGCAGGCTGGCCGCCTACGATCAAGTTTCCATTGCGGTGGGCTTGTGTCTTTTCGTTTGGCAGTACGCGTGTCATGGTCCGCCAATGTCGCCAGTCAACTTACCACCGGCTCGATCACTTGGCGGCCGGAAACGGAACAAAACGCATGATTGATTTTCTGATAATCGGTGGCGGTGTCGCCGGGCTAAGCGCAGGTGCGCGCCTGTCAGAGCACGGCACAGTTACGGTGTTAGAGGCCGAGGACGGATTAGGATATCATACTTCGGGTCGTTCAGCCGCCCTGTTCGAAAAGGGTTACGGTCCAAACTCGGTCAAGGCAATGAACGAGGCAAGTGCTGCGTTCTTTGAAACAAATGCGTACCTCACACCACGCGGCCTGATGCTGATTGGCGGAAGGGATCAACAGGCGCTGTTTCAAAAAGACGCCCAAGATCTTGGAGTGCAAGAGATTTCGCCGGAAGATGCCATCGGACACATTCCTGTCCTGAATGCTGAAACTGTCGGTTATGCAGCCATAAGTAATAGCGCATATGATATCGATACAGATCGCGTCCTGCAGGACTTTGCGCGAACCGTCCGTAAGAATGGCGGTTCAGTCCTGACCCGTCAGAGGGTCAGCAGCATCCGCAAATCGGTTCATTGGACCGTCGAAACCTCAGAATCCTTTGAGGCACGCAATCTGGTAAATGCCGCCGGAGCCTGGGTCGATGAGGTGGCGCAGATGGCAGGAATCTCCCCCATCGGGATCACACCTTACCGTCGATCGATTGCGCGCATCCCCGCACCGGGCGGACATGACCTGCGAAGCTGGCCAATGATGCTGGGCGCAGGCGAGAGCTGGTACGCCAAACCTGATGCGGGCAAGCTACTGGTCTCGCCTTGCGAGGCGGACCCAACCACACCCCATGACGCTTACGCCGATGACATGGTTCTCGCAGAAGGACTGGCACGATACGAAGCGATGGTTACTGAAACTGTAACTCGGGTAGAAACCAACTGGGCGGGGTTACGTAGTTTTGTTGCCGATGGCACGCTGGTGCTCGGACCTGATCCAACCGATCCATCGTTTATCTGGTCGGCAGCACAGGGAGGGTATGGGTTTCAGACCGCTCCTGCTGCCTCGCAACTTGTGGCGGATCTTGTGACTGGCGCGTCGCCGCGCCTTGATGCGGCGATTGTGAAAGCGCTGACACCCGGTAGGCTGTAACGATGACAAAACGCAAACTGCCCTCAAATGCCAGCGTCGCCACCGAGGGCGACGGCAGCAAACTCGTCGCCCCAGCCGCCAGCCGAAACACGGTTGTGCTGTGCGATCTTCTGGCACGGGTCGCTCCGTCATCAGGACAGGCCCTGGAACTGGCCAGTGGAACCGGACAACACATTTCGGCCTTTGCCCAGCGGATGCCCGGGTTGCATTGGCAACCCAGCGAAGTCACCTCCGAACGGCGCGCCAGCATCGATGCGTACACCAAGGGTTTACCAAACACCGCCGCAGCCGTTCATCTGGATGCAACTGCGGAGGGTTGGCACAAATCAATGGCGCAGCAAGATTTGGTTTTACTGATCAACCTCTTGCACCTGATCAATTTACCCGAGGCTGAAACCCTCGTTGCCGAAGCAGCGTGCGCTCTGAAAACGGATGGGCGTTTGGTGCTTTATGGCCCTTTCAAACGTGACGGACACCTGACAAGCGATGGCGACCGGCGATTTCACGACGCACTGGTCCAACAAGACCCTGAGATCGGGTACAAAGACGACACACATATATTGTCTATGTTAAAGGACAACGCCCTCGAACTGGTCGAAATCGTAAAGATGCCTGCGAACAACTTGGCATTTGTCGCCCAAAAAACTGGAATCTGATCAGGATCAAAGTCTGCTTTGCTCTTCTTCATTCATATGCAGATTATCATATGTATCAAGAAGGACGTGATAATGAGCTGGCAGGATTCACTGAACGAAACGCGCAAAAGCTTGCGTAACCTTAACGGAGCCATTCCTGATACTGCGCGTGCCTTCGGGGCGCTGGGAAAATCTGTCAAGGAAGGCGGGACGCTGGACTACAAAACCAAAGAGTTCATCGCGTTAGGCATGTCAATCGCAGTACGGTGTGAGCCTTGCATTACCCTGCATTCCGAGGCGTTGGCCAAGGCGGGAGCCACCCGCGATGAGGTTTCGGACGTTCTGGCAATGGCCATCCAGATGGGCGGTGGGCCGTCCATGATGTACGCCGCCAAGGCACTAGAATGCTTTGATGAATTGAGCGCATGAAAAAAGCCCACCGAGAGCGGGCTTTTGGTAGGCGGTGCTACGTGAGTACCGCCTTATTTCTAAAAAGCATCAGCCGTCCTTGCGGATGACCTCGTTCTTCGGATCATACGGGCTGTCACAAGTGACGACCGCATCCCACAGCTTGTCCTGAATTTTGACCTGCAGCTTGGTGCCTTCGACCGCCAGCTCAGGCTTCACATACCCCATGCCGATGGATTTCTCGAACGCCACCGAGTACCCGCCCGAGGTCAAACGACCCACGCGCTCACCTTCCGGCGTGTACAGCGCCTCGCGGCCCCAGGGGTCGGCATCGTCCGGTCCGTCGATCAGCAGAGTGCAGCACTTCACGCGCACGCCGGTCTCTTCCAGCTTGGCTTTGCCGTAGAAGTCTTTCGACAGATCAACAAAGCGCGGCAGGTCAGCTTCCAGCGGGGTCGCGTCGCGGCCCAGTTCGGTGCCGAAGGCGCGATAGGATTTCTCCTGGCGCAGCCAGTTTTGGGCGCGGGCACCAACCAGTTTCATGCCGTGCTTTTCACCGGCCTTCTCCAGCAGGTCGAACAGATAGTTCTGCATCTCGATCGGGTGGTGCAGTTCCCAGCCCAGCTCACCCGTATAGGCCACGCGGATCGCGTTGACCGGGCACATGCCCAGTTCGATCTGACGGGCCGACAACCAAGGGAAGCGCTTGTTGGACAGCGCGGTTTCCGGATCGGCGTCCTTGATGACCTCTTTCAGAACGTCACGCGACTTGGGTCCGGCGATCGCGAAGACGCCCCACTGGGTGGTCACGTCCTGGATTTCGATGTAGCCGAACTCCTCCATCTTGTCCTCGGCCGCCTTGCGAAGGTAGTCGGCGTCGTACTCGGTCCAGGCACCGGCAGAGACGATGTAGTAATTGTTCTCGCCATTGCGGACGATGGTGTATTCGGTGCGGGTGGTGCCGTGCGCGGTCAGCGCGTAGGTCAGGTTGATGCGACCGACCTTGGGCAGCTTGTTGCAGGTGAACCAATCCAGGAACTGGGTCGCACCGGGGCCTTTGACAACATGCTTGGTGAAGGCCGACGCATCGATCAGGCCAACGCCTTCTCGGATCGCTTTGGCTTCTTCGACGGCATACTGCCACCAACCACCGCGGCGGAAGCTGCGGCTTTCTTTGTCGAAGTTATCAGGCGCATCCAGCGGGCCGAAATAGTTCGGACGCTCCCAGCCGTTGACCCAGCCAAACTGTGCGCCACGCGCTTTCTGACGGTCGTAGGCCGGAACGGTGCGCAGCGGACGGCAGGCTTCGCGCTCTTCGTCAGGGTGGTGCAGGATGTAGACGTGCTCATAGCACTCTTCGTTCTTGCGCGCCGCGAACTCGGTGGTCATCCAGTTCGACGAATACCGCTTGGGGTCCAGCGAAGCCATGTCGATCTCGGCTTCGCCATCGACCATCATCTGAGCCAGATAATAACCGGTGCCGCCCGCAGCGGTGATGCCAAAACTGAAGCCTTCAGCAAGCCACATGTTGCGCAGCCCCGGAGCGGGACCGACCAGCGGGTTGCCATCAGGTGTGTAGCAGATCGGGCCGTTGAAATCGTCTTTCAGACCGGACTCAGCACAGGACGGCACGCGTTCGGCCATCGCCATGTACTGATCGGCGATCCGATCCAGATCCAGCGGGAATAGGTCAGCGCGGAAGCTGTCCGGCACGCCGTGTTCGAACTGCGCAGGAGCGCCATGTTCGTAGATACCCAGAATCCAGCCGCCACGTTCTTCGCGCGCATACGACTCGTTGTCGGCATCACGCACAACTGGATGCTCGGGGTTGCCCGCTTCACGCCATTTGACCAGCTCGGGGTCTTTGTCCATGACGATGAAGGTATGCTCGACCGGGATCGCGGGCATCTTGATACCCAGCATTTTCGCGGTCCGCTGTGCGTGGTTGCCTGACGCGGTCACAACATGTTCGGCGGTGATCACAACCTGCTCGTCTGACGGAACGAGATTGCCCCCCTTCTCGATCATCTTGGTGCAGGTGACGTCCCAGTGAGTGCCATTCCAGTGGAAGGCATCAGCCTGCATCTTGCGAACGATGTCGACACCGCGCTGACGCGCACCTTTGGCCATCGCCTGGGTCACGTCCGCAGGGTTAATGTAGCCGTCTTCAGTGTGATAGATCGCGCCTTTCAAGTCGGAAGTTTCGATCAGAGGCCAACGTTCCTTGATTTGCTCGGGCGTCAGCCACTCATATGCAACATCACAAGTTTCCGCTGTGGATGCATAGAGCATGTATTCATCCATACGCTCTTGCGTCTGTGCCATACGCAGGTTTCCGACTACGGCGAAGCCTGCATTCAAGCCGGTTTCTTCCTCTAGTGTCTTGTAGAAATCGACTGAGTACTTGTGGATGTGGGTCGTGGCATACGACATGTTAAACAACGGCAACAGGCCCGCTGCGTGCCAGGTGGAACCGGATGTCAGTTCGTCCCGCTCGATCAGCATCACATCATCCCAGCCCGCTTTGGCAAGGTGATAGGCAATCGAGGTCCCGACGGCGCCGCCGCCAACGACCAGTGCTTTGACTTGGGTTTTCATAGCCGGGTGTCTCCCCTTGAATTCAGTTGACACCATATGGCGCATTTGAGGGGCTCGACGCGACATTCATCCGACCAGTGATATAAGAAAAGCGACCTGAGCGTTGCACCAGGTCGCTTTCCAACAGTCGATCTGACGTGTTATCCGCCCCCCAATTTGCACCTTTTGAACGTTCCGCTGGTTGCGCAATCAATGCCCGTTCCGGAACCGCCTCGGTTTACCCGCACGGCAGTTTCTGCTTCGGAATCAGAGCTACCAAAGGCTGACAACAGTCCGGACAGGAAGCCTTCATTTTCGTTTACAGATGCGACTTCTTCAGAGGTTTCCTGATCTTTGAATTTGGCGAACAAATTTCCAAAGAAACCCTCGTCATCTCTGTCTGCCTGCTGCATCTCGTCTTCAAGCAAATCTGTCAGTCCTTTGCGGTATCCGACCTGGACCAAATCATCCGCAGATTCGATTCTGTTCGCGGTCAAGTCGAAGGTGTCTGCCGGCAAACCGTATTGCGCGGCCAAAGTATTTGCGACAAGAGACAATCCATCAATGTTTTCTAGCTTCAAACGCGCCAGCTCGCTGCGCAGCTTGACAAACTCGCCGCGCAAGGCGGCCATGTTTGTCGCCAGTTCACTTTCTCGTTCAGCATCAAAAACGGTATCGTTGCCGACGCCAGGCACTTGCTTTTGAAGCAGTGCGTTCAATCCGTCATAATCCAATCGATCTAGAAACGCTCGCAGCATAGGCGCTGGTGCATCGGAATAGACTTGCAAGCGAATTTCTTCGCCCAGTCCGATTGTAGCCTTGTAGATTTCAAACCGAGGTTCGACCTCAAGGTCCGTCAGGCTCGCCGTGATCATTGACCAAAACTTTCGATCTTTCACTGTGACGGGTTTGTATCGGCTGTTTTCAAACCTGAAATACGCAGCACCACCAATTATGCCGAATGGAGTGTAGCCACTCGATCCTGCGCCCAACCCTTCGACAGACCTGACGATGTTGCCAGTCAGTGTATTGGATTTAGCGTCTTTCCTGAGTTTCGCCTGTAGCCAGACCGTATGCTCGCCGCTTTCGTAGACCCAACTAGAATTATCGAGTTTTCTGGCCAGTTGTTCAGTCTCTTGCACAGCAACTCTTTTTGCAATTGGACGAGCAGCTTCACTTATTCCGTCCTGCAAAACACCTTCTCGGGCATCGCGTGTAAAATCTGCATCCACGATCGAACGACGCACCCATCCTTCGCCCGAATCCGGCAGGTACGGCTTGGCCCCCTCACGCCAACGCTTCTGCCTTTCTCGTTCAACTTCTTCCGCGGCTAGCTCCGCCTGATACAAGTTGAACCGCTGATTAATCGTGTCGACATATCCGTTGAAGGACAACCTGCCTTCGACTTTCTTATCCTGCTGATAATAATCCAGACCTACGACAACCACGACGGCAATCAGCAAAAAACCAATGAAACGCAACGCGCCCATGAATAACCTCGGAATCAAATACTGCTCTTTCCTAGATCATTCACCTAAAATTGAGGCGCTGTTATGGCCGAGCCCAACAACTGCGGTCAGAGTACCTTGCCCGGATTCATAATGTTATCGGGATCCAGCGCTGCTTTGATCGCCGCCATATAATTTGTCGCCGCACCAAGTTCTTTCACCAGATAGGGACGTTTACCCTGCCCGATTCCGTGTTCTCCGGTACAGGTGCCCTCCATCGCAATTGCAAGATCATTTAGCCAACCGACGAATTCCTCTGCACTTGCGACCTCTTTTGCGTCATCCATGTCGATTAACAGAAGTGTATGGAAATTACCGTCACCAACATGACCCACGATTGGGGCCAGCAAACCCAATTCAGCGGCCTTATCCTGTGCGGAGGTCACACATTCGGCCAAACGCGAGATCGGAACACATACATCCGTAGAAATGCCCCGCGCGCCTGGGCGCAGTTGTAGGCTGGCCCAATACATATCGTGCCGGGCCTGCCACAGCTTGTTGCGCTCTTCGGTTGTCGTGGTGGTGGTGATATCGCTGCCACCAAATTCTTCCGCGATTTGGCCAAAGGTCTCTGCCTGTTCCGCTGCACCGCTGTCCGAACCGTGAAATTCCAGCAGCAGCAGTGGCGTTTCTGGCAAATCCAGTCCCGAATAAGCGTTTGCAGCTTTGACCGACATCTGGTCCAGCAATTCGATCCGCGCAACCGGTATACCATACTGAATAGTCATCATCACAGCCTGACAGGCTGCATCCACCGATGGAAACGAACAGCGAGCTGAACTGATGGCCTCGGGGATACCCTGCAATCGCAATGTGATTTCGGTGATTATTCCCAGCGTGCCCTCGGCACCGATTAGCAAGCGGGTCAGATCAAAACCCGCCGAAGATTTTCGCGCACGATGCCCCGTGCGGATCACTTGCCCGTCCGGCATCACGGCCTCAAGGCTAAGCACATTGTCTTTCATTGTCCCATAACGCACAGCATTGGTGCCAGACGCGCGTGTCGCGGCCATGCCACCTAGCGACGCATTCGCGCCCGGATCAATCGGGAAGAACAACCCCTGATCCCGCAGATGGGTGTTCAATTCGGCTCGGGTGACACCCGGTTCGACAACGCAATCTAGATCACCGACATTGACCGCCAATATCTTGTTCATCTGACTCAGATCGACGGATATGCCACCAGCAGGAGCGTTTACATGACCTTCGAGCGAGGTGCCTGTTCCGAACGGGATGACTGGCACCTTGTGCTCGGCACAGGTCCTGACGATATCGGCCACTTCTTCGGTTGAATGCGGGAAAACCACCGCATCCGGACTCTGGTTCTCAATCCACGTTGTCGTGTGCCCGTGCTGCTCGCAAATCGCAGCACCAGATTGCAGCCGGTCTGCGAACCTCTGCTTCAGAATTCCCAGCGCCGTGTCAATCCCGGCCTCGTTTCGCGGCAAAGCGGTTGCCTGCACCATTGCGTCCCCCTTTTCTCAGGCCACAGCCTAAAGCATTGCAGGCACAACCTGATCTGGCGGGCGATGACCGTCTTCGAAGGTCTTGATGTTGATAATGACTTTCTCACCCATCTCGATCCGACCCTCAAGCGTAGCCGAGCCCATATGAGGCAGCAGCACCACATTCGGCAATTGCCGGAGGCGTGGGTTCACATCCGTGCCCTGTTCATAAACATCCAGACCAGCGCCCGCGATCTCACCGGCGCGGATCATGCGTGTCAGGGCGTTCTCATCGACGACTTCACCGCGTGATGTATTCACGATCACGGCCGTGGGTTTCATCAATTTCAAACGCCGCGCATTCATCAAATGAAAGGTCGAAGGGGTCGACGGGCAGTTGATCGAGATGACGTCCATCCGCGCCACCATCTGATCAAGACTATCCCAGTAGGTCGCCTCCAGTTCCTGTTCAATCTCGGGGCGCAACCGGCGGCGGTTGTGATAGTGAACCTGCATTCCAAACGCGCTGGCACGTCGCGCAACGGCCTGCCCTATCCGGCCCATACCAAGAACACCCAAGCGGCGACCACCGACCCGGCCACCCAGCAAGGCCGTCGGGGCCCAACCGGCCCAATCGCCCTTTTGCATCACACCTAACCCCTCGGGGATACGTCGTGTAACCGCCAGGATCAGAGCCATAGTCATATCTGCAGTATCGTCAGTCAGTACTCCTGGTGTGTTCGAGACAAGGATCCCGCGCTGCCTCGCCGTCGCCACATCAATATTGTCGACACCGGCACCATAATTGGCGATCAGTCGCAATTTCTCACCAGCCTGCCCCAGGATACCGCCATCAATTGTATCGGTTATCGTCGGAACCAGCACATCTGCTGTGTTCACTGCCGCCACCAGCTCTTCGCGAGTCATGGGATCGTCGGTGTCACGCAGTTTTACATCGAAAAGCTCGCTTAGCCGTGTTTCCACCGCTTCGGGCAACCGTCGCGTAACGACAACACTCAGACGTTCTCTTGGCACCTTGACCCTCCTACCGCTTTGCAAACTGCCGCGCGCCATGGCATCGTGGCGCAGGATTACACGGGGCACAAGAACCCCTTGGGCATCGTCTCAACCTTTTTTGCATACGATCCACAGGCATAAGAGCAGACAGGCAGTGAGTGCTAGTTTTTCAGTGAACCGCCATTTTGTGGTGTTGATATCGGTTTTCCTGCTCGTGCTCGGCGCAGTGGCCGTGTCCGCGCAGGAAAAACGCGGTCCAGTGACGAATCTACCGCTTCCGCGATATGTCTCTATGAAAGCCGCCGAGGGTAATGTCCGTCGCGGCCCTTCGCTGACTCACCGAATCGATTGGGTGTTCAAACGGCGTGGCATGCCGCTGCAGATCACGGCCGAATATGGAAATTGGCGCAAGGTTCAGGATCGCGACGGTGCCGGGGGTTGGGTGCATTACGCGCTGCTTTCAGGTGTGCGGACAGTCCTTATCGAAGCCGACTTGCTGCCGGTTTACGCGATGCCCGATCCCAAGTCGCAGGTGAACGCGCATTTTGAAACCGGCGTCGTCGCCCGGCTTGAAAAGTGCTCACCCGATTGGTGCCGCATCTCGGCAGGCGGCTATCGGGGCTGGACCCTGAAAAGCAATCTTTGGGGGGTCGACCCCGCCGAGATTCGGGAATGACGTGCGTGCGCGACAGCGCCGACTGAGCTACTCCGCGCCTGCAGCGCTGCCGCGTTTGGCCAGTTCCTGATCCAACAACAGCAGGTTCCATCGGTCCCCGCTGGCCGCCTTGGCCTTGTCCAGGATCGATGTGAACAGGTCTTCTTCCTCTATCTGTTCGGCCAGGAACCAGTTCAGCATATTCTGTGTGCTGTATTCTTTGACCTCATGCGCCAGCTCAAACAACGCGTTGATCTGGCCCGTCACGGTTTGCTCCTGCGCCAGCGCCTGCTCCAGTACATCAACGGGTGATTCATAGTCCGTTTGCGGTTTTGCGATGCCGTCGAGATTTACCCTCCCACCCCGCTTGGCGATAAAGTCGAATATACGCATTGCATGGGTTTCCTCTTCGGCAGAATGCCCCCGAAACCAACTGGCGAATCCAGGCAGATCCTGCGCCTCAAAATAAGCCGACATCGCCAAGTAGGTGTACGAAGCGTGGAGCTCATTGTTGATCTGCTTATTCAATGCTTCTGCAACTTGCGGGTTCAGTTTCATTGCTCGCTCCTTTTTCGTGCTGGTTAGCGGACTTTATCTAGCTAGGTCCGAAGCCAAAGACATTCAACTGATAAAGGTAATTTTTATCGCTATTAATCAATAATTTAATCCAATTCTTGTGCTATTGAAACGCAGTCGCAGGAACGAGCGTTGTGGCGCATTGCGGATTGTATCTCGCGACCGCAAAACCAAGGATTGCCAGTTGGATTTTCGTTTTAGAGATCTAGCTTCGCCTCAAACAATCGCCTGACCCCTACTCGACCATCCCGACGATCCAACCGCCATCAAACTAAATTGCATATCCACATCAAAATTGTCCAAAAAAGCCCTTGAACCCTGAAAGCAACAGTCGTAGATAGCCGCTCACCGTTGGGGTGTAGCCAAGTGGTAAGGCAGCGGTTTTTGGTACCGTGTATCGTAGGTTCGAATCCTACCACCCCAGCCATGATTTTCCCGTAAATCACATACCGAGAAGTTGCACGCCGATTAAAGCGTGTTTTCAGCGGCTTAAGATCCAGCAACTTCAACTGAGATCCGAGCGTGTGCGCAACAGTAGTCGATTTCCGACCACAGTCCCAGGTCGCGATTCCGACGGTACGAGTTTGGTGTGTTTCGGAGAGGCGGCAGATCAGAGGGCAGAGAAGCGCTTGTGTTGATCTGACCAGATCGCCGGGAAACCCGACCTGATCAGGTAGTCCATTGTCAGGCCATCAATTTGTTCGCCTGAATCGATGGCATCCAGAGCATCAGGCACCAGCATGGCCAGATCGACCACATCCTGCACCCGGCGTTTGGAGGTGCCTTCTTGTTGAACGATTTCTGAGAAAGTTCTGCCATCAATGATCATCGCCAACCACCGGCGCGCCTTAACGACGTTGCGGATAAGTGTTTGATCGATTTCAGGAGGCTGATCGCCTAAGTGCAATTTCAGTTCCAAGCCTCTGCGGCGCATCCGGAATGGCGCTTCGATCGCTAGTTCCCCGGCATCGACCTGGTCGACCCTGCAACCAATCATCTGGGCCCGCGCCTGGATATCCAGTTGCACCCTCAGAGAGCCCTGTCGCAGCTCCGCCCGCGCAATCATGCCAAGGCAGTTCCTGGCAGACTGGCAATCTCTGAGAAACTCTGTTGCCGAAGCACTTTCGGCTGCCGACATATTCCGTACCATTGAAGTCACAGCGTTCGGTCGGTTCAGGTGTTGTCTGACCACTTCGACCAGAAGGTTTTCGAGCTGCTCTGCCGAGAGCCGCCAGGCATCCGGATGCTTCTGAATTCGATCGGTCAACAGACTTCTAGAGATGTGGTAACGCAAACGCTTGCCGTTTTTGCGGCTATGGCTAGGTGTCAGCCGATCTCCGGTCTCATCAAAGAGCTTCCCGGCCAGCACTGATCGCTTGGCCTTCTGCTTTAATCCACGCTCCCTTGCCGCGCCATCTATCAACCACTGCTGCACCAGCTGCTATACCGCCGGGTCAGTGATAGCGGGGTGCTGCCCACCATAAACCTGACCCTTGTGTCGTATGCGGCCAGCATAGATAGGGTTGCTGAGATGATGATGGATACGAAGAAAGTCCCGCCCGTCGCGCGCCCACCCGGGCGTTCCGGGCGCCGGCACCGGAGCTCCAGTGCCTCCGCCCGCTCTTTGAAATAAAAAATGGTCTGATGCTCCAGATAGAGATCGTGGAGCGCCCTATTTGTTGCCTATTCCTCTTCGTCGACTCTAAGCGTCAGGCTGTCCGCCTGATATCCAAACGGAACATTCCCGCCCATCCGTAGGCCCTTGTGTTTAGAGGCCGCTATTTTGTCCCTGATAAGTTCACAGGTAATTTCACGTTCAACTGAGCGAAACCGAGCAACACGTTGAGTGTAAGGCGCCCCATGCTGTGGACATAATAAAGGACTGGGTAACGGACACAAACGATACGTCGGCTGCGTCGAGATGGTCGATCAGCTTTGCCAAGTGAGTCAGCGATCGTGTCAACCGGTCGACCTTGCAAACAACAATCTGATCTACGTGATTATCATCTACAGCCTGCATCAACCGCTGCAGAGCAGGGCGGTCAAGATGACCGCCCGAGATACCGCCATCATCATAATGATCCGGCAACAATTCCCAGCCCTCGTGTTTCTGGCTCGCAATGTATGCTTCGCAGGCTTCCCGCTGGGTATCCAGCGAATTGAAATCCTGCACTAGCCTCTCCTCCGAACTTTTTCGAGTGTAGATGGCGCAGCGGATACGTCGCATTACTGATCCCCGAAGAAGCGCGGGCCTGACCAGTGCGGTCCGGTGGTGTGCTTTGCGATGGCCGACAGGGAGCGCCACGTTTTGCCGTCCAAGAAGAATCCGCCCGCGATTACTTCAATCTGATAGGTGCGTCCGTTCCACTCCCGCACCAGATGTGATCCTGGTTTCAGACTAGGTGGCAGCGCTTTTCCCAACGCGATTTGTTACAGTCGGAGTTCTGTCTTTACAGACAACCCGCCTAGTTCTTGTATCTGTGTTCCCAAATCAACACCGGCTTCATGAACTGCGGGGACAGTTACTTCGGCGGCGGCCGACCGAACATTTTCTGCCACTGATCAAGGCAGCTAGAGCGGTCCAGATTTTCGATGTCAGCGAGTACGTGCGTAAGGTCGCAAAATTTGAAGCTTGCATCCGTAATACTGACGCCTCCTTCACAATCCGATAGACAGTACTTTTTTCAGACCCTGATCGCTCAACGGTATGTCCCGCCTTGCGCATCATCGAAATCGCTGCGAGCGCAGAATGCGGCTGCCAGCCAAAGACGTTTTGAATCTGCACAATCGTTGCACCGGCCTTAAGGGACAGCAGTATCTGTAGACTTTGTTGACGCGTCGGCTGCTCCGGGCTTTTTGGCAGGTGGTGATTTTATTTCCAGGTTGGATGCATTTGACATTTTATTCTCCACTCTATGGGCACAGGCTAAGTACGCGCCCTGAACAGAGCGGAGCCCGGGCACCTCGGGCGAGTCTTGACCGTCGTTAGTACCGCTTGCGAACAGCCTAAAGTCCAGTTGTTAACATTAAAATGGGCGGGAAGCTGACATTCTCTGCGGTTGCAAACCTATCCGGTAGCGGAGGCGAAATCCGACTTTCGCGGTCGACGCCTACGGCTAGATTCGAAAATACAAAAAAGCCCCTGTGATTTCGTAGGCGTAGATGGCTTGGACGTGCGTGACGAAACTAAACAGACGCTCCCATGTTAAGGCAGTCAGTTTGAAGAGGCTGTTAAGAACCAACATTTGACCAAACAATACGGCAATTCGTTGGTTTAGAACCTTATGGAAGCCGTGAGTTCTCCGACAACACTGGATCCACCACCAAAGGTTGATTGAAACTCGCCGCTGAAGCCTATCGATCGGTTTCCATCTGCAGAGGTATGTTCAAGCGTAAAGCCAAGAAACCCTGCAGCTGCATCTTCTGTTGAAGCTACGAAAGAAAAGGGTGTCGCTGCTACGATTGCGTCCACATCGTCGGATCCTGCATCAAAAGTTGCATCTACTCCAACGGCCCAGTTCAGGTAGGTACTCGATCCATTTGCGGCCTCGTAGAGGCGGGGCAAGTTCAATTGAGCCCGCGTGTTGAACAGCGAAACGTTCCGATCTTCGACAGTCAGCGGATACGCGGTTCCTGTTTCGGAATATTCATCAAGTTTCAGAAAGACATAGCTTGCGCGTGCACTGAAGAAGGCAGGAATTGGCAAGGCGTTGATGGGTGCCGAGATCGAGAGCGATGGCGAAACGAACGTGCCGTCAAAATCGCCTTTCGCTTCGCCGCCATCAACGTTTCGGGTCGCTTCATTGTCGGTTACGCCAGCAAGAAGCGCTGCGTTGAGGCTGTATCGTCCGTAGTCCCTTTCGAGGTAGACGCCCCCAAAATATGACGTGATATCGGTATCTCCTGCGTCTTGATCCAGCGAGACATGGCTGTCGTCATATCCGACAAGAACACCAAAATCGCTGTTATCGATGAATTCATTCGTCTCGGCACCAACTACGAAACCGTACATACGATGGCTGAATCCAAGATTTGAACCGTCTTCTTCAACATCGCGATCTCCTCCGAAGGCTGAACCCCAGACATATGGGCCGTTATCCTGTTCAACATACCCGAAAGGACCCAGGTTTCTGCTAACCTGGCCACCAGACGAGCCGGACGCATAGGGGCTGGCGGTGTCAATCGTATTGAACACCGCGTCGGTGAGATCGCTGATAAAGGTACCTTGGGCCGCGAATCCCGTCGTATCCACCGAAACCGCAGTGAGGCCATTGTTGGCCACAACGCCGGCCCCTTCAAAATTGACGACTTCGGGGGCGGATGCGAGGTCATTATCGTCACCCGATGCATCAGCAAAATTTACAACCGAATTCATCCCGCGCGCAAAGTTCAACGTGTCAATGTCATTCGGGTTCGTGCCCCCCATGCCATCGTTGCCATTGCCGAAATCGACCGATCCGTTCAGAATCGAGCCGGGCTCGAGATTCAACGTGTCGTTCCCATCGCCGCCATATACGATGGAAAAGCCTTCTCGACCGGTGATGCGGGCGGAGTTTGTGATTATTGCAGCGGCGTTGTTGTCGCGATCTTCGATCTCGATACCGTATTCGAACGCATCAATATTTCCGGTGTTCACAATGGTGATTGAACCGGCTCCGTCCACGTCCACTTCGATCCCGTTATTGTCCAGCGAACGCAACGCCCCGCTGTTGGTCACACGGGCATCGCCGTCACCGTTTAGTTCGATATCGATCGCGTCGGAATCGGCGGTGAGCTGGGCAGAGTTCACAATGCTGACATCGCCGCTTCCCTCGACATCCACTTCGATCGCATCGTCTTCGCGAGAGGTTATCCGCCCCGAGTTTCTAATGAAGACATCGCCATCTCCGAAGATTTCGGCGTCAATTCCCTCGTCGTTTCTGGCGGTTATGGATGCAGCGTTTGTAATGCTTATGTTGCCGTTCTCGGTCACATGGGCGAAGATTCCGTCAACTTCGGCATCGATGGTACCGGATGCCGAAATAGTAACATCGCCGTTTCCGTCTATTTCAGCGTTAATGCCATCAATACTTTCCGCCGCAATTTCACCCGACGCTTCAACCGAGATGTTTCCGTCGCCAGCAACAAAGCTGCGGATCCCGTGTTCGCTTGCTTCGATATCACCGTTCATCGTGATCGAGATGTCGCCGTCACCATCAACTTCGGCTTCGATGCCGTCATCCGAACCGGCGCGGATATCACCTGTGACCTGAATGTTGATATCACCGGAATCCTCGGCATCCGCGTCAATGCCGATCGCATCGCCAGTGATGTTGCCCACTACAGTGACGTCAATCACGCCTCCGGGGCTGCCGGTTTCCACATCAATTGCATCGCTATCGAGGGATTGGACGTCGCCCGTCACATTGACGGTCACATTCCCGTCCTCCGCGTCAGCAAAGATCGCATGTTCTTCTTCAGCAGAAATGTTGCCGTTGGAATTGACCGTTACGTTGCCTGTTCCATTTGCTACGCCGTAAATCCCGTATTCTCTGCCAGTAATATCCCCGATGCTGTCGACGACGACATCACCAGCGCCATTCACCGTGGCGTTGATACCGTCGCCCGCTGCTGCGCCGCTGACATCGCCCCGGTTCGAAATTGTAATGTCGCCATCATTGGTCAGAAGCGCGCGGATGCCGTCCCTTGCGGACGAAATATTGCCCGACGAAGTGACGTTGATATCTCCGTCTCCACCCCTTTGGCGGGCAAAGATGCCATCAGCGTTGTTGCCAGCTGTTGTGATATTTCCGGTCGAGCGGATCGTGATATCGCCATCACCGTCGTCTTGCCGTGCAAAGATCCCGCGGGCGTTATTCCCAGAAGTCGAGAGGTTGCCCTCGGATTCAATGGAGATATCCCCATCGCCGCCATTTTGACGCGCCAAGACGGCGTTCGCGTTGTTTCCTTCTGTTGTGATGTTTCCGGTTGATTGGATCGCGACATCGCCATCGTCATCGCTTTGCTGTCCAAGTATACCGCCAGAGTTGTTTCCAGCCGTTGAGATATTGCCATTCGACACCACCGAGACATCCCCTTCGCCGCCACTCTGAAGAGCGGTGATGCCTGTTGATCGATTTCGAATTGTGCTGATATCGCCCGCTGAGTTGACCGATACCGTGCCGTCTCCACCGTCCTGATTGGCGTAAATTCCGTCTGAACGGCTGCCCGATGTGCTTATACGACCCGCTGAAACCACTGACACATCGCCATCACCACCTTGTTGAGTAGCGCCGATACCGGCGCTTCTGCTGGGTCCGGATGTCGTGATATTGCCGGTCGAGTTAACCGAAATGGCACCGTCACCCTCAAGATCGGACCGAATGCCAAAGGACCGACGTCCGTCGGTTGCAATGTCGCCCGTCGAAGTGATCGAAACATCCCCGTCGCCGTCCGCATCCACAACAATCCCATCCGCGCCGTTCCCCGTCGTGACAATGCCGTCGGTTCCATTCGTCTGGATGTTAAGGGTTACGTTACCTGTTGGTGTGCTGAAAGCCACTCCGTCTGTTCCACCGCCTGGTGCAATTCCCGGAGCAGTCACGTTATTGATATTGAGCGTTTCGATTGCTGGCCCGTTTGCCTGAACACCCGTTGAAACATCTCCCGTACAGGTGGCGAGGTCACCCGCAACACTGCACGAACCGTTTGATGGAGGAACAACCGTTTGCGCGATCGAAGGAGTTGCCACTCCAATCGATGCACCCAAACCTATCGCACCGGCAGCAACTGGAGCAGCGAAAGCGCGATATGCAGCGGATTTTCCTTGATGGTATTTGCTCGTCTGCGCTTTGGAAAGTGCCGCTGTACGACGGCGCGCTTTGCGGTTCAAACCGCTTACTCGTAACATCTTGTTCACCCCTTAAGAGTGGTCTGGAAACCACCGCAACTTTTTTGCGCGAAAACCTCCGCGTATTTGTTAGCAGCAAAAAAAAGATGGCTTTTTGATGTTCCGATTAACGATATATTAACGAATTTCTGACTGGTCTTTTGTATGATGCAATTTGATCACATGCATGCTCTGAAAAAACCGGCCAGCGGCAGCTCCCTACTTGGATCCGGTGGAATGATAGAATTATTCAAATAACCTCCATCTGTCTGCATGAATGCCAAACGGGTTTAGAACTCGTGCCCACTCAAATTTCTGCTGAGCGCTCTTAGCGCAGAACTTCGGATATACGTCGAATGTCTGCAACGGGCCGTCAGCGTGGTTAGATCTTTGGCGAGATAGGGGCTTGCTGCGGCTTTCCTGGGCGTCGCAAAATGCGGTGGCGAACCGAGAATTAAGGGAGAAGAGACCATCGAAATCTCAATTTCCATTCATCAACGGCATGTACCACTTTAGCTTCTCGCGACGGCGGATTTGAGGCAGAGCAACTACTATCGGAACCCCGGTGGCCACAGGCCAGCTAAAGAACTAATAACTCTGATCGTTCCAAACCACTTTCGTGGGCAAGATGTCCGGTTATCTTGGGCGGATGAGCCGGACGTCAAACTTGAAACGCGTCTTACCGAGCTTGCAATCGAATTGGTTGTATTGGCCGAGACCATTCACCGGGAACATGCCGAGCGCCAGCATGAGTGGTTAATTGAACGCAAACAAGACCATGAGCGAAGAACGAAAGAAGCCGAGTCGGCAAGGCTTGAAGCGCTCCGTGTTAGGAACAAAAAATTTGAGAAAGCGAAACGCAGCATGCTGCTTGGCCATGCCCGCGACCTCGAAGATGCGAGGATATTGCGCCAATTGGCCCAAGACTTGCTGAAGTTAAGGGGCCACGAAACTAATGATCACACAACTGCTTGGGTGGAATTCGTTAGCGAAGAGGCCAATCGGATTGATCCAATTTCGAACGCTAGATACCTTGAAATCATGGTACTAAAGCCTGAGGATTTCACTGAAGACAGCGACTGAATATGCCTTCTGAGAACCGGGACTAGGGCCGTAAAATAGCTCTCGGAGCATATGGTACAGGCGGAAGCCCCACGCCACAGAAGCGAGAGTACGCGCGTCTTTTAGTCAAAGTTCTGTATCGCCTGAGACGGCAACTCCGCATAGGATGCGTCATAGAAATAGGTCAGCCAAATCGACCACCCATCGAAGAGTATATCGGAAATCCCACGCGAATGAGACCCGACGCTCAGAGGATCTACGGACCCATCAGTTTCAACGCGCAAGAGCCTCGCATTCGGGTACTTCTCGTGACCCCGGTAACCCCCGACAACAACTGTGCCGTTCACGACTTCAACGGATTCCAAGTTACCAAAGCCGGTTGAAACAGCTACAGCAGTATCTCCGTTGCCTGAATGCGGAACCCAATACAAAGCGCTGTCCCAGGCGTCGTCGCTGCCCCAGGACACAGCGTAAATACCTGTCTCTACGATTGCAAAGCGGGCGAGACCACTGATGCGCAAATCGCCGAGGTGAGGTTGAAATTGTCCGGTTTGGGCTGCGACCGATAGGAATGCGCCGCGCCCAAAATCACTCACAAGAAGGGTGTCGTCGTCGAGGGCTTCGATATCGTAGAGAAAAACACCATCGTCATCGAGAGCCTGACGCCAGTTTACCGTGCCATCCGAAGCGGTAGAAATGACCTCATTGCCATCCACAATGACAATCTGGTTGCCGGAACGCACCATTCCTGTTGGGTTACGAAGACCTTGCCCATCCGAGAGTTTGATTTCTTCGGTCGCGCCATCAGGAGTGAGCTTGTAGAGCCCGCCGTTAGTGGCGTCTGAGCTGAACTCTTCATCTGGCCCACCCGGTCCAATCGATACGGTATAGACATCATTTCCCATCGGCAAAACGGCTTCGGTAAAGGGCGGCAGCTCCTGTTCGGCGACAACAGGTAAGGACGAGGTGCAAGTGAACAATAGCGAAAGAACTCTCATCTCAAATATTTCTCCGGTGTATCTGTGCCTTGATGTTGCCGCCCGTTTTTCCGGCAATGATTGTTCCGGGGCGGCGTCAATGAACCGAGCGGTTTGCATCAAAGGGTTCGATTGGAGGCAAGAAAGTGCGGAGCCAGAGCATTGACGGCGGCATCAATGATCAACGGGTCTTCGTAAAACTGAAGCTGGTTGGCGTCGTCGATCCAATACAGCGTCTTCTTTTCTGACGCGATTTCTTCAAAAATGCGGCGGGGAATGACCTGACCGCTTGCAGCTCTGTCGCCATGGATCATCAATACAGGCAGGTTCAGTTGAGGGGCTGTTTCGTCGATCCGCCAGCCCCAAATGCCAGCTTCGCTCATCGCGGTGATGCGGTTTTCCCAACCCCCTTTGAAAGTCAGCCAAGGGGCCCTGTTATCCCATGGTAGGTACCAGTCTGCGATGGCAGTTGCGGTCAGAAGGGCATCCTCAGAGCCGACGATCGGGATGTAGCTTGCTTCCCCCGTTTTTTCGAATTCGGTGGCTGCTTTGGCCGCGCGATCTATGAGTGCTTCAACCTCGGCATCACTGCCAAGGTACATTCTGGCAGTTTCCTCAGTTAGATAGTGGCCCGCGACAACCCCGAGAGAGGCCACGCGACCGTCTGTCACCGCTGTTTCAATCGCCCAGTTGACGCCCTGACAAATCCCGAGAAGATGAAGCCGGTTTGCGTCGATGCCTTCTTGGTTTGCGAGAAAACCAAGGGCGGCTTGGCAGTCTTCAACCTTGGCTTCACCAGACTCGTAGCGTCGGGGTGTGCCCGAGCTTTCTCCGTGATAGCGTGGATCGAATATCAGAACGGCCAGCCCGCGCGATGCCAAGCGGGTTGCATATTGCACCGGTGACTGTTCCTTGACGAATGCAACAGGGCCGATGATCACAACTGCCGGGTGAAGTCCTTCCGAAGCAGGTCTCAACAACTTTCCAACAAGGGTTTCCCCAGAGCTGTCAAAGGACACCGTTTCAACATCATAAGAGCCAAATGCCGATTGCTCTAGGTCACCGGATGCCTCCGCTGTACTAGCGCGGGCGGCGAAAGCTCCGCTCAAGGATGTTGCAATCGCGATTGAGTTGAACATGCGTCGTGTAATCACTGCTGCTGCCCTTTCGTATACAGTTTGATGGTCTCGACAACCAAACGATCTTGGATCGAGCGCCCCGATCTTGGGGGGCGCCCGGTTAGGCTTCACTTGTCAGTTAACTCGCGAAGGGCATAATTGGGATGACGCAAATAGCATGATGAGCATGCAAAAAATGAATGACATTTTAACTTCTCTGGATGTTAGGACTCTACGGTTCCTACAGCTCCTGCTTCGCACAAGCAGCGTGACACGCACGGCAATACATCTGGGGATCAGCCAGCCCGCCGCCAGTCGAATACTCGCCCGGGTACGCGACCTTATTGGAGATCCGGTGCTGATCCGAACGCAGTCCGGATACCAATTAACGGATCATGCTCTGGGCTTGAATGAACCGGTCGATGCTGCCCTGTCAGTGATAGCTGACGTCTTCCAGCCTTCCGCCTTTGATCCAGCACAGTCCAACTATTGCTACCGCATCGCTTCGACAGATTACGGCGTTGCGGCTGTCCTGGGACCCATGATGGAGGTCTTTGCCGTTACCGCACCAGCAATAAGGTTCGATGTCTCGCCACTGGTGCCGCGAAGCTTTACCGATTTGGAAAAAGGAGCAATTGATCTGCTGCTATACGCGGATTTGGATGCCAGGAACGATTTACTTGTTCAGAAGCTATTTGATGAAACCTACGAAATCCTGTTCCGACAAGGCCATCCGCTTGAAGAACATGCGTCATCAAAACGGGCACTTACTCCGCAAGACGTTTCAGCTTACCGGTTAATCGAGTTCAGTTTTCCGGGCACTTCGGGTCTGAAACCCGATACGATCATGAGAGAAAAGGGAGATGGTTCGAATGCTGTGTTCCAGCAGCCTTACTTCACCACATTACCTTTTTTGGTAGGACAGACGGATGCAGTTGCAGCTGTCCCCAAGCGGCTGGCAAAGCAAGTCCAGAAATTGACCTCTCTTTGTTCAGCTCCGTTTCGGCCGAGTTGTGGCTTCCCTTATTTTCTTGTCCGCCACGAGCGCAGCCGCTTCAATCCAGCGATCAATTGGCTAAGGGAACAAGCATTGGAGATCGCCAAGTCCGACTGATCAGATGTTCGAGCTGGGATGATAGTTTGCACGTGAGATCTTCGAAGTACACAAAGGCCATCCAAATCAGCACCCGCCCTTGGGTCCTGACGAAACCACAATCCATAGATGGCAGGTCTGTTGGGTTAAGCTGCAACATCGTCCGTTAAAGTTACATCTCCGCTCAGAGCCGTTCCCCAGACCATCGTCTACTTTCCAGCTTCGCGATTGCAGCGAACGACAGCTTTGACGGTCCGCACCGCGAGAAGGTGACCAGGGTCAAACGGCAGCAATGGGCCCACCTTGCCTCGCCAAGCACCCCGGATCATGCGGATGTTACTCTGCTTCGGAGATTGACCTTTAGGCGCTAGACCTAGCACTCTTTGTCATTGTCGATCAAGAACTCGACGCAGACGCTTTTGATGCGGATCTTGCGTACATCGGAGTCGGGCAAGCCGATGCAATCCAGCAGTTTCTCGGCCTTGTCGAAGCAATCCTTGTCTTCATTGTCGTCGCAAGGCACCGCACCTGCGGGCGGCTGATAGACGCCAGGGGCCCGGTCGGGTTGCTGCACCACGATGCCGGGGCGATCGATGTCTGCGTCCCAAGAGATGTCGACACCATAGCTGCCGTTGCCCCTGTCCTTGACGCGCCCGTCGATCGAGACACCCGGAATGGGGTGAACCTCGAAACTGCCCGGACGTCCGGGTCCGAGGGGATTGCCGTATTTGTCACGCGGCGTCAGGACCAGCGTGCCTTTGCCATCGGAACCTTCAATCACTACATCGGTCTTCTCGGGGTCGATGCCTATCTCGACATGGACCGACCACATGACCTCGCGGGTGGACTGGCAATCGTCGCCATAGCGGGCCGTCGCGCGGAAATCATAGGTGCCTTCGACAACCGAAAAGTCCTTCAGCGGCAAGTTGAAGACGCCGTCCGGGGCCATGGCACCATCGTCATGTGCCCCATCGTCGTGGAGTGCGAATGTCATGCTGTCGGCAACAACCGGCAGTGCGCCTTCCTCGCGTTCGATGGTTTGCAACGTTGCGCGGAATCCACCGAGCGCGTCACCGGTGATGACCGGTTTGGAGATGCCGCGCTCTTGGACCAAGGCCCCAAGCGAGCGGGTGGGAGAGGTCGCCGTCACGTGCACAGTTGTCCCGTGGGGCACGGTTCCGTTTGGGTAGTGCAAACCGACCAGCGGATCGATCCGGTCGCCGGTATAAATGCGCTGCTGGTTTCCAAGGTAGCGCATCTTTGGCCCACCTTCGCACACGACCAGCGAGAAATACTGGACGTCGGTTGGTGGCGGCGGGAATTCGCCCCCGGTTGGCACCCGGTCTACGGTGAAGCTCCAGGTACCGTCGCGTTCGCCACGGAACGGCAGCGGAATGCGGATGAATGCCCAGGTGCGACCTCGCACTTCGGTGAAGCCTTTGCCACCGACGGACTTGCCTTTTGGTGTTTTCACGTGCAGCCGCAGCGGCGTCGAAACCTCGTCCCAGCCGATGGCCACGGTGATTTCCTCTTCGCCGCAGACTTTGAAAGTGTGCGGCGTGGAAACGGTCTGACTGGCACGCAACACGTGTTCGGGGTCGTTCAGAGCACCGCTCTGGAAGATGTCGCCGAAGCAGACGCCGAAGAATTTGCGTAGCGCCAGACCGTCGACAGCCCGGGTGAATTGTCCGCCATGTTCGGCGGCCAAACGACCCAGAAGCGAGCCGTCAATCTGTGCATCGGAGCCGAACCCGATGATGCACAGGCGGGTGTCTCCCAAACTGCCCTCAACCGCCTCGACCATTGGATCGGTGTTCTGCAAACCGTCGGACAGCAGCAGGATCGTCCTATCGTTGCTGGTGCCGGACATCGCCGACAGCGCTTCGCTGAGGCCACCACCGATCGAGGTGTTGCCGCCTGCGGCGATGTCTCCGACCAGCCCCTCGTCAAACGGTGGAGTGTTGCCGACGAGTGTGTTCTTGGCAGCGGCCGTCGCTGTGGGGCCGAGTTCCAGGTTAGGGCTATGGTTAAAAGTCACCAGTCCAAGCCGGTTACCACCGCCGTTTTGCACCAATTGCACAAAGAGGCTGGCCGCATCCTGTGCCTCTTCCAGTTTCGAGCGGCCTGCTGGCGGCGCGTTGCTGTTCATGCTGCCGGATTTGTCGAAGACCAGCATGACATCGAGCGGGTTCGGAGGCGGCGACGGGTTCTCGAGTGTATTGATAATGCCCGCGACCGGTGTAAACCTCACATTGCACGGACCCGGTATAGGCCCCTGGCTGAGCGGCCCGCCGACAAGTTGCCCGGCGGCGTCGAACAGACCCGAGCCCGAACTGCCGCCGGCGAAATCGAACCCGTTGATGGTCGAGGTGTCGCCATCATAGACAACCGACTGTGTTTTCTTCACCGAGCCGCCTGGGTGGTGCATCGACAACAGCGTTTCGCCGGCCATCAGGTTGCTGGTCCTGATGGGGATTGGCGCGGGTAAGCTGCCGGGTGCAGCGTCGAGCCGTACGACGACCCAATCGGAGTTGACCGTCGAAGGGCCCGGTGCGGTGCCGGACGCCACCTCTTCGATAACCTTGAAGAAACGCGGAGCATGGCCGCCTGGACGCGAGCCGTCGCAATTGGGCGCATAATCGAAAGTCACCGATGCGCTACGAACGTCCTCGCCGCTGGCGTCGGTCAGGCAATGGCGCGAGGTCAGAAAAAGATCGCCGACGATCAACGTGCCCGAGCAACTGCTGACATGCCCAGCGTGCACCAAGAAAATGATGCCGCTGGCGTTCTCGACCTGCGCTTTGATGGCTGGGGAAATGCCCGCAGGCGGTGCGCAGTCGGCATTCTGCCAGGCGAACCCGGGCGTGCACATCAGCCGCGTCTCATAGATCGGTTCATCGTAGGGATTTGTGTGTAGAAACGGATCGGGGTTCGACAGGCTGCCGGTGAAGGTTCCCGGCGGATTGGCTGTTTGGGTCGGTTCGCCGCTGCCGTATTCCAACAGGCGCGCCGAACCGCTGCCACCGACGATCCTGATTTCGATCGGAGCCGTCGCCGCATCGGCAGGGCGTGTCCAGAAATCGCTGGGCGCGCCGGACGAGAATACATCCGTCGTATAGCCAAGGTTCACCTCGAGCCGGGCGCCGCCAGAGAGCGAGACATTGTCGAAATGCAGCATTGCAAACCGCGGACTGCCGATCGGGCTTGGATCAAGCACAAGATTGAGGGGGGATGCATCCGTTACGATCTGGGATACAGGCACAACGCGGCCAAGGTCATGAGTCATATTGTCCTCCGTCAGCTTTCGCCGCCGCGGCAGGACTGAAGAAGTCTCTGATACTCAAAATCCACAGATGGCCCGGTGCATTTGAAATGACATACACCTTCGAAAATCAGCTTCACTTCACCCGCGCAGCTGCGGTCAAAAAAAATAAAACAATGGGGCATAGTACCAGATGATACTTATTCGCTCAACGGAGGCAGCAGCACAATCATTTACTATTATGCTTTTCAGGCCTTTTTCGAGGCGGCTTACCGCCTAATCCGATCTCGCCTCGCTACAGGTGAGCAGAATTCAAACCAAGTCCTAACTGTCGCTGTCAAACTACCCAACTGCTCAATGAGCTTTTCCATTGACGATTCAATCAAACGTTTGACCTATGTCAGCTTTATGAAATTCCGCACTGTAACGAGAGTGCTGCGTTCAATGGCAGGTTTGGGCCGTCTGTAAGGGCGACCCAGAGGCGTCAGATTTCAATTGCCTCCACTACGGCTAAGGCTTCCTCGAGCTCAACTCCAAGAAACCGAAAGGTGTTATCCACCTTTGTATGACTGAGCAAGAGCTGAGCTACGCGCAGGTTGACGATTAAGTCTATTTGATCAAGCGCGACTACCAGCACGATCACAGTACAGTGACCAGGAAGATTTGCCGCATCCCGCTGTCGGAATTAACTTCGGCCCCGCTGGACGGTCCCCTGCCCGTTGTCAGCAAGCAAGAGATCCTCGACATGCTGCCCGACTTGGCCTCGACGAGAAGTAGTTCTGAACAAGATCGAAGGTCTGGCCATCCTGCCTTTAAGCGAGGCGTTTGTGATGACTGACAATGACGGCGTCGACGATGCCGCACCCGGCGTTTGGAGGTGCCTTTTTCTTCTGCAATCTTAGAAAACGTTAGCCATCGACGATCATCACCAGCCACTGACGCACTTTGATGACACTGTGAACAGGTATTTGATCAATCTGGGGCGGCTCATCGCCAAGATGCAGTTTCATTTCCACGCCTTTCCGGTGCATCCGGTATAGCGCTGCTATGGTTGGTTCAGCGTTGGGTTCCACCCAATTTGCATTGGAACAGCAAGCGCTAAGCTCACTTCAGAATTGGGTGTTTCGCGATGCTTTCAGCACCTACGGACACCATTTGTTTGAACGTATCTTCTACTTCCAACACGCCGCAATCAGGGATTATTATTATTTATCAGATACTTAAATTTGATAACTCTTATTACTAAAATTTTAGTTTGACAGCAGCGCCGAATATAACCGATGCTGTTTGCCATCCGGTCTGCACCGGATCACATAATCTTTGGGAGGAGACAGATGCGGAGACATCTACTTTCCGCCGTGGCGGCAGCGGCCGTCATTGCGGGGCATGGTCCTGCTTGGGCCGACGAAGCCGCAGCACAACGTTGGATCGACGACGAATTCCAGCCATCGACCTTGTCGAAGGGCGAACAGTTGTCCGAAATGAAGTGGTTCATCGATGCTGCACAACCGTACTCGGGAATGGAAATCAATGTCCTGTCCGAGGGTATCCCGACGCATTCCTATGAATCCGAAGTTCTGACCAAGGCGTTCGAGGAAATAACCGGGATCAAGGTCAATCACCAGATTCTCGGCGAAGGTGAAGTGGTTCAGGCTGTTCAGACTCAGCTGCAAACCGGACGGAACCTGTATGATGGCTATGTCAACGACAGCGACCTGATCGGGACACATTCGCGCCTGCAGTTGGCCTATCCGCTGACCGATATGATGGAAGGTGATTGGGCGGCGACAACCTCGCCAACGCTGGATCTGGATGACTTCATGGGCATTCAGTTCACCACCGGCCCTGATGGCAAGCTGTATCAATTGCCTGACCAGCAGTTTGCGAACCTATATTGGTTCCGCAAGGACTGGTTCGATGACGAAGCCAACAAGGCCGCGTTCAAAGAGAAATACGGCTATGATCTAGGCGTTCCGGTCAACTGGTCGGCCTACGAAGACATCGCCGAGTTTTTCACCAATGACGTAAAAGAAGTCGATGGCACCACGATCTATGGCCACATGGATTATGGTAAGCGCGCGCCTGACCTCGGCTGGCGCATGACTGACGCCTGGCTGTCGATGGCCGGCGCCGGTGACGTGGGTGAACCGAACGGCGTTCCCGTCGACGAATGGGGCATCCGCATGGAAGCGGGCACTTGTAACCCTGTTGGCGCATCCGTTTCGCGTGGTGGTGCTGCGAACGGCCCGGCTGCGGTCTATGCGATCCGCAAGTGGGATGAATGGCTGCGGGCTTATGCGCCTCCGGGTGCGGCGTCTTATGACTTCTACCAGTCGTTGCCAGCGCTTAGCCAAGGCAACGTGGCTCAGCAGATCTTCTGGTACACCGCCTTCACCGCAGACATGGTGAAGCCGAAATCCGAAGGCAACAACACCGTGGATGACGAAGGCACGCCGCTGTGGCGGATGGCGCCCAGCCCGCACGGCCCCTATTGGGAAGAAGGCCAGAAGGTTGGTTATCAGGACGTGGGGTCGTGGACCTTCCTGAAGTCGACGCCTGCGGATCGTGCTCAGGCGGCTTGGCTCTATGCCCAATTCGTGACGTCCAAGACTGTCGACGTGAAGAAATCCCATGTGGGCCTAACCTTCATCCGCGACAGCTCGGTCAACCACGAGTCGTTCACCGAGCGCGCACCCAAGCTGGGTGGTCTGGTCGAGTTCTACCGCTCACCCGACCGTGTGGCATGGTCACCGACCGGCATCAACGTGCCGGACTATCCGAAGCTGGCCCAGATCTGGTGGCAGCAGATCGGTGACGTGAACTCGGGCGCCTTCACCCCGCAAGAGGCGATGGACCGTCTGGCAGAAGAGATGGACATCACTATGGCCCGGATGCAGGCCGCTGACGAAAGCGCCGGTGTCTACGGTGGCTGTGGCCCGCGTCTGAACGAGCCGCAGGATGCCGCCTTCTGGTTGGAAAAGCCGGGCTCGCCCAAGGCCAAGCTTGAGAACGAAAAGCCGCAGGGCCAGACCGTCAACTATGACGAACTGGTTCAGCGCTGGCAGTCTCAGTAAGCAAACGAAACCGGGGGTGCCGTGTGCGGCATCCCCACCCCAAGGCCAGTGCGACGCACTGAAGGACCGGAACCCACGGACATGATCGAACTTAAAGACGCCACCAAACGGGTTGGCAATGTCATCCATATCAAGCCTACGAACCTGACGCTCAAGACTGGCCATTTCAATGTGCTGTTGGGCGCCACGGGGTCGGGCAAAACCTCGCTGATCAAGATGATGGCAGGGCTGGACCCGATCGCCTCGGGCAAAGTTCTGATGGACGGGCAGGACGTCACCAAGCTGAACACGCAAAAGCGGCAGATCAGTTTGGTACACCAGTTCTTCGTGAACTACCCGCATATGACCGTTTTCGACAACATCGCCTCGCCCTTACGCGTGGCAGAGATGGCAAAATCCGAAATCGAAGGCCGCGTCGAAGAGGCCGCCGACTTGCTGCAGTTGCGCCCAATGCTACAGCGCCGTCCGCATGAGTTGTCAGGTGGCCAGCAGCAGCGTACCGCGCTGGCCCGCGCGATTGCAAAGGAAAGCCGCGCAGTGTTTCTTGACGAACCACTGGCCAACCTCGATTACAAGCTGCGTGAAGAACTGCGTGAACAACTGCCCGACCTGTTCGCCGGGCGCGGGGCCGTGGTCGTCTATGCCACCTCGGAACCGGAAGAGGCGTTGATGCTCGGCGGCAACACCGCCTTGATGGAGGACGGGCGCGTCACCCAATTTGGCCCCACCTCAGATATCTATCGCAACCCCGAGAACATCTCTGCAGCTCGTGTGTTCTCTGACCCGCCCATCAATGTGGCGCGCATCACCGTGTCTGATGCGCAGGCGCAATTGGTCGGCGGTGGTGGCTGGAAAGTCACCGATATAGCCGATGGTGACTACTTGGTCGCCGTGCGTCCGCACCGGGTGACCCCGTTCCGCTCTTCCGACGCCGACGTGGAGCTGACCGGGCGTGTCATCGTGACCGAGCTTTCGGGCTCGGATTCCAGCGCGCACTTCCAGCATGGGGATGAGGCGTGGGTGTCCCTGGCCTCGGGTGTCCATCCCTATCAGGTGGGCGAAGACCACAGCTTCTACATGAACCCGGCCCATTGCCGGTATTTCGGCCAAGACGGCAAAAGGATAGCCTGACATGGCACAAATCAAGCTTGCAAACCTGCGACACAGCTATTTCCCCAATCCCAAGGGGCCACAGGATTACGCCCTGAAGGAAATCGACGTCACCTGGCGCGATGGCGGCGCCTATGCGCTGCTGGGGCCATCAGGATGCGGCAAGTCAACGCTGCTGAACATCATCTCGGGGTTGCTGACGCCTTCCGAGGGACAAATTCTGTTCGATGGTCAGAACGTTACTGCCTTGCCCCCAGATCAACGCAACATTGCGCAGGTGTTCCAGTTCCCGGTGATCTACGACACGATGACTGTGGGCGAAAATCTGGCCTTCCCGTTGAAGAACCGGGGGGTTGACCCGGCAACGATCAAACGTCGCGTAGATGAGATTGCAGAAATGCTGGACGTTACGGATATGTTGAATACCCGGGCCTCAGGTCTGAGCCCGGACAACAAACAGAAAATCTCGATGGGTCGTGGGTTGGTGCGCGACGACGTGAACGCGGTGATGTTCGATGAGCCGTTGACTGTTATCGACCCACATCTGAAATGGAAACTGCGGTCCAAGCTGAAAGAGCTGCACCAGCGCGTCAAAGCCACGATGATCTACGTCACGCACGACCAGACCGAGGCGCTGACCTTCGCGGACGAAGTAGTCGTGATGCAGGAAGGCGAAGTCGTGCAGATCGGCACCCCTGTGGAACTGTTCGAACGCCCACAGCACACATTTGTCGGCCATTTCATCGGCTCTCCCGGCATGAATGTGCTGCCGTGCGAAGCAAAGGGCGATCGGGCCCTGTTCGAAGGCCATGAAGTGATGCTGGAAGGCCAGACCCACGGTGACGGAGGCCGCACCGATCTGGGTATCCGGCCTGAATATATAAGCTTTGGCGAAACCGGCATCCCTGCCCATGTCACCAAGGTCGCAGATATCGGGCGACACTATGTGGTCAGTGCCATGGTCGGTGATACGCCGGTGAAAGCTGTAGCAGAACACAATGCGCCCAACCCTGGCTCACATGTGTACCTGCAATTCAAACCCGAACAATCTCGCGTCTACCGCGACGGCTGGATCGCAACCGAGGAGCGGACGCAATGAGAACGGAAAACCAAAAAGCATGGTTCTTTGTCCTGCCGGTGCTGGCGCTGGTCGCGTTTAATGCGCTGGTGCCGATGATGACGGTGGTCAACTATTCGGTGCAGGAGACCTTCGGTAACAATCAGTTCTTCTGGGAAGGACTGGGCTGGTTCGAACAGATCCTGCGTTCCGACCGGTTTCAGGCGGCCCTCGGTCGGCAGTTTCTCTTTACCTTCCTGATCCTGCTGATCGAGGTGCCCTTGGGCATCATCGTCGCCCTGTCGATGCCACGCAAAGGGTTCTGGGTGCCGGTCTGTCTGGTCCTGATGGCCCTGCCGATGCTGATCCCGTGGAATGTGGTCGGCTCGATGTGGAATATCTTCACTCTGCCCAAGATCGGCCTGCTGGGCTACTTCCTGAATGACGTCCTGGGCATCAACTATGACATGACGCAGCAACCTTTGTCGGCCTGGATCACGGTCATCGTGATGGATGTCTGGCACTGGACCTCATTGGTTGTGCTGCTGTGTTATGCGGGCCTCGTGTCGATCCCGGATGCCTATTATCAGGCCGCTAAGATAGACGGTGCCAGCCCCTGGTCAGTGTTTCGCTATATCCAGCTGCCCAAGATGAAGACTGTACTAACCATCGCCGTTCTGCTGCGCTTTATGGACAGTTTCAACATCTATACCGAGCCTTTCGTTCTGACCGGCGGCGGTCCCGGCAACTCAACCACCTTACTGTCGATCGACCTTGTGAAGATCGCGCTGGGACAGTTCGACCTTGGCCCTGCGGCCGCGATGAGCCTGATCTACTTCGCCATCACGCTGCTGGTCAGCTGGGTCTTCTACACTCTGATGACAAAGGATGACGCGCAATGAAGAAGCGGTCCCTTATCCCGATCCTCTATATCGCGTTCCTGATGCTGCCGATCTATTGGCTGGTGGCGATGTCCTTCAAGACCACGAACGAGATCCTGTCGGGCTTTTCCCTGTTCCCCCAGACCTTCACGCTGGAGAACTACATTACCATCTTCACCGATCCGACGTGGTATTGGGGCTATATCAACTCGATAATCTACGTGACGATCAACACGGTGCTGTCGGTCTGTGTAGCGCTGCCAGCGGCCTATGCGTTCTCGCGCTATCGGTTTCTGGGCGACAAGCAGTTATTCTTCTGGCTGCTGACCAACCGGATGGCGCCAGCGGCAGTGTTCGCGCTGCCCTTCTTCCAGCTCTATTCGTCAATCCACCTGTTCGACACCTATCTGGCCGTGGCGCTGGCACACACGCTGTTCAATGTGCCTCTGGCGGTGTGGATTTTGGAAGGCTTCATGCGCGGCATTCCCAAGGAACTGGATGAAACTGCCTATGTTGATGGCTATTCCTTTCCGCGCTTCTTCGTGACGATCTTCCTGCCCAACATCAAAGCGGGTGTCGGCGTCGCGGCCTTCTTCTGCTTCATGTTTTCATGGGTCGAGATGTTGCTGGCCAAGACTCTCACCGCGGTCGAGGCCAAGCCCATCGCCGCCGTGATGACCCGCACCGCCTCCAGCGCGGGGTATGAGTTGGGTCTGCTGGCAGCAGCCGGAACACTGACCATTATCCCTGGTGCCATTGTCATCTGGTTTGTCCGCAACTACATCGCGCGCGGTTTCGCGATGGGCCGTGTGTGAGGTTCGATATGCGTAGACTTCTTCTCACCCTCCCCTTCCTGCCTTCGATGGCATTCGCCCAGCAAGCCGGATGGGGCAATGTTGGCCAGCAAGAGGAAAAGGGATTCTCGTGGACCGCCCCTCTTTGGCCTGATTTCTGGATGGCCTGGACCCCGGCGACGTTGGCGGTATTCGTGGGTATCTTTGCGGCCATCGCATTAATTGGACTATTGGAAGGGTTCAAGTTCCGCGACGGCCTTGAACGTCGCGGTGTACTTGGTCTGACAACCACGTTGGGCGATCGGTTGTTCATAACACTGCTCGGCTCGACCTATATCTTCCTTGCCTGGCTTGGGCTGGTAGGCCAACCTGTATGGACGCCTCTTTACCTGTCCATCGGTTGGGGCGTCTTCGTCTTCTGGAAAGTTTAAGCTTTGAGAAACAGCGAAAGGATGCTTGTCTGTCAGGCATACTAAATAATGGCGACACCGAGATCGATGCGAAAGAAAAAGACAACAAATCTTCTGACCGACGTGGAACTTGAGTTCATGAACGAACTCTGGGCGCTTGGTCAGGGCTCGGTCCGTGAAGTCCTTGATCGCCTGCCACCTGATCGCAATCTGGCCTACACTTCCGGAGCCACAATTTTGCGTATTCTTGATGAAAAGGGCTTTGTCGAAAGCGAGAAGAACGGCAAGTCGCTGATCTACAGACCCCTTCTGGAGAAGGACAGGTATCAGTCGCGGTCGTTGCAGAATTTGTCCCGGACCCTGTTTGACGACACGCCCGCAACTCTGGTGGCAAGGCTGGTCGATGATGAGGGGCTGACAGAAGATGATCTAGAGGAGATTCGAGCACTGGTAGAGAGGAGACTGCAAAATGACAGCGGTTAAACCGGTTCTCGATGCGTTTCTCGAGTTCAACATAGTGCTTGGATTGTCGGCGCTGATCTGGCTGGCCGTGCGCGGAGGCCTTGCGCTGACGCCCATGCGGTACGGCTTTGTTGCTCAGCTTCGTTCGCTCAAGATACTCTGCATCGGCGTTATGCTCAGCCCGGTTCTGGCGATGGGTGTTTCGGGTTTTGTTGCTCAGGTATGGCCCGGACGGGTTGTTGCGCTGGGGGATATCGCAGTGGCAGCCTATTTGCGCGGCGAAATCGCAATGCCGGCTGCGCAGTTCGAAACCCTTCTGAACACGCGCGAACGCTGGGTTGATCATGTCATGTCAGGCGGCTCTGTTTTTGTGACTTGTGCGTTGATTACACTGGTTTTGGTGGCGGCTGTTCTGGCAATTCGGGTTGCCCTCAACGCGCTTGCAATTCGCAACGCTGTAAGCTCCAGCTTTCTATGGCGACAATCGGCCAAAGTGGACATTCGTCTTTCGGATCGCGTGACCGTACCCTTTGCAGTACGCGGCCTTCGTCGCCGCCACGTTGTTTTGCCCAGCCATTTACTGAACTCGCCACGCGATCTGCGCTTTGCTCTGGCGCACGAGTTTCAGCACATCCGCGCATTGGACGTGGAATGGGAACTGGGTTTCGAGCTTTTGCGCCCGTTGCTGTTTTGGAACCCGGCCTATCTGGCTATCAAGCATCAGTTTGACCGGCTTCGCGAATTGGCCTGCGATCAGTCTGTCGTCTCGCGTAAAGGGATTGACGCGACCGACTATACCGCCTGTTTACTGGAATACTGCACACGATCGGTTAAGCTAAAAAGCCCTCGCATTCTTCATGTGGCCTTGGTTAACGGGCCGAAAGCAAAGCGCGTTCTGCGACAGCGTGTGATCGCCCTGACCGATGCACCAGTGACGACGACCCAGTTGTCGGCCATTTTCCTTGGGTCGACGCTTTCCCTTGTTGTTGTGCTTGCAATTGGTTCGGCCTCGGTTCGTCAAACTCAGGATTGGAGCCATGATCGTCTTATGCTTTCGACGGTTGTAAACCTTGAACGGCTGGAAGCTCGTAATCAGGGGAATTAACTGGCGGTAGTTTATGTCCAATGCGGGCTGGGGGGTTACACTTGCGGTTACTGCTAGCAAGTTAGTCGCAGATTCTGCGCTAAAGTGCTGCTGATTTTCAATAAGTCTGGTTTTAAGGTATCGCTGTCAGCGGCTTTAGCGCTGGCGTCCGCGTTGCTCGATTTTGATCGACCGAGAACGATTCGATAGCAATTTATGCCATTCCAACCTGCTACAACACAGCATCGCCATTTCTAAATGAAGGTCTGGTTATACTTCGGTGCTGTGAACGTTCCAAGTTTGGCAGAGAGCCCTTACCACGCCTTCTTATCCGCTATGTGAGCCATTGAAACGCCCCGAAGACGATCTGCCAGCGTACTTTGTCATTCAGCATAGTGAGTGTGTTGTAAACCTTCGTTGTCCCAATTGATCGTGGACAACCGCGCCCGCAGTTGCGCCGGAAACATTCGATGATTTGATTTGCCTGTCGGGGCTGAACCCTTGGGATGCGAAGCAGCTTCTACTCAGAAACCCGCGAACTTCTCAGCGCTGTTCCAATAAAGTTCGCCTTCTATCAGCCCTGACTGCACAAATCACGGATGGAATGCCATCATCAGAAGTGCCTTTCTGCCTCTTTTTCATCCATCTTTAGCAGCGATCTTCCATCTGCGAGGTATCCGCAGGCTGCATCTCAACCCATCCACAACTCATTGCGTTTGGAAGCAGCAATCTTGTCTCGAATGCGCTCTGCGGTCACCTCTCGTACAAACTGCGCAAAGCGAGCAAGACGCTCAGCGTCAATCGTCCCATGCTGGTTGCATTATTGAATCTTCAAGAACTTCTGGATCGAACTTACTTTAACACGCAGGTTCTCGGGGCTTCCGCACGTAATCTCAGCAAACTACCCGTGATCAATTCTGCGATTTCTAACGCCTCAGCTGGCTTGAGATCACGCTGCAATGGCAAATTAATCATGGTTCCTGGCCATTCTGCAGCATGACGTGGGCCGATGCAGCGCCTTGCATTAAATGCTTGGTGATCAGGGCAATGATATTCGATGAGATGCCCCAATTGGACACCATTCTTACGCAAGTCCTCAATGAGGACGGGTGCGAATTTGGTCCGAACGGCAAAATGCGAGTAACTGGCGCCAGCAAGGTTGGGTGGCAGGATAAAATCCTCTGCTTCAGTCGCAGACAATGCGTCAAAATATATCTTCGCGACCGCACGCCGATGCGCGACAATGTCTTTGTACTTGCCGCATTGCAGTTGCCCGACCCGCGCTTCTATAGCTGTCATCCCGTCGAGATAGTCTGAAGGCATCATAACGGTTTCTTCAGAATAGTAGGTTGTGAACTTACTTAAGGCGCCAATACGCTCAAGCCAGTTTACTGCACCATATACCGGACGGGTGAATGCGGTCCAAGCCGCCAGCACATAAGCTCTGCGTGCAAGGTTTTTCTTTACTCCCGGGGCGCGTATCTGCTCGCCACAAAGCACTCGCAGGCGTTCGGCAAGCGCCACGTCGTTTGTTGTAACCATGCCACCAAAGATCGAGGACATCGTCTTGGATATGTTGAGTCCGAAGAAGGCCGCATCACCCATTGCTACCACCGATTCCCCGTCCCACTCGGCTGCAAAGCTGTGGGCGCAGTCCTGGATTACTTTGATCTGCGGATGACGCGCACGAAATGACGCTAGTTTCTTAGCATTTATGGGATGTCCAAAAATCGAGGTTGCGACAAAGGCGCTTGTACGTGGGCCGACTGCTTCTTCCAGCAGATCAAAATCCACGTTGTAGTCAGCAGCCGAGCAATCGACGAATACAGTTTGGTTGCCACTTTTTTCGATCGCTTCGGGAACGACAAGGCAGGTGTAAGATGGGCACAGCACTTCGTCTCCTTCAAAACCAAACGCTTTCAGCAGCATGATCAGGCCAGTGCGCCCATAAGGCATTGCAATGGCATACCGCTGGTCAAAGAGCCCAGCAAAATCTAATTCGAACTTTGCGATTTCCTTTTCACGCCCAAGTAATGGGCTGAATGCAGCACGAAGCTCCGCGGCACCAAAATCCGCCTTGAAACGCGGTATCATCGGGTATCGTCCGATCTTTGCCAATATCCTTGGCTGGCCATGTGTATCGCCCTGAATTTAGAGGCTTTGGTTTGCTTGTAACCGGCAGGTGCTTGAACCGTATCTTGCAGGTTCAGATCGTGACCAAGGGTTATCAACCGTGTAACTCTACCCTTCGCCTTAGGCACTTTGGTGACAAGGAAGGCAGCGAGCGCTTTTTTGATCGTATTTCCCAATGCGACAGTGCGGAAAAAGGTAAGTGACAGTATTCGAAGAATGATAAAGCGGAAAGGAGTTGGTAACTGTGCACGTGCTGGCCGCAGATCTGATGAAATCTGCACCGTAGTATCCAGAACTTGAAGTTCGGAATTCTGATCCAGGAATTGCGAAGTCAAAGGCGCAGACCCACGTTTGGTACAAACTGTGCCCTCGTCTTCGCGGACAGCTATGCCGTTTTGGAAATGAAGCAAGGCGCCACCTTTCTTTGTGGCGATGACGGTGTAGTGTGTCTCCCCTACGTCGATCAACAATCCAGCATCTTCAAAATGAACCCGAAGGCCGGCTTGCGTGGCGGGAAGGCCCAAGGGGGTTGGGCGGCAGCTGTTGGCGCGCCGCTCAACAGCTGCCCAGACGTAATCATTGAATAGCGGAACCAAATTATGGGCATCCATAGTATCCAGCGTAACCAGTGCATGACGAGAGATCGAGTTGCGAACAAAAATCGCCATGCTGTGTGCTGACGGCATTTCGTGGGCAAGCGCCTCAAATCCGGCAGGAAAGCAGAACCGGGTCATACGACTGCCATAAACTCCGCCGTATGACCCGTCGGGATGTGCAAAATGCATCAAAAAAGTACATCCTTGTTCCAACGCATCACCAAGTGCCCAATCAGGGCGCCGCTTATGCACCTCGGCAAGCGCACTCATAAGCCAACTTTGATAGCCCGGATCAGCCCCATTATACTCACGGAACCAGCCTTCGCTCGAACGATGCTGCAGAATTCGGTTCATAAACTCCTTCGCACGTACGCTTTGGTCTTCGCCTGTGCGGTCTTCCCACATTACCAGCGCAAGGACCGCAACGGCGAGATGGTTTGATATGATCCCGTGAAACTCGTCTTGGCGATGCAGAAATGCAATCCACGGCGCCACGACGGCCTCGACCGCTTGCTGCTCTTGTGCCGTCAGTCGGTCGCCGAGCAGATCCAGCGCAGTCAGGACGTCCGCAGCAACAAGAGCGGTGACGCAAAATGACCCTTCATTTGGAAGCGCTTCAGATAGTGATCCGTTACGATCGGTAGCTTCATTCGCTCCGTGGATGATCTGTATGATCCGTTCGATCACCGATCTCGCGCTAATCCCATCCGGCAGGAGATCCGCGCAGACAAGCCGCGCGAGCCCGTTAACCGCACCTTGTTGTGTGGCATTGGGAAAGTCCTTGAGTTTCCACGCCCAATAAGTTCGATCACCCATACCAAGCGTTGGCGAAAGCGAGTCTGTGTCAAAGAGTGCCAGAAGTCGTGGCAATGCCCTGTGCACCTGTTGAAGATATGGGCAATGGACCTTGTCTATCATTAAAGATCTTCCTTGGAGCCAGGCAGGCGAGACAGGAGATAGGTGTAGTCGTCCCCCCAGCCGTAGTCCTTAGGGTGAAACACTCTCTGATGCCAGACCACCGTGGCGATCCCGTGCACGGCTTTCACCTCGTCCAACCACCGATCGATTGTGGCACGTCGCGTTTGCTCGTCTGAAACATGATAATCGAACAAATGTGAATCCATAAGGATCATGGGTATACTACGCAAGTGATCTGAGGCGCGCTTTTCTGGTGCTATCCACGCCGGTATGCACATTGCTGCACCATTGCGAAATCCTGGGCGATCATTGAAACCTAATGTGGTATCACGCAATAGCCCCGCCTTTTCTTGCGCCCGCCAGGTGTCTGCCCAACTGAAGCGCAGCCAATGCTGGCGGATTTCTACGACCGACAAACCTGTTGCTGAGCGTATGCGATCCATTTCGGCGCGCAATTGTCCTGCATCGGCAAACACGTCGAAGGATGGATGGACTCCGATCGTAAAGCCGTTCGCGGCCAATTTGCGCAACTCATGTGCAATTGACGGAGATGTCACATCATAGCCGGGATCCATCAGATAGCGTTTTGGCCCGCGTATCCGTCGCGATTTTCCACCGTGGAAGTTGAATGTGCTGACCTGTCCGAAACTTTGCTCAAGGGCAGCAATATGCGCCAAGTAATTATAATCGGCCGGACGCAAGAAAAAACCAGTCCCTTTGACCAATCGCTTTACAGCGTCACGAAGCGCACCTTGCCGTGCAAGTTTGAGGGCGTTGAACCCGTCAAAGGCCAGCGCTTTGATCCTTATTGGCAAGGTTTTTTGTAATGCATCAACATCATGCGTGAGCAAAATTTCCGCCCCACGTAACGCACCAAACATATCAGCTTCGTTTCGCCCTGCCTTCCGGGCAGCCCAGCGCCGCAGAAAAAGTAGAATACGGTTTACCCAAGCATGGTCCCAGAGTGATGTAAGTGTCTTAGGTAGCCGATAGGCATAGGAATGACAGGGGCCCATTCTCTGTTCGTAATGGCGTTCAGCTTCGCAAGTCAGAAATGAAAAACAAGCGCGCCACCAATCGCAGCACTCCCAGTCCGCACCTTCACCTGTTACACAAAAGGCTGGCACCATCAGGTGCGAGGGCTGGCCGACACCAATATCCGCGGCCCAGTCCGGCAGGCAAATGCGGACAAGCGGCCAATCGAATGGCTTTGAAGTAGTCGGTATTGGAAGGTCAATCAGGGCATCCTTCGTCGCCTCGGCACAATAGCGCTCAGCACTTTGCAAGACGAACTGGACAACCACATTATTAGACATGAGGGGTCTCACAAAAAGGACTAGAACAGCACCCAGTTAGCAGATATAGAACGGAAGCACACCCTTGCTGATCGCAGTTCCGACACCGTGAAAGACCTCCATGAAAAAACCTGCGCTGGCAACCCTTTGCGGGTCTCTATGAAATTTGGCACATCCTAATGCAACGTCATGAGTTCGCGGTTATATGGCTGTGTATGACCGCTCTGGCGGTATTCGCTTACCTTGGGCACACCTATTTCCTTGAACTAGACCTCGTTGTAGCTTGGGGTGGGTTCTCGGCCGTGGATTTCGCGAATTCGGTACTTTACCCTGAGAACTTCCCTAAGGACTACCCTGGTGGTGCCGCCTTTATCGGCAATTCACTGCTTGTTTGGATTTATCCCTTTGTCGCTAGCTATCTAGGCATTCAGCCTATCGTCGCTATGTACATGATGATCGCTTGCGAAGTCGTGGTATTGATCGCTGGCGCTGTTTTGATCCTGAGAACACTTTTACCGCAAACGCTTCCGTACAGTTTTGTTCTGCTTGCCATCCTTTTTTTAGCAAGTAGCGCCCGCCAGATTGATCTTGCAAGATTTGGCACACCATTCTTGGTCGGACAATTCTACGTTTTTGCCGACATGCTGCGACTAGCGGCGCTTTGCGCGCTTTTGACCCATAGATATGTGTTGATGGCGGTCCTTCTGATGGCCGGCTTTACCATCCATCCGTCCATGACAGCGCTGACCCTTCCGGTTCTGTTTTTTGCTTTCCTGATTGACAAGTCCGAGTTGAAACGGCCGACACCGTGGATCGCGGCTGTTGTATCCGTCACATTTTCTGCGATCTGGTTTTTTGAATTCGTCGCGTCACAATCACTGACGGGGCCAGAAATACCTAAAATTGAGTATATCGAGTTTAGTCGCCTCTTCAACTTTCATTGGTATCTGTCCGATTTAGGCATGATTCTACCAAACCCGGACAGGGTGCTTCTGCCCTTCATGGGGCTTGTTTTGGTGGGTGTCGAGGCATTGAGGCGCACGCCCGAACTGGGTGATCTGCGCCGCAAGCAGATCCTGGTGATGATTTCCGTAATTTGTATCGTTAGTTTGTTTGGCTTGCTGGCAGCCGAACATAAGTGGAGTGTAACACTACTAAAGATATCACCTCAGCGACTAAGTGCATTTGGTGCGCTGCTTTTACTACCGATCATAGTTCATCGTCTGTTTCGCGATTTGCTGGGCGGCAATTATGGGTTTGTTTTGATTGGCATTGCTTTTCTCGCGACAGCGCTGTTTCAGAAATATCCATATTCAATCGTGCTTGCGCTTCTCTATGCCAGTCCGGTCATCGGTGCCATTGTGCACCGACCTAAGTTGTGGTCCTACGAAACGGCGGTTGTCCTGTTTGCCTTACCCCCAGCCTTACTGCTGGCCCTTCACTTTCATGCTGGATATCAATTGTCGTTTGCTAGATATTTCGGTACGCCATGGCTCTTTGCTTTATCCTTAGTTGGGGTTGCATTAATCCTCATTCAATCAGCTACCTCAATTAAGCTGTGGCATTTACCGAATTGGCTGGCGCGGCTGACCGCGCTCAGCATTCTGCTAATCAGCATGATTCTGTCTTTTCTATGGATCACTGAACGCTACACACTAACAGAAAATCGTCGCACCACGGCATCGGAATACAAAGAAGTACAACTATGGGCGCAGAGCAACTCTGACCCAACCGATCTATTCATGACCGATCCCTGTATTTCATATGGTTGGCGTGATTTCTCGCAGCGCAGCTCTTGGGGTAGCATTCAAGAATTCCTCAAGAATGGATGGCTCTACTCAGGGAATTTGAACAATTTCGACGAAGGGTTGGCGCGTGCTAAAAGGATCGGTATCGATAGTCGCAAAATGTTGCAGGAGGATCCATCAAGTATCCGACGGAACTTTCGAAATGTCTGTAGTATTGCACGCAGGATATACTACGCGCAGGACCTAGACTGGATGACCAACATGGTCCGTGACTATGAAATCGATTATTTTGTATACCTAAAAGAACACGCCGTGGATGGTCCGCGCTATACACCAGTATTCGAGAATGATACCTTTTTCGTTCTCGACGTGGCCAGCCTAAATGCATCCTAATTCCGACTTGCTGAAAGACCCCATATGACATACGCAGATATGCCGCAGGACTTTGCTACTCCTGAGTTGTCACTTCTTGTCCCCGCATTTAACGAGAGCGAGATCATCCTTCGAAATCTAACAGAACTTCGGGACTGGCTTAAGAAGAATATGCCAGATCTCGACTACGAGATTCTGGTCGTCGACGACGGGTCAACTGATGGCATGGGTGATCTTGTTGATAGCTATGCACAAGAGCACGCTCGAGTTCGGGTCACACATCACAAACGCAACATGGGGCGCGGAAAAGCTATTCGGACCGGTTTTGATGAATCTTTAGGGAAGGTTGTGATCTGTCTTGATGCCGACCTTTCTTACGCCCCGTCACACATTCCTGCATTACTTGAGCCATTGCAGAATGGCACTGCAGATATCTCTTTGGCCTCGGCGTATGCGCCCGGTGGTGGTGTCGAGAATGTGCCAACTTCGCGCGCATTGATGTCAAAATGGGGAAACAAAATTCTGTCGGCCAGCCTCAATGGGCAATTTGCAACCGTGACCTGCGTCGTACGCGGCTATACGCGCGAGGCCATCAATGCTATGGAGTTAATTAATGATGGCAAAGACTTACACCTAGAGATCCTACAAAAAGCGCGATTAGGCAACCTGAAGATTGTCGAGGTTCCCGCCTTGCTGAAATGGCGCGATCGGGATCGTGGAAAAGCCGCTAAAAAAGGCTTTATTGCATCGTTACCTTTTGTTTCGATGTCCAGCACGATGGCGTCACACTTGGTCTATAACTGGCTGCTGCGACCGGGACTGATTTTGCTTGTACCCACGGTGCTCCTTTCAAGCGTCATCTTTGTTGGCTTGGTGATCCTTCTCAAAAACTTTCTAACTATCTACATCTGGGGCGGAATGGGAGTTGAGGCATTTTCCTTCTACGAATCGCTCCGCGAAACGTTGATCAACGGGTACCTTACCTTGTTCTTAGTATTCATTTCATCGGTGATACTTTTTATCTTCATGGTGTTTTATTTCATTTCTCAACAAAATCGGAAGAATTTTGAAGAGAACTATGTCCTGCTATCCCGGATCAGCGCTCGTCTCAAAGACCTGGAAGATAAGTAACAGGATATGTGCGGGATTTGTGGTATTCTAGATTTTGCTCGTGGGACACCCGAGAACCGTGAAACTCGGGTTGATGGAATGATGACACGCCTGCGGCATCGTGGACCCGATGGACAGGCAAAGTGGTCGGATAACGATATTACTCTCGGACATACGCGCCTTGCGATAGTCGATCTGACCGATGCGGGAAGCCAACCAATGCACAGCACCGATGGCACCTTGAGCAGTGTCGTCAATGGAGAGATTTACAACTACCCTGAATTACGTCGCGAATTGCAAGCGCTTGGTCATGTGTTTCACTCCGATTGCGATAGCGAAGTTATTCTGCCCCTATTCAAACAGTATGGAACGGATGCCTTCTCTAAGTTAAACGGAATGTTCGCGATCGCCATCTGGGAGCCTGCCCGAAAACGTCTCATCCTTGCTCGTGACCGGATGGGTATCAAACCGGTATACTATTCCAGCACCCGGTTGGGCGAGTTTCTGTTCGCATCTGAAATCAAGGCCCTCTTTGGCGCTATCGATGCCCGAGAATGGCCAATTGATCCAACAGGACTTTCTCAATACCTGACCTACCAGAACCAGTTCGGTTCAACGACGCTTTTTCAGGATGTCAAGCTTCTTGAGCCTGGCTGTTTCCTCGAAGTCTCTGAAGATCACGTAACGCAGACACACTATTGGGAGCTCTGCGTTACTCCAAACAACGAAATTGACTTCGTGCAAGCTACCATGGGCTTTCAAAATACCTTAAAGGGAAGTGTACAGCGACACCTGATGAGCGACGTGGGGGTTGCCAGTTATCTCAGTGCAGGGTTTGACAGTTCGGCAGTAGCCAGTTCCGCAGCCGCGCTATTGCCGACCCCACCACTGACTTTTACCGGGCGTTTCCCCGAGGGTGGATGGTACGATGAGATGTCAGGGGCCGCGCTTGTTGCTGCCAGTATTAACGCCCCGCATCAAGGTGTGGATATCACTCCAGATTGTGCGATGGCAGAGATGGATAATCTGGCTTATGCACTTGACGCTCCCCAAATGGGTATGGGTGCACTTCCGCAGTATTTGGTTGCACAAGCTGCTGCGCAAAAATGCAAGGTGATCCTTACCGGACATGGAGGTGACGAACTCTTTTCCGGCTACCCTGTCTTCAAGTTTGCCGCGGTGCTATCCGGTTTCCGCCGCAGCTTAAGGAAGACTTGGTTTGCGCTGCGCTCGATCCGTATGTCCGAGCTCCCACACATTGGCTACTTTACGCTTTCGATGCTGCGCGGAGGAGAAGGGCGCTATTTGCTTCCGGTTTTGTTTTCACGCAAACATCAGGCTCGCGTTTTGCAGCCCAATGCCTGGAACGCCTTGGAGCCCCATGATCCGGCGTCCAAGTTGAAGGAGGTCAACGCCAAAGCACAAAGTTTGTACGAACAGCTAATTTACACCTATTTCAAGATATACCTGCCGGGTTTATTGGTGGTGGAAGATAAGATTTCGATGGCGCATGCGCTCGAGTCTCGAACTCCAATGCTCGACAATAAGATGATTGCTCTTTCGCTTTCGATTCCATCCGACGTCAAATTGACAGGCGGAGAATTGAAGGCAATCATCAAAGGTGGTGCCCGCGACCTTTTACCCAGTGAGCTATACCAATTGCCCAAGCGTGGATTCCCAACACCATTGCGCAATTGGCTGCGAGGGCCGATGCAATCTTGGATGACCAAGCGCCTAACTGCAAAAGACAGCCCTCTGCAACGGCTATTCAGGCCAGAGTACCTTGAGGCTGTGGTTCATGATTACCAAAGAAGTCTGAAGCGGAAATTTCGCCCGCTGGACGAGTTGCCCAGCCACCGAATTTGGATG
Organism: Ruegeria sp. CF1; assembly: GCF_056537445.1. NCBI lineage: Bacteria > Pseudomonadati > Pseudomonadota > Alphaproteobacteria > Rhodobacterales > Roseobacteraceae > Ruegeria > Ruegeria sp. CF1. Next base: position 97,813 of record NZ_JBQFRN010000002.1, on the reverse strand, counting down.
CTACTTAGCCTTGAAGCATGGTTGCGCCAGGTGGAAGAGACGTGGCATATGCGCCTTGATATCAAGTAAGTCCGGAACCAAAACCAATATTCAATGGTTCAATTGGAGGCATCATGGAAATGAGTCAGAATAAAACCATCGATGACGTCCGCGATTTTTGGGAAGCAAATCCCTTGTTCACCGGTGAATCCGAACATGAGCCTGCGACGAAGGCTTTTTTTGATCACCATCGTCAGGTCGTGATTGATGATTGCTTTGCCGGTGCTTTGCCCGATCATTTATTCCCAAGCCCGCAGACGAATGAGCACGTTCTGGACCTAGGCTGTGGTCCCGGCATGTGGTCTGTAGAACTGCAAAATAGGGGTGCCAAACACGTCAGTTCGGCGGATTTGACCGAACAGGCGGTACAATTGGTAAAAAAACGCGCTGAAATTTATGGTTTGACAGTCGAGGCGAGCCAGCAAAACGCGGAAAAGCTTACATACCCCGACGCGAGTTTTACCCATGTGAATTGTCAGGGAGTAATCCATCACACGCCCGATACAGAATCTTGCGTGCGAGAGATCGCTCGTGTCCTTGAACCTGGCGGCACCGCGATGATCTCGGTCTACTACCGAAATCTGTTTATCCGGATGTGGCCGATTTTGCGATATGGCGGTTGGATCGTCAGTAAGCTGGGCGGTGGTCTCAAAGGACGTGGGCGCGAAGACATAATGAACAACTCTGATGTTGACGAAATTGTCCGGCTTTATGACGGCGCCGAGAACCCCATAGGAAAATCCTATTCGAAACAGCAATTTGTCGATTTGCTGTCTCCATATTTTGAAATTGACCAGATCTTCTATCACTTCTTTCCGGCTCGGGCGCTACCTTTCCCGATACCTCTTGGTTTACACAAGTTTCTCGATAAGCACGCAGGCTTCATGATTTACGCTCGTCTGACAAAGCGCGATGCCTCACAATAGATTCGCAACGAAAGCACCCAAAAACCGGCCAGTCCTTCGCATTAGCATCGCACTATTGCTGCTTGGTTTGTTGATCATCTGGGCAGCTCGGACACTCTGGCAGGAAGACTACACCATTGTTCCGATCAGAGGTTTTATCTTAGCGGTCCTCGTCAGCGGGGTGTCGCTTATAAGCGCTGCGTGGCGAATGCAAGTGCTTAGCGAAGGGCGCGTAAGCCTTGCCACCGGGAGCAAATCCATAGCGCTTGTTGCCTCACTTCTAATTGTCTTTCCAAGCAGATTATCCGACCTCGTCAAGCCCGTGTATCTGCTTGAGCGTGCCTCTCTTGAGCTATCCAAGGGATTCTCTATCCTATTTTATGAGCGCGCTCTCGACGTTTTTGTCCTTCTTGGAATGCTGGCTATACTGATCTTTGCTCAAGGAGCCGCCCGAGACGAGGCACTGATCGGGAGCACCACCTTGCTTTCCGCGCTGGCCGTGATCCTTGTGCTTGTGTTTTCACTACTGATATTTGCGCCAAACGCATTGGTTCGCGCCGTTCAAAATTTGCCCTTTGACGGATTGAAACGGATGACCATTCAGTTCCTGTACGCTTTGACAAACTCTACCCCTGTTCTTACGAAGGCGGGCGTTTTATCTGTCATCGTCTGGGCCAATTCCTACCTTATTTTCTATGTTTACCTCGTGCATTTGAACACTGAAGGAACAACTGCTCAGATCGGCGCATTGGCGGTACTGTTGGTTTTCATAGCCGGAGCACTGGGTCTATTTGTAACGGTGACTCCTGGTGGAATCGGAACTTATGAGTTTGCTATTGCTCTCGCCTTGAGCACATACGGAATCCCCCTCGTCGAGGGTTTGGTGCACGGCTTGATGCTGAGATTGATCGTGCTAGTGCCAAATATCTTATTGCTTCTGTACATTCTGGTATTTGATGGGTTCAACTTCCGGGATCTCTATCACAGAATTTGGCAGATTCACGGCAAACGGCATAAAACGGAAGACACCCAATGAGTCTGGTTGAATTCTTCACAGAAGCACAAGCCGGCTCCTATATGAATGCCCGCGAATTTGTGTCGGTGCTGGAGCACGTTTACAAAATCAAACCGCTCCATCAATCGGTAATGAGCGAAACCGGTATCACCGGGGTTCCGGCCTTTGCAAGCCATTCGTTTTTTTCCGGTCATAAAATTACAAGTGCACCTTTCAATTTCTATCCACCGCTCACAGGGGAAGGTTCACAACAGGCCGCAGTGAAACACTTGATTTCTTTGGCCAAAACCCAAGGCCCGCGCTGTTATGCTGAATACAAGACGCTAGATCGGTTGGATGGAGATGTAGTCAATCAGCATGAGCTAGCGGAAACCATCTTTTCAATTGTCAGCGAAGTGCCGCTGTCTTCCACGATTGAAAAACAGCGGCAAAGCTACAAAAAACGTCATCGTACGAAGGTGAACAAAGCTCGGAGAGAACTAGCCGAGTTAGAGATCGGTACCAGTCGAGATCCGAATGATCTGAACGAATGGTACGATCTGATGTTACAGTTATACCGGAATAAGCACCGGATGATTTGCCAGCCTCTTTCGCTGTATCAGCGTCTTCTTGAGATTGAGAGTCATAGTACACTGTTATTGGCGCGAGAAAATTCGCGAGTGGTCGGCGGGGTGTTCTTGCTACATGACAGCCAGCGATGGGATTATTGCTGGGGAGCAATGCGGGCAGACTTTGACCAGCGTGATTTAGCATCACTCATACTGGATCATGCGATTTCTCTGGCCATTGAAGCTGAAGCGCAAACATTCGGCTTTGGTTCCTCAGCACCTAGTGATGCACCACTTCTGTTTTTCAAACAACGTTGGGGCTGTACCGAAAGCCCCGCCTATGCCTATTATTGGCAACATACGCCCAAGCCGATAGACTTGAATTCTAGCTTTTCTCTGGCCCGCCAAGTAATTGCGCATAGCCCAATATGGCTTTTGAAAGCCGCACCGCCTGTCCTAGTGCCTCATTTAACATAAAATATGCCTAGCGGTGCTTTTTCTCAAATACAATCGTGATTTCACGCGACAAAAAGCGAGTTCTCCCGAGTCCACCATAATGGACGGCTTTCACCACAGCTTGCGGAGCGAAAAGCAAAGACAACTCGGCGACTGAATAGCGGCGTGCGAGTTTTGTGCCAGCAATTTCGATATTGCAAAAGTAGTCTTGTCGGCTAATCGCCGACACAAGGGCACCAAGATCCCTCTTCATCAAGCCAAGCAGTCGCAGCGGAAAGAGCTCAAACCACGATGGTTGTCTCAATGTGTTGACAATTAACTGGCCACCCGGCGCCAGCACCCTCAAAATTTCATCCGCCGCCTCGCCCGTGTTATCAAGATGTTGGAACAAACCCACGCAAAGTACAGTAGACATCTGAGCGTCCCCGATAGGCATCGCATCGACGGCCGCCTCTACAAAATGATTTCCGTCACCATCGCTAAGGACTTCTGCACCTGGTCGGACTGGGCACTGTAAGTGGGTAGATGAAGGCACCAGCTTGCCACCTAAGCTCATTGTTTCCAATGAAAAATCGCAGCCCCAATAATCGCTACCGGTCCAAAAGCTACGATACCGCCCGTCACCACAACCGATGTCCAGGATTTTGGGGCCTGGTCCGCATTCATCAACGATCTGTCGTACAAGCTGATCCCGCGAAGCGATAGTACCAGAGTCCCCCCAGTGCTGACGCTGATAAACATCCTTGTCTTCTTCGGATGCCAAATCCTTAAACGATTTCTGCCAGATTTCAGATGTCTGACAAACTGCATCGGCGCTCAGTGCCGCACTATATCGTGCCTTCGCAGCGATATACTGGCCCTGCCGTGGAAAGGTGTAAGCGCGGCTGCGTGCAGCAACTCCTTTCGTTCCGGTTACGGATCCCTCCAAAACATACTCGACAGCCATTCTTGCGCCTTCCTCAAAGGCGACAACATCAATCTGCCTGAAACACGTCTCCTGTGCGATGAAATCAATATAGCGGGTAGCAATGGTCTCGCCTGTATCTATACCCGCATCAATATGATGAAGCGTCACGCCGGTCATCTTGAAGTTGCGCTCGTATGCAGCCCAGATGTTTCCGGTTCCTCGGTAACGGGGATTTATGCCATTGTGTACATTGATAATCTCACATCCAAACGAATGAAGACGATCAATCAAAGCACCACTCAGAAGGGCGCAGGCATTGGTAATGACCACAGACGGAGCGATACTCTCCAGATAATCGGTGTCGATGTGATCCAGGTCACTAACGGTCTTATGCAGTGTATAGGTTTTTTCGACCGACGCAGGCCCCGGACCAGTTAGACGTAGCCAGAACATGCTTGATACATCGCGTAATCCATAACGTCTGAACCGTTTCCAGAAGAAACTCGCGATGCGCCTTGGACCTATCGTATTCTCAATGAAATGAATAGTGTAGCCTGCCTCAGAGAAAGCTTTTGCATAGATATTTGCAGCTGCTCGGGCCGGCGATCCGTTCCCCGTGATGACGAGAACCGACCTACTCATAGCGGATGCTGTCTTGCAATCATTCGTCATGTCGAGTTTTTGCGACGAAGGAAACTATCAAATTTGTATCGATCAATGGAATACCAAGCGGCCAATATGTCAATTTTTTGAAGTGGAACGACCCGCCAAGAACATCGAGAATATGGTCAGCGAAGTTTGGGTGTTCCCAGCAGATCAGCTTGTCGGGATCGATCGTAGTATTGCGTTTCAACCAACGACGCGAGGTAAAGTATCTTCCAAGGCCCCAGGCAAGCCCGCCTTCAGCTGGAATCGCACCAACAACATGGCCGTCGGGCCGCAAAACACGTCGGTATTCCTCAACGAAACTCTGCAATGGATAGAGGTGCTCGAGAGAATAGAATGTTAGCAGAACATCTGCCACACCAGCCTCTAGAGGTAGCTTATGCGGATTTTGTGGATCGATCAGATGAGTTTCGTAGGAAATTCCCATCTTGCTCAATTGTTCAGCGGCGCTCAGTAGAAACTCTTCGCGTATATCAATCAGAATGTAATGCGAAGGTTTCGTCTTAAAGAACGGCAAATGTGGCGCATAACCGGGCCCGATCTCGATCACAGTTTTTCCGGTGAAATCAAATGTACTTAGAACACGGTAACCCGCGTCGTTGATAGACTTTCCGAGCCCTGATCGCTGGTTGGCCCGATAAAAATCCGCGCACGCTTTCTCCCATTCGTCCCACATTGGATCTTTACGGTCCGAAATCAAACCGAAGCGGTCGCGATCACCGAAGAGGGGAATCTTGACGAAAGGGAGACGGTGACCGACAGCGATAGTTCTTTTCATTGACAAGCCCTTAAAAATCGCTTCTTCGTCCAAACCAGATTAGATGGTTTCCTGCCTAGAAATTCAGATGCAATCGCATTTACGTTAATCTCAGCGTGGCATGCAACCTAGTAAAACCATCGCAATGATTTGGCTCGTTACTTGTCATCTATCTGGCAATTGTGGACCTGTCACGAATTGTTGCCGTTCTGATTTCTCGCCTAAGCGACCTTTGGTTGGCAGGCCAATGGGCTTTTCCAGCGCAAGGCTAAGCGGCATTTGAAACAAGCCTTGCCACAACATTCAACTGACTCACCAATTGCCGAAGGCAACCTGAAGAGCGCTGTCAACTGTTCGCGCAAATTCAGGTTCGTAGCCCTTGATGAACTGTATGCGCGCGACTCTCAACGACCCAACCTTATTGATCGGAAATGGTTGCTGGCATCTCTCCAACAAAGTCAGAGGTTTTCTGCTAGACATATTTAATGCCCTATGATTTCTAGCCAGAACGCCGATAACACTTTTTTGATCGAAACCAGAGCGTTGTACCGGAGGGCAACATGAGTCTTTTCAGCGGTGCGAGAGTATTGTTTCTCGCCCCACATACTGACGACGTAGAGCTTGGGTGTGGAGCAACGCTTGCTCGATGCATGGAGGAGTGCGAAACCGTTGATGTCGCAGTGTTTTCCACGGCCGCGCAATCCCTGCCTAGTGGCCTCGACAAGGACCACCTAAAACGTGAGTTTTTTGCTGCTATGGAAACTTATGATATTCCCAAAGAGCGGCTGCACGTATTTGATTATCAAGTAAGGCGCTTGAATTATTCGCGCCAAGATGTTCTCGAAGATCTGGTGCAACTAAGAAGCAAAATCAAACCAAACATAATTTTTACGCCTTCCGGTGGTGACGTTCATCAGGATCATCAAGTTGTTCACAATGAGTCACTGCGCGCATTCAAAACGACCACTATGCTGGGCTACGAGCTACCTTGGAACAACTTCCGCTTTGAGAGCCGGGTTTTTGTCCGGGTTACTGAAGAGCATCTAGCGGCGAAGCAAAGAGCACTACAGTCGTATGAGTCTCAGATTCTGAAGAACCGCAACTATTTTGAATCTGAATTTATTCGGGGGCTTGCTGCAGTTCGTGGCATCCAGCAGGGTGTCAAATACTCAGAAGCGTTTGAATTAATTACTCTAAAGGTTTGATCCGTGCTGTTCCAATCAATAAACTCCGAAGCTCTTTGCTCGTTTCTTACAAAAATGCGGGTAGCCCATAGGATCGTTGGAGACCATCGCGACTTTATAGGCCCTGCTCCGATTGGAAAAAGTGAATCAATAAATCTTACATGGTCGCGCGAGGTATCCGCCGACGTAATCTCTGTTCCGGCAAGTATTTTGATTTTACCCGAAGCTAAAGCAAAAGACATAGCAGCTCAGAGCGATAAAACACTAATTTTGGTGGATAATCCACGTGACACCTTTAGAATGATCCTGGTTGGGCTCTACAGCGATGAAATAGCTTTCTCAAAGGGCCTCCACGACGAAACTATGTTTGCCCAAACGTCCGAGAATACCTGGATTGCTCATACTGCATCTGTCTCAAAAGAAGCAGCAATTGGTGCAGATGTGATTATTCATCCGAATGTGACTGTCTACCCAGGCGTAAGCATAGGCGACAACGTTGAGATTTGTTCTGGTTGCGTCATCGGGGCGCCTGGCTTCGGACATGTACGTCAGCCAAATGGTGCCCTTAAGCCGTTTCCACACCTCGGTGGTGTCGTAATCGGGAACGATGTCTCTATTGGGTCAAACACCTGTGTTGATAGTGGAGGCCTGTCGCCCACAATGATTGGCAATGGTGTTCGCATCGGAAACCTTACTCAGATCGCACATAATGTCGAAATTGACGAAGACTGCTTGATAGGAACTAGGTGCCAGGTCGCCGGTGGCACGAAGATCGGTAGCGGAACTGAAATCTGGGCTGGATCGACGATATCGAACAATCGGCGGATTGGACGCAATTGCAATATCAAGATCGGCAGCATCGTCATTTCGCATCTCCCTGATAACACAGTGGTATCGGGGAACTTTGCAATCTCTCATCAGAGAAATCTCGAAATATACGCAGGCCTTCGTGACTCGAAATAAATTATGGATAGCGGTGCTTAAGATTAGGATAGCTCTAACAGCCTCGTAAATTTGACGATATAGTGTCAATGTTGAACTCCTCTCAATAAGAAGTAACCCGACAAACTCAGGACAAATCGTTTGGCATTTTCAGAGATAGATAAACAGCTGGCCGCAGCTCATGACGCGCAGCAGGAAATTGCAAAATATAGTCAGAACCAGATCGACAACGTTGTGCGAGCACTAGCTTGGGCGATCTATCGACAGGACCATGCGCGCACCCTGGCGGAAATGGCAGTTGCCGATACTGGCCTTGGAAACATTGAGGATAAAATACTAAAGAACCGTCGGAAAACATTTGGAACACTTTGCGACTTACTCGCGACTCCAACAGTTGGAAAGATCTTTGAAGATCCAGAGCGCGGCATAACGGAATGGGCAAAGCCTGTTGGCGTCATCGGTAGCCTAACACCCTCGACTAACCCTGCAGCAACTCCGGCAAATCAGGCACTCATGGCGGTCAAGGGTGGAAACTCAATCATAATCAGCCCTTCCCCTGCCGGTTTGCGCACTGCTCAAAAACTGAAATCATATTTCGATGACGCATTGCGAGCTATCGGCGCCCCGACTGAATTGTTCCAAGTGCTACATGCACCTATATCATTCGACAAGGCTGACTACCTTGCACGAAATGTCGACCTTCTCCTGGTCACTGGTGACCAGACAAACGTTCGGAGAGGTTACAGCAGTGGCACACCCTGTATAGGCGTCGGCAAAGGCAATGTTCCTGTAATTGTCGATGAGACCGCGGATATTAAAGACGCGGCCGCGAAAATTGTGGCGTCAAAGACTTTCGACAACGCCACATCCTGCAGTTCGGAAAACTCGGTCATTTTGCTCGAAAGTGTTTACGAAACAATGATTTCAGAGTTAGAGACTGCTGGGGGTTACCTCGCGACTCCTACAGAAGTAGGCAGGATTGAGGAAAAGTTGTTTACAAATGGTGCCGTAAACCGTCAAGCTGTAGGGAAAGACATCTCTACCCTTCAGAAACTGTTTGAAATGAAGCTCCCGAATTCGAAGCGCTTCATATTGGTTCCTCAGTCTCAAATCGGAAAAGAAGCTCCTCTTTCCGGAGAAAAGCTTGCACTTGTACTTTCGGTGTACAAAGCGAAAGACTTTGACGGCGCCATCGATATTTGCAACGATATTCTTGACTACGAGGGTGCCGGACATTCCGTAGGCATTCATACCGCTAGAAAAGAACGCTCGGTGGCGCTCGCTGAGAAAGTTGACGTTGCGCGTGTTCTCGTGAACCAGGCTCACACATTCGGAAATGGCGGCGGAATGAATAATGCACTACCATTCACGCTTACCATGGGGTGTGGGACTTGGGGCAAAAATTCCATATCAGAGAACCTTTCGATCAAGCATTTTGTTAATAAAACTGTGCTAGTAGAGACTTACGAAAAGGAAATGCCAAGCCCTGACGAAGCGTTCGGAACCGTCTATGATCCGCAGTTTGACCCCGTTTGATTGGGATGGGGATTATATTTTTCTCTTCCCAAGATATTCCATCTTATGCATTCGCCCATCGGAAATGAGAAGTAACATGGCTGGGATGTTACCGATTCTGCTAGGCTGCGGTGTGCACACCAATGGGTCTATTCGGATTAGGCGAAGAGAAGTTTTTCTGACCATATTAGGGTGATCTCTAGATCCAAATCATAACTTCAGATAGTTTGACGACAGTAAAAAGATTGGCCAATCAGACAAACAAATCCAAAATTCAGCAATTGACCTCACCACATTAAAGCGAGCAAAAACAGCGATGAATATTGTCAATCGGAAGCGCATCGCAATCTTGAATTACAGCGAAGTAACGCAAGATGCGCGTGTTTTTAAACAAGCTCGCGTTCTTGCTGATGCAGGGCATAATGTTCATGTCTTTTGCAACCAGCTTGGAAACCGAGAGAAAAACGAAACGATCTCGAACATCAAGATTAAGCGTTTCCGCTGTTTCGAACGCTCCACTCTGGACAGAGAAATTGTCAACAAACTTCCATTTTTAGAGTACTCGGGAGCAGAAGTAACAAAACGGTTTGACGACTATCTTGAGAAGAAGCGTCAGCTAGAACGCCTTCAGTTTTGCTGCGCACAATCTCCGTTAAACAAATACTATTATAAATCTGCGCGTGGTACCGCTCGAATGCGGCGCAAACTGCATCACAAGGTTATAAGAAGCTTAAGCAAAATAGGCATCGGCGCGCCCGGTGTTGCAAGGCAATATGAACTTATCGCCCAACTTGACCGCGAAAAAAAAGAACTTGCCGCAAGTTGGGAGAGCCTCGGCGCAATTCGGGGGCTGGTATTCATGCAAAACCTGTTACCCGTGCTGGACGACAGTACTTTCGACATAGTTCATGCTCACGATTTGCTAACTTTGCCCGCAGGTGTCGCGCTCGCAAAGCGAGGCAATGGTAAACTTATTTATGACGCTCATGAGTATGAAGCCGAACGTGCCGGACTCCATACAGATGTGCAGGAACTAACGAAGAAACTGGAAGACGATTGCCTGAAGCAAACAGATCATGTGATCACAGTTTCTAAGGGAATTGCTGAACTCTACTCTAAGCGCTTCACAAAGAGTAAGCCTACTTTAATCTATAACTCACCCGACATTGCTCGAAGTGAAACTAACCGAGGCGGAAACCGGCTACGTGATCTGCTAGATCTGCCAGAAGACGTTCCATTGATCGCTTACATTGGTGGGATCCAACGAGAAAACCGTGGCGTGGACAAACTCGCTGCAGCATTAGTCCACTTACCTGGTTTTCATATTGCAAATCTTGGGCCACGCAAGGAACCCAACGACGCTTGGATTATGGGTATCGCCGAGGAACTGGGCGTTGCTGACCGAATTCACTTGCTGGCGCCCGTTCCTGCCGAAGCAGTACCCTACGTTGTATCAGATGCTACGCTTGCAGCGAGCGCTTCACAAAACATCGGGTTAAGCTATCTACATTCGATGCCGAACAAACTGTTTGAGGCCACATTTGCTAGGCTGCCGGTTTGCGTTCCAGATCGCCCTGATCAAAAGGAATTTGTCAGAGTATTGGGTCATGGCGTCGCTATGGATCAAACCGACCCACTTGCTATCGCCGTAGCCATAAAGAAAGTTGCTGAGAACCGCGAAGCCTATAAACTCACGGATAACTCCCTCGAGATACTTAACAAAGAGTATAGCTGGAACGCGCAGGCGAAACGGTTGTTGGAGCTGTACGAAAGACTTTCCGTCGATAGGGATTTTGGCACAAATGGCAACCTGAACTAAAAGCGGGTTGACGCATCTGAACGCTCGGCTCAGGTTGGTGCTTCGCGGCGCAATCCCAGGAAAATGACGCTAGGTGCCGTTACCCATCGACCAACGATCCGGTTCAGGCTGGATGCGAGGTACAATCCGACCGCGTTCAAATGGAAGACTGGTTCGAGCAAAACTGCAATCCGACGATAGCCGCCGCGACCAAATTGTCTGGCCGTTCGATCATGATGGCAATCAACCGGTTCTCCACTGCAGTCATTCTCCGCGGTGATCCTGAACGCAGCTTTAAGCTGCAATTGGCGGGTTTCAGTCCAGGCGGAGCTCATTAAGTTATATTGAGAAGCAGGAGCTTCAAAGGAAGCTGCACATCGTAACGGCTTTTATTAACCGTTTTTGCTTCATCACCCCTTTAAGTCAGTGCAAAGCGACGTGTCGCTTGTAAGATGATCAATAAGGGCGCGCACGCGGGTCGTTAGTCGGCGATTCTGCGGAAAAAGTGCGGCGACCACATAGGGTGTAACGCGATTCTCGGCGAAGAGCTCGACCAATTCTCCTGTCTTTAGAGCTTCTGAAACTGTGTAGGCCGGACAACGGGCAACCCCTATTCCCGTGGCTGCCAGCCGTGCTGATGCTGCTGGTGCATTGGCGCGAAGCCGACCGTTAACATGGACCGCAATTTCCCGACCTTCTAAATCGAAGCGCCAGATCGTAGGATCCGTCATGTTGCCGTCTAAAATGCACTCATACGTCTCCAGTGCACGTGGATGCGCCGGTATACCTGTGCGCTTCAAATAGTCTGGAGATGCACAGACTAGCAAAGGCATTGGGCCAAGCTGGCGTACTCTAAGTGAACTGTCTCTCATCGGTCCGATGCGGATCGCGAGATCCAGACCTTCGTCAATAATTGACACCCTTCGATCCGAGAGACGAAGGTCGATTTCAACTTCCGGATGCTGTGCGGCGAATACCGCAAGAGAAGGCGCGAGCCGCACCGATCCAAATCCCGTCGGAGCCGAGATATGGATGACACCGCGTAAAGCCGTTTGTTGGTTCCTGACGGTTTCTTCCAACTCGTCGAACCCGTCAAGAAGTGGTTCACACATCGCCAGATACGTGGCGCCGACATCCGTCAGGGATACACTGCGTGTGGTTCTGTTCAGAAGCTGAACGCCTAGCGCTTCTTCCAGATCCGCGACGTATTTGCTGACCTGCCGCGCGGATCGTCCCATACGCTGTGCGGCAAGTGTGAAAGAGGCGTTCTTTGCGACAAGCGCAAAGGCTCGCATGCGGTCAATCTTATCCATAGCTTATTCAGCCCCCTCAGGGCCTAAACTTTCTCCAAAATTGACGATTATCGCGCAATTGTGCAAGTCGTATCTGTTTTGGTAAATGACCAACCCAGCAGGAGCCCTTAAATGTCAAACCCGGTTCGTATTCATCACTTCCCCAAATCAGGTCACGCGCATCGCGCTTTGGTTTTTGCTAAGCTCGCAGGGATTGCCCATGAAGCTGTCTTTGTAGATCTCGCCGCTGGTGAGCACAAAACGCCTGACTTCCTTGCCATGAACCCGAATGGACAGGTGCCCGTGCTGGAAGATGGCGACGCCGTCATTTCTGACTCAAACGCAATATTAGTTTACTTAGCCCGCAAATACGCACCCGACTGGATACCAAGTGATGCCGTAGGAGAAGCGAACGTTCAGCAATGGCTGACACTCGCTGCAGGTGAAATTGCATTTGGCTCATGTGCTGCAAGGTTGATTACGGTGTTTGGCGCACCTCTGGACGAGGACTTTGCAGCTGCAACCGCGGCGAAAGCAATGCAAAAACTGGAATTTGGGCTGGACGGTCGCGACTGGCTTGTTGGTGATCAACCGACCATCGCTGATGTTGCGGCCTATTCCTACACAGCCCATGCGCCAGAAGGGAATATTTCGCTCGCGCCGTACCCGAATGTCCGTGCCTGGATTGCAAGGTTCGAAGCGCTGGCCGGTTTTCAAGCGATGCCAGCCACCGCCGTTGGTCTTGCTGCCGAGTAGTTCAATGGACATTTGCGAAGGCGAACGAAGCGCCGTCTCATCATCGACTCGGGAAACCGTGATTGAAAACGCGCGCCTTGACTAAGTCGGCATGAACGGACGCAACGTAGCTAAGGTCGCGCCCGCATAAACGCGAGGCGGCAACTGACGCAACCGTGCAGAGCACCCCGAAAGTCGCTTGTTCTGTTGGGTCATGGGGTTGCTTGCGGACGATAACCCGGACCTGAGTGTACAGCGTCTTTGATGACAAGATTGAGAAAGAAGGACAAAACGATGTTGGACGAAGAAACCCCATTTCATCCGGGCGAACTGGCTGCACAAGAACGCGCGGGTGTTAGGGGGCTTTCCAAACGCGTGGCGCCCTTCATCCGAAATCACATGCCAGATCAACACCGCGCTTTTTATCAAGCACAACCGTTTTTGGTTGCTGCCTCCAGCGATAACCAGGGACGAGTGTGGGCGACGATCATCGAAGGCGAGGAAGGATTCATTGGGTCACCAGACTCTCAGACGCTGACGCTTGCAACACGGATTGATCCACAAGATCCGCTGAGCGAATCGATTATGGCTGGCACCGATATCGGCGTGGTTGGCATCGAACTCGCTACGCGCCGCCGCAACCGCTTCAGCGGTAAGTCGCGTCCAACCAAGGATGGCTTTGCAGTCGATATCCATCAGACCTTTGGGAATTGTCCGAAGTATATCAACGAGCGAAATTGGTGGCGAGCCGATAGGGCGATGACGATTGAAGCGACGACGTCTACTCAACTCAGCTCCGAACAAATCAAACACATAGGCGCCGCTGACACTCTATTCATCGGATCGGGGCGACAAAGCTCTAACGAAGCGCACTCCGACGGCTATGACGCTTCCCATCGTGGCGGTGACCCTGGATTCGTCCGGGTAGTTGGGCCGAAGCGCCTGCGCATCCCCGACTATACCGGCAATAACTTCTTCAACACGATCGGGAACCTGCTCGAAGATCCGCGTGTTGGGTTGCTCTTTGTCGACTTCTCAACTGGCGGGCTTTTGCATTTGACGGGTCGGGCTTCGGTCGAGTGGGACCCGGAGGAAGCGCGCGATCCAAGCATCCTTCGTGTGATTGATGTAGAGATAGAATCTGTCATCGACAGACCAGCCGCGCTTTCTCTGAGGTGGTCTGCAGACCCTGCGACGATGACAAAACTGACCGTGATCGACAAGGTCTTAGAAGCAGAGCACATCACCTCTTTCCATCTGGCACCCACGAACGGCGAGGCGGTGACACCTTTTCTTGCAGGACAGCATTTGCCGATTGCCTTGGACATCCCGGGTCATGGGGCGAAGGTACGTCGGACATACACACTATCTGGCTCGGTCGCGATTCAGAACTACAGGATAAGCGTAAAACGCGAGGCAGGCGGTATCGGGTCGCAATTCCTACATGACGAGGTGCACGTGGGCGATGTGATCGAGGCAAAGCCGCCCGCTGGTAACTTTGTACTCCCCAAAGATGACAATCCATTAGTTCTGATCAGCGCTGGTGTCGGCCTGACACCAATGCTTGCAATGCTTTACGAAGCCTCAGCAGAAGAAAACCATCGGCCAGTGTGGTATGTCCATGGAGCTCGAAGTGGGCGCGCCTATGCGTTTGGCCGTGAGGTTGATAAACTGATTGCGGGAAACCCGAATGCAACTCGATTGATATTCTTCAGTTCACCGGAAAGGACCGATCTTCTGGGCGAGACGTTTGACGTCCATGGCCGGATCACTGCTAAGGACTTGTTGGCGATCAGGGCGGGGCCGGACGCGCACTATATGATCTGCGGCCCTCTGGAGTTTATGACCGGTTTGAAAACTGGATTGGAGGCTGCAGGCGTCATGAGCGATCAGATCAAATATGAGACTTTTGGAGCATAGTTCCGAATGTCGGTAATCGGTGCTAAGGCCGAAACAATCTTAGATTATCCCGGATGTTACCTTAGGGCTTGTTTCAAAAATCAACGCTTTACTGTCGCAGAAAGAGACGTGCCGAACCAAGCGTGAGTACCCGCTCAGGCTACACGTGTTTGCTTCTGTGTAGGAAAGATCTTGGTTACTTTTCCAAGTTTCTAAGCCGTGGCGACGACAAGTAAGTCGTCGCTTGCGGCGCATGGGCCACGCATTCGGAGGCGACCCAGTCTGATCGTCGCCCGGAGTGTTGGGCAAGAGGTCGGCCTGAGCTAAATCGGGATCGGCCCATCTTTTAGTCAAGAAAAACCGCCAAATACTCCCCTTTTTACAACGTTGGTC
Organism: Ruegeria sp. CF1; assembly: GCF_056537445.1. Classification (NCBI taxonomy): domain Bacteria; kingdom Pseudomonadati; phylum Pseudomonadota; class Alphaproteobacteria; order Rhodobacterales; family Roseobacteraceae; genus Ruegeria; species Ruegeria sp. CF1. Next base: position 82,762 of record NZ_JBQFRN010000002.1, on the reverse strand, counting down.
AAGTTACCAAGGCGATTATTCTGTTGCGGATACAAACCAGGCAACAAGAACTTTAACTTGCCCCCTGCCCCTCCATTTTACGTGTATAAATAACATGTCAATGACTTAGTTTGACATTCTTCCATCCCAGCCATATTTCACTTAAATATCTGAATATTAAGTCACTATCGATTGGTTGAATTATCACATTCCGTATCTCGGTCGAAATTGCCCCCCAGTTCTCCCTCAAGGAGAAAAATTCCAAGCGTCGCTTTTTTCGAGGACAGAAATACTAACCAGAGTGCATTTAGGTAAGCTATACTACGTTGACCGTTAGTTTCTGGCGCACTTACGCTTGGTGCCTAGGCAAATAGTGGTAAGAATTTTTCTATACTTATTCCAGAATTATGAGCAGTACGCGGGTTATAGATAGAAAAATCTTCTACAGGCCACGCCGGTAAGATCGGGGCACTAGAGCGAAAACCAGACGTTCATGTCCGAGTTGCAATAGGCAGATGAGCGCAAAAGAAAAACTGTGAATCTATGGCAACCGACGGCAATTGTTCAGATCAAGCGTTTAGAACCAAGTAGCTAATGATGGATGAGTGGACTTACCAGAATCTTAATACTTGATCCTTGCTCCTGCAGCTTCCGCTCGCATATTCGGCACATTTGTTGTTGCTGGAACGGTGCAAATTTCAATTCGGATCGTTAGCAGGTGGAGCAAGCTCAAAGAACTGCTTCATCTCCACCCATTAAGATCAAATCATCGCGTCTTCATTCACTACATCAGCGAAGGACTTGAAGAATTTTCCTGCGAGCTTCTTGGCTGTGCTCTGGATCAAACGACTGCCGAGCTGAGCCAGTTTTCCGCCAATCTCGGCCTTTGCTTCATAGCGCAGGATCGTTTTGTCGCCGTCTGCACTCAGCGTCACATCTGCGCCACCCTTTGCATGACCAGCGGTACCACCATTGCCCTGACCAGACAGCGAGAATGCATCAGGGGCGCCGGTCTGGTCCAGGGTGACATTGCCTCCGAACCGCGCCTTGACGGGCCCTACTTTAAGCAAGACCTTGGCCTCCAGTTCAGTATCAGAATGCTTGATTAGTTCTTCACAACCCGGAATGCATTGTTTCAACACCTCGGGATCATTCAGTGCCGCATAGACGCGATCTTTCGGGGCGTTGATGATGATTTCGTCCTTCAGTTCCATAGTCTAGTCCTTCTTAGCAACAGGGAAATCTTATGTTGTCTGCTTGTTCAGTGGTCATTTCGAGCGATTTAAGACGCCCGCGCATCCAGATCAGAAGTCGGCTCATGAGATCGGCTCGTTCGCGGTTTCCAAATGGGTCGCATAGTCATCCGGGGTATCGACATCGGTGTAGAACCCTGGCGATGGCAGCGTAGCGGCTTGTACATGTTCGGGATGATCGCGCGTAAAGCCCAAGCAGCCGGGGCGTACGGGGTTTTCCAGCAATCGCCGGCGCAATAGCTGCGGGATAGTAATTGGATTGCCTCGTGCGCCGTTATGGACAGGTATCGTCACTTTAGTCGCATCACCTGCAATGTGAGCGGCAATCAGATCTTGCAGATCCTGAGTGGTCAATAGCGGCTGATCACCCAAGCCGATCAGAAGCAGATGGGCGTCAGGTGCACAATGCAATCCCGTGGCAACCGAGCTCTGCTGGCCGCTGGTGAAGTTTGCATTGTGAACCAAAGAAACAGCTAGCCCTGATAATGCCCGGCGCACGGCGCTCGCCTCATGTCCTGTTACCACCGTCAGGTCAGTATCAATGGCGCCTAAGTAAGCCATGGCTACACGGCGGATCATCGGTACGCCGTCTATTGGAAACAGCAGCTTGTTTTGCGCCCCCATGCGACGGGAAAGACCGGCGGCCAGAAGGATCGCGGCAACATCAGCCATCGGCAAGCCCCACAGTCTGCCGTCTGACACGGACTAACTGCGCAAGGATCGACAGCGCTATTTCCTCGGGCGTGACCGCCCCCAGGTCCAGACCCGCCGGGGCGTGGACGGTGTTGATGGCCTCGGGCGTTATGCCGGCGGTCTTTAGTTTTTCAGCCAGTGTCGCGAATTTCCGAGCGCTTCCGACGAAGGCAACATAGTCGGGCAAATCTGTCAGTACGGATTTGAGCGCGTCCAGATCTCCTTGGCCTTGCGTCGCAATGACAACGAAGCGTCGTCGATTGCACGTCGTATCAGCCGACGTGGTGCCAGAAACCGACCAGTGGAATTGCGGTGCCAGGGAACTAAGCGCTTGGGCCACAGGGGATGCGCCAAGCACGACAAGTTCGGGCATTGGCAAACAGGGCTCGATAAAAATGTCGACGGTGCCTTTTGACGGGCAACCATTGCGCGCAAAGCGCGTCCCGTCGATCTCATCCCCCGCTATCACGCCCATTTCTTCCAGGAGTTCCTCGGGCGCGACAGAAACCAGTTGCGGCTGACCGGCGCGCAAAGCCTCTACCGCAGCGCGTTTGACCGCGCCACGCGTGCATCCGCCACCAAGCCATCCATGCAGGATTGTCCCGTCCGCGCTGAGCAGCGCTTTAGCACCCGGCTTGGCCGCCGTCGCCCCCGCAGTGCGCACGATTGTCGCGAAGGCGAAAGGTTCTTGCCGGTCACGCAGGTCTTGTGCCGCATCGGCAAGGTCCGTGTCTAGGATCTCTGCCGGACTCATAGCGTCACCAATTTTGGTTCCAGGGCGGCAAGATCGGCAAGGGTGTTGGCCGGTTGAAAAAGGTCGAGATAAGGCAAGGCCACAGCCATTCCGCCAGCTATGGGCGCGTATTCGCTCCAGCCCTTCAGTGGATTGAGCCAGATGATCTTACAGCCGCGTTTTCTCAGCTTCTCAAGCGCTGCTGCCAGGATTGCGGGTGGCTCGGTATCATAGCCGTCCGACAGGATCACTACGACAGACCGGCCATCTACAAAGCGCCGCGCATAGGTATCGGCAAAGCGTTGCAACGATGGCCCGATCTTTGATCCACCGCCGAAGCCATCTGCCATCAGCGACATCCGACCAATTGCACGCAGTGCGTCTTTGTCGCGCAATGCTTCAGTGATGCGAACCAGCCGTGTGTGAAAAAGATAAGCGTCGGCATCTTTGTCAGCGCGCATCAGCCCAGCGAGAAAAGCAAGGAAAACTTGTGCATAGACGCTCATCGATCCCGATACATCGCAAAGCGCTACGATTTTGCGGCTGCGATCTGGGCGAGACTTGCGCAAGAGCTGCAGAGGTTCCCCTCCTGTCGCAAGGCTCAGGCGAATGGTCTTGCGAAAATGCAGGCGGTCGCCTTTGCGGGCGGCGATCCGACGGCGCGAACGTCGGTCGCGCAAAGCGGCACCGATGCGACGCGCAACTGCTTCGGCCTCTGCGATATCATCCGCGCGGACCAGATCACGCAGATCGCGGCGGCTGAGATTGCGTTGCTGAGTTGCGATAAGTTTACCGGTGCCGTCGCTGTCGGCCTCGCCGTCACCGGAATCAGGAGCGATGGCGCTGCCCGATGCGCCCATATCCTGACCCTTGGCTTGACGAGAGGAATGCACGTCATCGCTGAGCGCAGACTGCGCTTTGGGCACGGCCCTTTGCTTCACCCGACCGGAATCCATCCAAAAACTATCGAAGAGGCTGTCGAACCGTTCGGCCTCATCCTTGCATCCTGTGCAGATGGCCCGTAACGCGCGACGGCTTTCATTCGGGACAGCGGCATTGACCTCGCCGAGGGCAAGCAAGGCAAGCTCTGCCTCTGCCACACCTAGGCGCAGGCCGTTCTGGCGCAAATGCGCAATGAACCCGGCGACACGGGCCGCTGGCCCCGGATCACGCGCCGCAAATTTGGAAACCCGGCTCATGCGGCCTTCCCCGCGATACGGGCCGCGACTTCGGCGGTGATCTGTGCCTGATCGCTTTGAGTTTTCAGCAGCGTGGTTAAGGTGGAGTGCAACACGGTTGGATCGTTGGTCAGATCCGCAATCCCAAGTCCCATCAAGGCGGCAGCAAAATCGAGCATCTCAGCGATGCCGGGTGTCTTTTCCAGTTCCTCCTCGCGAAGCTTTTGTACAAAGCCTACGACTTGCGCGCCAAGACGCGCCTCAATCGCAGGGCAGCGGGCTTTGAGGATTGCAAGTTCTGTCTGTCGGTCCGGATAATCGACATAGGTGTAAAGGCAGCGACGACGCAGTGCATCGGATAGATCGCGTGTGCCGTTTGATGTCAGGATCACGATCGGCTTACTAGAGGCCGTGATGGTGCCGAGTTCTGGCACAGTCACTTGATAGTCGGCCAGAACTTCCAGCAAGTAGGCTTCGAATTCCACATCAGCACGGTCAATTTCGTCAATCAACAAAACAGGCGGCGTGTCCTGGGTAATGGCGGCCAATAGAGGGCGTTCCAACAGGAAATCACGGGAAAAAATACGCTCTTCAACGCTTTTGCCCGTCTCACCATCTTCGGCGGCGGCGCGGATCGTCAGCAATTGCCGCTGGTAGTTCCATTCGTAGATGGCCTGCGCGGCGTCGAGCCCCTCATAGCATTGCAGTCGGAGCAACTTGGTGTCGCGCGCATCGCTCAGGGTGCGCGCAACCTCTGTCTTACCTACGCCTGCGGCGCCCTCCAGAAGAAGAGGCCGCTCCAACGTCAGCGCCAGATGGAGAGCAACTGCTAGGTCGTCGGATGCGACATAGCCCTGCCCTTCAAGAGCGGATTGTAAATCGGTCCAGGTCATGTGTGTCTCCGGGCAGAGCGGAACGTCTCCGCCCTGCCTTTCGCCTTTAGCCGTGCAGGCCAAGCTCATTGGCGGTCTTCCAGATCCGCCAGTGATCATGGGGCATGTTGGTATGCCGCAGACCAAAGGCCCGGAACGCATCCTGCACCGCGTTGGAGAAGCATGGCACCCCGCCCACATGCGGACTTTCGCCCACGCCCTTCGCACCGATGGGATGATGTGGCGACGGCGTGACGGTGTAGTCGGTCTCGTAATTCGGAACCTCCCATGCCGTCGGCAGGAAGAAATCCATCAGCGTGCCCGTCTTCACGTTGCCCTGATCGTCATAGGCGATTTCCTGGCCCAAAGCGACGGCGAGTGCTTCGGTCAGGCCGCCATGCACCTGTCCTTCGATGATCATCGGGTTGATCCGGGTACCGCAATCGTCCAGAGCGTAGAAGCGGCGGATGTCTGGCACGCCTGTATCCACATCAATATCCATCACGCAAACATAGGCACCGAACGGATAAGTCATGTTCGGCGGGTCATAGTAGCTAACCGCTTCAAGCCCTGGCTCAATCCCTGGAATGGCCTGATTGTAGGCGGCGAATGCGATTTCTTTCATGGTCTTGAACCGCTCGGGCGCTCCTTTGACCACGAAACGGTCGACGTCGAACTCGACGTCATCGTCATGCACTTCCAACAGATAGGCCGCGATCATTTGCGCCTTGGCGCGGATCTTGCGGCCAGCCATGGCCGTAGCCGCCCCGGCAACCGGGGTCGAGCGCGAGCCGTAGGTGCCCAGACCATAGGGCGCGGTATCGGTGTCGCCCTCTTCGATGGTGATGCTATCGGCAGGTAATCCGATCTCGGAGGCCAGTATCTGTGCGAATGTCGTCGCGTGGCCTTGCCCCTGCGAAATCGTTCCAAGCCGTGCAATTGCAGAGCCCGTGGGATGGATGCGAATTTCGCAGCTATCGAACATGCCGAGACCCAGGATATCGCAATTCTTCACTGGGCCAGCACCCACTATCTCAGTGAAGAAACTGAGACCGATTCCCATAAGCTTGCGCGTTTCGCCCCGTTTGAACGCCTCTACACGCTCGGCCTGTTCCTTGCGCAATCCCTCGTAGTCGACGGTGCTGAGCGCTTTGTCCCAGGCAGTGTGATAATCGCCAGAGTCATATTCCCAGCCAAGCGCAGCCTGATAGGGGAATTGCTCTTTCTTGATGAAGTTGATCCGGCGCAAATCTGCCGCGTCCATGTTCAACTCGATCGCCAGCACCTCGATCATCCGTTCGATGAAATAAACCGCCTCTGTCACGCGGAAGGAACAACGGTAGCTGACCCCGCCCGGCGCTTTGTTGGTGTAGACGCCATCAACCTCAAGGAATGCAGTCGGGATGTCGTAAGATCCGGTGCAGATATTCATGAAACCCGCCGGGAATTTGGTTGGGTCGGCGCAGGCGTCAAATCCACCATGGTCCGCTGTCACATGGCAATGCAACCCGGTGATCTTGCCGTCCCTGGTGGCAGAAATGCGGCCCTTCATCCAATAGTCGCGGGCAAAGGCGGTGGTCATCAGATTGTCCATCCGGTCTTCGATCCACTTTACCGGCTTGCCGGTGACGATGGAGGCGACGACCGAACACACATAGCCCGGATAGGCCCCAACCTTATTTCCAAACCCGCCGCCAATATCGGGAGAGATCACACGGATATTGTGTTCCTCGATCCCGGAAATCAGGCTGACCACAGTGCGGATAGCATGAGGCGCTTGGAACGTGCCCCAAAGAGTCAGCTTGCCATTGACCTTGTCCATTGAGGCGACGCAGCCGCAGGTTTCCAGTGGGCATGGGTGCGTACGGTGGTAATACATGGTCTCTTCGGCAACGACCTCGGCATTGTCGATTGTCTCGAATGTTGGATCCTTGTCGCCCGCTTCCCACGTGAAGATGTGGTTGTGATGCTTTCGAGGACCATGTGCTCCATCGATTGGTTTGCCATCCTCGCCCACGGTGTCTTCACGCAGAACTATCTCTGATTCCATCGCCTTGAACGGATCGACCAGAACCTCAAGCTCTTCGTATTCGACCTCGACGGCCTCGATTCCATCTGCCGCCGCATAGCGGTCTTCGGCCACCACAAACGCCACTTCCTGGCCTTGAAACAGAACCTTGCCATCGGCCAGAACCATTTGCTTGTCGCCGGCCAGCGTCGGCATCCAATGGAGGCCGAGCGGTTCAAGGTCCTTGGCGGTCAGCACAGCGAGAACGCCGGGCACTTCAAGCGCTGCCGCCGTATCGATGTTGGTGATCCGTGCGTGAGCGTAGGGAGAGCGGACGAAATCTCCAAAGAGCATCCCGTCAAGCTTCACGTCATCGACGTAGTTGCCCTTGCCTTGAGTAAAGCGGGCATCTTCCACCCTTTTGCGCGAACAGCCCATGCCCTTGAGGTTCGCGGTGCGTTCCTCACGATCTGGAGTCATGTCATTCATTGGGCCGCCTCCTTGGCTGCATTCATCTCGGCCGCTGCGGCTTTGATGGACTTCACGATGTTCTGATACCCGGTACAGCGGCAGATATTACCTGCCATGCCAAAACGGATCTCTTCCTCGGACGGGTTCGGGTTCTCTTCGAGCAACTTTGCCGCACGTGTGATCATGCCCGGAGTGCAGTAGCCGCATTGCAGCCCGTGATGTTCCTTAAACGCCTCTTGCAGCGGGTGCAGCGCGTCAGGCCCACCGATGCCTTCGATGGTTGTGATATCCTTGCCATCGGCCTGCGCCACGAACATGGTGCAGGACTTGACTGATTTGCCATCAATGGTGACGGTGCAAGCGCCACAATGGGAAGTCTCGCAGCCAATATGCGGGCCGGTGATGTTGAGCCGCTCGCGCAGCGTGTAGATGAGAAGCTCGCGTGGCTCGGCAAGGAATTCCTCTTCCTTGCCGTTCACCGTGATCTTGTAGTGTTGTTTCTTTGACATCGGACGATCTCCTCACGCACGCGACCAGGCGCGCTCAATGGCGCGGGTCAGAATGATACCTGCCACGTGTTTTTTGAAAGCGACGGGGCCGCGGTTGTCCTCGGTGGGGTCAATATCACCGAGCATGGCGGCCACAGCGGTCTTAATGGCATTTGCATCGACGCCGGTGCCAACCAGAGCGGCCCCAGCCGCCTCGGAAAAGACCGGTGTGTCGCTCAGATTGGTCATTGCAATCGAGGCGGAGGCACAGGTGCCACCTTCTTTCACGATCTGGACTGCAGCAGCAGCGGTAGCATAATCACCAATCTTGCGCTTTTGTTTTTCATAGGCGTAACCGCCATGCGGCGTTGGGATGGTGACTGCAGTCAACACTTCTTCGTCTTCCCGAGCGGTCATGTAGGCGGCTTCGTAAAACTCGCGGGCAGCGATGTCGCGTTCCCCGTCAGGACCCTCGACAGTGAAACGCGCATTCAGGCACTGCATCAGGCCGGGCATGTCATTACCGGGGTCGCCATTGGCCACGTTGCCACCAACTGTACCCATGTATCGGACTTGCGGGTCTGCGATCTGAAGGGCAGCTTCGCGCAGAATCGGAGCGGCCTCAGCCAGTGCGTCGTGATCAATAATCGCGTGCTGGGTGACCATCGCACCGATGCGGATACTGTCACCTCCGATCTCGATATCAGACATGCCGCCAACATCCTGAAGATCGATCAGATGCGGCACATCCGCCATCCGCAACTTCATCATCGGAATCAGGCTGTGCCCACCGGCCATGACGCGGGCATCATCGCCATGCTCTTCCAGGATCGACAGCACACCGGCCATGTCCTTGGGTCTGTAGTATTCGAATGCCGCTGGAATCATCGGCTCTCCTCCCTTCAAGCAAATGTTCTGGCTGAACGGATCACTGCATGCGCTTGGATGGCGACGCTTCAGGAAATCAACAAAAAACAGGTATTTTGCACGAAATGCGCCCTAGGTCGCACGAATTGCGCCCACCTGCGATGCAAGCGCATCCTGAACCGTCTTGAGTTTGGATCGACTGACCGGCGCGGGTGGTAAACCATCCCCGTCGAACAGGCATCGGCCCTTATCCTTGGTCCGCTCAAACCGCGCCACGCGCTGAGGATTGACAAGGTAGCTGCGGTGGGTCTGGAGAAATCCGGTGGGCACCAATCGCTTGGCGGCCTCGGTCACTGGCCAGACACAAAACAACCGATCCGTTTCGGTGTAAACTTGGGTGTAGTGCCCATCCGCGCGCAAAAACAAAACATCTTCGGCAGAGATGAAGACCTTTCCACCATCCCGTTCGCAAGGAATTTGCAGCAATGGTTTTACATCCACGGCCGCTTCTGTTGGCTCCGGGTCTTTCCTCGAAGGTCCAGGCAAATAGGTCACGCTGACCCACAAGCAAGCACCAAATATGATGAAACTGAACAGGATTACGCCAATGGCCAGCGTCTCATTGCTCATCAACGGGCCAAACTCAACCCCACTTGGCACCGCGACGAAACGGGTGCTCGCCAGAGCAAGAAAATGAACGGTGCAAACCGCCGCTGCAAAACACAAAGTGCCCAGCAAAATGTTTCTGTTTGTTCGCTGCCCGTAGGCAATCGCGAAAGCCAGCATACAAAGCGCTATTGCAGCAATCGAGGACAAGATGACGCCACTGGGCGTATACACTGCCCGGCAAAGCTCCAAGCCAGCCATGCCAATATAGTGCATCGCCAAGATGCCCAACCCAACAACGCCTCCTGCCATCGCAATCGTGGCGCGGTTGCGTTCGGTGAAATGCAACAGAATAAGCGCAGCTCCGACGAGCAGGATCGCGACAAGGGCAGACACAAGTGTGATTGCAGCGTCGTAATAGAACAGGATCGGCATCTGAAGCCCGAGCATGGCCACGAAGTGCATGGCCCAGATTCCACCGCCAAGCGAAACAGCCGCAAGAGCCACCGAGGCCTTCTTTTCAAAGACCGGCTTCGTCGAAAGATCTCGCGTCATCGACAATCCTGTAAACCCTGCCACGAAGGCAACAATGCAGGACATGGCGACGAGGAAACTGTTGTGGCTGACGTCGAGAAACTCCATTGTCGCAAATTGGCTAAAAAGTATGCGTTTGGCAAATGGATCAACGATGTCGGACGTTCAAAGAGCGGTTACACATTAGGCGATGCCCAGCTCCGAAGCATTCGTGCCGAGGTGGCTAGCACGCTGCTATTCGGCGGCTTTGAGGCCAAATCCGCCGTTCATATTGATTGGGTGAAAACCACAATTTAAGGCTAATGAAGATCTGCTCGACCCCTCCCGCCGTCATCATTTGATGTTTGATTTGTGACTTCCGAAAGCTGCTGGGTGGAATGGCTAGAGATGCCTTTAGACCGCTTTATAAACTTGCCAGTCTTCGGATAAGCCCTTCAGTTCTTTTGTTACAAGACTTTCGAAGTCCAGACCGGACCCAGCCACCAGATCTTTTACTGTTCTGGAAACGACGATGTCGCCGCCTCCGCCCAATTCTGAGATACGCGCTGCAGTGTTAACGGGAATTCCGCGCACATAATGCAAAGAAACTTCGACCTCGCCTGTGTGACCCCCTATGCGAACTTCCAGATTCAGCTTGGAAATGGCATCGCCAATCGCCTTGCCACGATGGATCGCCTGGCCGGGTCCGTCAAACGTAGCGAGAAAGCCATCGCCATATACTTGGTAGGCAATGTGCACCTCATCACTGTGCCTCCTTAGGACAACCCTATTGGCAAAGAAAGGCTATGAGGCACGCTTGTTTCAATCAATATCATTTCAATCAGCAGTGAAGGCCAGAAGGCCAGCCCGTTAACCGATGGTTCGATCCTTATAGCAATCGATTATCCACAATAGTGCTTATGGTTTCGCTTTTTGTGCTAGCGTTGGGCAGTTGCGAGCACTCACGTTTGAGTATGCTGACGAAAGTGGGAGTATGGAGATGCTGGTTGACCGATATGGACTGACGCTGACGACCAGCCTGCCAGAGGCGCGGGACGCCTATGTCGCGGGGCTTGATCACATCCTTGCAGCAACGTTTGGTGCAAGCGAAGCTTTTTCCGCCGCCATCACGGCCGATCCCGGCTTCGCCCTCGGTCACGTTGGGCTTGCTCGAGCTCGAATGTATGAAAACGATATGTCTGGCGCTCAAGAGGCAATGGCGTCGGCCCGCGCCTGCGCATCTGGGTTGACTGAGCGCGAGGAGGGTCATCTCGCGGTATTCGATCTCTTGCTTCAGGGACGTGTTTCACAGGCACGAAGCGCAGTTCTGAAGCACGCTGCTCATCACCCCCGCGATGTCCTTGTCGCGCAGATCTGTACCAACATTTTTGGTTTGATTGGGACATCGGGTGAGCCTGGTCGGGAAAGCATGCAACTTGCCTACACGACCAAATTATTTGATGCCTTGGGCGAAGACTGGTGGGTTATGAGCGTACACGGTCAGGCGCTGTGCGAAGTTGGGCGGCTTGATGAGGCCATGTCCATGATGGACGGCTCGCTCGCTTTGAACAACGCCAATGCAAACGCGTCACACTTCAAAGCGCACACGCTCTACGAGCAAGGTTATGGAGAGGCCGGTCGCGCATACCTTGCCGACTGGATCGCGGATTATGATGTGCGCTCGGTATTGCACGGCCACTTAAGTTGGCATCGCGCTCTGTGGGCCTTGGAGCAAGGGAATGAGGCTGAGCTATGGACGATTTACGAGGGAGCTATCGCACCCGCAGCGTCCTATTCGTTGCCGATAAATGTTCTAACCGATGCTGCTGCACTTTTGCACCGCACTGAAATTGCAGGTCTAACAGTTGCGCCCAAACTTTGGCGCGACCTGAGCGAATACGCATCACGGTTTTTTCCAAACCCAGGCATGAGTTTTGCGGACATACATGGCGCGCTGGCTCATGCAATGGCAGGGGAAGGTGAACGCCTTGCGGTTCTGACCGAAACAAGCTTGGGTTTTGCGGCAGATCTTGTTCGCCCGGTGGCCCGTGCGTGGGGCGCGATTGCGCGACAAGATTGGACGGATGCGCTGCAACAGCTGACTCCGGTCATGGCAGATCACGCTCGTCTGGGTGGCAGCCGCGCACAGCGTGACCTTTTGGAGCTGACTTACCTGAATCTGCTATTGAAATCCGGCCATATTCAAGAAGCTCATCGAACGATTACAGCGCGACGCCCGATCTTCAGTCATAATGCGCCCGTTGCAGGCTTTGTCTGAATTCACAAAGCTCTAGTTTATCAGCTCTTCTTACCCCTCCTTTAGCTAGGCTGCGCACGACCGGAATGGACTGGTTACTTCCTGATTACAAATCCCGTATCACGCCATTTATGGTATGCAAGCCTGATCAATCGCTCTGCAACCTGGTCGTAATTTCTGACAGGCGAGACCAGGATTGTAAGGTGACGGGCAAAGCAAGTGCGGCTTCCGCAAACTCCCACGAATAGCTGATAATCGAAAATATCATGCCCGGTGTCGCATCCAGGTTTTGGGTCGCGAACCACAGGTTGAATAGGAGCAGACCTATTAACAGAATGAAGATTACGCCATACAGAACGGCTTCGGTATCCGAGAGCTTTACTTCGAACCGGCGCAGTTTACTCAGGTGGACGAAAACCGGACGGTCACGTCGTTGTTCCAGAACACTGACCTGATGCTCCATTTGCTCATTCAGCGCACGGTTCCATTGCCAAAACGTCGAATGAAACAGAGCGTATACAGATATCATTCCGACAAGAACCCCACAGGCAGACAGGGCCAGAACTGGCGAGAAGTAAAACAGCAAAATTGCTGATACGACGAACTGCACCACCCCCGCGATTGCCGAAGGCAGGATCTCTTCAAGAAAGTCGGCCAGTTCGCGCCCCATGCCGATCCGGGCGTTCAGCGACGAAATTGGAAGATTTGAAAACCGCGCGGCAAGCGCCTTGCCCAATTCGACACGGATCATACCGTAGACACGTGTATCGTAAATCCGCCGGATCACGCTGATCATAGTGAGGGCAACCATGAGCGCACCTAACTGCACAAAGGGCTCAAAATCTTCGCTCAGCAATCCATCTATGGCGAAGCCGACGAACAGCGGAATCAAAACTGTCAGGGCAGTTTCAGCCAGGATCAGGAACCACGTAAGCCCTACGCGCCAGCGGAACACACTCAGAAGCGTGCCGATTGTCAGTTTTCGATCTGTCAGCATGGCGAATTACTGATCATAGTGAATGCGAACACGCACATCGCCCGGCCAGACCGAGGCAGCCTTGAAATCCGGCTCGTCCTGAGGGTCTGAGGCACCTGTTGAACCCAGCCCCTCCAACAGTTTTGTCTCAGTCATGTTCAGGTCATCGTCCTTGTTTTCGTCATGAAACAACAGCACAGCGTATGGGCCCGCGTTCAGGTCAGAAAACTCATGGCTGACGCTGCCTTTATGTGACGGAATCTGGGCGTAGTCAATGGCGCTCCAGACATCCAAACTGTCAAAGGCGTGCGCGTTATCGAATACAAGGATCACGATGTTGCCCTTGGCGTTGCGGATGCCGTCCACAGTCACATTCAGACCCTCGGCGGAGGCCGGAGTCGCAAGCGTTACCACGGCGAATGCAGGGGCTAGAAGGTTCCGTATCATGGCTTTGTCCTTTCTTCAGAAGGCTGCGGAAGGGGTGACTTGAAAATGGCAATGACATCCTCGGTGATGGCGATCAGTACCGGCACCAGCAGCAGCATGAGGGCTGTGCCAAAGAGTTCTCCAAAAGCTAAAGAGATTGCCGCAGGGATCAGATACTGCGCTTGCTCAGAGGTTTCGGTCAGCAAAGGCAGCAGACCAATCACAGTAGTTGCGGTGGTCAGAAAGATCGCCTTGAAACGTCCAATACCTGCGCTTCTCAGCGCCAGATTCACGGGCTGACCTTCCTCTCGCGCCTGATTGTAGCGGGTGATCATGACCAGACTGTCGTTCACAATCACACCGGTCAGAGCAAGCATGCCGAAGAACGAAAACAGCGACAGCGAGACACCCATGATCAGGTGCCCGACGGCGGCTGCGATAAAGCCGAATGGCACGATGGCCAGAATGACGAAAGGCTGCCAATAGCTTTTCAACGGCACGGCCATCAGCACATAGATCAGAATGGCTGCCAGCAACAGCGCGCGCTTCAGGCCATCGCTTATATCGGCCATTTCTTCCAGTTCACCGGCCGGCAGGACGGTTACGCTGGGATATTTGGCACGGAGTTTCGGGACCAGCTGCTCGAACACCGCCTGCCCCACCTCTTCGGGAGCAACAAGGTCGCGGTCGATGGACGCTGCTACGATGTTCATGCGCTTGCCGTCACGGCGATCGATAGTGCCAGAGGCATAGGTGCCCTCGATTTCGGCGACGGTCTCAAGCGGCACCCAAGCGCCGGATGCGCTGCGCAACCGGGTCTGCACCAGATCCGCCAACGTATCGCGGTTTTCACGCGCGTTCTGTACGACTACGCGGACTTCGGACCCATCGCGTCTGACCTTGGTCACCTCGGCCCCGCCGAACCCATAGCCAATCTGTCTGGCCAGAGCCTCGGCGTTAAAACCAAGGTGCCGCGCGTCCGGGCGCAGGCGGAGTTTCAGTTCAGGTTGGCCGCCCACCAACCCATCCCTTACATTTGCCACGCCCTCGATGTTCGACAGGAAACCTTTCATTTCGGCGCTGGCTTGCTGCAGAAGGTCTTCGTCTTTTGACGCCAACCGGATTCGGAACCCTCCGGCAAGCGTTTCCGATCCGGTGAACTCCAACTCGGTGGCACCCTCGACCGCACCGACCCGGTCGCGCCATTCGCGGACCACGGAAAGGATCGGGACATTCGGACGCTCAGCTACCGGGATCATTTCAGCGAAAATTTGGGCATTTCCAGCGCTGTTGATGATGGTGAATACTGTCTGAACGGGTGGAGCAGACATACTCGCCTCTTCTGCAAGCTCGACGTTCAGCTCGTTCAACACGGCTTCGATCCGATTCACGTTCGTGCGGGTCAGTGCAAAGGGGGCGCGGGCATCCATTTCCAGGTTCATCGTGATGACCTGACCGGGCACCTCGGGAAAGAACACCGTCCTGACCTTGCCCTTGTACATCAGGCCAAGCCCCAGCGTTGCGGCGGCAATGAACAAGATCAGCACAGCGTAGCGCTGACGCACCGCCGCGACGAGCAAAGGCTGGTAGATGCAATCCCGCACCCAGTACAACCCGCCCTGCGCAGAATCCTGTACCCGCCCCCACAAGCGGGTCGGCAAGTATCGACGCTCTTGCCGCATCGAAACCTGCGCCAGATGGGCGGGCAGGATGAATTTGCTTTCGATAAGCGAAAAGATCAGCGTCAGGATCACGATGCCCGCGAACCCGGCAAGTACCTTGCCCAGCGGATTGTCGATCAACAGCATCGGGAAAAAGGCTGCGATTGTGGTCAGCACGCCAAAAACGGTCGCAACAGCCACGCGATGTACGCCGCGTTCCGTGTCCCTAATCGGGTCCTTCCCCTTGCGGCGTTCTTCAAAAACGCTTTCGCCGACTACAACGGCATCATCGACCAGAATTCCCAAGGCAATGATCAGACCAAAAGTCGTGACATCGTTCAGCGAATAGTCCACCCATTTCGAGCCCGAGACAGCAAGCGCCCCCATGACCGAAACGGGAATGCCCATGGCAACCCAGAAGGCCAAACGCACGTTCAGGAAAATCGACAGCATCAGGGTCACAAGGATCAAACCCTGCACCCCGTTTGAGCGCAACAGCGCCAGACGGTCCGAGATGTAGCCAGCGCTATCACCCCAAACCTCGACCTGTACCTGCGACGGCAGCTGTCGGCTGAACTCGTCAACCGTGCTGCGCACGACATCACTGATCTCCAGCAGGTTTTCCTTCTGCCCGACCAGAACCTCCATCCCTACGGTTGGTTTGCCGTTCAGGCGAAACAGGTACTCGCCGTCCTGAAACCCGTCTTCGATTTTAGCAATATCGCCCAAAGGCACATAGGACCCGTCGTCACGTTCGATGATCGGCAGAGCTGCGTATTCCGGCACGTATTTCGCCCTGTCATCGGCCCGCAGATAAATCGTACCGCCATCAGTCCTCAGACGACCTGCCTGAAAGGCCAGCGAATTCCCTTCGATGGCGCGGGTCACATCCGAAACCGTCAACCCATAGTGGCGCAGCAACGCCGGGTCGATTTCGATGCGCAATTCCCGCGGTATCAGGCCCCAGATTTGCAACCGCGACAATTCCGGTTGCGCCAGCAACTCTTCTTTCAGGCGTTGCGCCAAGCTCTGTAATGTGGCGGGGTCTGTTTCTCCGAACAAGTTCAGATACAGCGCCGGGAAATCGAAACCCGAGGCTTCGATCACGGGTCGGCGCGCAGTATCAGGCAGATCAGTCAAGCCGTCGATCCGAATACGGACACGATCCAGGACGGCTTGTAGTTTCTGGCCACCTGCGCGGCGGACAGTCACGACACTTAGGTCATTCTGGGATTGTGAGATCACACTACGCACGCCTTCCAAACCTTCGAGGGCCTGCTCAACTTTCTGGGTCACCAATTCATCAACCTGTTCGGCTGTGGCGTCCGGAAACTCGATCGCGATTGTAACACTTTCCGGCGGAATGCGGGGGAAGCCTTCGATCCGAATGTTCAGCAGCGTTTGCACCCCAAGAAATAGGATCAGTGCCATCATCAGATTGGCAGCGACCGGATTTCGGATAAACCAGGATGTCAGAGCGTGCATGGCTCAGCCTCCATCTGATTGCGGCGTCACTCGCTGACCCGGTAGAAACGAGGCCAAAGGTGTTTTGGCCACGCGCCACGGGCCGGTCCCTTCGGGAGCCGATACCGTCACTGTACTTTCGCTGCGGAACAGGATGTTCGGGCTAAGCCTCAGCAATTGGTCCTTATCGTCTACAATCCAAATGTATCCCGCACGGGTCAGGACGCTTTCGGGTAGGGTTAATGTGTCCGAGATCCGGCGTCCGGGAATGTGAACCTGCAGGAAGTCTCCGGCGAGTATGCGTTCATCGGGCTTTGTGACATCCAGAAAGACCCGCACCTGCCGTGTGTCTTGATCCAGAAACCCTCCTCCACGCCGGACTTGAGCCCACCCCAACGCTCCGCCCGAGCGCTGTGTCAGATCAGCAGTGGCGCCAGAGATCGGATGATCCAACAACGCCCAGTCCGCCTGACTAAACTCGGCGACCAGTTCGAATTGCTGGTCGTCCGAAAGGTGTATCAGGGCATCGCCTGGGTTGACCGTCTGGCCCAGGCTGGCAAAGCGATGGGTTACAAATCCCGAAAAAGGGGCGACAACCTCCGCGTCCTTCAGTTCATTTCGCGTCGCATTCAGCCGTGCCTGCGCAGCTGCAACGGATTTCTCGGCAATGCGCAATTGCGGCAGATTCACAGCCAGTTCGTTTGGCGGTTCTGTTTCATCCCGGTCAAACTGTCGTTGCGCGACTGTCACTTTGTTCTGCGCGCGCAATAACGCCAGTTCCGCTTGCTCAAGCTCCATCTCAGCGGCTGCAACGGCGCTTTGATAAGGTGCATTTTCGATTGAAAACAAAGGGGCACCCCGTTCCACCTTAGTCCCTGCCAAAGCGGCGTTGTGCACTGCAATGATGCGCCCGGACACAGCAGATCGCAGCTTGGCATCCCACCGAGGCCGAACTTCGGCAAACGCCGAAACCCGCGCTTGTACGGTTGCTGAAGCAACTGTGACGACCGAGACGGTCGGCGGCGGAGGTGAGGTCGTTGTTGCCTGAACATCAATTGTATCTTCTGTATCAAACAGGAGGATGGCGATCGCTACAAACAGTGCCAACGATGGTCCAATCCAAAGCCACCGCCGGGTCGGTCTTTGCCGAGTTACCAAAGTTTTGTCTGTCATAGACCAGTCTTTCCTGTGCCGCCGAATCCATTGCACCTTGTGGCATTCGATAGAGTGTCATATACTATGAACGATCGTTCGTTCAATATTAAGTTGAAAAAATGTCCGAAGACACCAGGAAGCCGGAATCAATCCGGGAAAAGGCAACAGCCAAGCGTCGCAACCAGATTTTGGAGGCCGCAGTTATGTGTTTCCTTGAGCGCGGCTATCATCAGACAGGCGTCCGCGATATCGCTGCGCGGGCGGGCGTCAGCCTTGGAAATCTCTATAATCATTTTCGCGGCAAACATGATGTGCTTGTAGAAATCGCAATACTTGAACGCCACGAGATGGAGCCGTTTCTGAAAATCCTGAACTCAGATGCGCCCGCGCCCAAAGTCATAAGAAAGTTCATCAAGGCCTACGCAAAATACCTTGCTGCGCCGGAAAACGTTATTTTAACATTGGAAATTTCGAGCGAAGCAGTTCGTCAACCGGACATCGCGCAGCTGTTCGTCGAGAACCGGTCGAGTTTGACTGAGGCCCTGGAAGCTGTAGTGAAGCGAGGAATTACCGGCGGTGAATTGCGCACCGTTCCGGATCCCCTTCAGGCGTCACAACTGGTGATCGAAGTTCTGGAAGGCAGTGCATATCGTAGTGTGCTGTCAGAAATGCCCATGACCGGGATCATTGTGTGCGCTGAAGACTTTATTATGAGTTCCCTGCTGGCACGTCATTAGTACGTAGGTGGCGTGTCGTTTTGGAATTCGTGAATGTCAGCCAAAGGGAGCTGCCTGAGACATTAATGTAGGCAGCAAAGATCGACTTTGAGCCGGCCGAAACGCGGGGGAGGTCAAAGGAAAGCTGGAGTTGCGGTTAGGACTATTGGCTAACGCAATATAATCCGAGGTTCTGTTACCAGACTTCGTTTAGTCACAAGACGAAGAGGTCGCAAAGCGAATGCAGATTCCAACCACCGGCACAGCGCCAGATCGTTTTTGATGCGATTGACGCACTGATCTATTGATACTGTAGGGATCAGGCGATCAGATACGATGGCAGATTTCTCAAGCATCCGCCTTTATCAGGTCGCTTGCCTTTTCGCCAATCATGATCGCTGGTGCGTTGGTGTTGCCGCTAACGATTTCCGGCATGATCGAACAATCAGCCACCCGCAGGTTCGAAATACCGTGTACCTTTAGTCTTGCGTCGACAACAGACGTCTCGGCGTTCCCCATCGCGCAGGTGCCGGTTGGGTGGTAGATCGACACGCTGTTCGATCTGGCCCAATCCAGAGTGCCTTCATAATCTTCGCAGCTCAGCTCTGCCGTTGGTCGAAACTCTTCTGAAATCTTCGAGGCCAGAGGGTTCTGTTTGGCAATCCCGCGCGCGATGTTCACGCCGTCGACAATGGTTCGGCAGTCCGTTTCAGTGGACAGATAGTTCGGGATGATCTTGACATGTTCGGATGGGTCCGGTCCGTTCAGGCGCAGCTCTCCCCGACTTTCCGGACGCAGTTGGCAGACCGACATCGTGAAGGCCGAAAACGGATGCACACCTTCGCCTGGGCTGTCGGCGGACCAGGGTTGCACGTGGAACTGAATGTCGGGCGTCTCAACATCGGGCCGGGTTTTCATGAAACCAGTCGCAAGGCTGGCGGCCATTGTCATCGGACCTGCACGAAATAGTGCGTATTTCAGCGCGATTCGCGCCTGATTGAACAGGCTGCGAACTTCGTCATTCAGTGTGGGCTCATTGCATTTGAACACCAGCCGCGCCTGCAAGTGATCCTGAAGACCTTTGCCAACACCCGGCAGGGCGTGCAGCGGTTTGATACCATTTTCCTTTAGATGATCCGGCTCTCCGATCCCTGACAACATCAGGATTTGGGGAGAGTTGATCGCCCCGCCGGACAGGATGACCTCGCGCCGAACAGTCAGTGTCTGCTCGTTACCAGAACGATCCCGGTAGACCAGCCCGGTTACTTTTTTCCCATCCAGAACCACACGCGACACAAGCGCTTTGGTGATGATGTTGAGGTTCTGACGACCGCGAATGGGCTTGAGATAGGCGACGGCGGCGCTACAGCGGCGCCCATTGCGCGTGGTCAGTTGGAAGTAACCCACGCCTTCTTGCTCGGCCCCGTTATAATCTGGGTTGAACGGGTAACCGGCGGCCTGTGCTGCTGCGACCCAGGCATCGCAGATCGGGCGCTGAATGCGCATGTTGGACACTGACAAGGGGCCATCGACGCCATGATATTCATCCTCGCCGCGTTCTTGATCCTCACAGCGTTTGAACAGGGGTAGCACATCGTCCCAGCCCCAACCCTCGTTGCCCATTTGCCGCCAGCGGTCGTAATCTTCCTTCTGGCCACGCACATAGAGCAACCCGTTCAGCGAAGATGAGCCACCCAGTACCTTGCCCCGTGGCCAGTCGATGGATCGACCGTTAAGGCCGGGGTCTGGCTCAGTGCGATAGCACCAGTCAACCGAGGGGTTATGCATCGTTTTGAAATAGCCGACGGGGATGTGAATCCACGGGTTGGTATCGCGGCCACCTGCTTCGAGCAGCGCAACAGTTGTGTTGGGGTCTGCGCTCAACCGATTGGCAATGACACAGCCCGACGATCCTGCGCCAACAACTGCATAATCCACCTCCATGACCGCCTCCTTCCAAACTCGCTGAAAAAAACTCTATGCAAGATGCAAGAATTATACTAGCCTTTTTTGATACAAAACGTCTCAATAATTGCGATCAGGGAGGTAAGCAATGGAGATCGGACGGAAACTAAGTGGTATTTCACGGCGAGATTTCTTCCGCGTGGCCGGGCGTTACGGCATGAGTTCGACACTGCTGGCGGCAGGCGGGTTCGGCGGCGCGATGAGTCTGGCGAATCTGGCGCAGGCCGCCGAATCCACCTATGAGAAGCGCTTTTCGAAAGAGCCGAAGCACACGCTGAAATTCGGCGCGTCGGGTTTCAACACCCGCAACCTGTTGATTGAGCGCGCCGGCGCAATCGAGTTCGCGCGCGACCTGGAAGAACGCACGGACGGCGAGATTCGCATCGAATTCATCGGCGACAACCAGATCTGCGGCCAGCTGAGCTGTGTCGAAAAGACCCAACAGGGGATCGTCGATATTTATGCCGCCTCAACTCAAAACTCGGCCGGAGGCGCACCTTATCTGAACGTGCTGGACTATGCCTATATGTTCCCCAGCCGCGCGGCGCAGTATCACTTCTTCTATAGCCCGGCGAGCCAGCGCATCCTGCGTGATCCGCTGGAAAAACGGCACGGGTTGAAGTTCCTGTTTACCCATTGTGAGCTACGCGGCCTGCAAATGGGTTCGACCTTTGCCGACAAGCCGACCGTCACCAAACTGGAAGAGTTGTTTGGTACCAAGAACCGCGTGACGGGTACGCAGTTGGGCCGGATTGCAATGCAATTGCTGAATCTGAACCCAGTCCCGGTGGCTTGGGAAGAGACGCTGGATGCGCTTAAGACAGGTCTGATCGATGGGGCGGAAACCTGGGCCTCGGCCGTGGCTTACGCCAACATGGCGCCGGTGGTTTCGCAGTCGGTCAATCTGAAATTTTTCTGCGGCACTGAACATACGTCCATGTCGGCCGAGGTCTTTGACGGTCTGAGTGGAGAATTGCAGGACGCAGTTATGGAATCTTCCTACTTCACTCAAGCGTTGATCCAGGGTGCGAATGAAGCCGCATTGCTGAATACGGTGGGTTTCTCGGAGCCGCAATTGCCGGACACGATCTTCGCCGAAAATGGCGTGCGCCCGGCATTCCTGGCTGACGATCAGATCAAGCTGGCCGAAGAGATGTGCGCCCCGAACTACAACCCAGAGCCTTGGGCCCAGTGGCGCGAACGTCTGAATAAATGGGCAGGCGGCATTGATACCTATCAGGAAATCTACGACATCGCGCGCGAGATTCCGGCCGACACCCTGCCGGAAAATGTCGAACCGCGCCGTTGGTGGAAAGGCGAAGCCTGATAGACTGTTACGAACCGGCCCTGAGCGGGCCGGTTCAACTTTATACCGACTGGGAGGACGGGGTTCATGTCGTTTTGGGCAGACATCGGCGCGATTTTCAGCGCCTTTCTCAGCCAGGATTCGTTCGAGATTCAATCCGCACTGGAATCCGACGCCGCCTGGGTGTTGGGCGCGATTGTCTCAGCGATTGGCGGAATCGTGATCATGTTGATCTATCGGGCGGTGCCATTTGTTGAACGTCATCTGGAACGGTCGGTGATGGTGTATTCCTACCTTGCGATCGCATTAATCATCTTCTGGGGCGTGATCGACCGGTTTGTGTTCAACGATCAGGAACCCTGGTCGACCACCATTCCCCCGCTGCTGTTCATGGTCATGGCGTGGTTTGGGGCGTCGTACAATGTCCGCCTGCGCACACATTTGAGCTTCAGCGAATTCCGCACTGCAATGCCGAGGGCTGGGCAATTGGCTTGCCTGATACTCGACGCAATATTGTGGTTCATCTTTGCGGTGATCGTCATCGTGACCACAACACGGCTGGTGGCATTGTCGGCATCAAACTTTCAGATCGTTCTGGGTACAGATAATATCATGCAGTGGTGGTTCCTTCTGGCCGCACCGCTGTCGTTCTTTCTGATGGTCGGGCGCGTGTTTCAGAACCTTGCCGATGATCTGAACAACTGGAAAACAGGCGAGCCGCTGATCAAGCAGGCCGTGATCGGAGCAGACTGATGACAGACGGAACTATGGTCACACTGATCTCTCTTGCGGTCACCTTTCTGTTCATGCTGGGCGTGCCGGTTTTGCTGGTAATCGGCTATTGGGTCATCGGCTGTTCGTTTGTTCTTGGCCTGACGCTGGACAACATGGGTGCTGAACTTCTGAACGTGTTCAACAAGGGTTTCGCCCTGCTGGCGATGCCGCTTTTCATCCTGACCGGCGACCTGATCAATAAATCGGGCATCGCGCGGCGGCTCAGCGATTTCGCCTATGCCTGTCTGGGCTGGATACGCGGTGGATTAGCGATGGCGTCACTCGGCGCTTGTGGGCTGTTTGCTGCGATCTCGGGGTCGAACTCGGCAACGACAGCCACCATTGGCTCGATGCTGCACCCCGAGATGGTCAAAGGGGGTTATGACGAACGGTTCAGCGCGGCCACGGCGGCGGCAGGCGGCACGGTGGGGATCATCATTCCTCCCTCGATCATCTTCATCGTCTATGGCTTCCTGATGAACCTGCCGATTTCCGAGCTATTCGTGGCTGGTATCCTTCCGGGCGCGCTGATGGTCTTTGGCATGCAGTTCGCCTGCTGGATCATTTGCCGCATGAACGGCTGGGGACATCTGATTCCGCTGCAACTGAACCGGGTGCTGAAAACTGCATTCGGTGCCTGGCTTGGATTCTTTGCCATCGGGCTGGTGCTGTGGGGTATATACACAGGCAAATTCTCACCAACTGAGGCAGCCGGAGTGACGGTCGGCTTCTGCGTTATTGCAGGGTTGGTCAGCTATCCGATCAATCGGATCATGGGCGCGCGGAACGACATCTCACCCACCGAAAAAAGCTATGCCGAGATGTTTGTCGTCGAAGGCTTCACGATCCCCGAGATCCCCTCAATCGTGATCCGCTCGGCCCAGATCACAGGTATCCTCGCACCGCTGATCGCGATTTCTGTGGTGATGCAGCAGATCCTTTCATTGCTTGGCGCTCAGCAAACCATTGGGGATTTCGTAACCTCGATGGGTGGCTACCATGCGGTTCTGTTTACTTCGATGGTGATCGTTTTCTTCTCGGGCATGGTACTCGAAAGCCTGCCTGTCACGATCATCCTGGCCCCGATTCTGGCACCGATTGCGGCCTCGGTCGGGATTGATCCGATCCATTTCTCGGTAATCTTCCTTGTGGGGGCTTCGATTGGCTTCATCACACCCCCCTACGGTCTCAATCTCTACGTGGCATCAGGGGTGACTGGCGTTCCCTACTTCCGTCTGCTTCGGTACACTGTGCCCTATCTAGCAGCGCTGATATCAGTGTGGATTTTGATCTCGCTTGTACCTGATCTGGCCTTGATCCTGCTGCCAAATAACTAGACTGTTGCGGGATGGCCGAAACGGAAACACAAGACAAAGAAACTCAGATCCCAACTAACTTGCGCCTTCTCCTCATCCTTGAGGAGGTGGCGCGACGCGGGGTTGCCGTCAAACCATCGGACCTGATCGAGACACTCGGTCTGGCGAAACCAACAATCCACCGTTTATTGCAAACAGCAGAGGCCGAAGGTTTCCTGCAGCGCGATCTGGATGGCCGCTCATACGGTCCTGGGCACCGTCTAAGGTTGCTTTCAGTCAACACCATGTCGTCCGAGCATCTGCGCACAGCGCGTTTGGCGATCTTACGCAGTGTCGCCGAGCAGGTTGGTGAGACATGCAATCTCGCCATTCCTGACCGAGAGGGCATGATCTATCTTGACCGGGTTGAGACGAAGTGGCCTTTGCGCATTCAATTACCGGTCGGGACACAGGTTCCCTTTCATTGCACCGCCAGCGGCAAGATGTACTTGTCCACGCTCCGGCAGAAAACACTGGATGGATTTCTTTCAGCAGGAAATCTGCAGCCACAGACTGAAAGTTCCCTGACCGATCCGCAGTCATTGCGCACGGAAATCCAACATATCGCTCAGAACGGTTATTCCACTGATGATGAAGAGTTCATGAGTGGAATGGCAGCCCTAGCAGTACCCGTTCAAGATGGGCAAGGCCGATTGGTGGGCACACTTTCGGTTCATGCACCGACACAACGTCACAACGTCAACAGCCTGATGTCGTTTCTGGGTATCCTGAAAAAGGGGGCAAATGAACTTTCGGCTCTGTTAACCACGTGACCAGAACCTGAAAGACAGCCGCGACAAAATAATTTTTGCCCGATTGCCGCGGCAGGCATCGTCCGGTTCGGGGCATTCTGCATCGCAACGGATGAGCCGCGTACAAAGGCCTTCCTCTCAGCAATCACTCTCACAGCTCTCTTGGCCTGCTAGCCATAAACTCTGAGTCTAAGAATTATTCACACCAGTAATTCAAGTTGGATTGGCCGCGCATGCCGAATCCGGGTCGTACATCGTTGGTAGATTCGAGCGAGTGGATTTCCAGACATAGCCCTCAAGGTCGGGATCACTCAATAGTGCGGGCAGGACCGAGTGATTGACGTAGTCTTATTTCTGTCGGCAACTCAACACTTTGACCGCTGTGCGCATCACGGAGTATCTGGATCAGCATCCCAGCGGCGCGACGACCCATCTCGCGATGCGGGACATGGACCGTCGTAAGAGCGGGTTCGGCGAGCATTGCAATTTCGATATCGTCAAAACCGGTAATTGAGAGGTCCCTGGGCACCCCAAGCCCCATTTCCCGAGCCGCACGTAAGGCTCCGACCGCCAAAACATCATTGACGCACATCACGGCAGTCGTTTCTGGTGCGGCTGTCATGACCTCGCGCAAAGCAACTTCACCAGTTTCAACGCCGTAAGCGGTCTCGACAAGAAACATTGTATTCGGGTCCTGACCGGCCTCTTGTTTGGCATCCCGAATTCCTTGAACGCGTTCCCTTGCCCGATCATTCGAAGCGGTTGGAGCAGAGATACACGCGATATGCTGATGCCCATATCCAATGACCTGCCGGGCAAGGGCAAACATCGCAGCCCGATTGTCAAAGCCGATGGCAGGCGGGGATTGGTCAGGATCAAATGACCAAGCGATCAAAGTTGGTACACGCTGCTTTTCCAGAAACGCATAGATTTCCGGTTCGCGATCGTACCCAATCAGCAGCAACCCATCTGCACCCCGCGCTACCAACGCACGCACCTGTTGTTCTTCCAGCTCTGAATCATAGGCGGACGAAGCAACCAGAAGCGTTTTACCATGCCTCACCAGCTCTTCCTGAAACGCCTGTAATCCGCGTGCAAAAACAGCGTTCTCCATAGTCGGTATCACGGCGGCGATGGTATTTGTCTGCCTTGCTGCAAGGGCTTGGGCTCCGAAATTTGGCGCGTACCCAAGTTCTCGTACGGCTGCCAGAACTCGTTCCCTTGTGCTTTGCCCTACCCGCTCTGGCGAGTTCAGGCACCGCGAGACAGTTGCGGTGGACACGTTCGCATGTCGGGCAACATCTGCAAGGGTTGGGACTGTGTTTTCGTGACCGCTTTGAGGCATGGTTTTTCTTGTCATTTTGGATGGGCAACTAGCTCAAGACGAATTCTATCAAAAGCACGATTTGTCGGGAACCTACAACACATGTGCAATGTAAGCGCTTGCATAACAAAATGTAAGCGCTTACATTGCGGGCGACTCAGTGCGAGGCATTGGATAGGTTGGGGAGGACGCATGCCATACTTGATAGCTGGAATATTGCTGCTCGCGTTTGTAGCGAACGTAGTGATCGGAGCAGTGTCGAATGCGCCCTTGGTCAACAATATCTGGGAAATGTTGATCTTGTTTGCCGCGGCCATCGCCTTTTCGATCGGCATTCTGCGGAGCGAAGCAAAAGAAATTTCGGATAAAAAATCAAAGGAATAAATCCGAAAAAAAGTCCAACGGGAGGAGAACACATGGACAAGACTAAACAGGAGCTGGCTTCGGCCGAGCGTCGGAATTTTTTGAAACTCGCGGGCACCGGCTCGTTCACGGCGGCCATGGTCGCCGGCGCGGCTGGGACATTGTGGTCCAGCGAAGCGGCAGCACAGACCGCCGCCGAGGAACGCGATCGCGAAAACGCGGCTGAATTCAAGATGACGTTGGCAACGGCCTATGTTCTGGGCGCGTCTCGCAGCTATCCGATCATGCAGCTGGACCTGAAAGAAAACATCCAGAACATGACGAATGGCAAGGTCTATGTGAAACTGGCTCCCGGTGGCCAGCTTGGCGCGGGCGGAGCACTGGCGCAGGCAGTTCAGGGCGGGACAATACAAGCGGCGCAACACTCGTTGTCAAATTTCGCGCCCTTCGCAAGCGTCGTCGATCTGATCAACCTTCCATATTTCTGCGGGTCCAACCAGCGGTTCACGAACCTGACTTCCTCCGAAGCTTGGAAGGCGGAAGTAGACCCCAAGATCGCGGCATCTGGCTTTAAAGCGCTGATGTATATCGTGATCGATCCGCGCGTCGTCGCTGTTCGCCAGGGAGGCAACGCAATTATCACCCCCGGCGATATGTCCGGTGTCAAATTCCGCGTACCCGGATCAAAAATGCTGCAGCAGTATTATGGCATGGTGGGTGCGAACCCGACGCCTGTTGCGTGGGGTGAGACTCCGTCAGCGATCCGGCAAGGCGTCGCAGACGCGCTTGATCCCTCGGTGGGCGCGTTGCATGTCTTTGGCTTTGGTGAGATCCTCAGCCATGTGACCTTCACTCAGGCGGTGCCGGACAGTCAGGTCTATTCGATCAACCTTGAATGGTTCGACAGCCTGCCGATGGACGTCAAGGAAGGTATCGAATTTGCGGGCGAAGTCACCCAGCAGCAGAACCTTTCCAAAGTGCCTTCGGCACGGGCCTACGCCATGTCTCAATTGATCGCGAACGGCGTCGAGTTCCACTCGCTCAGCGAAGATCAGTTGGGCGAATGGAAAGAGGCCGGTGGCTATCAGCGCAGCGAATGGGACAGCTTCAAGACCGAGCTGGCCGGATCGATGGATGCGTTCGCCAAGCTGGAAGAAGCCGCAGACACGCGTGCGAAATACTACGTGCACGACGCCTGATCGCATCTTCGGGCCGGCGCGTCCAGCGTCGGCTCATCCGATGTTTGCCCATTAGAAACCCACTAGAACACGTCGCCGCCGCGTGACGGTAGTGAGGATGCTATGTCTCAGCTCTTTCGAGCGATTGATAAAAATGCCGAACGTTGGCTGCTTTTAGTCTTCTACGTCATGCTCGTCGGCACGATGTTCATCGAAGTGGTCCGGCGCGAGGTCTTTGCCTACTCGTCCATCTGGGGCGAAGAAATCGTCCGGTATGCGTTTATCTATCTCGCATGGATCGGTGCTGCCGCCGCGGTCAAGGAACGCGGGCATATCCGCATTGATGTTCTGATGCACTACGTCCCGCGCACGGTCAAAACGCTGCTCTATATCTTCGGCGACATCGTGATGTTCATCGTGGCGCTCGTCGCGATCTATTGGTCGTGGGAGACAGTCCACGTGTCCTGGAAATTCGGGTCTGTCACACACGGCCTGCGGATCAGCCAGGTCTTTTTCCTCATGGCGGTGCCGTTTGGCTTCGCGCTGGTCATCTTTCGACTGGTGCAGTCCTTCGTCCGCGACATTGCCGACCTTCGAACGGGCCGTCCCGTCTACGAAGGCGACAAGCTGTTTGATTAAGGGAGGGCCTGAGCCATGATGTGGCAACAACTCGGCGGTCAAACGCTTGAACTTGGGTGGGATTTCTACGCCTCCGTCATTCTCTTCGTCGCTCTTGTCGCGCTCGCCGTTCCGGTCTGGGCCGCGATCGGCGCAGCATCGATCACAATGCTGATCATGTCCGGCGCATTGCCGCTGAGCCTTGTCGGCGAAAAGCTGTTCTCGGGCATCGATGCCTTCGCGCTGACAGCTGTGCCGCTGTTTATCCTGACCGGAGACGTGCTTGTCCGAACCGGGCTCAGTCGAAAGTTTCTGGACGTCGCCGAAGCCCTGACCTGTTGGGCCAAGGGTGGCTTCGGTTCGGCCACCGTCCTGGTCTGTGGCATGTTCGCGGCGATCTCCGGGTCGGACGCAGCAGGTGCGGCAGCGGTAGGGCGCATGACTATCGACCGGCTGGTCGAGAGCGGTTATCCCCGCCCCTACGCCTGTGCTTTGGTCGCAGCAGGAGCCTGCACCGGCATCCTCATCCCGCCCTCTATCGCCTATATCATCATCGGCCTCGTGCTGGGTATAGCGGTCTCGACCTTGTTCCTTGCTGCGCTGATCCCCGGCCTCTTGATCCTGACGGCCATCCTGATCACCAACGTCGTGATGAACCGGCTGAACCTTTGGGAAGGCGGCGGCATGATGACCGCAGCTGAATGGCGCGCGAACCTGTGGAAGACGGTCAAGTCCGGCTGGTACGCTTTCCTTGTCCCCGGCATCATTTTCTACGGCATCTTCTCGGGGAAACTGACCCCGACCGAGGCAGGTGCCGTGGCGGTCGTCGTGACCATATTCATCGGGTTTATCCTGGGCACACTGAAATTGTCCGACTTCCCGGCCATGCTGGTCAGTTCGGCCAAGGTCAACGGTGTGATCCTTCCGATCATCGCCTTCTCGATCCCTCTGGCCGAAGCTCTGGCGATCATTGGAGTGCCGCAAGGATTTGTCGGAGCTTTGACCTCAGTCAGCAGTAACGAATTCGTACTGATCGCCATGATGGTCCTTATCCTGATCATTGCGGGCTGCGTTATGGAAACGACGCCCAACATCGTGATCCTGGCACCGATCCTCTACCCGTTGGCGCAAGAGATTGAGATGAACCAGATTCAGTTCTGCATCATGATGATCACCGCGCTGGGGGTCGGGTTTATTACTCCACCCTTGGGGCTGAACTTGTTCGTGGTGTCGGGGATTACGGGCGAGTCGATCCTCAAGATCGCCTACCGCGCCATCCCGTTTGTTTTCTTCATGCTGATCGTGACGTTGATGATCGCCTATATCCCGGCGTTCTCTACCTCGCTGTTGCCTGATGTCTATCGATAAGCCGCCGAAAGACGCGGTAAGAAAAGGACCTAATTCATGACCCGTGAATACCTGAAGAAAGCCACGCTGACCGCGCGCAGCGGAGCGTCAGATGTCAGTGAAATTGTGCAGGGAATCCTGACCGACATTGAGACAGGTGGCGATGCCAAGGCGTTGGAATACGCAGCCAAATTCGACAACTACGAAGGTAACGTCATTCTCAGCGATGCCGAAATCCAGGCCGCGATGGATGCCGTGCCAGAAAAGCTGAAGCGCGACATCGAGTTCAGCCACAGCAACGTCAAACGCTTTGCCGAGGCACAGAAAGCGTCCATGACCGACATCGCAGTCGAGGTTGTGCCGGGCCTGACCGCTGGCCAGAAGATGATCCCGGTGGATGCAGCCGGTTGCTACGTCCCAGGCGGGCGCTACAGCCATATCGCCAGCGCGATCATGACCGTGACGACGGCGAAGGTGGCGGGATGTAAGCACATTGTCGCGTGCTCACCGCCGCGCCCGGATGTCGGTATCGCGCCTGCGATCGTCTACGCCGCGCATATCTGTGGCGCCGACAAGATCATGGCCATGGGCGGCGTGCAGGGGGTTGCGGCGATGACCTTCGGGTTGTTCGGGCTTCCCAAGGCTAACATCCTTGTGGGCCCCGGCAATCAGTTTGTGGCCGAAGCAAAGCGTATCCTGTTCGGGCGTGTCGGCATCGACATGATCGCGGGCCCGACGGACAGTCTGGTCCTTGCGGATGTCACTGCTGATCCGATGGTTGTTGCAACTGACCTCGTTGGGCAGGCCGAGCACGGATACAACTCACCGGTTTGGCTGGTGACAGACAATCGCGACCTCGCCGAAGAGGTTATGCGCTTGGTGCCAGTGCTGATCGAGGACCTGCCCGAAGTGAACCGCGAAAACGCTACGGCTGCGTGGCGCGATTATGCCGAGGTCATCCTGTGCGCGGATCGCGAAGAAATGGCGGCGACATCGGATCAATACGCCCCGGAACACCTGACAGTCATGGCCGATGATCTTGATTGGTGGCTGGATCGGCTGACGTGCTATGGGTCGCTTTTCTTGGGCGAAGAGACCACGGTTGCCTTTGGCGACAAAGCCTCGGGCACCAATCACGTGCTGCCCACGAGCCGGGCGGCCACTTACACCGGTGGCCTCAGCGTCCATAAATACATGAAGATCGTGACCTGGCAGCGCTCGACCGCTGATGCGATGAAGCCGATTGCGCAGGCGACGGCCCGTATCTCACGCCTTGAAGGTATGGAGGGGCACGCGCGTACCGCGGATATTCGATTGGCCAAGTTCTTCCCCGATGAAAACTTTGACCTGACAGCCGAAGACTGACCCAACCCGTGACCTATCATCCTGATCTCACTGGACATACCGCTCTTGTGACCGGGGCCAGCTCCGGCCTTGGTCGCAGAGCGGCAGAGGTACTGTCGCATGCCGGCGCTAAGGTCGTGGGCGTGGCGCGACGTGCAGAAGCGTTGGCCGAGCTGGATCAGGTCCATCCCCTGCCCTGGGATCTTTCGGATCGTGATCGGTTGGCGGAGCTGGCCGTTGCCGCGTCGCAGCCGTTTGGGGCACCGGATATTCTGGTGCATGCCGCCGGGATCAACACGCGCGAGGCTGCGGATGATGTATCGCCTGAGGGGTGGGACATCACACTGGGATTGAACCTTGCCGTTCCCTTCTTTCTGTCGCAGCACCTAGTGCCCGATATGAAGGCCAAAGGCTGGGGACGGATCGTAAATTTCGCATCGCTCCAGTCCAGCCGAGCTTTTCCAGGTGGGCTTAGCTATGGGGCGTCAAAGGGCGGCGTGGCACAGCTGACCCGAGCAATGGCCGAGGCCTGGTCATCGAGCGGAATATGCGTAAACGCGATTGGCCCTGGGTTCTTTCGAACCGAGCTGACGGCTGCAGTGTTCAATGATCCTGAACGCGCGAACCGTAATGCTGCGCAGACCTGTATCGGTCGCAACGGTGAGCCCAAAGACCTCGACGGCCCGTTGCTGTTCTTTTGCTCTGATGCCTGTGCCTACGTGACCGGGCAAGTTTTGATGGTCGATGGAGGGTTTACAGCGAAATGAAAGCTTTGGTTTACACTGATGTCGAAACACTGGAATACCGCTATTTCGCGGACCCGGAGCCCGGCCCCGATGAGGTTCTCGTCCGCATCGATAGCGTCGGTATTTGCGGGTCCGACATGCACGCCTATCTGGGCCATGATGATCGCCGCCCGGCACCGCTGATCCTGGGCCATGAGGGGGCCGGTGTGACTGCTGATGGTCGCCGCGTAACCATCAATCCGCTGGTAAACGACCCCAACAGCGCGGC
Source organism: Ruegeria sp. CF1 (assembly GCF_056537445.1). Lineage (NCBI taxonomy): Bacteria > Pseudomonadati > Pseudomonadota > Alphaproteobacteria > Rhodobacterales > Roseobacteraceae > Ruegeria > Ruegeria sp. CF1. The sequence continues at coordinate 51,106 of NZ_JBQFRN010000002.1, read as the reverse complement.
CAGCCGGTCCGGACGTGAGAACCTTTGCCCCTCGCGACAGATCATCTCAATGCCGCCGCGCGAAGGCGCTTTTGCGGAATACGTCGCTATCCCAGAGCGCAATTTGATTGAAGTGCCCTCGCATATCACGCTGGAGCAGGCCGCACTCGCCGAACCGATTGCAGTCAGCTGGCATGCGGTGCGGCTGGGGCTTGCGTCCCTGCACCCGGCAGACGAACGGCGTGCCCATGTGATTGGCGGCGGGGCAATCGGGCTAGCGGCAGCTCTCGCGCTCACTGCGATGGGGGTCGAGCAGGTGACCTTATCCGAACCCAACGCAGCCCGTGCGACCTATCTTCGCGACACCTGTGGAATCGCTGTTGTGGACACACCGGAACAGGACATTCCATTGGTGATCGACGCAGTGGGGTTTGCGTCTACCCGTGCGGTTGCCTCGGCTCTCGTCAGCCCGGGCGGGGTGATTTTGCACATCGGCCTAGGCAGTTCCGAAGGTGGATTGGATATCCGACGCATCACGCTGCAGGAAATCACGCTAATCGGCACCTACACCTATACCGCACAGGACTTCCGCGACACATGCAATGCCATGTTCAAGGGCCGCCTCGGGACGCTTGACTGGGTTGAAACCCGCGACCTGTCCGACGGGGCCTCGGCCTTTACAGACATTCGCGCTGGCAAGACGCTTGCGCCGAAAACCATCCTTAAACCATAGCAAAAACCGGAGACCTTCATGTCAAATCCAGCCCCAAATGAAATACCGCACCTTTTGGTGCATGAAGAGGAAGACAATGTCGGTGTCGTGGTCGTCGAAGGCCTGACTGCAGGCACCGACATGCTGTGCTGTATTACACATGACAACTCGACCTTTCGCCTGACCGCAGGTGCGGATGTTCCGATTGGCCACAAGATTGCGCTCACGGACCTCAAGAACGGCGATACGGCGATCAAGTATGGTGAGGATATCGGCAAGATCATCGCTGACATCCCACGCGGCGGGCATGTCCACACGCAAAACTGCAAGACCAAGCGCTGGTAAGGGGTTAATACCATGAGCAAATATTCAAACATGACTGTCATGGGCTACCGGCGCGAAAACGGCCGGGTTGGTGTGCGCAACCACGTGCTGATCCTGCCCGTCGATGACATTTCCAACGCCGCCTGCGAGGCAGTCGCCAACAACGTCAAGGGCACGCTGGCAATCCCACACGCTTATGGCCGCCTTCAGTTCGGCGAGGACCTCGAGCTGCATTTCCGCACCATGATTGGCACAGGGGCCAACCCGAATGTCCACTCGGTGGTGGTGATCGGCATCGAGCCGGGTTGGACCAAACGCATTGCCGACGGCATCCGCGAGACCGGCAAGGACGTGGCAGAGTTCTCAATCGAACAGAACGGTGACTTCGAGACCATCCGGCGCGCTTCATGGGCCGCCAAGGATTTTGTTCACAAGGCCACCGAGGTCCAGCGCGAGGAATGCTCGATCAACGAGCTTTGGATTTCGACCAAATGCGGTGAAAGCGACACGACAACGGGTCTGGGGTCCTGCCCAACCGTTGGCAACATGTATGACAAGTTGCTGCCCGAAGGGATCACCGGGTTCTTTGGTGAAACCTCGGAAATCACCGGGGCGGAACATATCTGCCAGAAACGCGCCATCAATGAAGAAGTGGGCGAACGCTGGTACAAGATGTGGAAAGCCTATCAGGACGATGTAATCTTTGCCCATCAGACCGATGACCTCAGCGACAGTCAGCCAACCAAGGGCAACATCGAAGGTGGCCTGACCACCATTGAGGAAAAGGCGCTTGGCAACCTCGAAAAGATCGGCCGGACTTCGCAGTATATCGACATTCTGGAACCTGCCGAGCAACCTAACTCGGGCAAAGGCCTCTACTTCATGGACAGTTCATCAGCTGCGGCGGAATGTGTGACGCTGATGGCGGCGGGCGGTGCTGTGATCCATACCTTCCCGACAGGTCAGGGCAACGTGGTGGGCAACCCGATCGTTCCGGTCATCAAGATCACCGCGAACCCGCGTACAGTGCGCACCATGGGCGAGCATGTGGATGTTGATGTTTCAGGCATCTTGCGGCGCGAACAAACCATCGATCAGGCTGGTGATGCTCTGATCGATATGATCCGCAGGACAGCAAACGGCCGTAACACCGCGGCAGAGGCGCTGGGACATCGGGAATTCTCGATGACAAAACTGTATCGCAGCGCATAGTAACCTCAAGGCGGCCATTGCATATGCGGTGGCCGTCTTTCTCTTGAACCGAGGTCCAGAATGGGCGCGGCTCGAGGTGTTTGGCCACTAAGGCAGGGCGGGGTCCTGGGCAACAGATCAGAACCTTTAATTCTGAAAGTACTTATCAAGTTATGATGCACCAAGCCCTGCTCGTTGACATCGCCGAAACTCACTGGGAGTGCTTTACATGTATAAATCCATATTGATCCCCGTTGCCATTGATCATGAAGAGTTGGTTGCCGAGAAAATCACCACTGCCCGCAAGCTTTTGGCAGCTGACGGAAAGATCACACTACTTACAGTTCTGGAACAGATCCCGGGTTTTACAGCGGAATTCGTGACAGTGAAATCCGAGAACCATCTGACCAACAAAATCATGGGAACCCTAAAGTCGATCGCCGGAGAAGCGACCGATATAAACTGCCAGGTAGAAACGGGAAAGCCAGGGCTGCGCATTACCGAGTTCGCACGTGAAATCGGCGCTGATTTGATTGTTGTCGGAGCGCATCACCCATCGGCAATGGACTATTTTCTCGGATCAACGGCAGCGCGTGTTTCTCGTCGGGCATCGTGTTCCGTCTTGATTCAGCGACCGCAATCTTGAAAATTCTCTAAGCGTCGACCCGAACGCTACGGCTGCGTTGCGAGAAGCAGGTGGCCACGGAACCACTCCATGGGTTCGCACCCCTGTTGGATGTTTTCAACCGTGTGCGATCGACGCCAGCGAGAATTGCCCAGGTACACTATGGGAGCCGACGATTGCCTTCGAGATATGCGGACATTTACCCCTCGGAACCTTTACTAAACAGCGATGCGATCGAGCGGCCTTCGGCTGCAGGGTTGATGTCCGTTCGGTATTTCCGGGCTGAGCCGGATCAGATGCCCGAGGATGTTTTCAAAGAGCATCACGTGCTTCTCAATCTCCAGACCATTCCGCACAGAGTTCGGAACTGGAGGGATGGTGAGTTGCGGGATTTCATGTTTCACAAGGATGAAATCATCGTCACTCCGGCTGGTATGCGATCGGGTTGGCAATGGTACGCGACGTCTGATGTCATCGTTATCACGCTGGACCCGGCTAAGGTTGAACGCTTTGCTCAGTCCGAGCTGGGCATGCTGCTTGACCCGCAGCAATTTCGGGATTTGCCGCAGTTCTCGGACCCTGATCTGTGCACGGCTGGCGTTATACTGCGTGACGCATTGGAATCGACCGACATGTCTTCGGTCGTGATGTTCGAAGCCATGAGCCGCGTATTCCTAGTGAAACTGCTCCAGAAATATGGAAAACGCCGGATCGAAGATGTTCAGCTGTCATCCCGCTTCACATCCCGGCATTACCAGCGCGTTTTGGCCTTTGTACAGAACCGGCTGGATCAGACCATAACCGTTGAGCAGCTCGCGACCGAGGCGGGAATGAGCCCTTCGCACTTCGCACGCATGTTCAAAGAGACGTTGGGCACGACCCCGATGCAATATGTCATGGCCTACCGAATTGAACAGGCGATGAAGATGATGCAAGACCAGCAGCGTCCTCTGGGTGATATCGCTTTGGAATGTGGCTTTTCCGATCAGGCTCATTTCACGCGCAGCTTTAAACAGGTGGTGGGACAAACCCCCAAGGCTTATCGCGCGGCCAACATGGCTTGATGCAGGATCATTCAAAAACACAGCAGTCCGGTGCAATCAAGTGAACCTCCGGCAACGTATCTCTTTCGTCATCGGGCTTGCGCCCATCCAGACAGACTTTGGGAGATATCGCGATGAAAACCCTCGCTCTGAATACCGCTGCGGCTTTAATGGCCTCGACAGCTGCCGTCGCACAGGTCGAAACCCGCATTGTCACCTTTGAGAATGAAGGTGCCACCCTATCCGGCACACTGTACCTACCCGAAGAACGCGGCGATGCACCTTTGCCAACGGTCGTGGTCACAGGGGCCTGGACCTCGGTACAAGAACAGATGCCGGCGAACTATGCCCGGGAAATGGCCGAACGCGGATTTGCCGCCTTCACCTTCGATTTCCGGGGCTGGGGTAAATCCGGCGATCTGCCGAACCAAGCGCGCTTTGTCGAAAGCCCCGAAGCCAAGACCTCGGACATCAAGGCAGCGATCGAATTCATAGCGACCCTGCCAGAAGTGGACGCCGAGCACATCAATGGGCTGGGTATCTGCGCCTCAGCGGGTTATATGGTCGATGCCGTCTCGGGCAACCCGCTGGTTCAGCGACTTGGTTTGGTTGCTCCCTGGCTGCAGAACGCCGAAATTGTTGAGGCCGTCTACGGCGGCGCAGAAGGTGTTGCCGGCTTGCTTCAAGTCTCTCGGGCTGCCGAAGCCGCCGGGGGCCAGATCATTCCTGCCGCGGGTCCAGAAGGTGCCGAAGGCGTGCTGATGCCGATCGGTGGCTACTACTATGAGGCGGACCGTGGGGCGATCCCGGAATATGATGACAAATGGAACAATGCAGGCTGGGAAGGCTGGCTGACCTACCATCCCGCCGACAACCCACAGCGTCTGGATAAACCGCTGACCATTGTTCACTCTGAAAGCGCAGCGATCCCGCAGGGCGTGCAGACCTTCCTTGCCGGATTTGCCGGTGACGCGACTGCGCAGTGGCTCGAGGATGTCACGCAGTTCGATTTCTACGACAACCCCGAGGACGTGACACGGGCGGCCGACGCCGTTGCCGACCACTTCCGCGCCGGATTGGATAATTGATCCTGCTGATCAGGCGTCGGACCTCGCTATCCGACGCCTCATTCCCTTGGAGACCCTAATGACCCGAAAACTTCAACTAGCACTCGCGGTCGCGACCGTTATGGGAGGCAACGCAATGGCCGATACCCCCGAAGACAATATGAAAGTGGTTCAGAACTTTTTTGCGGCTTACGGCTCGAACGACCTTGATGGAATCGCCGCAGTCATGGACGAGGACGTACAATGGCACATTCCCGGCCGCCATCCGCTGAGCGGCACCAAAAACGGTCGGGATGAAGTTTTGGCCTTCTTCGCCCAGTTGGGCGCAGCTGGGTTTCAGGCTGACCCGATCTACTTTGGCGCGGATGAAACCCATGTTGTAGATATTCACCGAGGCTGGTCCAACGCCGAAGGTAAGCCGAATGTCGATACCATCTGGGCTCTGGTTTACCGGATCGAGAACGGCAAGATCGTCGAGGCCACCAATCTCAGTGCCGATCAGGATGCGGCGAATACGTTTTTTTGGTCGCAATACACCTTAGCGCCCGTGCCTGAACGCTTGGCTAATGAATGAAGCAGGCGCAGCAACGTACGTTGCTTTGTCCAACTCTGACAAAGGACCCGGATATGAAACGATCCCTCATCGCCATGCTCACCGCCATAACAATGATTGGAGGCCCTGCATTGGCCGATCAAACCGACATCACCCGCACCCTAACGGATATCGCTGCAGGCGCAGACCGGCATGATTGGACCCGTGTAAGGGATGCCTTCGCCGATCACGTCACCATTGACTACACCAGCCTTTGGGGTGGAGACCCGGCAACCCAACCCGCTGACGAACTTGTTGCGGGCTGGGCCGCCTTCCTGCCCGGGTTCGACAGCACGCATCACATGGTGACCAACCACGCAATCACCTCAGTTTCAGAAATCGCCGCGACAGCGCAGGCTGATTTCACCGCCACCCACCGTCTTGACGATGGCCTATGGGTTTTGGGCGGCCGTTATGACTATGTGCTGGAAAAAACAGGTGACCGCTGGGTTGTAACAGCGATGACAATGACCGCTCTTTGGGAAACCGGCGACCGTGGTCTCGTCGCCCTCGCCGGTGAACGCGGGGCCGGGGCCAACTGACATCAGTTAACGCCGAATCGTTGCGCGCCGGTTGCCTTGCCAGAGCGATGTTGGCAATCTCACTATTAGGCTTTGCTTTCGGTTAACTGACGAAAATTCAAAGGAAACCTCATGACCGAACAACGTATCGCACTTGTGACCGGAGCCAATCGAGGCATCGGCAAAGAAGTCGCCCTACAACTGGCCCGCGATCATGGATTATTTGTTTTGGTAGCATCGCGCGACCCGCAAAAAGGACAAGCCACGGCCGAAGAGATTGGGCATGGAGCTAAGGCCTTGCAACTGGACGTGTCCGATCAGAGCTCGGTCAACGCTGCCTTTGATAAGATCAACTCCGAATACGGATATCTCGACATACTGGTAAACAATGCAGGCGTTGACTACGACACGGATCAGCACGCGCTCAGCGCCGACCTGGTGCGCGTGCGCCGTGCTTTCGAGACCAACTTCTTCGGAGCCTGGGCAACAACCATTTCGGCCGTTCCTTTGCTTCAAAATGGTCATGATGCCCGGATTGTAAACGTGTCTTCCGGCTCAGGAGCGCTGACAGGCATGTCATCCAGCACTCCTGGATATGGCATCTCGAAAACGGCGCTCAATGCACTGACCATCAAGACTGCGGCTGATTTGAAACCCGAAGGCATCCTTGTCAACGCAGTGTGCCCCGGCTGGGTCGCCACTGACATGGGCGGGGGTGGTCGCCCGGTGTCCGAAGGGGCCAAGGGCGTCGTGTGGGCTGCAACACTCCCCGTGAACGGTCCAACAGGTGGTTTCTTTCGGGATGGGGTGCAAATTGATTGGTAGGATTTATCTCGGCGCCATGAAATCGATCAGTTTCCTGACACGCTCGGGCAACAGGCGACGGCTGGGATAAACCGCATACATGTCTCGAGTCAGCGGGACAGTATTCTCAACTTCCAGTCGTCGCAGATCGCCCTCCACCATATCCTTAGGCAACATCGCTATCCCCAGATTACGACGAGCGGCCTGTGCTATGACATCAAGGTCGCCAATATTATGGGCTATGTGGGCTGGATTCACCGTCTCTCCCGTTTCCAGTACCCAAGGTTGACCCGCCATCAGCGCAGGAAGAGTCTGGAACTTCGGTCGCGTCAAAGGTCCCGAAAGTCCGTGCTCTCGAATGAAGCCCTGCCCTGCGCAAAAACAATATGGAACTGACCATAACCGCTTGGCAACAAGACCGGAGTCCGCAAGCGGACCGACCCGAAAGGCGAGGTCGATATTGTCCGCGAAAAAATCCAGCATGATGTTAGTCGTCGTCAGTTCAAGCTGGACCTGAGGATTTTGTTCGGCGAAATCCACCAGCTTTGGCCCAATCGTTGTACGAGCTGCCAAGGGTGGGGCCGTAATGCGGATCGTGTGGTGCCGCGTGTCATCGGTAAAACCCGCAACACGCTGAAGCGCTTCAATCGGATCCTGACAACGATCCAGAAGACGGCGCCCCTCTTCGGTCAGGCGCACCTGCCTTGTCGTGCGCTCGAATAGCTTAGCGCCCAGATGATCCTCTAACATGGCAATCCTGCGACTAATCCTGCTAAGCGGAATACCCAGCCGATCTGCAGCTTTGGAAAAGCTGAGGTGGTGGGCGACAACAGTAAACAGGCCAAGGTCGTTGTAGATCATAATTCTATTTATGAGATAATACCTTCTAGATTCAACGATTATCACGAAATGGCGTCATCGCTATCTTCTGCGAAACAAAAGGAGATGCATGATGCCGTACGCGATAGAAATCACCCAAACTGGCGGGCCCGAAGTTCTGCGAAGCGTTGACCAAGCTGTCGCACAGCCCGGTGCCAGAGAAATCCTGATCCGTAATCATGCCGGGGCGGTAAATTTTATCGATACGATTATTCGCCGTGGCGAAATGCCAGAGGGCATGATGCCAGACCTGCCCCATGTACCCGGCGTTGAAGGTGCCGGAATCGTCGAAGCGACGGGCAAAGATGCCGTTGGTTTCGCCGTGGGTGATCGCGTCGCATGGATGGGCCCGATTGGTGCGGGCGGCTATGGTACGCATTCCGTAATAAGTGCACCTTATGTAACCAAAATTGCCGATACCATCGCCTTTGAAACCGCAGCAGCAATCCCTGTAAACGCAATGACGGCCTATCACATGCTGGTCAATCTGGGCGGTGCGGCGGCCGGAAGATCCGTACTGGTGCATGCGGCTGCAGGCGGAGTGGGCACGATGGCCCTCCACATCGCCAAGCATCTGGGCATGACTGTGATCGCTTCGGTCAGCACTGAAAAGGTCGGATACGCCCAGGCGCAAGGAGCAGATTTTGTCATCGACTATCGTACTCAGGACGTGGCCACGCTGGTGCCAGAGATCACAAGTGGGCGCGGTGTTGATCTGACGTTGAATCCGGTTTCCGGTGACTCCTTGAAATCAGACCTTGATGCGCTGGCTCCCCTTGGAACGGCTGTGCTCTTCGGATTCCTTGCCGGGCCGCCAGCTGGCGATTTTGCCGAGGATCTGGCGAAACACTTCCAGAAATCTGTCTCAGTGCGGGTCAGCGATATTTACACGTATTTTTCCAACCGACCAACTGCATTCGGCGCGGACATGACCAAGGTATTCAAGCTGTTGGAAACTGGCATTCTGCGTCCTCAGATCACCACATACCCAATCGCCAAGGCTACGGAAGCACATCGCCGCCTAGAGGCGGGCGAAACCACCGGCAAGTTGGTGCTCAGCATCGATTGACTCATTTAACAGACACGACATGCAAGGAACCAAAGCAATGAACTCGGTTTTCGAAACGGCCCTCATCGGCAAACACGTTGTTATCATTGGCGGCAGCAGCGGCATGGGTAAGGCCACCGCAAAGCTGGCGGTGGCGCTCGGTGCGAAAGTTACCATCGCCAGCCGGTGTCTCGCCAAGCTGGAGGCAGCAGCGGCAGACATCGGAGGCGGAGTTCAGATCGCACCGGTCGATACCACCAACGAAACTGGCATGAAGTCCTGGGCCAGCGGCCTTGAAAAAGTAGATCATCTGGTCATCTCTGCCTCAAGCGCAGCGCGTGGGGCCTTCGCCGAATTGCCAACCACTGACCTGCGCGCGATGTTCGAGGCTAAATTTATCGGGCCCTATGTGGCGGCGCGTGAAGTCTTGCCTGTCTTGACTGAAGGCGGCTCCATCACCTTCTTTTCTGGCGTCCTCAGCCGCCGACCCTCTGCCGGTGCAACGGGTCTTGGGGCCGTGAACGCGGCGCTCGAAGCCCTGTCCAAGGGGTTGGCATTGGAGCTATCAAGCCGTGCGCGTGTGAACTGCATCAGCCCTGGAATGGTTGCGACCGAGGCTTACGCGGCAATGTCGAATGAGGCTCGCGAGGCCATGTTCGCTCAGGTTGGTAACAGCCTGCCCGTCGGACGCATTGGTGAGGCAGAGGACATCGCCCAAGCTGTGATAGTGGCAATGACAAATGGCTATCTCACGGGCGCTGTGCTGGATGTGGATGGTGGTCACCTAGTGCGTGGCTGAATGGCCAATGCGGATTGGCCTGATCCAATCAGGGCTCTTCCGCGTGATATAGGCCTAGCTGATGGCGACGCTTGTGAAAGGTCGCCACTCTTTCGACAATCTCGTCGCTGGCCACTGCAATGACGAAGGACAAAAGCGTTTCGAGCAATGCGATAGTACTTACTGATGACGGGAAGAATTGCGGCGTATCCGCCGAGATGACGAACCCGTGTTGTGCATTGCGCAGAACAGGGCTGGCTGGGCTGTCAGAAAGACCGACCACCGTCATGCCCTGCTCTCGGGCAACTTGCACCGCCTCGACCACTTCATTCCGATAAGGTTTGCAGGTCATCGCAATTAGCACATCGCGTTTGTCCGCCCATGCCAGATCGTCAATCGGATTTGATCCAGCGCGCGGGATAGCATGAAACTGCACCATGCCCGTCGAGGCCAGATAAACAAAGTTTCGCGCATTCGAATTGTTCACGCCAACGCCCAGCACGAACACGTTACGCGAATTCCAGATATCTTCAGCGGCGGCTTTCAGCTGTTCGGACGAGATATTGGCAAACGTCTCCTCGACATTGCGCAGGGCGTCCTGAACCATATCCGCATAAAGCCCGCCCATATTGCCGGACTTACGAATATCCTGCAGCCAACGCGCGCGTTCCGGGAAATCGGCCTGCCCGCGCCGGATCGCCTCGCGGAAGGGAACCCGGAAATCTTCGTAGCCTTCGAACCCCACCTGCCGCGCCATTCGGACAATGGTATTGGGTTTCACATTGGCGGCTTCAGCAATTTCGCGTACAGTCGATACGCCCACGTCGCGCGGGTTCTCAAGCACATAGGTCGCAGCCTTGCGTGCCTCGGGTGTCAACTGAGACAGTTCTTCCGCCAGCCGTTCCAAAACTAAATTTGATACATCTGTCCCATTCATGATTGACGATGGTATTTTTGTTTGCATACGGTGTCGAGACCAAATCGACTCAGGGGGGGGCGGACCGATGTCTTTCAGTTCACTCCCGCGCTTGATTGAGGTCACCGTAAATGCATCGACGGAGTTTGCCGCATGGCCCAATCCGAGACAATGAAGGCGATGGTCACCATGGGGCACGGTGATCTTGATCAGATGGTCTGGCACGAAAACTGGCCGTGTCCTACTCCCAAACCGGGCGAAGTTCTGATCAAGGTCGGTGCCTGTGGCCTGAACAATACCGACGTAAACACTAGGTCCGGCTGGTATTCTAAAACCGTCAGCGATGCGACCACCGGTGGCGCGTTTGAAGAGGTCGGCACTGATGACCCAACCTGGGGCGGAGCGCCACTGGCCTTTCCGCGCATTCAAGGGGCGGATGTCTGTGGGCAGATCGTTGGAGTTGGAGACGGCGTGGATCCAAACCGCTTGGGCGAGCGTGTGATAACCGATTGCTGGTTGCGCGATCCGACCGATCCGGTAAACAAGGACAAAACCGGCTACTTCGGATCAGAGCGAGATGGCGGCTTTGCCGAATACACAACGATCCCGGCTGTCAATGCGATAGCCATCCAATCAACACTTTCGGATGCTGAGCTGGCAACCTTCTCCTGTTCCTACTCAACCGCCGAAGGCATGCTGACCCGCGCCAAGGTCACCGCGGCTGACACTGTTCTTGTTCCGGGCGCATCTGGCGGCGTCGGTGGCGCTCTGGTTCAACTGGCCAAGCGCCGAAATGCGCGGGTCATCGCGATGGCGTCGGAGGCTAAGCACGACGACGTGGCCCTGTTGGGTCCAGATGTCATCCTGTCCCGCGCCCCCGATGATTTGCGCAAATCGTTGGGAGACGAAAAGATCACGGTCGTTGCCGACGTGGTGGGCGGGTCATACTGGCCGCAGCTTATCAGCATTCTTGAACGCGGCGGACGCTATACCTGCTCGGGCGCCATCGCGGGCCCTATGGTCGAGTTCGATTTGCGGACGTTCTACTTGCGCGATCTGACCTTTACAGGCTCGACCGTCATCGACCCCGAAGTAATGCAAAATCTTGTACGTTATATCGAAGCGGGCGAAGTAAAACCGGCCCTGGCCGCAACCTACCCTCTAAGCCAATTGCATGAGGCACAAACCGCCTTCATCGCGAAGAAACACACCGGAAACATCGTGGTGATCCCATGACGTTGGATGATGTTTTAATGGCCGCCAGGCGATTGCATCAGAACCACCCGGATTTGGCGGGTTTTGGGGGTTGGCCAACAGATTTATCCAGAACGGACTTACAGCCCGCACAGATTCCGGCAACCCGGCTTGTCAGCAAATTTGGTCTGAACGGTACGCCCGAAACACAGGCATTGGTTACGGCTATTGCAGCAACTGCTGAGCAAGCGCACTGGAAACTGACCTATTCCGAATCCGAAGTCGGTGCGGATTTCTTGTCTCGATACGGGTATTACGAACTGTTCGGACCCAGCGGGCATTTCCATTCGACCCAACTACGCGGTTATGTCGCCTATTGGGGCGCAGGTCTGCAGTATGACTGGCACAGCCATCAGGCTGAAGAGCTATACCTGACGCTCGCTGGAAAAGCCTGTTTTAAGGTTGAAGGGAATGCACAGCTTGTCGGACCGGGCCAGACCCGCCAGCATGAAAGTTGGCAAAGCCACGCCATGACGACAAGCGATCATTCAATCCTGACCTTTGTCTTGTGGCGGGGCGATGGAATGGATGAACTGCCTCGGATGGATGCCGCATGACATACTGCGTCGAGGTGAAACCAAAATGAAAATTACCGGGATTTCTGTCTTTCAAATCGACCTGCCATTGGAGCATCCATACTGGCTGTCAGGCGGGCGATTGAAGTTTGAGGAGCTGGATGCGACGCTGGTCAAGATTGAAACCGACAAAGGGCTTGTTGGTTGGGGCGAAGGCACGCCTTGGGGGCATACCTATGTACCCGCCCACGGCCCCGGCATACGGGCCGGGATCGAGACGATGGCACCGTTTGTTCTTGGCCTCGACCCGCGGCGAGTTCTGGATGTTGAACGCGCGATGGATCAGGCCCTACCCGGACATTTCTACGCCAAAAGCCCGATTGACATGGCGTGCTGGGACATAGCCGGTCAGGTTGCTGGTCTTCCGATTGCTGATCTGATGGGGGGAGGGTCGCGTACGCCGCGCCCAATCGCATCCTCCGTAGGAGCCAAGACAATCGAAGAAACCCGCGCCGTCATCGAACGATACCGGCAGCGCGGCTATATCGCCCATTCCGTCAAAATCGGCGGCGATGTGGCCCGTGATATCGCCCGAATCCGTGACATGGAAAGCCTGCGCAATCCCGAAGACATCGTCCTCTATGACGTCAATCGCGGCTGGTCGCGGCAGCAAGCATTACGCGTGATGAGTGCGGTCGAAGACCTCAATGTCATGATCGAACAGCCTTGCGAAACACTGGATGACATTGCCGCGATCTCAGGCAAACATGCTTCGCCTGTTTCGGTTGATGAAAGCCTTGTTACCCTTCAGGACGCGACGCGCATAGCCCGCGATGGCATTGCCGAAATATTCGGCATCAAGCTCAATCGGGTCGGCGGGCTTACCAAAGCGGCCCGAATGCGCGATGTCGCGCTGGCGCATGGGATTGACATGTTTGTAATGGCAACCGGTGGTTCTGTGCTGGCGGATACCGAAGCGCTGCATCTGGCGGCGACAATTCCGGATGCGAATTGTCATGCTGTCTGGGCCTGTCAGGACATGATCACCGTCGATATCGCCGGTGGGCGTGGGCCGAGAAACGTGGACGGCCACCTGCATCTTCCCGAAACACCCGGCCTTGGCGTTCACCCAGATGAAGATGCGTTGGGTGATCCTGTGGCGATCTACCGGTAACGATACACGCCTCTTGTGCAAGTTCGATGACGGTCATCTGCCGAGGTTGACCTTGCCGCTTCGCCATGGGAACGATGCGCGATGGCTTAGTCGAACAGGATAGCGCGATGAAGATCGAACCCTTTGGCGTCGAAATTTGGATGGATGAATGGGAAACCCGCTGCGCCTATAACCTTGCAGAGACTTGCGTCGAGAGCCTGAGTATAGCCGAGCTTTTGAAGCTTTCCGGCAAAAACTCGGATGATCTGTCTGAATTGCTTGGGATGAAGATGACCTATGGCGCGATCCGGGGCTCGGACCGGCTGCGCGATGCGATTTGTAACCTATATGACCAGCAAAAGCGTGAGAATGTCATCGTCACCCATGGCACGATCGGTGCCAACATGCTGGTCCACAAAACGCTGGTCAAGCGCGGCGACAAGGTGGTGGCCGTCGTGCCCACCTATCAGCAACACTATTCCATCCCGGCCAGCATCGGCGCGGAGGTGACGCAGATCCATTTACGGGCCGAGAACGCTTATTTGCCCGATCTTGAGGAGCTGCGCGCCGCCGTAACTCCGGGCACCAAACTGATTGCCATCAACAACCCCAACAACCCAACCGGTGCGGTGATGGATCGCGCGTTCCTGCTTGAGATCGTCGAAATCGCACGCTCCGCTGAAGCATGGTTGCTGTGTGATGAAGTCTATCGCGGTACCGGGCAAGAAGGTTCGGGCATGACGGATGCGGTTGCAGATCTTTATGAGAAAGGCATTTCAACCGCGGGCATGTCCAAGGCGTTTTCGCTGGCAGGGCTGCGACTGGGTTGGATTGCGGCCAACCCAGAACTGATCGAAGCGGTTTCGATCCATCGGGACTATGACACGATCTCGGTCGGCATGATCGACGACCATTTCGCCGCGCTTGCGCTGGAAAACCACGACAAGGTTCTGGCGCGCAGCCACGCCATTACGCGCGGCAACCTCGCCATGCTGGAAGAATGGGTCGAAAGCGAGCCCAAAATCAGCTGGGTCAAACCCAAAGCAGGAACAACTGCACTTTTGCATTACGATGTCGACATGCCCTCGCGCGAGTTCTGTGTGAAACTGCTGCGGGAAACCGGCGTAATGTTCACGCCGGGCTCTGCCTTGGGTCTCGAAGGCTGTGTTCGAATCGGTTACGCCAATACTCCGTCGATCATTCGCGAAGGGCTGGAAAAAGTTTCTACCTTCCTTGCGAAGCTCGACTAGCGCCTCATCGACTGGCCGTTGTGGAACAGATGCACCTTTTCGGGTGCCGCCGTGACCGAGACGGTTTTTCCTCGCAGATTGCGCTGAACACCAGGTAGTTTTGCAATCATGGCTTCCCGTCCATCCGGGACTGCAAAGTAAAGCAGCGTGACCTCACCCAAAGCTTCGGTGAAATCCACCAAGCCGGAATAAATTGGTGTTCCATCAGTGATGTTTAAGTCCTCAGGCCGGACACCGATATTGACCTTTTTGCCTTCGTCAGCGGCATCCGTCGGGATCGATGAGATTGCCACGCCGCCATCATCCAGCGTGACGGTTGTTGTCTCTCCTGTCGCGGTAATAGTCCCGGGCAGCAGGTTCATTGCTGGTGAGCCGATGAACTGCGCGACAAACTCGTTATCTGGCGTCTCATAGAGTTCCAGCGGCGTGCCAACCTGCGCAACTCCCTTATTGGCCAAAACCACAATGCGGCTGGCGAGTGTCATCGCCTCGACCTGATCGTGGGTGACGTAAATCATCGTGCTGTCGGGCATCGCCTCTTTCAGGCGTGCAATCTCGATCCGCGTCGCCACGCGCAGGGCAGCGTCGAGGTTCGAAAGCGGCTCGTCGAACAAATATACTTTGGGGTCGCGCACGATGGCACGACCGATGGCAACGCGCTGGCGTTGTCCACCAGACAATGCCTTGGGCAGGCGATCCAGCAGGGGTTCAAGCTGTAGAATCTGGGCCGCGCGCTCCACGGCGGCATCAACCTCAGCGCTCGGCATCTTCGCGATCTTGAGCGCGAAGGCCATGTTTTCGCGCACCGTCATATGCGGGTAAAGCGCATAGGACTGGAACACCATCGCGATGCCGCGTTGCGCAGGTGGCACATCGTTCACCACCTGCCCTTCGATCTCAAGCGTACCGCCAGTGATCTTTTCAAGGCCCGCGATCATCCTCAGCAAAGTGGATTTTCCGCAACCTGACGGACCGACAAAGACAATCAGTTCGCCTTGCTCGATCTCGAGATCGATATGTTTCAGAACATCGACAGGACCATAGGATTTGGCCACATCCGTAAGCTTGAGTTCCGACATGGTTTACCTCTTTTCCCGAGCCAATAGACAGAATTGAGCGGCATCCAGCGTCACGTTGCTTTCCCCGCGAACGCCGCCCAACTCCTCCCCGATCACTTGCCAGTCACCTTCCGGCAGGGTCACGCCAACCGGACAGTCACCCAGATTGAAGGCGCAGAAGACCTGCTCGGCTTCATCCTCTCGGGTGAAGGTCAATACCGAACCGATTTGTGACATCCCTGTCTGCGCGCCGGACATCAGCGCTGAGTGCGCATGACGCAATGCAATCGCATGGCGGTAGTGGTGCAGCATCGACGCTGGATCTTTCTCCAACCGATCCACCGCCCGCTCGGCCTGCGCAGCGCTGACTGGCAACCAGGGACGGCTCGTGCTGAACCCGGATTGTTCGTCCTGTGCGGTCCAGACCATCGGAGTACGGCAGCCATCGCGACCTTTGAATTCAGGCCAGAATTCAATGCCATAGGGGTCTTGCAAATCTTCGAACGCAACATCTGCCTCGGGCAGGCCCAGTTCCTCACCCTGATAAAGACAGGCTGAGCCACGCAGGCACATCATGAGAACGGCGTGCTGCCGGACAGCTGCATCGTCCAAACCCCAACGCGAAGCATGGCGTTGCACGTCGTGGTTTGAGAAGGCCCAGCATGGCCATGCATCACCCGCCTTGTCCTCAAGCTGGTCAAAAACCTGCTTTGCGTAAGCTGCCGTCAAAGCCCGCTTTTCGAGGAACTCGAAAGCATAACACATGTGCATCCGTTTATCGCCGCTGGTGTATTCGCCCATAATCTCAAGCCCGCGCTGCGCGTCGCCGACCTCACCCAGACAGGCGCGGCCCTCGTATTCGTTAGTCAGGGCGCGCAGCCTTTCCAGGAAGGCGATATTCTCGGGCTGACTTTTGGAATAGAGGTGATCCTGATGGTTATACGGGTTCACCATCGGCGCAATTGATGAGTTCCTCTGATCCATCGGCAGGCCAGGATTGTCACGTAGCTGGGCGTCGTGGAAATAGAAATTGATGGTGTCCAGACGGAAGCCGTCGACCCCCATTTCCAGCCAGAAGCGCGCCACATCCAGCAGGGCATCCTGGACATCCTTGCAATGGAAGTTCAAATCTGGCTGCGAAGTCAGGAAGTTGTGCAGATAATACTGCAAACGCCGCGCATCCCACTGCCAAGCCGAACCACCAAAAATCGATAACCAGTTATTCGGAGGTGTCCCGTCAGGCTTGGGATCGGCCCAGACATACCAATCGGATTTCGGATTATCTCGGCTGGTGCGGCTTTCACCAAACCACGGATGCTGATCTGAGGTGTGGGATAACACAAGATCGATCATCACCTTCAGCCCGTGTGCATGGGCCTCATCTAGCAACTCTTTGAAGTCCGCCATAGTACCGAACATCGGATCGACATCGCGGTAGTCGCTGACGTCATAACCGAAATCCTTCATCGGAGATTTGAAGAACGGCGAAATCCAGATCGCATCAACCCCCAGCGAGGCGATATAGCCAAGCCGCTGGGTGATGCCCTTCAGATCTCCGATCCCGTCGCCGTTGCTGTCCTGAAAGCTGCGCGGATAGATCTGATAGATCACCCCGCCCCGCCACCAATCTGACGCCGACTTGGTTTTTTCGAATGCTGTCGCGTTGGTCTGCACGTTCATCACACGCCCTTATTTTACGGAACCGGCCAGCAAGCCGCGAACCAGATATTTCTGCATTGCAAAGAAGACTGCCAACGGCACCGCGATTGAGACAAACGCCGCCGTGGCCAAGATTTCCCAGTTACCGCCCCGCGTACCCAGCAGCTCGACGATACGGTTGGTCATTACCGTTGTCTGACCGCTGGCATCGATCAGGAAGACTTTGGCAACCAGCAGATCGTTCCATGTCCAAAGGAACTGGAAGATCGCAAAGGATGCCAGTGCCGGAAAGCTAAGCGGCAGGATCAGTTTAGTAAAAATCTGAAACTCGGTTGCGCCATCTACCCGGGCGTTCTCAATCAGGTCACGAGGCAGCCCGGCCATGTAGTTACGCAATAGGTAGATCGCCAATGGCATCCCGAACCCGGTATGGGCCATCCAGACCCCCAGGTATCCTTTGCCGATCCCGATATTGAGATGCAGTTTCAGCAACGGGATCAGCGCCAGCTGCAATGGCACCACCAATAGGCCAACCACCGCAGCGATCAGCAGGGCACGCCCCGGGAAATCCATCCATGCCAGCGCGTAAGCCGCAAATGCTGCGACAAGAATCGGGATAATCGTCGCCGGGATCGTCACCGTCAGGGTATTGAAGAACGCCTTGCCCATACTGTCGGAACTGCTTTCATTGAAGAGAACATGGGCATAGTTTTCCAAGGTGAATTCAGGCGGCAGAGTAGTCGTCACAAACACGCGAGGGCCGCGCTTGCCCGAAAACTCTTCTGCGTTTTCCATCCGATAGTCACCGTTGGCCTGAACCGTGATCGTCCCGCCACGACGAAGCTCAGCCGTTTCGCCCGGAGCAAAGGCATCAATCGCACGGGAATTCACACCCCATCGCGAAATGTCCGAGGCCCGATCACCATCGAAGATATTGCCTTCGATCACATAGAGACCATCCTGCAAAACTTGTGTTTCAGGTGCCGCCGCGCGCAGAGTCAGGTTTTGTTCCGACGGGAAGAGCGCCCGCCACCAGCCGCTGCTGGATATCTGGTCCGCTGTTCTGAATGACGAGATCAACAAACCGAGTGTTGGGAAAACCCAAAGCACCACAAGCAGCACGACCGAGGCGTGAACGACCCATCTTAGGGCTGGGCGGGTTCCTGCAATATCGCTCATAACCCGGTCCTCCTACTGCATTTCTTTGCGCGCATTGCGCACGTTCCAGATCAGGATCGGCGTCACCAGCAACATGATCACCATGGCGGATGCCGATCCCACGCCCCAGTCATTGGCGCGGAACATCTTGTCGTACATGTAATTGGCCAGAACCTGGGTCTCCCACTGGCCGTTGGTCATCGCAAAAACGATGTCAAAGACCTTGAGGACCACGATGGTGATGGTGGTCCAGACCACCATGATCGTGGTTTTGATCTGCGGCACTTTGATCTTGAAGAAAATCTGGAACGGATTGGCCCCGTCCAGAATGGCGGCCTCGATGGTCTCTTCCGGGATGCCGCGCAGCGCGGCGGACAGAATGACCATGGCAAAGCCGGTTTGTATCCAGACCAGCACGATCATCAGGAAGAAATTGTTCCAGAAAGGCAGGGTCAGCCAGGTGTGCGTTTCGGTTCCACCAAAGAAGATGTAGATCGCGTTCAGGACGCCGATCTGATCCTGATCGGCCGGACGTGCATCATAGACCAGTTTCCAGATTACCGAGGCGCCAACGAAAGAAATCGCCATCGGCATAAAGATCAACGACTTGGCGACGTTACCCCAGCGGATGCGATCCGTTAGCTGCGCCACGAGCAGGCCAAATGCGGTGGACATGGCAGGTACAACAATCAGCCAAAGCATGTTGTTGCGCATCGCCTCCCAGAATTTCGGCTCGGCTACCATCTGGGTATAGTTGTCAAAACCCGCCCATTCATATCCGCCTCCGGCTACGCGATCAGTCAGCGACAGGCGCAGCGTCTCAAACACCGGATAGGCAAGATAGACCCCAAGGGCGAGGATCGCGGGAAGCAGAAACAGCCAGGGCCGGATCATATTCGCGCGGTTGATATTGCGACCCGCGTTCGGTCCACGCGCAGGGAACAGGACTTTATCCAGAAATTGGTTGGACAGGTAGAAATAGCCCACGCATCCCGACACACCGATTACGATTGTTAGCAGGCCCTGAATTGCCGGATTCATGGCGTCCTCTCCCTTGCTAGGGTTTCGGGCAACCTGATTGAAAGGTTGCCCGAAGGTTCAGCGGATTACTTGATTGCGTCCCAAGATGACTGGATTTCGCCGGTGACTTCTTCGGCGGATTTCCCGCCAGTATAGTCAACCATGCCGGTCCAGAACGTACCCGCACCCACGGCGCCCGGCATTAGGTCCGAGCCGTCGAAGCGGAAGGTGGTCGCGCCCAGTAGAATGTCACCCAGACCGCGCAGAGTATCATCCTTATAGGCTTCGGTGTTCACGCCCTTATGCGGGGTCAGGAATCCGGTTTGTGCCATCATGACTTCATGTGCAATCGGTTGCTTGAGGAACTCCATGAACGCGCTGGTCGCATCCGATGGATTGCTTACCGCCATCAGAGTACCGCCACCCAGAACCGGGTTACCCAAGTCCTTGTCTGCGAAAGACGGCATGTAAAAGAAATCTGCATCCAGGCCGAACTCGACATCTTCGGGGAAGAAGGCCGGAACGAAAGACGCCTGACGGTGCATGTAGCACTGGGGCGGCGATGAGAACATACCCTTGGGACTGTCGCGGAAGTCAGTCGAGGCGACAGCATCTGACCCACCCGAGACCTTGGCGTCATCACGCGCGAACCAGCCAAACTCTTCGATTGCGGCGATAACGCGCGGATCGTCAAATGGGATCTCGTTTGTCACCCACTGGTCGTAAACCTCGGGCGGCTGAGTCCGCAGCATCATGTCTTCAACCCAGTCGGTCGCGGGCCAACCGGTGGCGGCACCCGATCCCAGGCCAATGCACCACGGGGTTTCGCCATCGGCGACGATCTGCTCGGTCAGGGCCTTCAGTTCTTCCATTGTCGTCGGCACTTCGTATCCGGCATCCTCGAAGTTTTCCGGGTTATACCAGACCAGAGACTTGACGTTCACATTGTAGAAGAAGCCATACATCTGGTCATTGCCGTCAGCGTCTTTGTAAGTGCCAAGATCAACCCAGGAATCGCCAGCCGCATAATTATCACCAACCCAGGCCGTCATATCTTCACCCAGCGGTGTCAGCTGCCCTTTGGATGCCATGATCGCCGCCAGTCCTGGCTGCGGGAAGACCGCGATATTGGGGGCTGATCCTGCCTCGGCATCGATAACGATCTGCTGCTCGAAACTGTCGGAACCGGTATAGATCACATCTGCGCCAGTCGCCTCTTCGAAATAGGCAATCATGTTGTTGAAGTAACCGTCTTCCGGGGTCAGCCACGGACCAAAAATCGTGACCGTCTGACCGCTCAGATCCGGGGCGCTTTCGGCCCAGGCATTGTAGCTGTCCCAGTTGAACGGCCCCTCGCCCGGCGCGAAGACCAAATCTTGTGCTTGTACCGACCCGGCCAGCAGAGCGATCGCCGCCGCACCCGAATAAAGTGCGTGTCTCATGAGTTCTCCTCCCAATATTTTCGGCGCAAACGAGATTCGTTTTCAAAGCGCTTTGGATGCCGTACTTTATCCGCTAACATTCAGACCCTGTCAATATCTCGCCTACTAACACCTAAAAAACTGCCATTCTAAGACATTCTCTCGAAACATGTTGACTGAGCTAGGTTTTCACAACAAAACAAATGGGCATCAATTTGAAGGCGCTTTGAGTAAAATGAACCTAAAGCAACTCTCTGAGATCCTCGGCCTTTCACAAACAACCGTCAGCCGCGCGCTGAACGGTTACCCGGAGGTCAGCGAAGGGACGCGCATCCGGGTTCAGGCTGCTGCGAACAAGCATGGTTACCGCCCCAACAGCCGCGCCAAGGGGCTGGCGACAGGGCGGTCTATGGTCATCGGCCATGTGATTCCCACCTCGTCCCGGCACGAAATGGTCAATCCGATTTTCGGAGATTTTGTGGCAGGCGCAGCCAAAACCTATGCGGCGAACAATTATGACATGATGTTCACGCACGCGCCGGACACATCAATTGAAGAATCCTATCGCAGCCTGTTCAATCGGGGCGTCGTAGACGGCGTGGTCCTGCAAGGCCCCAAGGTACGAGAGCCGCGCATCTCGGTATTATCGCGCCTCGGCGTGCCCTTCATTGTTCATGGCCGGTCGACCTACGCCAAAGAGCCCTATGATTGGATCGATGTGAACAACCAGCGTTCATTCGAACGCGCTACTCGGTTTTTGATCGATCTGGGCCATCGGCGCATCGCCTTGATCAACGGGCTCGAGGAAATGGATTTCGCTCGTCGGCGGAGGAACGGCTATCTGTCGGCGCTCAAAGAAGCCGGGATCGCGCCTGATCCAAACCTACTGCGCAGCGCTGAGATGACCGAGATTTATGGGCATCAGACAGCCTGCGACATGCTGAAGCTCGACGACCCGCCAACAGCAATTTTGGCCTCTTCGATTATCTCTGCGGTTGGAGTCCGGCGCGCACTGGAAGAAAGCGGCCTGAAAATGGGGCGCGATATCTCGGTGATCGCTCATGATGACGAGTTGTCATACATGCGCAATGGTATGGATGTTCCAATTTTCACCGCAACGCGCTCGTCGGTCAGACACGCGGGCGAGGTGGCTGCCGAAATGCTGATCGAGCGGATCAACGCTCCGGATGACCCACCCAAAACGCGCTTGCTGGAGGCTGAACTTGTCGTCGGCAGCTCGACGGGGCCAGCCCCACAAAGGATGTGATATGAAGTACAAACGCGCAGATTTCCCGCCAGATTTTCAGTTTGGCGTGGCGACGTCGGCCTATCAGATCGAGGGACACGCCAATGGGGGCGCAGGCAAGACCCATTGGGACAGTTTCGCCGCAACTCCAGGTAACGTCGCCAATGCGGAAAACGGAGATTTGGCCTGCGATCACTATAACCGGTTCGAACAGGATCTGGATCTGATCCGGGGCGCAGGCTTCGACTGTTACCGTTTTTCAACCAGTTGGGCGCGCGTGCTGCCCGAAGGGCGCGGACCGATCAATCAGCAAGGCTTGGATTTCTATGATCGCCTGACCGATGCGCTGCTTGAACGCGGCATCAAACCCTGCGCAACGCTGTATCACTGGGAACTCCCGTCACCGCTCGCCGATCTGGGCGGTTGGCGAAACCGGGATATCGCGAATTGGTTTGCAGACTTCACCGAGATCATCATGGGCCGCATAGGCGATCGGATGTTCAGCGTCGCACCTGTCAACGAGCCTTGGTGTGTAAGCTGGCTGAGCCATTTCGAAGGCCAACATGCCCCCGGCTTGCGCGACATCCGGGCAACCGCGCGCGCGATGCATCATGTATTGCTGGCCCATGGCCGCGCAATCGAAACTATGCGCGGATTGGGCATGTCGAACCTTGGCGCAGTGTTCAACCTTGAATGGGCGGAACCTGCTGACGACAGCGATGAGGCACAGACTGCGGCGGCGCTTTACGACGGGATTTACAACCGCTTTTTCCTGGGCGGCGCTTTCAAGAAATCCTACCCTCAAAATGTTCTGGAAGGATTGGAGCCGCATCTGCCGGACAAGTGGCAGGATGATTTCGACACGATAGCTGCACCTGTCGATTGGTGTGGGCTCAATTACTATACGCGCAAGTTGATAACGCGCGCAGATACGTCTTGGCCTTCCTTCACCGACGTCCCTGGCCCCTTGCCAAAAACGCAAATGGGGTGGGAGATTGATCCGGCAGCCTTGTCCCGTTTCCTGATCCGGACCGCGCAAGAGTATACTGGAAACCTGCCTATCTACGTGACCGAAAATGGCATGGCGAGCGCAGAACGTCAAAACGACGCTGACAGAATTGACTACTTGAACCAGCATCTTGCCGAAGTGTGTAAGGCCCTGGACCACGGCGTTCCGATCAAGGGATATTTCATCTGGTCCCTTCTCGACAATTACGAGTGGGCGCTGGGATATGAAAAACGGTTCGGGCTGGTCGATGTAGATTTCGAGACGCTGGAAAGAAGGCCAAAGGACTCCTACCGCGCGTTGCAGGCCGCATTGGTTCGGGATCAGTCTGGTTGACCGTCAAGCTTTGCTACTGCGGGCACACGCCGGTTCAGTTTGGCACCTTCAAATGTGGCGTTTGGCGTTCCACCGTAAGGTTCTGTGTGGCCGAGGATGACGTCAGTTCAACAAACAAGCGCTCGGCGCGCGCAAACCGTTCGAAATAGGTGAACTGAATTGAATTCACTAACGACGGCTCCTGACACTGCACCAGATAATCGGCCTGAAATTCGGTGTGATGCACGGCATTATCGCTGACTTGCCCCTCATCCTGAACGAAGACATCACCAACAAGCGCGACATTGGCCGTTGCAGTCACACACCCCGCTTCAGGCGGCACCTCAAAGATCTCAAGCGGTTTAGAAAGGTCCGAGATTGCGACGGCAACATCCGCCCTCTCATCTTCGTTCTCGGCAGTGTGTTCGAACCCAACAATATCTACGCCTGGCACTTCAAGCGTCAGGCTAAATCCGGTTTCAACGAATGAAATTGCCATATGACCCGCGCCATGAGTATGCGCTTCGATGGCGGTCTCTGCCTGCGCCATCAGCGCGGCTGGTATTAGCGCAAGAACAACGGCCGCGCGTTTCATTCTGTTCACCATTAACCAAACAAACCGTAGGGCATTTTAATACAATTGCGCCTCAGCGCAATGTTCGCCGGGTGCATCGGGCTCCCCAGATATGGTTAGTCAGAAATAGGAATAATACCCGACAATAAAACTCAGGTTGACATTGCCGACTATTTCACTAAGAAATTGCCCCGTCCAGCCCCGCTGTGCCTGCCGGGGTCCGAATCCCGCTAAGAAAGAAAAGTGTTCCACATGACCAGATTGTTCAACGCGGCCAGTGCCCTGACCTTGTGTATCGCAAGTACAGCTGTCGCCGAGGCCCCGTCCAAAGCCGATGTTCTGACCACATATTCCAACATCGCCGAAGCCAAATATGACGACAGTCTGATTGCAGCAAAGAATCTGCAAGCTGCCGTCAACGCCCTGATCGCTGACCCATCCGATGCCACTCTGAACACCGCACGTGCCGCATGGGTCGCCGCGCGCGTGCCGTATCAGCAGACCGAGGTTTATCGCTTTGGAAACGCCATCGTCGACGATTGGGAAGGCAAGGTGAACGCATGGCCTCTGGACGAGGGCATGATAGACTATGTGGATTCCTCCTACGGCGGCCCCAGCGATGAGAACGAGTTTGCCGCGCTGAACGTCATCGCCAACCCCAGCTTTGATCTGTCTGGCGAGACCATCGACGCCAGCGAAATTACCCCTGCCCTGCTGTCGGATACGCTGCATGAGGCTGACGGGATCGAGGCGAACGTCGCCACCGGCTATCACGCCATCGAATTCCTGCTGTGGGGTCAGGACCTGAACGGCCACGGCACGGGCGCAGGAAGTCGTCCTTATACCGATTATCTAGTTGGTGACGGCTGTACAGGTGGCAACTGCGATCGCCGCGCCCAGTATCTGAAAGCGGCAACCGATCTGCTGATTAGTGATCTGGAATGGATGACTGCCCAGTGGGCCGAAGATGGTGACGCACGTGCCGCTCTTGCCGCAAATGAAACTGCTGGCGTTAGTGCGATCCTAACCGGCATGGGTTCGCTGTCCTACGGCGAGCAGGCGGGTGAGCGTATGCGCCTCGGCCTGATGTTGAACGACCCCGAGGAAGAGCAGGACTGCTTCTCGGACAACACCCATAACAGCCATTACTATGACGGCCTGGGCATCCAGAATGTGTATTTGGGCAGCTATACCCGCATCGATGGCACGCCTGTTTCGGGTGCATCCCTATCGGATCTGGTGACCGCAGCCGATCCGACGCTTGATACAGAGATGAAAGCCAAGCTGGCCAACACCATGCTGGCGCTAGGCCGTATCAAATCAACCGCCGAAGCGGGTTTTGCGTATGACCAGATGCTGGAACGCGGCAATGAAGGTGGCGAAGCGCTGATTATGGGTGGCGTCAATGGACTGGTCGATCAGACCAAGACCATCGAACGCATCGTGAACGTGCTGGAGCTTGACCAGATCGATTTCGAAGGCTCGGACAGCTTGGATAACCCTGACGCGGTATTCCAATAGGCATCATGGCCGGGCGCATTTTTAGTGCTCTCGGCCTTTCTCAACACCGGGTGTGGCGTCTTGGCACTGGACGCACCCTCAATAACCTACTATTTCACTAGGAAATAGCATACCCCGACTGAGTCGCCATGATCGTTTGCCATTGCACCAACATCTCTGACCACGATATCCGAGCGGCGATCGATTGGATGCGCACGGCAGACCCACAGACCATCATCACTCCCGGCAAGATCTATCATGCCCTCGGCAAGTCAGCGGATTGCGGCGGATGTATGCCGCTTTTCCTAGACACAATGCGCGCAGACGATAATCTTAAAGTCCCCATGCAGCTTCGGTCATTACGATCCGAAGTATCACAGGAGAAAGCACATGAAGGGCGATCCCAAGGTCATAGAATACCTCAACAAATCACTGCGGCATGAACTGACGGCGGTCAGCCAGTACTGGCTACATTACCGCCTGCAAGAGGATTGGGGGCTTGGCCATATGGCCAAGAAAAGCCGTGAGGAATCCATTGAGGAGATGGGCCATGCAGACAAGCTGATCGAGCGGATCATCTTTCTGGAGGGCCACCCCAACCTGCAGAAACTTGACCCACTCCGCATCGGGCAGACCCCGAAAGAAACACTGGAATGCGATCTAGCCGCCGAACAAGACGCGCGGGCGCTTTATGTCGAAGCGCGGGAATACTGCCGCGAGGCCGGCGACTATGTGTCCATGGGCCTGTTCGAAGAATTAATCAGCGACGAAGAAGGACATATCGACTTCCTCGAAACGCAGCTCGACCTTTATGAAAGGATTGGCGAAGCCAATTATGCGCAACTTAACGCATCCAAGATGGACGAAGGCGAGTAAGCTTGCCCTTGCATCGGTGGCCGCACTCACGGCCACCTCTTCCCAAGCCACCGAGCTGCGGGACTCTCATCTAAATTTCCTTCCAAGAACTGCCGAAGAACGCGCCCGGATCGACGCTGTCACAGCTGCGCCGGATGACTTCAGTGTGCCGCAGCGGTTCGAAGAACTGTCCGCTGGTGCTGCGACCGTGCGGGCGCGCACTGATGCGGACGCGTTTTCTCAGCCCTCCGCCAATTTAAGCTTCGAACAGGAGCTGGACTTCAAAGTCGGCAACGGGTTGTTCAAAAAGATCTGGGTCTCGTCTCCGTCGTCCACTCTGGCTTCGGACGGTTTGGGTCCGCTGTACAACGCCCGCTCGTGTCAGCGCTGTCACATCAAGGACGGGCGCGGTCATACGCCTAACGGCCCGGATGACAATGCCGTCTCGATGTTCCTGAGAGTTTCGGTTCCCGGCAAGCCAGAGGACGCGCCTGCCGAGATCAAAGACTATATCGCCACCCTGCCTGATCCGAATTATGGCACTCAGCTGCAGGATTTCGCTCTGGCAGGCCATCCCGCAGAATATCGGCTGGACATCACGTATGAGGAAGTCCCCGTCGCGCTGTCCGATGGCGAAACGGCCTCGCTCCGCCGCCCCAGCTATAAGGCCGCCGATTTAGGCTATGGCCCGCTGCACCCGGACGCGATGCTTAGCCCTCGAGTTGCGCCGCAGATGATCGGACTGGGGTTGCTGGAATCAATTCCGGTTGAGGACTTGCTGGCCAAAGCCGATCCTGATGACGAAGATGGCGATGGTATCTCGGGCCGTCCGAACATCGTATGGTCGACGGAATTTGGCGAACCAATGATGGGCCGCTTTGGCCACAAGGCCGGGATGCCCACGGTGATGGAGCAATCGGCGGCGGCCTTCGCAGGTGATATCGGCATATCAAGTCCGCTTTACCCCGCGCCGTACGGCGATTGCACCGAATTGCAGGCCAACTGCATTGATGCTCCGCACGGAGACAACGATGCGCGGGGATTCGAGATTGACGCAATTGGCATGGACCTCGTCGCCTTCTACAGCCGCAATCTCGGTGTTCCGGCGCGCCGAGACACCGATGACCCTGAAGTGCTGCGCGGGAAAGAAGTGTTTCTTGCTTCGGGCTGCGCATCCTGCCACACGCCTGCTTATGTCACCCACAGGATGCCCGATAGGCCCGAACAGAGCTTCCAGCTTATCTGGCCCTATACCGACCTGCTGTTGCACGACATGGGCGAGGGTCTGGCCGATCACCGCCCCGAGGCCCGCGCAACGGGCCGCGAATGGCGCACGCCGCCTTTGTGGGGCATCGGCCTGACCCAGCGCGTCTCGGGCCACACCCAACTCCTGCACGATGGTCGCGCGCGATCCCTGCTTGAAGCCATCCTTTGGCATGGTGGCGAGGCGCAGGCCGCCCGTGACACGGTTGTTTCAATGCCAAAAGCCGACCGCGACGCTCTGATCCGCTTTCTTGGGAGCCTCTGACCCATGCGTAGCCTTACTTTCGCCGCCGCCCTGCTGGTGCCCTTGGGCGCCTTTGCACAGGATCGTGCTCCGATTTTGATGGATGTGACCGAAACGCATATTCTACCGCGCTTTGCAGAGCTGGCTGACGCAACCGGTGCTTTGTCGACCACAACCCAAACAGATTGCGAATCGGAGTCAGACGACCTGCGCGCTGATTACGCCACGGCATTCGATAGCTGGATTTCGGCCAGCCATTTACGTTTTGGGCCGTCCGAGGCTGACGATCGCGCTTTTGCACTGGCTTTCTGGCCAGATACCAAAGGATTCACGCCCAAAACCCTGTCCCGACACATCGCCAGTGAAGACACTGCCGTCGACGACCCTGATGCCTTTGCCGAAACCTCAATCGCCGGGCGCGGCTTTTTTGCATTGGAACGAATGCTCTTTGATCCAGCGATGACAGAACAAGGAAGCGCCGACTATCGTTGCGCGCTTATCCGCGCCATCACCACTGATATCAACCGAAATGCCGTCGCGATCAACGCGGACTGGCAAAGCTACGCACCACGACTGACGCAGCCGGGGGACAACAGCCCCTATCGCTCGGGCGATGAGGCAATGCAGGAGCTGTTCAAGGCGCTTACAACGGGGCTAGAGTTCACAGCCGACACACGCATTGGACGCCCTTTAGGAACGTTCGAGCGTCCGCGCCCGAACCGTGCTGAAGCGCGGCGGTCCAAGCGGTCGTTGCATCATGTCACGCTGTCTCTGATCGCCCTGCGTGACTTGGCCGCCCGTCTGTCCTTTGACCACCCCGAGATTGCTGCAGATCTGGATGCCGGTTTCGCGCGGGCCATCGACCGGGCTCAATCACTGGACGACCCCGCCCTCGCCGGTGTTGCGACACCGCAAGGTCGCGTCCGCATCGAAGCGCTGCAGCAATCGATCAACGACATTCGCGAGATCGCCGCGACCGAGCTTGGCCCGACGCTCGGCATCAGCGCCGGATTCAACTCACTGGATGGGGATTGACCATTGACGAACCGCCGCGAATTTCTTGCAGGCCTTGGTGCCGCCAGTCTTGCTTCGGTGCCGGGCTGGGCGTCCGTCGGCGCGCCCCGCTATCTGGCCGCTGCCTTATTCCCAGATGGTAGCTACCGCCTGTCCGGCCTGGATAACTCGGGCGCAGTTTTGTTCGCTATACCGCTACCCGCGCGCGGGCACGCCGCCGCGGCCCATCCGTTCAAAGCCCAAGCGGTCGCCTTTGCCCGCCGCCCCGGGACCTTTGCAATTGTAATTGATTGTACAGATGGTTCTGTCCTAAAGCGGCTGGAGGCACCCAATGGCCGCCACTTCTACGGGCATGGTGCATTCTCGGCTGATGGAACACAGTTTTTCACAACCGAAAACGACTATGAGGCCGCAGAAGGTGTGGTTGGCGTCTGGGACGCGATCAGCTTCGCACGGCTGGGAGAGTTCTCGTCAGGTGGGATAGGCCCCCACGACATGCGCTTGCTGCCCGGTGGCGACATACTGGTCATCGCCAATGGCGGCATCGAGACACACCCCGACAGCGGTCGGACCAAGCTAAATCTGCCAACGATGCAGCCCAACCTGAGCTATCTCGACATTTCGGGTTCGATATTGGAGCAAGTAGCGCTACCCCGCGCGCTGCACAAAAACTCGATCCGCCATCTTGCGGTGCGTGACGATGGTCTAGTGGGTTTTGCAATGCAATGGCAAGGCAGCCAGACCAAGTACCCTGCCCTTCTGGGGCTTCACCAAAGGGGCGAAAAGCCTCGCCTTTTGTCAGCGCCCGAAACGCAGCAAAGAGAGTTGCAAGGGTATGCTGGCAGCATTGCCTTTTCCACCGATGGCCAATCGGTTGCGATCACCTGTCCACGAGGCGATGCATTGCACCGCTTCGACGTAAATAGCGGAGCATTCATCGAAGCTTTAGTGTTCGAAGATGTTTGCGGTTTAGGCGCCGGCAAGGCTGGGTTGGCGTTTACCACCGGAACCGGTGCATTTGGCACTCTGACGACCACCGGCGCCGAAATCACCGCGCGGTCGGATTGCCAGTGGGACAACCACCTGATCCCGATCCGTGCATACGGCTAGAATTCGGCGGCGAACCCTCTCACAGTTTACACTTGGACGAATCAAACTGCTGCCGTATTGGCAGGCGCTAAACCAGCACACCCAAGTTAAGGACTGATCTGATTGAAACAGACGCCCGACGCACCGCATTCCATCTACGGGGTTGAGAAATGGGGCCATGGCCTCATTGAGGTGACAGAAAGGGGCGAGATAGCTCTGCGCAATCCGATGGCCCCCGAGGCCGAGGCAATCAGCCTGCCGGGTATCCTCAGCGATCTGGACGACCGGGGGATCAAAGCCCCGATGGTCTTGCGTGTTGCTTCTTATCTAGAGCATGAAATCGCGCACCTGAACGAGAGCTTTGCCGAGGCAATCGCGCGCGTAAACTATAAGGGCCACTATCGCGGTGTTTTTCCGATCAAGGTGAACCAACAGGCGCAGGTGGTCGACCGGATCGTCGAGTTCGGCAAGAAATACAATTATGGCCTTGAAGCAGGATCAAAACCTGAACTGGTGGTGGCCCTGGCCCATCGCCTGGCCCCCGAAGCGCTGATCGTCTGCAATGGCGTCAAGGATGCTGAATTCATCCAATTGGCGATCCTGTCTCGCAAGATCGGGTTCAACACCGTCATCGTGCTGGAAAGCCCAAAAGAGGCCAATACCGTCATCGAGGTCTATAACCAACTGGGGATCGAGCCCCTAATAGGCGTTCGGGTCAAATTGACCAATCAGATCAGCGGCAAATGGGAAGAAAGTTCCGGCGACCGTTCCGCCTTTGGAATGAACACCGACCAGCTTGTTGCCACCGTGGACAAGCTGAAAGCGGCGGGATTGCTGCACTGCCTCAAGCTGCAACATTCGCATCTGGGTTCACAGGTGCAAGACGTTAACGATGTGCGCCGCGCTGT
Source organism: Ruegeria sp. CF1 (assembly GCF_056537445.1). Taxonomy (NCBI): domain Bacteria; kingdom Pseudomonadati; phylum Pseudomonadota; class Alphaproteobacteria; order Rhodobacterales; family Roseobacteraceae; genus Ruegeria; species Ruegeria sp. CF1. Next base: position 20,125 of record NZ_JBQFRN010000002.1, on the reverse strand, counting down.
TGGCGAGGCATGCCGGTATTACACCGAACTCTCGCGTGAAGGTGTACCACTCAGCTACCTGGATCTCGGCGGCGGCATGGGGGTGGATTACACGGGCGAAAAAAAGGCCGCGGAAAACTCGATCAACTACACGGTCGAGGAATATTGCGCCAACGTAGTCGAAACCGTGGCTTACGCCATGGACGAGGCTGAAATCGACCACCCCACACTGATCACCGAAAGCGGCCGTGCGGTTGTTGCGACGTCGTCCATGCTGGTCTTCAACGTGTTGGAAAGCACACTCTACGACGCCCCGAACGGACCAATGGCCGAGCCCGATGACCACCACATGGTTTCGGACCTCGCCGCAGTACACGGCTATCTCAGCAAGGATCGGCTGCAGGAATGCTGGAACGACGCAACTTTCTATCGCAATGAATTGCGCGCGCTTTTCAGACGCGGGTATGTCGACCTGCGCCAGATGGCCCGGGCCGAGCGCATCTACCTGTCCCTTATGGCCCGGCTCAAGGCCTTGGCGGCAAGTGATGATCTGGACACGGAAGTGGATGACCAGCTTGAGAAGGTCGCAGACATCTACCATTGCAACTTCTCGCTGTTCCAATCCCTCCCCGATGTCTGGGCCATCGACCAATTACACCCGATCGTGCCGCTGCAAAGCTTGAATGAAACACCAGACCGACGCGCGGTCCTGTCCGACATCACCTGCGACAGCGACGGAAAGATCGACCGTTTCATACTGGCCGACGGCGTGTCCCCCAGCCTGCCAGTGCATTCGCTGCCCGAAGAAGGCGAGTATTTCATGGGCGTCTTCTTCGTTGGCGCCTATCAGGAAACGCTTGGCGACCTGCACAATCTGTTCGGCGACACCAATGTTGTCACCATCGACCTGCGCACCGACGGTGGCTTCGACTTGCTGCATGAACAAGAGGGCGACACAATTTCTCAAGTCTTGTCTTATGTGGAATTCGACCCGCAAGACTGTGTCGCCGCGTTCCGCAAAATGGTGGACGAGGCGATTTCGACCGGTACTCTGCAAGCCAAGGACCGAAAAACCCTGATGAGCGCCTATCGCGACTCGATCAACGGCTACACCTATTACGAATAACCCCTTGAGAGGAGACTATCCCATGGGCAAAACACTGGTTGTCGGCGCGGGCGGCGTGTCCCACGCAGCCGTGCACAAAATGGCGATGAATTCGGACATCTTTACCGAGATCACGCTGGCCAGCCGAACCAAGTCAAAATGCGATGCCATCGCCAAAGCCGTGAAAGAACGTGTTGGTGTAGACATCACGACTGCCGAGTTGGACGCCTACAAGGTTGAAGATACAGTCAAACTGATCAAAGAAACGGGTGCAGAAATCCTCGTAAACCTGGCCCTGCCGTATCAGGATCTGGTTTTAATGGACGCGTGTCTTGAGGCCGGCATCCACTATCTCGACACCGCGAACTATGAGCCCGAGGACGAGGCCAAGTTCGAATACCACTGGCAATGGGCCTATCAAGAACGGTTCAAAGAGGCTGGTTTGACTGCCATCCTCGGCTCGGGCTTCGATCCGGGTGTGACCAGCGTCTTCGCCAAATGGCTGAAGAAGCACAAGTTGGATACGATCCGTCAGATCGATGTGCTGGACGCGAATGGCGGCAGCAACGATCAAGAATTCGCCACCAACTTCAACCCGGAAATCAACCTGCGCGAAGTGCTGGCCGAGGTGCGCCATTGGGAAAACGGCGCATGGCAGCACAGCCCGGCGATGACCCACAAGGTCGAGTTCGACTTCCCCGCCATCGGCCCCAAGAACATGTACCTGATGTATCACGAGGAACTGGAGTCGCTCAGCACCCATTTCCCCGAGATTGAGCGCGCCCGCTTCTGGATGACCTTCGGTGACGCCTATATCACTCACGCCAAAGTGCTGGAAAATGTCGGCATGACCCGCATCGACCCGGTGATGCATGACGGCAAGGAGATCATCCCGATGCAGTTCCTGAAAACCCTGCTGCCCGATCCCGGCGATCTGGGCGCGGAGACCAAGGGCAAAGCCTGCATCGGTGACATCGCCACAGGTCAGGCCAAGGACGGCTCGGGCGAAAAGACCTATTATATCTACAACATCTGCGATCACGAGGAATGCTATGCCGAGGTCGGCAGCCAAGCAGTCAGCTATACCACCGGCGTCCCCGCCATGATCGGTGCAGCGCAGGTGCTGAAAGGCAATTGGACCCAGCCGGGCGTGTGGAACATGGAACAGCTCGACCCGGACGACTTCATGGACATGCTGAACACCCACGGCCTGCCGTGGCAGGTCCACGAACTCGACGGCCCCGTCGATTTCTGATCCGCATCAGCTTCATCTGGCTATAAATATCTCGGGGGGTCCGGGGGGCAGCGCCCCCCGGCCTCTCCACAATCCGGAGACACCCGAATTGTCCGACATGATGACCACCCAAGCCGGAGATGCCGGTGCTTTCCGCAATTTCGACTTCAACCGCGTGCCCACCCCTTGCTTCGTGGTCGATGAGAAAGCCGTAGAGTGCAACCTGACCATCCTCTCCGAGATCGGCACCTGTTCCGGCGCACATGTCCTGAGCGCGCTTAAGGCGTTTTCCATGTTCTCGCTGGCCCCACTGGTGCGCCGACACCTCGGCGGCACTTGCGCGTCCGGCATCTATGAGGCGCGGCTGGGGCGCGAGGAATATGGCGGCGAGGTCGCCACTTTCTGCGCCGGATATAAAGACGCGGACATGGACGAAATCCTGTCGCTATCGGACCACATCATCTTCAACTCACCCGCGCAAAAGGACCGCTTTCTGGCAAAAGCCCAAGCCGCCGGCGTACAGGTCGGTCTGCGCATCAATCCGGAACATTCCGAAGGCGAAATCCCCAAATACGACCCTTGCGCGCCCTGCTCGCGTCTGGGCACGCCGGTCAGCCAATTGACCGCCGAGACTATGAGTGGCGTGGACGGGCTGCACATGCACACGCTCTGCGAACAGGGGTTCGAGCCGTTGCAGCGGACTTGGGACGCGGTTGAGCCAAAACTCAAACCGTACCTTGGCCAACTCAAATGGCTGAACTTCGGCGGCGGGCATCATATCACCCGTGATGACTATGACCGCGACGGGCTGGTCGCCTTCATCAAATCCATCCGTGAGACACACGGTATCGACGTCTATCTGGAACCCGGTGAGGCTGTGGCCCTGGATGCGGGCATTCTGGTTGGCGAAATCCTCGACTTGCCGACCAACGGTATGACCCTTGCGATCACCGATATCTCGGCCACCTGCCATATGCCGGACGTCATCGAAGCCCCCTATCGCCCCGCCCTCATGAATGAGGCCGAGGCAGGCCATACCTATCGCCTGGGCGGCCCGTCCTGTCTGGCGGGCGACGTGATCGGTGACTACACATGGGACAAACCACTGGAAATCGGCCAGCGCTTTGCCTTCCTCGATCAGGCGCATTACTCGATGGTCAAAACCAACACCTTCAACGGAGTTCCGCTGCCGACTATAGCGCTGTGGAACAGCGAAACGGACGAACTGAAAATCATCAAACAGTTCGGCTATGACGACTTTAAAGGCCGCCTCTCATGAGTATTTTCCTCGACAGTGAACTGTCCGCATCCGAGCGCACTGAGGACGCGCGGTTCCGTGTGATCCCGGTGCCGCTGGAACGCACTGTATCTTACGGGGCGGGCACCGCCAAAGGCCCGGACGCAATTATCGAAGCCAGTAATGAACTGGAACGCATCACTGGCCACGCCGAGCCCTGCGTCGAGGGGATCTTGACCGAAGAACCCGTCGACTGCGATGCAGCGTTGTCAGAGATAATGGAACGCCTAGCCCAACGCACGGAAGCGGCCGTTCGCGCCGGCAAAATCCCGGTGACGCTAGGTGGAGAGCATTCACTTAGCTACGGCGCAGTGTTGGGTGTTGCCCGCGCTCTAAACCAACCGATTGGTATCTTGCAGATCGACGCCCATGCTGATCTGCGCAACGCCTATCAGGGCGAGAAACATTCTCACGCCTCAGTCATGCATCTTCTTGCCGAAGAAGGTATCCGTCTGGCGCAATTCGGCGTTCGCGCCTTTTCGACCGAAGAAGCCCAAAGCCGCCTGAAAAATCACGTGTTTCATGTAGACGCCGAAGAACTGGTTACCGGCAACATCCACTCGGTTGATCTGCCCAAGGATTTTCCCGAACTGGTGTACGTCAGTTTTGACGTTGACGGGCTGGACCCGGCAATCATGCCCGCCACTGGAACACCCGTCCCCGGCGGGCTGGGATATTATCAAGCCCTGCGCCTGGTGGAACACGCCCTGAAGGGCAGAAAATGTGTGGGTTTCGACGTCGTCGAACTTGCCCCGAACGGCAATGCCGCCTGGGATTTTACCGCCGCCCAGATCGTCTATCGCCTGATGGCCGCCTGTTAACCCTCGGCGGTCTCATTCAGTTCCATGTGCCCTTCGCCTTTGTTCAGAACGCGGCGCAGCATGGGTTCGAAGAACTCCAGCGGTTTGGTCGGATAATCCGGGTCGAACGCCTTCTGATCGTATTCATGGCAGAAATATCGGCAGTCTTCCCAGTGAGGGCTATCGCGATACCTGTCGCGGGCGTTTCTGTCGCCGCCAAGATGGTGGTTGTAGTAATATCCCTGAAACACGCAGTGGTGCTTGAGGATCCAGTGGGTTTTCTCGCTGACATACGGCTTCATCATCGCCGCTGACAGTTCTCCGTGGTTATAGGGCGACAGGATATCGCCGGTGTCATGGATCAAGGCCGCCACAATCAACTCTTCATCCGCACCGTCCTCATAAGCACGTGTCGCAGCCTGCAGGCTGTGCTGATATCGGTTCACCGGATAAGGTGTCCACTCTTCGTCCAGTGAACGGATAGCATCGAGAATACGATCCGGTAACTCCGCGTTATAAGCCTCTTCATAGTCCATGACCGCATCCCAATCGGCCTTGGTTGCCTCTTCAAAACTGGTCCAGGTGGGTTTGTGGCTCTTGTCCAGCATGGTGCGAATCCTTTGGCTGCATTCATCCAATCACCTTAAGGCGGCAGTTGCAGGCAAAAAAATGAATTGATTTTATCAATACGATCAAAAAATACTTTCGGTATGCAAACCAAATCTCTGGAAACTTTTTTGTGCGTTGCCGAAACCGGCGGGTTTCACTCAGCGGCCCGTAAATTGAACATCACACAAACCGCGGTCAGCGCCCGGATCAGGGCCCTGGAAGACGCAACAGGCAAACCGCTGTTCTCGCGCGGGGCCGGCGGAACGGTATTGACCGAGTACGGTCGCCAATTCAAACCCTATGCTGAACAGATGCTGTCGCTGTGGTCGTTCGCCGCCAACGACCTGCCTGAACAGATTCAAAATCGGTTGGCACTGCGTCTGGGTGCCCAGTTGAGCGTGTGGGATCCGTTACTGGTGGACCTTGCTGTTCGCTTTGAACAACGGTTTGGACAATTGCTTTTAACCCTGAATTACGACCATGATTTGGATATGGTCGACGCCGTTGCGACCCACGTACTTGACGCCGCGCTGACCCATGAAAAACCTACGGACCGGCGCGTGGTATTCCACGAACTTGCGCCCGAACGGCTGTCTTTGGTTCAAAGCAAGAAGGATGCGAACACCGACGCTGAACGGGTATTTGTCAACATAGAACTGGGCGAGACCTACCGGGATCATGTCCGTTCCACAGCGCGTCTCGCGACAGGGCAAACTATCTTTCTGGGTAATTGCTTGATGGCTTTACGCTATCTCCTACAGCGTGGCGGGTATGGGTATTTCCCGGACTATGTCATCACTCAGCATCTGAACTCGGGCGAGCTGTTGCGCGAGAAAGATGCGCGCGACTTAATGCTACCGCTGTATTTGGTGGTCCGTTCGGACAGTCAAGAAGTTGAAAACATCCTGCAGTGCCTGGAGGAACTTCGCCGCTGACTTCAGACCGGTGACGGCTTTGGTGCTCCGTTTCGAACCCTTTTTCGCAGCAAGGGTCGCCCCGCGGCCAGTAAAAACAGAACCGACACAAGCACGCCCATAACGGCGGGTAGATACAGCAAGCCCCAAAGTCTGGGATCATTGATGACGAACGGGGATACGAATCCCCGAACCCCCTCAAGCAGGACCAGAATGGTAAAGGCACCCAGGATCTGAGGCCAAAGCCCAAAGCGCGAAAAGCTACCCAGCATCAGGGTCGAATATCCGACCAATGCGACCGCAATACATATCGCAATCCACGAGAACCTCTGGTGCAGCTCATCCACCAGATGGCCGATGCTGTGATCATCTTTCACTGAGACCGCTTCGCGATCCCAGATCAACTCGACCGTCGGGATGGCTTCAAGGCTGCGATGGCCCATACTCGAATTCTGGGTCAGTTCGGAAATGTCGTAAGAGGCGTCTTCGAACAACGTGGATGACAGCGTGTTACCAGCCTGATCATACCGCAGCGCAATCCCATCCAGCATAACCAGATGAATGCCCGAAGCCTGATTGACCAGATAGGCCGTAGCACTGGAATAACTGACAGGGTTAATCCCATCGCGACGGTCCGAGACGAAGACTTCGCGCAGCGTTCCGTCCAAATCGATATCGCCGATATAGACGGTTACACCTTCTGCTGGATGCAAGAATTCGCCCTCATTCAACAGCTGTGCGGTGACATCTCCGGCAACTTCATCCTGTCTTAATTCCAGTTGATCAACCGATGCAGGTCGCAAAAAGACGCTGATGACAGCCATCATCAGTCCCGCACTGAGCCCGAACACCAAGACCGCACGCGCCAGTCGCCACGGGCTGGAGCCTGTTGCCAGCATCACCGTCATCTCGCTTTCGCGGCTCAAACGGTTGGTGGCGTAAACAGCGGCCGCAAACACAGCCATGGGCATGACCGTCCGGATCAGCGTCGGCAAGGTCAACGCCGTGAACTCCAGGAATACCATCGCCGATTGGCCGCCGCTGATGACCCGATCAAAAAGGCTGACTGAACGCGTGATCCAGAACACCCCGACAAGCACAAGGGTGAAAAAGCCAAACAGCACCAGCAATTGCCGCAGGAAATACCCATCAAAACGCGACATGCGACCTCTTGTTTCTTGGCGGTTGGCGTTGCGGCGGACTTTAGGTGATTCAACGCGCCGAGGAAACCTCGATTAAGCCTGATCAGCGGCGGGGATCACGATGCGATGATACCAAAGCCAGCGCAGAATGCGCGACGCCGTGTGTGTGGCCAAAACCTCTGACCAGCTCTTGATGATGTTCAAAGTGGTTGTCGGGGCGCCCAGCCGCTCTAACAACGGTCCCAGCATTGCGCCCTCCAGATTGGCAACTGGCCTTGGAAGATTCGGGTGCCCTATGACAAGGCCGGGTTCGATATGCGAAGCGGTTTGCACGCCGGAAGCGATGAGCTTGGCCTGAGGTGACAGGATCAGGGGCTGATCATCACGCAACGCCTCCGTGTTTGGATCGAACGCTGGAGACTCTACCCAATCCAACGGCTTTGCGCGCTCAGCCCAGAAGTGCGAAGGATCGACAGCATGCTGCCGTGCATAGAAATCGGCTGCAAGCGCTGCATGGGTCTGCACACGCTCGAATTGCCGATCCGCATAAAAAGACAAGGCCAGATCGCTATGTTCGGGGGTTGTCAGAAGCGTGTTCACCACAGCTGCGGCCTGCACCGCCTGCCCCATCGCCAATTGCACCCCCTGCGACGACAACGCGTCGACCGCGAAGCTGGCCTCTCCGACCCGCAGAAGGTCGCGCGTTGGTGGTGTTGTCTCGGCCTGGCTGGTCGCATCCGCCCGCCGCACAGGCCCGATACGGCGCTGTTCCAGACAGGGTGCCAGTAATGTCGAACGGGCCAGAAGATTCAGATAGAGATCGCGTCGATCTGCGGGTTGCAGCCCGATGCAGGCGTCGGGATCGACAAAAACCATTGCGTTGACCACTCCTCCCGGTAACAACGCGCCCCAATACCAATGCCCTTGTCCCGCCTCGACCCGGGCTTGCGGGCCAAAGCCCGGCGGCACGTGCCAATAAGCATAAAGCGCCAACAAAGGTTGGGATGCAGGGCGAAACCTGCGGCCCAGCCCGGCTTGCCGTCCCGCTGCGTCCAGCAGGATTTGTGCCTGGATCCGAAAGGCGCCCGTGTCGGTCCGAACGGGAATCTCCCAACCAGACTGCTGGCGCAAGGGGCGGTATGCGCGCGCGGGTTGGACGACCTGCGCCCCTGCCGCTTGTGCTGCACGTAACAGCACTGCATCAAACTGGCCCCGGTCAACCAATAGTCCGGGGTGATCACCGTCGACGCCGCGACGTTCGAACGCTCCAGCCCAATGCAAAAGCGATCCGCTTGCACGCAGAAAACCGGCTTGGGTAACGGTTTCGTCGACCCCCAACAGGTTCAGGATCGGCCAGATTGATGGCGGCAATGACTCGCCGACATGTTGGCGCGGGAACGTTTGCCGCTCGATCAGGCAGACGCGCCGACCTAGCTGAGCCAACCTCAGCGCAGCAGCGCTACCTGCCGGGCCGCCTCCGATCACGCAGATTTCGGTCTCAATCTCCATCCGTTCAGGCAGAGGCCACCCGTGCGGACACGCCAAAATAATCCGGACGTGCTTCGGACAAGCGGACATAGGCCTGAAGGCAATAGTGCAACCAACCTCGAATGTAGTCGCAAGCGGGGCGTCCGCGATGGATGACTTCGTGATGACACCCGCCGCCGCATAGATACCGCGCCCAGCAGGTGCCGCACGGGGATTGCGTGTGCACGTGCCGATCCGCCAACCAGTTCTCGCGCCGTAGGTCGGGGCCATCATAGACGTTGCCCATGGCTCCGGCTTCGTCTTCAACAAAGCGATGGCAGGCGAACAGGCCGCCATCAGCAGACACGCCAAAATACCCGCCCCCTGCCCCGCAGGCATAGGGCCGGTGGGTGCCTCGGTGGATCTCCTGCATCGCCGCTGCCATGTTCGAGAAAGGGTAGCGCCGCCCTTCGATTACCGCCGCCTCGAAAACTTCGCCGCAACGGATCATCTGCGATAGCATCTCGTCCAAATCACTCCGGTTCAGTTCATGCTGACCGTTGGGCGAGGCCAGCATGGGCGAGAATCCAATCGAATGAAATCCCATTCCCACAAACCGATCCAGCGTCTCTGGCAGGTTCATATTCTTCGGCGTAACCGTTACCCGGGCACCAACCTGCATACGGTGTTGAGCTGCCAGCAAAGGCTCGACCCGCTTCAGGATCGTATCAAAACTACCCCGACCGCCACGATTTGGGCGCAGCTTGTCATGGACCTCGCCCACGCCATCCAGACTGATGGTGACAGCAAATCCATGCGCTTCGAAAAACGCCGCATCCTCGGGGCGTAGCAGGGTCCCGTTGGTTGTGATCGAGAACCCGACGCTCAACCCGTTGGCCTGCGCCTGATCGACGGCATATTCCGTAGTGCGTTGCACCAGATCGCGGTTGATCAGAGGTTCTCCACCCAAATAGGCAAGGTTGATCCGCACACCGGGTTCGGCTTCGGCCACCAGCCGATCAACCGAAGCCTTGGCGACTTCCCATTCCATATTCCGCGCGGGTCCGCCAAATTCTCCCCCTGCAGCATAGCAATAAGTGCAAGCCAGATTGCATTTCTGCGCCACTGCCAGTGACAGCGACCTCACGGGCATACTCTGAGGCGGCGTGTCATCGATGAAAGGTGTTCCATCCAATCCCATGGACCTGAGGAAAGCGCTCTGACTTCTCTTGTCCATCGTTGCGAATTGGTCCGCCGTCCCCTCAGGCACATCAAACACGCGCGATCCATCAACGGCCAGCATGTGATCTCCATGCCCTGTGTCATAGAAATGCACCTGCGCGGCGGGTGGGATCACGCCTTACCCTCCGTCCAGAACGGGATGCCAATCCCCTTGGCGGCCAGCGCTTCGCCCTCGACGCGGAACAGCTTCATGTCATCGCGCACCTGCTGGATGTAGGCCTGGGAGTCTTCAAATTTGCCATCCGCTTCAAGCGCATAGGCGTTGGCTAACCCATCCTTGACCTTAGCGTAGAGTTCCAGCGCCGTCCTGGCCTCCTCTTCAGTGCCAACTTCAATCTGACGCAAATAGGCAGGCGTGCCTTCTCCCGTATCGTATTTGGCCAAAACGTCCTTCATTTGACTGAAGCGCAGGAAGTGCTCGTCCCCGTCGGTGTCGATCCGTACCGCCAGCGCATAAAGGCGGCGTTCCGGGAACAAATCCTCCTGCTCCAAAGTCGCCACACATTGTGCATAAGCGCGGTCAATAAAGCCTCCGGGGCGCTCGATCTCGATGAAATCCGCAAGCGCTTCGGCCGTTAGTGGCCTCAGTGCGCGCGGCTGCGTCTTACCCTTGCCCGCCGGCAAGGTTTCAGACGGGGTCAAGATGGGTTCATACCCCTCGGGCTCAAGCTCCCAAAGCAACTGGTTCGCCCAGCGCATATGGGTCATCTCGCCAATCGCGACCTCCAGCACCGAACGCCGGGCAAATATCAGATCGTCTTTCAGCGTCGGCCATTTTCGGGTATCCGCCGTTTCGGGATCCGCCAACGAAAAATAGGCATAGAGATATTGCAGGCTCAGTGTCATCTCCATCGCGGCCAGACGCGTCTTGAGGTCCTCGATCATCGCCTGCGGCGTGTCATAGGGCTCCACGCCTGGCATTTCGGGATCAACTTCATAAACCTCGCCCGTTTCGCGGCCTTCAACGACGATAGGCAATTCGCTCCACATCTGATTTACCTGATAATGGTCAATCTGGTAGGGGCGGTTTTGTTCGACCGTATTCAGCGCCGCGACGTTACCGGACGGAGACTTGTCCGAGCGCAGCCAATCCAGATAGGTCTCGGCCTCGATCGGGTTCTTTGACTGACCCGAGGGTAACTGATCGTCATGTGCAACCTCGGCCATCACCACATCGGGATGGTTCGAGGGCCAGTAGTGGCAGCCGCAGTCGCGGAAGTCATGGGACCACGGGTTGCACAGGCTTTGCGTCAATTCTCCGGGATCATAGGCTTCGCTGAAGACCCCCGCCTCGGTCCGGTACTGGCGGCGGAATCCGTGCAGGACGACCTGCTCGGTATCCACGATGCCCTCATGATTGCGCCGTTCCAGAGCAATGCTGACCGGTTTGTCATCACCATGTTCCAGACTGCGGATGAACCGCCAAATCATCAGCCCGTCATAGGGTGTGCCGTCTTTCTCCTGAAAGGTGATCCGCTTGCCGCTTTGTTCGACCCAGGACAGGAACCAGCGACCTTGGCTGAGCTTTGCGCCAATGTCACCACTGTAGGCCTCCAACAGCGTCTGCACCCACTCCTCGGGGCTGTTGTCAGGCAGCATCGGGTCGTAGAAATAGTCCACAAAAACCAGATGGAAGCCCTGCGAATTCTTCGGCGCCACGGGCACGGGGTTCAGCGGCACCCGCGCGGCGTTGAACACCAGACCGGGGAAAAAGCGGCGGTCGAGGTTGCGCACATCCATTTCCAGACCGGGAAAGCAATTCCCCACCGATCCGTCCAGTCGCGTGTTGTCGGGGTTGCCCGGTACCTTATAGGCCGCGCGGGCGGTCAGGTTGCGGGGTTTAACGCGAATTTGGCCGGGCTGATCAGACATTCTGAGCCTCCGTTTCCTGTGCAACCAGATAGTCGATGAACGAGATCACCAGATGGTACTGCCTGCGCGACAGCGACAGTGGGTAATAGTTGGAATCGCGCATATAGGGCGGCATCCGCGCGTCGTGCATCGAGTCGCGGATAATCCGAGGATCGCGAAAATCCGGGTTCGGATTTTGATCAGGGTTCGGGTCGGTTTCAAGCTCGGTCAGGATACCATATGGTGGACGCAGCAGTGTTTTAACGAAATCCGGGCGACGGCGTAGGAAATCCAGCAGGTTGGCCTCGTCAATCAACTGCTCATGCACGAACTTCGTCGCCACTGTATAGGGCAGCCGATCATTCGGCACGGAGTTCGAAAAGACCGAGATCGGTTGCGGGCGGATCAGTTCGTCGATCTTGTCCGGCGGCCTTGCATCCTCCTCCGTCATGGATTTCGCATCGGTTGACGGCAGGCCCGGCGTCGGGGAAATCCCGGTTTTCGCCTGTAATTTGGCATTGTCCTTCAAACCTTGCGCGCGGATATCGTCGAGGTTGATCAGGCTGTTGGTCTCGAAGGCGCGGCGGAAGATATCGACCACCTCGTCTTTGGCCTGGATGTAGTTTTCTTCAGTTACCGAGATTAGCGATAGATCACGATCGGCCAGATCATCCTCAAGGCTGTAGAACGGCCGCGCATCAGGTGCAAAATCGGGTGGTCCGGTCATGATCGTGGCGCGCGCGGTCAGGCGTTCGCCACGTACTGCCAGCGTCGCCTCGATCACGCCATCGCTGGTGTCATCGGCCACTCCCCAGGATTGGTCATTGCCCACACGGGCACCGTCGTAACTATCGTGCGGCTCAGGGTCGTCCGAGGTGCCGGACATCATGATCCATTTCGACCAAGGGGTGTCGGGGTTCAGGATGCGGTTCTGTTCGGGCACGATTTCGTGGATGCGACCATATTCCGATTTCGGCGGGTCGTTCTGATAGCCCGGTACGGCCAGCGTCGCCGGACCGTATGCAGCATCAGGCGGGCCATAAACCTCACCTTTCGGAGGCATAAAGCGCAGGCGCAGGATGCTGCGGTCGATGAACTCCCCTTCGACCGGTTCATCATGACCCTGCACAGGATGCATCACACGGATTGAGCCTAGCGGGATCGGGTTATGCTCATAGACCATCGGCTGTTGTTCGGACGTATACGGGCTGAAGGCCAGCAGGGGTTTCGGGGTGAAATCCTGTCCCGCAATCTCGACCCGTGCACGAAACCCGCAAGCCGCGTCGCCAGTCCGGCGCTCGGCCTTGGTGTTCCCGACGGTGACCGAATAGCGCACGTTTTGCAGCGACAGGCCCTGATCGTCGAGCAGATCGAGCGTCACCGGTGTCTCATATTCCTCGCCCGTCTCGGCATCATGCATCCGCGCCCACAGCTCAAAGAACGGGGCAACCGGACGCAGCGCGCCGCCTTCGTCGCGAAAGCGGATCGTGTCGGGATCGGGAAGATAGGCGGTGACACTGCCATCTTCGATCTCGCGCAGGGTTATGTTCGAGCGGATGACCGTTTTGTTGTTGCCATGGGCATCCATGTCCTGCTGCCACTCATAGCTTTCCAGCGGTGTCTCGCCCGGTCCCAGGCGAGCAACCGCCATGGGTGGCAGAAAGAAAATCTCTTGGATCGTGTCCATACTGGGCCCTCCCCCGTTTGGCCTTGGCAGCCCCCGCTTTCAGGGGTTCGAATAGCTCTCGTATGTGATCGTTGGGTCGTCGAAGATCGACTTGGACGTATCTCGGATGATGTCTGGCGGAGCGTCATCCGGCACCGGCGAAATGCTCTGCTGATAATGGAAGAAATTATGCGGGTCGAATTTCTGCTTCACGAACAGCAAAGAGTTGAAATACTCGCCCCAGTATTGCCAGCGATAGTTCTTCTGGGTCCGCCGTGGATAGTTCTGATAGACGCGGTCAATGAAATAGCCCTCTTCGGTCATCAGCTCCATGAATCCGTCGAGCCACGGCACAACGATCTCTTTTTCTTCTTCCGACACCCAGAACACATCGACGTAGAAGTTCAGCGACACATCACGGTGAATGAAGGCATTGCCTTGTTTGCCCAACGGCATCCGATTGATCGCCCCCCCATAGGGTTCGATGGCCACAGCGCCATAAGCGTTGGGCGTGCTGTCGAGGTAGTCTACGACGCGCTGCCATTCGGCTTCGTTGAGCTGGCGTTCAATATATCCGGCCTGCTTATCTTCACGCGCCTGATCGGGGACGACGGGGATGTCATATTTGTCGTCATACAGCCATGAGTTGATTTCTTGATAGGTGCCATAGTTCTGGTCGTCCTCACCCATCTCGCCGCCGATTTCATCGCTCAGCAGGGGCTGAACAAACGCGTTCCCCTCTTCGGACGTGCCATCATAGAGCGCCGACACCAGCAGTACCTTTCGATCTCCCTGATAGGCCAGAAAGATATAAGCCCCGAAACGGTCATCTTCGCAGGTGCGCATGTAGTTGGCCTGCAGGTACTCCAGTGCCTTGGCGGCTTTGTCCAACGGCCATGTGATGTGGCAACCCCAGACTTCATACAGCTGGTGCAGCTGGTAGCGGATTTCCAGCAACACACCAAAGTTGTTGCCGGTCCCACCTCGTATGGCCCAGAAGAGGTCGGAGTTCGTGTCTTTGTCCGCGATCACGATACTGCCGTCCCACAGCATCACGGTGACACCCAGAACGCTGTCGCAAGCCATCCCAAGCCGGCGTGAGGTAAAGCCATAGCCGCCGCCCATCATGAAACCCGCCACGCAGACATCCTGACAGGCCCCGCCCGGCACGTGCAGGTGATAAGAGTTCAACTCCGAATTCAGCATCTTGAACGGTGTGCCCGGACCGACATAGGCCATCGGCACCTTTGGATCGACGGTCACGTAACGCATTCGGCTGGTATCCAGCACCATCTGGTTATTGACCGAATACCCCGCCGTGCTGTGACGCCCTGACCGCGCAACAACCCACAGATCATGCTCGCGCGCGAAAGCAAGGCTGGCGCGTACATCCTGAATGGTCTCGCAATAGACGATGATCTCTGGGTAGTCCTGGAAAGCCGGATTCCAAACCTGCCGGTCATTGTTGTAATCCGCGTCGGTTGGCAAAGTGACCGTTCCGATCAGTTTCTTCTCAAATTCACGTATCTCATCGGGCGTGATCGAATGGTACTGCTGCAGCGCCAGATCGGTACGGCTTTGCGCCAATACATCCTTGGCCAGAAGTGTTTTGCTGATCTTACGCATTAGGTCTCCTCATACCACAAGAGCGGGGCGCCGGACTGGTGACCCAGCGCTTAAAAGTCGAAATTCAGGTATCATACCAACTCTGCCCGCGCCCAAGCTGGCAGTAAGTTGGCCTTCGGGTCAAGTAATCGTTTCCATCAACGCTCGTGCGTCTTTGAGGTCCGGCAGTTGGGCATCTTGATGGAAATGCGACATGACCGAATTCAACGCCTCACCAACCGGTTCGCCTCGGTGTTGCCGCCACTCCGCCAACGCGACCGCCGCACGAAGCTCGTAAAGCCGCGCGCCTTGCCTTTGCGCTGTTTCGATAGCACGCAACAGCAGTGGTTCAGGATCGCCCCCGGTCTTGGCTACAAGGGCGGCCTCAATACGCAGTTGATCGGCCTCGGCCCATTTCTCTTCGGTTTTGCTCAGAACATCTCTGGCGTGCGTCAGAGTCTGATGCGCAGCGTCGTGATGGCCGGCGTTTGTCTGAATCTCGGCAATCAGCGAAGGGAAGAAAGTCTTGTAATTTCCGGCCCCAACCGACCACCAGTCTTCCGACGCCTGACGCAGGTCCTCGATATGTTCGACTTCAGAGGTCGTGGTCGCCTTTGCCCAGCTTTCCCATAGCCGCGCAATTGTCGCCATAAAGGGTAGCGAATGCTCCTCGGCGACTTCGGACAGCGCCTTAACATCCCTTTGCAATGCAGGGATGTCGCGCGCCAGCAGGTGAACCTTGCACATGTAAACCAAGATCTGCGCCACACTATGCGCGTGCTTGAGGTTCTTGGACCATTCCAGCGCTGTATTCTGCACCTGCAGGGCATCTTGATGCCGACCCATCAGGCAATAACATGTGCCCAGAAATGCTGATGTAATCGCGGCATGATCCGTTCCATAGACATAGGCTAGCTGGCTGTGCTGATCAAAATCATAAAGCGCCCAAGCTTGCTCAAGATGGCGCTTTGCATCTGACAGGTTGCCCAGATGCAATTGCACCGCCCCCATGGCGCGATGACCGACCATGCGGTGTTCGGTCTTGCCGCTTGTCGCCGCCAGATCGAGGATCTGCGCAGCCACGCCTTTCGCCAATCGATATTCGGCACGCACAAGATGGAATGCATATAGCCCGTTGAGCACAGGAAACAGCCGCTCGGTCTCGTCAGCTCGGTGACATAGTTCGCGCAGACGCCCATAGGCCTCACCCGTCGCATCCCCCGAAATACCGCTTGTTGAGCGCAGGACACCGGCACGCAGGATCTGGATGTCGATCTCTTGCAAATCCCGTGCACGGCTCTTTGGCAGATCGGCAAGCTGATCCAGAGCTTTCGACAGATGGGTCAACGCCTCAGCCTGGGCCGAGCGTTCGATCGCTCGACGCCCCGCGCTTTGCCAGTGCATCACGGCCTCATCCGCGCGTTGGGCCAACGTGTAGTGCTGTGCCAGAACCTCGGGCTGAGTCTGGGCCAGTTGCGGCTGGTTCTCTAGCAACGCACCCGCCGCGCGGTCATGCAGCGACTGCCGTTCCGTGCGCAGCAGGCTGTCATAAGCCATGTCGCGAATCAATGCGTGGCGGAAGATGAACTCATCCTCTGCCGCATCCGGGGCTTGAAGAATGATCCCGGCCGATGAGAGCTGTTCCAGTCCGGCCTGCAGAACCGTCGGAGACAGAAACGAAACAGAGGCCAGCAACGCGATCGAGAACTGCCGCCCGAACACGGCGCCGGTTTGCGCCACTTCTTTGGCCTTGCCCAAACGGTCTAGACGCTCCATCAGCGAATCCTGCAACGTGCTGGGAACTGAAAGCGATGGCAGGGGGCCGCGCACGACATACCCCTTGTCGCTCAAGCGCAATTGCCCCGATTCCAAAAGACCGCGGGTCACTTCCTGGACATAAAGCGGAATGCCATCCGTCTTGGCCGCAATAAGGTCGCAAACCTCGGGTGGTACAGGGTGCCCCCCCGCCACCTCAGCTACGATCTCAGCCACATCCCGATTGGTCAAACGCTTGAGAGGTATACGCAGGGTATTGTTGTGGTGACCCCAACCCGGATCGAAACCGGTACGTGCTGTTACGACGATCAGCACCGGTAGGTCCCGAATATGTTCGATCACCCGATCTGTAAGAGACAAAGTGGTCGGATCAACCCAATGCGCATCTTCGAACAACAGCAACACCGGTCGTTCTCGCGCTAACGTTGCAAGCTGTTCTGTCACTGCCTCCAACGTCTTCTCAAGCTTCACTTGCGGCGGCAGGTCGAGAGGCCCCAGCGTAGCATCAGCATCAACGCTCAACAAATCGGCGATCAGGCGCACATGCTCAGGCGGGTGATGGCGCAAGAGGTATGAGAGTTTTCCCAGTTTATCCTCATCGTTGTCTGTCGGCGCAAATCCTGCGGCGCGTTCCAGATGCTGAATGATCGGATAAAGTGCCGAGTTGGCATGAAAGGGCGAACACTGGAAGTTCAGGCGAAGCGCACCTTGATCCAGCACTTCTTGGCTAAGCCCCTCAATCAGGCGTGATTTGCCGATCCCTGCCTCGCCAGTGACAAGAACCGATTGTCCAGCGCCCTGACTTGCCTCATTCCATTTGTCGGTCAGCTTGCGGAACTCTGCCTGGCGCCCAATGAGCCGACCAGAACCGGCATCAGGCATTATGTCAAATCTGCGCTCGATCCGCGCCTGCCCTGTGACGCTCCAGGCTTGTATCGGTTCCGAAAACCCTTTCAGTGCGAAAGACCCGCGATCCTGCAGTTCAAATGCATTGCCCACCAATCTGCGAGTGGACGGGCTGATGATCAGTGTATTGGGCTCGGCCAAACTCTGCAAACGTGCTGCCAGATTGGGTGTACGCCCCATGACCACGTCATGTTCCTTCAACCCTTCGCCATGGATCTCGCCCACAACGACAAGACCGGTCGAAACACCGATCCGCGCAGTCAGACGCTCCTGGCCTTCCATGCGATTCAATCCTTCAAGAATATCCAGACCCGCATGAACGGCGCGCGAGGCCGCATCTTCCACCGCGTGAGGATACCCGAAATAGATCATCGCCCCGTCACCCATGAAATCGGCGATATGTCCACCAAAGCGAGCAACCGAGGTCGAGCAAATTTCCTTGAACCGCCGAAGCAGCTCCCCCAAGTCTTCGGGATCAAGCCGCTCGGACATGGCAGTCGAGCCAACCAGATCAACAAACATAACTGTCAGTTGCCTCCGCTCGGCGACAATCTTCCCGCTGCCTTGCACCGGGGTCGGATTGGCATCCCGCGCCTGCCCCAATGCGGCCATCAATCGGCGCCTTGGTCCAAGTGGCAGCCCAAGGTCGATCAAATCATGTTCGGAGAGATGTGCGAGATCGGCCAATGTAACTTCGTTCGACGCGAATACCGGCGCATATTTCGACAGCCCGTGTTCTTCAAGGAATGCGTCGATCTCTGTCATTATCCCCGTTGTCCCCGATCGTCTCCGGGTTCCCCTACCCGGTCAGGCTTGCATATTGTGACACAAAAGCCGAACGACTTTAGCACATTAGCTGGACAGTCCTGATGGCTTTTCCTTCAGCCTTGATCAAGCTTTTTCTTTATTGCCGCACACGTCAAGTGAATTGCGCCACACGTATGCACCAAGCCCGCGCCTCTGTTGCAGGAATTTCGCTTGTCCGGTGGGAAATGGCAGGGGCAGCAGGGTTCGAACCCGCGACCTACGGTTTTGGAGACCGTCGCTCTACCAACTGAGCTATACCCCTAGGCTGGGCCATCAGATATGACAGAGGCGCAGCGGACTCAAGAGGCTTTTTGAGTTTTCCGAACACTTTACCGCTGACAAAAAAGTTGCGCCCGGCGCGCAGTTCTTTAAGACAAGGCTCGGCCAGCAGGAGGACCGCAGCCTTGAGCATCCGCAAGAAAATCGCAGACAGCGAAGCCGTGCTGAACTGGGTCGCGCGACGGATCGCAAGCTATATCCGGTTGGTGCATCGCAACACACGCTGGCAGCGCATCGGTTACGAAGAGCTGGATCAACTGGCCGAACAGGGCGAACCGGTCATCGTGGTGCTGTGGCACCAGAGACTGGCACAATCGCCATATTTCTTCCCTCTGGACAAGGGCCGCATCTGCTCGATCACTTCGGCAGCGCGCGCGGGTAGCATGGTGGGGCGAGTGCAGAAGCTGTTCGGGATGGATACAATTGCAATGTCCAGCCGCAAGCGCCACGTCGCTTTGTCGCGCGAAGTGCTGGGAAAGATGAAACAGGGTATCTCGATTGGCATTGCCGCCGACGGCCCTCGCGGACCCGAGCGGGTATCCTCGACCGTACCGCTGGTCTGGGCTCGCACATCAGGTAAACGAGTTTTCGGCATCACCTATTCCGCGCGGCACGGGCGCGAAGCCGGAACTTGGGATCGTCTGCTGATGCCTCGCCCCTGGCGCAACGACGGCGTATTTCTGTGCCGCGAATGGACCGATCCAGTTCCACGCAAGGCCAGCGAAGAGCAGATTGAGGCCCTTCGTCTGAGCCTTGAGCAGCATATGAACGACATCACCGCCGAGGCCGACCGGATGGTCGGGCGTGAGCCATGGGCAAAGAGCATTTGAACCCAAAACCCGGCGTGAAACGACTATTGCGCCGTTAGGCCGCGTCTGCGCTGGTTTTGACCGAGGTCGCTCCTCTCGCCATGCTGTCCGACATTTCAGCAAGCTTGATATCAAATCGCTTGCGCTCTCGGCAAAAGTCGCTGATTTTGCACTCAACTTCCTGTTCGTCGTCACCGAGAACAGCGGCTCTCATATCGTCCAAATCCTTGCTGTGAAGGATTTGCGTTCCATAGTTTAGAAATTCAAAACCAAACATCTTAGTCTCCCCTGATCGCCGGGACGCGCTTGATTTGCGCGTCACCTTTGCTGTTGCAATAGAGAGCTGGGAGTTCAGTCTTCGTTTGGAGTGGACGGTAGATTAAGAATGCGAGATCGACAGCTGTTTTGTTCAATGAACTCAGCTTGCCCGAGATTATTCGACGAATAATCTCAATGCGCCGAGAAGAATGGATGAGAAAAGGCCGCCCCAGTTGGAGCGGCCTTCTTTAGTTCACCGATTTGTCGGGCCAAAGCCCGACTACTGTGATTACTCGATGATTTTCGAGACGACGCCGGCGCCGACGGTGCGGCCGCCTTCGCGGATCGCAAAGCGCAGGCCGTCTTCCATCGCGATGGG